>CACZJU010000046.1:1432-2864 GCA_902781515.1 uncultured Bacteroidales bacterium | reverse complement strand
AACACCTATACGCCAAGCATTGGAACAGGTGTCAATTCCTTCGGACTCACCGAGGCATACTCTGTTTTTACCGTTAATACCAATACAACATGGTCAGGATTGGGCTTTCACGGATTGAAAGACCTCTCCATGCTCGACGACAGCTACTATCTCCATTTCTCGATGAAGGGCGACGATGCTCTCTTGCATGCTTCTCATGCGATTCGTGTAGGTGAGGCCAGCTTCACTATCGGCAACAACCCTGTGGAGGGCATGATTTTGGGCGACTACAAACGCGATGGCGAATGGTACAGTTTCGACATTCCTTTCAGCAAGCTCAAGAAGATGGCAGGAACTGTGTTCCCCGACAAGGACGGTGGTGCTGCTGCCTATAGAGAGAATGCTTTCTGCGCGCTCAGTGGTGGAAATGCAGGTACAAAGCTTACCTTCGACAACGTGTTCTTCTATAAGAAGCAGGGTGGCAGCGAGACTCCTGATGTCGACGCTACTCTCGGAGAATTTGGATCCAAGTCGCTCAACGCCGAAAACCAGTCGACTTTCGACATTGCATCGGGTTCCGACTACGTGCTCATCGCCACTGGCAGCACCTTTGCCAATCAAGTAAAGGACGCGGGCAAGGTAAAGGCCGACTACAATGTCGACAATAGTCGCTATAACTTCAACCTCTGGGAGAACACCATGACAGGCGCTACACCCACAGGCACCAACAGCTTCGGCTACAACGAGGAATACTCCTGCGTGAAGGTTGCTGGCGGAAAAGGTTGGTCGGGCGCCGGCTATGCTCCTGCAGCAGCCACCGATATGAGCATGATAGACGACAGTTACTGGCTCCACTTCTCAATGAAGACAACCAATGAGGTCAGCAAGAGCGCTCCTTATGCCATCGTCATTGGCGAGAATGCTCACTTCACCATTGGCGCTGTTCCTTTCGAAGATGGAGATAAGAAATATGCAGTTCTTGGCGATTTCTATCGCAACGGCGAATGGTACAGCTTCGACATCCCAATGACAGAAATCAAGAAATATGGCACTCCTGCCTTCTGGGGTAACAGTTCTTACAAAAATAACATCCTGAGTGTCCTTGCTGGCGGAACCAACGGTGTAGAGGTGAATCTCGACGGTGTCTTCTTCTACAAGAAGATTACTACTGGTATCCAGGCTTCTACTGCTGATAAGAAACAGCAAGCCAAGGTGCTCGGCATCTACGACCTCACTGGCCGCCGTGTCAGTGATATGAATGCTGGTGGCATTTACATCGTACGAACCAACCAAGGAAACTTTAAGGTGAAAAAGTAACTCAACTTTCGCATATCAGGAAGTTAAAGGAGTTAAGGGAGTTAAGGAGTTAAGACGTATGTCTTGCTGCTTAAAAAATACGCCAAAAAGACTGTTGTCTTAACTCCTCAGCGACCGTAGGGAGCGATAACTCCTT
>CACZJU010000046.1:0-1375 GCA_902781515.1 uncultured Bacteroidales bacterium | reverse complement strand
TCAGGTACAAGGGGGCGTTTCTTCAAGATGAAATGCCCCTTTTATCTTAATATTTTTCAAAACGAAGAAAAAGATAAACAATAGATAATCAGTTACTTATGCTCTTTTTGTTGCTTCGTGAAGCCACTTTTTTACCCACAGCCGAATAGCGAAACGATAAAAAGAGTAAATTTGCAAGCGAAAACTTAAATTTATAATTAAAGAACTATGCTCTTTATTTCACGTTATTCAAAAAAGTACAAAGTATGAATACATTGAAACAAACTCTTTTTTTATTGCTCATTCTCGTATTTTCGGGAGTGAGCAAAACTATTGCCCAATCCACTGGCGTGTATGTAGGTGGACATATCCGACGTGAACGTCCCGGTACCATCGAGAAATTACGCAATTCTGGTTTCACATACATCATTCTCTTCAATATCAACGTTGAGCCCGATGGTACACTGACTACAGATGGCGAGACGGTATGCAAAGATGGAAAGTATGTGTTTGGTAACACGCAATCCAACTATGTCTCTGACATAAAAAAACTAAAACAGGCACCAACAACCATAAGTAGAATAGAAATATGTATAGGTGGTTGGGGTAACGAGTCTTTTAGTCGCATCAAGGAACTTATTAATAGACATGGTGTAGGAAGTGGTACCATCTTGTATAAGAATTTTAAAGCGCTTAAAAATGCCATTCCAGAGATTGATGCTGTAAACAACGATGATGAGCATTGCTACGATGTCGCAACGGCTGTTAAATTCCACCAGATGATGTATGAATTGGGGTATAAAACAACTATCGCGCCATATACGAACCGTAGTTTTTGGGAAAATCTTGTTTCTCAGTTGGGCGATAGATGTGATAGGGTACTTATACAGTGTTATGATGGCGGAGCAGGAAACAATCCATCCGACTGGCATTTAGGTAACAGAGCTGTCCATGCAGGAAGAATGAATTACCAAGAAGGTGGTGTAGATGCATGCGTAGCTCAGATGGAGTCATGGAAGAAAAATAATGGAGTGAGCGGAGGTTTTATTTGGCTTTATAACGATGAAACATGGAATCTTAATCAGTGGGCAACGAGGATGCTACGTGTGTTTGGTACCAAAAAGTGCGATGACAGTATAGCAATTCTTTATGCAGATTCCGACTATCGTGGTTATTCAAAATCATTGGGCGAGGGTAGCTACACTCAGGCAGATCTCGCCATGTATGGCATTAGTGCTAAGGATATATCATCGTTGAAGGTCACAAAAGGCTTCAAGATTACACTCTATGAGAATGCTGATTTCACTGGTAATTCAAAGAGTTGGACAACAGACGCTTCTTTTGTTGGTGGGGATTGGAACGATAAGGCTTGTTCGGTGCGAATCGAACCAAATGG
>CACZJU010000045.1 GCA_902781515.1 uncultured Bacteroidales bacterium | reverse complement strand
GCCTTCGGATAGGTGGGGTTCATGTCCATCGTCTCCGAGCCGTAGCACCAGCACGACGTCACGGTGATGGTACTTCCCACACCCTCGCGCTCGAACTGCTCAGCACAGGCGGCACTTTCACCCACACGACCGATGGTGGTGTTGGAAATGACACACTCCACGGGACTTCCGTCACCGTTCTTCAGGTTGCTCTCAATGAGGTTCTTGACTGCTTTAGCCAGATTCATGGTCTTTTCCTCAAGACCTTCGCGAATGCCACCCTGACGACCGTCAATCGTTGGGCGGATACCAATTTTCGGATAGTTTGTTTTCATTGTCTCAATATGTTTAGACGAACACCTCTCGTGATTGTCACCAAAATACATTGGTAACAATCATGAGAGGGCAAATCTTTTATGGATTGTAATGCGCAACTTTGCACCGCTTTGCTCTTATTCGCTTTTTCTGATGAATTAATGGTATAAAAAGTTGTGCCTTTCACAAATTTTCCGTATCTTTGCAGAAAAGTTTAATTGCAGGTCGTGAAATGCAAATTGCAAGACGTGAAATGTACATTGCAGGACGTGCAATATAGATTGCAAGACGTAAAAAGAAATAAGAGATTAGTAGTATGGCAAATTATGTAATCAAGGAAATGCCAACAGGTATGGGCAACGGAAGTGAGGGAAAGGCATTCCCCAAGATGCAGGTCTATACGGAGTTCGACTACAACAAGGTGGTTGAGCTAATCCACACCTATTCGCCAGCCTTCAGTCAGGCTACCGTTCGTGGTGTGCTCGACACGCTGGCTGTTGTCATGAAGTCGTATCTGCCTATGGGACACACCATGAAAATTGACAACCTCGGTGTGTTCTCGCTGTCGCTGGAATTTGTTGACAACGAGGCGTATAGCACGAATCCACAGGCTACGCAAGTGCTCGCGTCCAAGAAGAAATACCATCATGTGAGGGCTAAGGGCGTCAACTTCAAAGTGGACAAAAAGTTGGTTGACGACATCAACCAGGAGAACACCTTCGAACGCACAACCGGCAATCCCATCTCTCCCTCTCCGTACTCCCTCGAAGAGCGTCTGCAACGTGCCCTGAACCATATCAGCAAGCACGGTTTCATCACGCTGCAGGAATACGCCAACCTCAACGGCCTCAGCTATAGCACAGCCTCCAGGGAACTCGCCAAGCTCGTCCTCGATTCTCATTCAGGTATCAAGGCTAACGGAGCCGGTTCTCACAAGGTCTGGGTCGGGAGGTGATGAAAAGTGAAAGTCACCACATTATTCTTTTTCTTATTCGGGACTTGAGAAGCAGTTCCCTATTTCCATACCCTTCAATATAACCATTCTTTATGACAAATCGGTTAATGGGTACTGCTCTATAATGGGTGGTGTCCACATCCAAGATATAGACATTATGTGACTCCTTTCTATATACGCCCCAACAATACGTTTGAGAATAGTGTTCACCCTTATAATACATACCGAATGTCGAGTCGTTCTTATTGATTGTCAGCGAAATAGAGCTATCGTTTGCTTCGAATGCATAGTCTATATGTTCACTTTTCCAGTGGATACACGAAGATTGGCAAGCGGCGAAGTTGACTGCGAAGAACATCAGAAACGAATTGATGAAGAACACGATACTCCAACGTTCTTTATTCAAAAAGAACAGAACAATGCTAATAACAAGGTTTATGAATGCGATTAGGAAAGAAAAAAATAATGTGGTAAGTCCGTCTTGGTGACTGGGCGAAGAAAAATACATTAGAATGAGAAACACCGAATCTATGATGGCAATTATCAACATAGGGCGCTTAAGATGTATTGTTGTAGATTCAAACACTTTCATGATGTTTTTCGTCATATCCTAACTGCATTTCTGCCTGCAAAAATACGTGAAATAGTGCTTATTTCGCGTAGAATTGCTCTATCAGCTTGCCCACTTTGGGAATGTCGAAGTAGTCTTCGATTTCCAACTGGTAGTCGGGTTCGATGCCTTTGTCGATGTTCTCACCTTTCACATTGTTGAGGCGACTGCGGTGAGAGGAGTAATGATAGCCTAAACCATCGGCACAGGGGCCATAGAGAACGGCGCAGGAGCCGCCTCCCGACTTCATGCCGAGCAGGCAGATGCCGTAGTCTTTTAGGAGTGCTGGCAGCATGTTGCCACATGAGAAGCTGGCCGGACTGATGAGCACACCGATGTTAAAGTCCAGTTTAAAGTCCTTGTCTTTCTCGTCGAACTTGCCGTCCAGGTTGCGGTCTACTTCATACGTGGACTTTGTCTTCTGGCCTGTCAGCGTGTTTTCGGAGTACATGTCGGATTTGTTGGCGAACATCGAGGTGACGAAAAGCACGATGTCCGACGAACCTCCAATGTTGGTTGATATGTCGAGAATGAAGTTCTTGACCTCAGGGTCTTTCTGTGCTTTCTCGAGTGCATCGATGAGAATGATCAGCCAGTCGTTAGGATAGTCTTCGATGGTTGGCTTGGGACCTTCGCCCTTGTAGTACAAGTGCCATCTGGAATCGTCGCATATGAACTCGTCGAAGAAGCAATAGGCTGTGTTGCCAACTTTGGTGTATTTCACACCTTCGCCTATTTTAGTTTTACGTTGTTCGTCCAACTCCATTTTCAACAGCTTTCTTTCGGCACTTGATTTTTTTATCGCCACATATTCCGGACAGTAGCTCTCAAACTCTTCCAGTTTTTCGCTACGGATGGGTTTCAGTGTGTTGGGGAAGGAGGAGCCCTTGTCTATCTTGTTGATTCCTGTTAGGTCGATGTTGGTATGTCCGCCGTCGCTGAGCAGACAGCTTAGTGTGGCAGTTCCTGAGAAGAAGTCGTACATGTTTGTGGACAGCAACAGATCGCGTGTCATTTGACCAGCCTTTCCGTAGTCCTGCAAAGCCTGAT
>CACZJU010000044.1 GCA_902781515.1 uncultured Bacteroidales bacterium | reverse complement strand
ATACCAGCCAAGAACCGCGTTATAAATGTTAGCGGCAAGATGAAATTCCTGGAAGTACATATTGATAATCAAAAAATACAGATTGATGAATGAAAAGACAATGAAGCCATACGTTATTGGATTGGATCTTGGAGGCACAAACTCCGTATTTGGAATCGTAGATGTACGTGGCGACATCAAGGCAACGACAGCCATCAAGACGACAGGTTTCCGTAATGCCGAAGACTACGTCAAGGCTGCAGTGGAGACACTTAAGGTCATTATCAAAGATGTCGGGGGCATTGAAACCATCAGGTCAATGGGTATCGGCGCGCCAAATGGCAATTATTATAAAGGTACTATTGAGTATGCACCCAATCTGCCTTGGGCACACAATGTCGTCGTGCCGTTGGCTGACATGTTCAGCGAGGCTCTGGGCATACCAGTAGCGCTGACCAACGATGCCAATGCTGCTGCTATTGGCGAAATGACATACGGCATAGCTCGCGGCCTGAAGAATTTTATCATGATAACATTGGGAACAGGTGTCGGGTCGGGCATTGTCATTGATGGTCATCTGGTCTATGGCTCTGACGGATTTGCCGGTGAACTGGGCCATATCATCATGCGACCCGAGAACGGGCGCCTTTGCGGCTGTGGGAGAATGGGGTGTTTGGAAACCTACTGCTCTGCAACGGGAGTGGCCCGTTCTGCTCGTGAACTTCTGTCTGCTACCAAACGGCCCTCTTTGCTGCGTGACCTGAAGTTGGAGAACATCACCTCGCTTGATGTTGCCATCTGCGCAGACAAAGGTGACGAACTGTCTAAGGAAATCTATGAGTTCACAGGCAATATGCTGGGGGAAGCCTGTGCCAACTTTGCAGCATTCTCTAGTCCTGAGGCCTTTGTGTTCTTCGGTGGTTTGACCAAGGCGGGCGATTTGCTATTGAAGCCTATCCGCGAGAGTTATGAACGGCATGTGCTCAATCTCTATAAAGGCAAGGTCAATTTTCTGGTGAGTTCACTGGAGGGCAGCAGCGCAGCCGTACTGGGTGCTTCTGCAGTGGGATGGAACACAAGATGATTGACCTGACGTGATCAAGCATGATGAGGTGTATTGAGAGTTGAGAATTCAACTTGCAACTGGATGCACAGGGTACTTTTTCCTGTGCATCCTTTCCGATTTGAGAATACAATTATTCTTGCAATATTTACGCTAAATTAGTTAATTACACTACTAGCACCAATTTAATTCGGTTAATATAATCAGGAAATGTGATGCTTTCTCCCGAAAATGTGTATCTTTGTGCAAAATTAGGACAATATATAATAGAATAAATTAGCCATGCTTGTACCGTTAATTGGCTTCTCGGTTGAGAAGCAGAAAACTGCTAGTGTCCGTTGGGGCACCTTCAATATCCGCCTAAAAAATACTGGAGACGATAAGGCGGGCAACGGATGGAATATCCGTCGCGATCGCGTTGCTGGCTACATCAAGGCGAACCATATAGATGTCATCGGCATGCAGGAAGTGCTGCATCCTCAGCTTGAGGACTTGCTTGAGCGCCTGCCCGAGTATGATTACGTGGGTGTGGGTCGCACCGATGGTGCAACGAAGGGAGAATACAGCCCAATCTTCTTTCTGAAGGATAAGTACGAAGCGTTGGAGAAAGGCAACTTTTGGCTCAGTGAAACACCAGACGTAGCTGGCTCGAAGGGCTGGGATGCGGCTCTTGAGCGTATAGCCAGCTATGCTAAGTTGCGCGACAAGGCTACAGGAAAGATCTTCATGGCCGTCAACACACATTTCGACCATGTCGGTGTGACGGCTCGCAAAGAGAGTGCCAAACTCATCATGCAGAAGATTCAGCAGATTGTTGGCAACCGTCCAGCCGTGGTGACTGGCGACTGGCGACTTCAATATCACCGAGGATGACGAGGCGTACACTACGATGGTGACCAACGAGTTTAAGATGAACGATGCTTATCACATGACGCTCAATCATGATGGCGCTGCCTATACCTTTCATGGCTTCTGTAAGCAGCTACCCAAAGATGCCGAAAAATCGATTTCATCTTCTTGACGCCCAATATTCATGTCGAGCGTTCGCACATCGAGTATCCTCATGTCGGTGAACATCTCTCTGACCATAACCCATACTGGTCTGATCTGACCTTTTGAATGCTCTGTCTCGAAGTCAGTAATATTCACTTTGAATGCAATGGGAATATTCTGTTGTGTGCTTGTATAACTGCCTGATAGTTAATTTAGACATTTATTCTGAAGCACAAGAATAAAGAGATGCCGACCCTCTTCCATTCTCTATTAAGTGGGGAAAGGAAGAGGATCAGTATCGTTCTATTTCCCAGTACATTGCACGCAGTTCATCGATACGTTCAAGGATGTTCACCATTTCTTCCGTTCTGCATCCGCGATAGATGCAGTTGTCCTCGCAGAGTATGCAGTAGCCTTTCATCTTCCGTCCTGCGGTTCGCTTGATGACTAGAGGTTTCTTCTTGACATGTATTGGAGACAGTTCCTCGAATGTGGCTTGGGACTCCAAAATGGCCTTGATGAAAACGTCAATGCTTTTCTTTCCTGGGATTATACTTCCATCCGCCGGAAAATACGCAGTCGCCGTGGTGGCACTCTGTCAGCAGAAGCCAGTTCCTCGTCGCTCATCTTGTCCAAGCGTCGCTGTTTGAGCCGTTCTTCCTCGTTTCTAAGAAGTTCGGAGAGATGCACTAGCAGGCCTTCGTCGACATTGTAGTTGATGCCTGAGAGCGTGTAGATGGTTGTGCGCAAAGCTTTAAGTCCGGGTCGTCGCATGTTTATCCCTGTTATTGTGTTGTTTTTTACGTGCAAAGTTACTTCTTTTGGACCTTTTTGCAAGAAAAACATCCCCTTTTCCATCCAGTTATTAAAATAACGTGAGTTCGACGAAATATAAGTGCTTGAAAATTTAGTGATTAGCGAAAATTGTTGTAACTTTATAGTGTTGAAATACAAAGAATTACAAACAATAATCGCTATGATCACCGAGGACAAAGTTACAGAAATGAGAAGGGAGAATTACTCAACTTTATGATAACACCAGGTGATGTGGATGACAGAAAACATCTTGAGTATAAAGCTTTTGTAGAATTCATATATGGAAAACTCGTTGGCGACAAGGGATACATTGGCAAGCGTCTTTTCGAAAGGCTCTTTGTGGATGGCAGACAACTTATAACGAAACTGAAGAGCAACATGAAGGGAGCATTGATGTCCGTATCCGACAAACTGCTTCTCAGGAAGAGGGCTATAATAGAGACCGTGAATGACGAACTGAAGAACATTGCTCAAGTTGAGCATTCGAGACATAGAAGTTTTGGCAATTTCGTAGTCAACCTTCTGGGAGGTATAGCTGCATACTGCTACTTCCCAAAGAAACCTTCCATACGAGTACAGACCGTTGATATGTCAAATGACAGACAGCTTACTTTATTCTAAAGTATATTCCGTCGAACTCACGTTATAAAAGATGAACGCGTAAAAATATATCGTAGCTTTTAGTTCTTTCAGAACATCATTGGCACAGATTAGGAATAACAACACACACGAACATTATAACTTTGCATACAAATCTAAATCACAAGTAAAAACAAAAGATAATGAAACGCAAGAAACTCCTGTTGTACACCCTGCTTGTAGGAAGTGGCGCCACGGCCTTTGCAGAAGCCTTACCAGTCAGCCCTGCACCTTTCATCTGCCAGGCTGATGCTGTTGTGAAACAGAACAATCGCCCTGCTGAAGCCGACCGTCTGTTCCGTTCCGACGCTGTAGAGAAAGAGATACAGCGCATCTGCAAACTGCTGACCAATCAGCGACTGGCATGGATGTTCACCAACTGCTTCCCCAATACGCTTGACACCACAGTGCATTACACTGAGGGTGATGACGGCACACCCGACACATTTGTCTATACGGGCGACATTCCTGCTATGTGGCTCCGCGACTCAGGGGCCCAGGTTTTAAAAAGCTCAGGAAGATGCTGGCCGGTGTCATCCTGCGTCAGTTGAAGTGCATCAACATTGACCCCTATGCCAATGCTTTCAACCAAGTGCCTAAACAAGACGGCAGTTGGATGACCGACGAGACCGACATGAAACCCGAACTGCACGAGCGTAAATGGGAGATTGACTCCCCCTGCTATGTGTTACGTCTGGCCTATGAATACTGTTTGGCGATAGCTGGCTGCAAGCCGTTCAGAATATTCTGAACACCTTCCGTGACCAGCAGCGCAAGAACGGCGTGGGAAGCTATCATTTCAAGCGCAATACCACCCGCCAACTCGATACGATGTGCAACGATGGGTGGGGAGCTCCCGTGAAGCCCGTGGGACTCATCTGCTCCGCTTTCCGCCCCAGCGACGATGCCACAACGTTTCAGTTCCTTATCCCTTCGAACTTCATGGCAGTCAGCTGTCTGAACAAGGCTGCCGAGATACTGGTCAAGGTGAACAGGAACACCGAGCTGGCTGAGCAGTGCCGCAGTCTGGCTGCTGAGGTGAAGACGGCCCTGAGAGCCTATGCCGTGCATCAGCACCCTAAATACGGACCTATCTATGCTTTCGAGGTAGATGGATTCGGTAATCAGCACCTTATGGACGATGCCAATGTGCCCTCATTGCTGGCTATGGCCTATCTGGGAGATGTCAGCATCGACGATCCCATCTATCAGAACACGCGCCGCTTCGTGTGGAGCGAGGACAATCCCTATTTCTTTCGTGGCAAGGCCGGTGAGGGCATTGGCGGCCCACATGTAGGTTACGACATGCCTTGGCCCATGTCTATTATGATGAAGGCCTTCACCTCGACCGATGACGCAGAGATTAAGTGGTGCATCGAAACGCTGATGCGTACCGATGCCGGAACGGGCTTTATGCACGAGAGTTTCCATAAAGACGACCCGACAAATTTTACCCGCGACTGGTTTGCCTGGCAAAACACGTTGTTTGGCGAACTGATTATCAAGTTGGTGAACGACGGCAAACTGGACGTGCTAAACAGCATC
>CACZJU010000043.1 GCA_902781515.1 uncultured Bacteroidales bacterium | reverse complement strand
GAGGCGAGAACGATAGATAATACTCTTTTCTTCATTTTATTTACGTTTTGATGTGAAATCGGGTGCAAAGATAGGGCTATTATACCCCGTAAAAGAAAAAAATTATTACTGAATTATTAC
Source organism: uncultured Bacteroidales bacterium (assembly GCA_902781515.1). GTDB lineage: Bacteria > Bacteroidota > Bacteroidia > Bacteroidales > Bacteroidaceae > Physcousia. Next base: position 2,161 of record CACZJU010000043.1, on the reverse strand, counting down.
TGTTTGGCATTTTTCGGATTCTTTCGGGCGCGGGTTCATAATAAATATGTACTTTTGCAGCATGGAAAGTAGATTTAAGTTCATATATGGCCTGACCATCTGTGCCATCGTAGCCTACAGCATCGTGCAGGGCTACTGGCTTTACAGCCGTTACCGATTGTCGCTTGAAGAATACAAAAACGAACTGTACGGTATGATTATTGCCTGTGCTGAAGAAGAATTAGCAATCAGAAAATCATTGCCACATTCTCCAAGGTTCTACGGTAACCGTTTTAGGAAAACATACGAAATAAAGGGGGACGATGCTGTTGAGACATGGAGGTATGAAGTCTTTGCACTTGATACGCTACATTATATTCCATTGGATTATATAGCCAACCTCCATGATAGCGTTCCTACGGAACTGCCCAAAGGCTTGGAATACTTTGTTTTTACTTGTGACAGCAAGGACAACAAAGACATGGGAACAAGCCAATTGGTTGAAGCACTCAACCGCTTCACCGTTGACCATCAGCATCCATTCCAAAAGGAAAGGCTCGACAGTATCCTGCGGTCACGAGGCATAGCGGCTCAAAGCGTTACAACCACGAAGACAGACACGATGGTGTGGCAACCGTCGATGCAAACACATGGCTCCATTTGGCAACCTGTGATGAAGGTGTTTTATCCATACGACATCTTCGAGGGGCAGCAGGTTGTAGTGACAACGGCCATCAGTATTTCACCCGTCATCCGCAGGATGGCCTATACGCTGCTCATCACCATGCTGCTCTCGTTCTTCCTTATCTTCTGTCTGGTCTATCAGATACTGACAATCCGCAAGCAACGGCACATCGAGGCTATCCGGCGGGAGTTTCTGCACACGATGATTCACGAACTGAAACGGCCTATATCGACGCTGAAGATGTGCGTGTCGTTTATTGGCAACGAGCGGATGATGCAGGACGAAGAGAGCAAACAACGCATACTGGCAAGTTCGCACAATGAACTGGATAACCTGACTTCGTATTTCTCGAAACTGCGCGACATCACGTTCAGCGATACCGAGGAGATTCCGTTGGTAAAGTCGCGCTTTGCGCTGCGCGGACTGATGGAGGAATGTATCAGCAAGCAGAATATCCCGTCGGACAAAGATGTGAGGATGGAAATCGTGGCCGAGGGCGATTTGGAGATACAGGCAGATCGTATGCATCTGGCAAATATCGTCTGCAACCTGTTGGAAAATGCCATCAAATATTCTATAGAGACGGTGGCCATCAGGATAGACTACCGGATGCGTGAAGACGGGATGGTGCAAATCAGCGTAGCGGACAATGGCATCGGCGTCGCAAAGACCGACCAGCGGTATGTGTTTGATAAGTTCTACCGTAGTGAGTCGGCAAAGGAGAAGGCCATCCCTGGCATCGGGCTTGGATTGAGTTATGTGAAGTTACTGGTTGAAGCACACGGTGGCAGAATCAGCCTTGACAGCACGGAGGGTGAAGGCACCACGTTTATAATCGTAATACCGCAGAGTGATGGAGAGGATTAAGATATTGCTCGTTGACGATGACCGTCAGAACTCAGAGCTACTAAGGAAGTTCCTGGAGGTGGAAGGCTATGAAGTGGAGTATGCCGAGAATGGATGCAAAGGTTGGGAGGCATTCTCTACCGCCAAGCCCGACGTGGTGTTGTTGGACATCAACATGCCGCTGATGAACGGTTTTGAGTTGGCGCAGATGATACGTGAGCAAGACCGAGACGTGCTGATCTTCTTTCTCACAGACCGAACGGAAAAGACCGACCGCCTGAAAGGGTTCTACCTGAAAGGCAATGACTACATTCCCAAGCCGTTCTATCCCGAAGAACTCATTGCAAAGATTAAAGAGCGTTTCGAGCATCGCCAGGCTTCGTTACCATCGCGCATAGTCATCGGCCAGACCATTTTCGACTACAACCTCTCCACGATTGAATATGCCGGAACAGTGCAACACCTCTCTGCCCGCCAGTCGGAGATTCTCGCCATCTTAGCTCAGCATATCGGTCAGACCGTAGAACGTTCGTATCTGCTGGAACACGTCTGGGGAAACGATAGCTATGCCAACTCCCTCGCCCTCAACGTCCAGATAACCTATATTCGCAAGATGCTCGAACCCGACACCAGCATCTCTATCGTGTCCCT
>CACZJU010000042.1 GCA_902781515.1 uncultured Bacteroidales bacterium | reverse complement strand
CCAAAAGTTGGTATCAACATCGCCAAGTTGACAGATCCGGACATCTATGTCGGCATTGACGGGGAGAAAATGGAATACACCAGCAAGGCTGGGCTTGTGGCTGGTGCAGAATTAGAGTATCAGCTGCGCGAAAGGTTCAGCCTGTCGGGTGGACTCCTTTATTCCAACCAGGGAACGAAGATGAAAGACAATTCACAATTCCATAACTCTTCATCCACGCTGCATTACCTTAATATCCCCTTGACGGCAAACTTCTACATCACTCCCGACTTTGCCTTTCACTTGGGCTTACAGCCAGGCTTTGCACTGAAGAAGCACATCCATGAGGAAATGCTTGATGAACATGGCAACTGGACTGTGACATCGAGCGATGACACCTGGTTCAAATTGATGCAGTCAAGATTCACAACAGGGTCGTTCAGTTGACCGTTGGGTACAGATTTGAGCTATAACAAGGAATAGCCAAGATATGAAGAAAACCATTATCACCTTCCTACTAGCCCTTGTATTTCCAATTACTGCATCGGCACAACTTGAAAGCGTGAAGGAACTCACGATGAAGTCGGAGTTTTTCAACCACGAGCGGCAGGTGCTCATTTACACGCCAGTAGGCTATCAGCAGTATGACCAGACTTACTACGATGTCATCTATGTGTTCGATGCACAGGACAGAACAATGTTCGACCTCGTACATTGCCTGCTCAACATAGCCTGCAAACCAGACCCTGATGGTGGAAGAAGCCAGAGTTTCATCATCGTAGGCATCTGTTCGCCAAACCTATGGGACATCAACTATTTCCGTAACCACGACTACCTGCCCATGCCCCTGCACGGCAACAACGGACTGTTCAAGGAGGGCAACTACTACGGCAAATCACCAGACCTGAAGAAGTTCGTCAAGAATGAGTTGATGCCATACGTGAAATCCCACTATCGCACGTCTGGGCGTTCCCTCGGCATCGGCCATTCGCTGAGCGCATCGTTCGTGCTCGACGCGATGAGTACCGACGACCTTTTCGACGACTACATCGCCATATCGCCCAACTGCTGCTACGATGAGTACCGTCTGGCTACGGACATTGGGAACTACCAGTTCAAGAACCACAAGGCTCCCCGTTTCATCTATGCGTCGATGTCTGGCGAGATTGACAGCGGCCCTGAGTACTGGGGCGATGAGTGGAAGACGGGCCCCGAGAACACCGTCACATCCGTACACACCTTCCCCGGCTACGGCCATTACAATGGCTTCATGCCCAGTCTCACACAAGCCCTGAACGACTACATCGTTTTCGGCGCCAAGAATTTGGTGGGCTATGTCGGTGAAGAGACCTATCCCGTCCACATCGAACTGCGCGGCAAGAACCTCACGGACACTATTTATATCACAGGCAATCAGGATGCGCTGGCCAACTGGGAGGCAAAGGGCGTCAAGATGACGCTCACCAGTGACAGCATCGCCTCCATCGACCTCCGTCTGCACCTGCCCGCACAGTTCAAGTTCACCCGAGGCAGTTGGGAACGCGAGGCCATCATATCAAATGCCGACGCAGGCAACCAAATCATACACGACGCAGAGCATGCCAACCGCGTGTACCGCCTATGGGAGAGGAACCAGTGGATGGGAGAGTAAAAAATGAAATGAAAATGAAAACAATGAAAAACTGGAGAAAAGTCTTGCTACAAGCATTATTCTACTTTTGTGGCTTTATGGCAATCATCTGGCTGTTAAACATGGTATTTAGCGACGGCATAGATGATTGGAAAGGGGAAATCATCAAAGGAAGTCTGTATACAGTGACCATCATCATTTTCAATAACTGGAAGGAAATAAAAGAGCATATATGGAAATGATGTCGAACCCTCAGACAAAGAATTTGCACGATTTAAGAAGATAAAATATAAATGAAATGATAATGAACAAACAAACTATCATCACCATCCTGTTTGCTCTTGTTGCTGTGGCGGGGCAAGGGCAGAGTTCTTTCGATGTGGAAGAGGGCTGTCTGAATGTCATTGATGTTACTTTGGCGCAAGGCGTTGGTGAATATGGCGATAAGTGCATTTCTGCAAACTACCTGCACGAAAAGTTCATTAACGAGCGGTTCAGCATAGGCCCCGGAATCGGATATAGCCATCATAACAACTACAACTTTTCCGCTATCCCCGTCTTTCTTAGTACACATTATTTCTTTCTTGACAAGCGGTTTTCTCCCTTTGTCAATCTGCGCGTCGGTTTATTCGCCCTGTTCAATGCAAAGAATGTAGGGACTAACGAGAAATACTCCATCTCAAAAGAAAAACAAGGTCTCAGCCTGTTTATGTCGCCAAGCGTCGGCGTGAAGATGCACATCACTCCGAACATCGGCATAATGGCATCAATATGTGATGATGCATATCTCGTAGATGCGTTTGATACGAACAAGAACGATTACAGAAACAAGTTGATTAATAGTTTGGGTATCAACGTCGGTATTTTTTTCCAGATTAAAGGTTGGTAGAAAATGAACACAGAAAAAATGAAACAAGTAAAACTTCTCTCCATCCTGATTGCCGCCCTCGCAATCGTTTCTTGCCGTCCATCATCAAACCAGCCGACATCGGAATCATCTGCAAGTGATTCTGTAGAATTGAAAAAGCAGGAAGCATGGGAATCGGCACACAGGCTTGACAGTATGGGGAATCATCGTGAGGCTTTACTTCTGCGGGAAAGGACATTATCCGAGTATTGTCCTAACTCAGCGGAATGCCTACAGTACAAAGGACTCAGATGTTACATTGAGAACAAACAGGACTCCGCCAACTTCTATTTTGACAAGGCGATGCGGATGTGCGATATGGCACTGCATGACAGCCTTGATATTAACATGGTGACCATCAAGGCTTTTGTCCTTGCCTTTACAAATGGTGACCGATCTACCCAGCATTTCCTTGACAGTCTTTCCACCCGTCATCATGATAACCAGGCACTTCAGCAACTCAAAGAGAGTACCGAAGGCATAAGAAATGTGGTGGTTATAAAAAGTCTAAAATGAAGTGTCTACAAATGACCTTTGAAATAATAAATGTTGTGCAACACGCGTTT
>CACZJU010000041.1 GCA_902781515.1 uncultured Bacteroidales bacterium | reverse complement strand
TAATACTTCTCCGCCTCTTCGAAATTCTCCAGTTGGAAGAGGGCGCTGGCCTTGGCGAGCAGTGCCTCAGGGTCTTGGGGGTTAATGGCTATGGCATACTCGCTACTAGTAATGGAACTGCTGTAGTCCTGTTGGGCTATTTGGATGCCTGCCAGTGCTTTCCAGTATTTTGCGGAGTAGGGGTTGGCGTCAATCAGTTCGTTGAACAGTTTTGTTGCTTCTGTATTCTTTCCCAGTCCCATCAGTGTGAAAGCCATCAGTTCCTTGGCATCTGCACTGTGGTCTTTTGGGTTGCGCATCATCCATTCGTAGGCCTTCTCGTAGACGTTGTAGTCGACGTATAGGTTGGCGCAGTCCTTCACGAAGTCAGAATATTCGTCAGCCTCCACCGTCATGGCGTAGTCGCGCAGATAGCGGTCTGCCTTGTCTACATCCCCTTCGGCTAACATGATTTCTGCCCTCAGATAGTGGTAGTCCGGGTCGTCTTTGTTTTCAATATTATCAGCATATTCGCAGGCCGTCATAAAGTCCGATTGCATCAATGCCTGGCGGGCCATGAACACGTTGGGCAATGTGGCATGAGGATAAAGCTGCAAGGAATACTCAACCACCTCTATTGCTTCGTCCATCCTATTGTTCTGGTTGTAATAGTCGGCAATGTCTACAAGGTCATCAGCATCCATAAAAGGTGAGTTTCCTGCCTTTATGGATGCCTCATAGTTGTCGAGCAGCTCTTTGAATTCTCTGCTTTTGAAATAATCGTCGTTTACAGACATTTATTTATTTGTCTTTGCCCAGCTGTCTTTCAGTCCTACGGTCTTGTTGAACACCAGGTGTTCTGGTGTGGAATCCAAATCGGGTGTAAAGTATCCGATGCGTTGGAACTGTAGGAAGTCGCCGGCTTTTTTCTCCTTCAAGTATTTTTCCACATAGCAGTTGTTCAGCACTGTCAGTGATTCCGGATTCAGCAGTTCACGGAAGTCGCGTTCGTCAGCACCAGGGTTCTCCACCTTAAACAGTCTGTCGTAGAGTCGCACCTCGGCAGGAACGGCATCTTGACAGTTCAACCAATGCAGTGTCTTGCCCTTAATCTTGCGGTCGGCGCCAGGCTGTCCACTACGTGTCTCTGGATCGTAAGTGGCATATATGGTGGTCACATTGCCTGCTGCGTCCTTGTCGCAGGGGTGCGTCTCGTCACATTTGATGATGTAGGCGTTCTTCAGACGTACCTCCTTGCCAGGAGCCAGTCTCATAAATTTCTTTTCAGCTACCTCCATGAAGTCGTCGCGCTCAATCCATAACTCTCGGCTGAAGGTGATGGTGTGTGTGCCGTCGGCCTCGTTCTCTGGGTTGTTTACGGCCTGCATCTCCTCCGTCTTACCCTCAGGATAGTTGGTGATGACCAACTTCACGGGATCCAGTACTGCACTCACACGGCAGGCTTTTTTGTTCAAGTCGTCACGAACGCTAGCTTCCAAAAGTGCGTAGTCGTTTAGGGCATCGAACTTCGTGTAGCCGATAGAGTCGATGAAGTTACGGATACTCTGTGCAGAATAACCGCGACGGCGCATGCCGCATACGGTCGGCATGCGAGGGTCATCCCATCCGTTGACCAGTTGCTCGTCTACCAAAGCCTTCAGTTTACGCTTTGACATTACGGTGTATGTCAGGTTCAAGCGGTTGAATTCAATCTGGCGTGGACGATAGTCCTGCTTTCCCTCCTTTTCCAACAGGAAATCGACAAACTTGTCGTAGAGTGGGCGGTGAGGCACAAACTCCAACGTACAGATAGAGTGGGTGACGCCCTCGAAGAAGTCGCTCTGCCCGTGGGCGAAGTCGTACATGGGGTAGCAGTGCCACTTTGTTCCTGTGCGGTGGTGTGGTATTTGGATGATGCGATAGATGATGGGGTCACGGAAGTGCATGTTAGGATTGGCCATGTCCAGTTTGGCACGCAGCACCATTGATCCTTCTACGGCTTCTGCAGTGTTCATGTGTTGGAACAGTCGCAG
>CACZJU010000040.1 GCA_902781515.1 uncultured Bacteroidales bacterium | reverse complement strand
GATTGAAAAAAGGCCCCAAAATAAAAAAATTGAGTTTGAATTGAAAATAATCGCATTTCTGCTTTACATTTTCTTCGTCTGAACTGTATTATAAGTGTATGACACGAAAAGAAATGACGAACAAGCGAGCGCAGAGTGATGCTTGCATCAACTCTATCGAGCGAGGAGGAATTGGACGGAGTCAAATTGAAAGTCTGTTCAAGACACACTACGTGCAGATGTATCATCTGGCACTCACGTTGCTCTTCGATGAAGCGGAGAGCAAGGACGTGGTGAGCGAGGTGTTCGCCAGTTTGCTTAGCGGCAAGGTGGTGATTAGAACGGACAACGCAAAGGCGTTCCTCTTGGCGAGCGTGCATCATCGCTGTCTGAATGTGCTGCAGCACAAGCAGGTGCAAGAACGCTTTGCACGCCTGCTTACCGAGGACACTGATACACTTGTTAGCGACAATATCGTGGAAGAGCAAATACAGATGGAGGAACTGATACACTACGTGAAGGAGAACCTGTCACCGATGGAGCAGAAAATCTTCCGACTGCGTTACCTACGAGGGATGACCTGTCAGGAAGTGGCAGAAGCGCTGAACGTCAGTCGCCAGACCGTCCACACCCACCTGAAGCAGTCGGTGGGGAAAATAAGAAAGTATTTCGCTACCCGCAATCCTGCGGCGGCTCGGCAAAAGTAAGCGAGCTTACCTCTGCACTCGCCTTGCGACGAATTTCAATTCAAACTCAAAAGCAATATGATGACCGAAGAAAAGCGTATAGAGTGGCTTCTGGAATTACAGGAACACCCCGAGCAACACGACGCGCTTAAAAACGACACCCCAGATGTGGAGGGCGAATGGGAGAAGTTTGCAGCCAGCCATTCAGAAGAGTTGGAAATCCTCGACGAAGGAGAATATAAGCCCCGTCTTCGCGCTTACCTCGCACCTCGCAAGATTGCTGCATCTTTTATCGGTGTACTTTTAGCTTCGGGCATTGCCTTTGCCGCCATCCAAGTTGTGCGCACCATCAGCACCCCCAAACCGCAACAGCCCACGACGGAGCAAACGACCATCGAGCCTGTCACTTCCTTGCCTACAGATACGCTATGGTTCCGTCAGTATTCAAAATCTCAATCGACCATCGAGCCAGTCACTTCTCTGCCCGCAGATACGGTGAAGGCTGACACAATTCCCGTTGAGCCATACATTTTCAACAATGTGCCACTTGACTCCATGCTCACAGCCATTGCTGCCGCCCACGGGATCAGCGTGGAGTTTGAGAATGAAGCGGTTCGCCAGCTCCGTTTCCACTTTGTATGGAAGCGTGAAGACAGCCTTATGCGTGTAGTAGAAAAGTTGAACACCTTCGAGGCCGTGAACATCGGCATGGAAGACAAAACGTTGGTGGTAAGATGAGAAGCACGCTATATACTTTAACGCTCGTGGCCTGCATCCTCTGCATGCCACTTGATACTTTTGCACAGCGCATTAGCCATACCTATAATAATGTGTCGCTCAGCGAAGCCCTGCTAGGACTGAACAATGAGCAGACAGAATATGTCATCAACTTCCTCTACAACGAACTGGAGGACTTCTGCATCACAGCCACCATCAAGAATAAGAAACTGCCCGATGCCATCCAGCAGATGATTGGTTTCTATCCCGTCCGCATGACTGTGAAGCCCGAGGACCACGAAATCTATGTGGAGTGTACCCACAAGACCGACCACCACCTGACTGGCACCATCATTGATGAACAGGGCCAGCCCGTGGCCTACGCTAACGTGGCTGTCCTCAATCCTGCCGACTCCACCCTGCTTGGCGGTGGTGTATCGAACGAAAGCGGCTACTTCGCTATTCCATACGAACAGCCTACTGTCCTCGCCCGATTCTCCTACGTCGGTTACAAGACTGTTTATAAACAGTGTACTTCGGAGAGTATTGGCACGATACGCCTTCAACCTGAAGTTTATACGCTCAACGGAGTACAGGTGAAAGGAGAACGCCAGATAGTCAAGGCAGAAAACGGACACTTGACGTATAATATGCCACAGTTGTTGGAAATCTTGCCTGCTGATGATGCCTATGAAGCATTGACACGCATTCCAGGTATTATTGATAATGAGAGGAGCCTGTCATTTGCAGGTCAATCTGTGACGTTAATCATTAATGGTAAGCCAACGACTTTGAGTACAGAGCAGGTGATTGAACGGCTGAAACAGATGCCAGCATCTATGTTGGCCAAAGCCGAAGTGATGGCATCCGCACCTGCCAAGTATCATGTACACGGCATGGCTATCAATGTGGTTACAAAGGATTATTCCGGCACCAATCAATTTGCAGGTCAACTACAAGGCTTCTATCGCCAGAACAAATATGGCTATGGACAGGCCAAGGGCAGCATGATTTACCAGCACGGAAATTTCGGTCTGGATGCGTCTTACTCCTGTGGCTATGGCACGGCTTATGGACAAGTGGAGCATGAGGCTCACCATCCTTTAGGCGACCAGCGGGTGGACTACTCCGACAAGACAGAACGAAAGAATCAAACTTTAAACCACAACTATCGTATAGGCTTGGATTACGCTTTCTCTAAGGATAGCCGTCTGAATGTGGCATATACGGGCAAATGGACATCCAACGATGCCACCAATACCAGCACAGGTCTGGAAACTTCTGTTCAAAAGTCGGAAACGCACACCTACCTGCACAATGTGGATGCCAGTTACACATCACCATTCGGCCTGCAACTAAGTACATCTTACACCAACTACCAGAACCCCCGCACACAACATTTGGACGGGCATCTGTATGATACCGAAAGAAATCTTTATGTGGACAGTCGCCAACGAATCAGCAAATGGCTCTTTGCCGCCGACCAGACACACGATTTGGGCAATGTTGATTATGACGAACGTATTTTTGACATATACGCAGGTTTCAGCAAGCAGATAACACCGTCTTTCAGCGTCGAGACTTCGCTTGGTGCCGAGCAATACCATACTCCCAAATGGAACGAATGGCGGTGGTATCCTACACTGAATGCCTTGTGGACTGTGGACAAGAACAATATGCTCAATTTCTCGTTCAGTTCTCAAAATGTATTCCCTACATATTGGAGCACCATGAGCAGCATATTCTACTCTTCGGCCTATAGTGAGATATGGGGAAATCCCGACCTGAAGCCCAATTCTCAATATGACATCGACCTCATCTGGCAACTGCGCCAGCGTTACACATTCACGGCATACGCCAAATTTATACCCGACTACTCTGTACAACTCGCTTATCAGCCCTCTGACCGCATGGCTGTTATCATGAAAGAACACAACTTTAACTATATGAATGTGTACGGCTTGCAAGCATCAGCGCGTTTCTCGGCAGGCAAATGGCTGAATGGCACAGCGATGGCTACAGGCAACTACCGACACGACAAGAGTGACCGATTCTTCGATCTGCCTTTCGACCGCAGGCAACTGACGCTCATACTCAGTTCTACTACCGCCATCCGGTTCTCTCAGCGTCACGACATACGCCTCATTCTCAATCCATCCTTCCAGTCAAAGGCCATTCAGGGCGTCTACGACATCGACCCGATGTTCCGTCTCCACGCATCCCTCCGATGGACATCAGACGATAAAAAATGGAGCGTCATAGTAGCGGGGCAGAATATAACCAATAGCCGTGTCATTACTCATTCTCGTTTAGCAAATCAAGACTATACGATGCGCGTGTGGATGGAATACCCCAATGTCTCACTGACTGCTATTTATCGTATCGGCGGTTTCAAGGAAAAAAAGACAAAGACTGTCAACACCTCGCGCATGGGATATTAGGCTGACTATAAAATCTCTCTCGTTTCGATGGGCAGCCGTCGGCCTCGCGCCGCTGCCCCATTTAAGAACATTTAACGCCCGACGGTGCAAGAATTTCCGTCTTTCGGCGTTTAATCAAGTAGAACATTAACATCAAAATTATAACGAAAATGAAAACAATGAAGATTTGGAGAAAATCGCGATTAAGTGAGAGCCGTGCAAACTCGTTTGCAAATGGCCGAACGGGAGCGATTTATGCAATCGCCTTTGCGATACTTGCTGCTTTCTCCCTCGTCTCTTGCAGCAGCGACGATGACAATGAATACATTACCAAGGAAATTATCATGAATGTTTCCGCTGAACCGGGCGTGATGTACGACCTCTTCGACAGCATGGGAGAGCATCCCATTGAGTGCATGCGCGTAATGACAGAGGACGAGCCGGGACAATGGCAGAACCTGTACTTCAGCGAAGTCAAAGGTTTTACTTACGAAAGAGGTCATGAATACGTGCTGCGCGTGAAGCGGACTATTCTGGCCAATCCACCCCAGGATGCCAGCAACCGTACATACGAGCTTGTGCGCATCCTCGCCGACAAGAAAGTGGAAGAGGTGGCAGAACCTGTGGAGAAAGAAGTAAAGAGCGAGGCCGACATAGAGTATGAGCAGCAGTGCCCG
>CACZJU010000039.1 GCA_902781515.1 uncultured Bacteroidales bacterium | reverse complement strand
GTCAATCTGTGTGCCAGCACCTACGCTGCCCAATGTCAAAGCGTTGATTTCCTTATCCTTCTGGAAAGGATAACCTGCAAATTCTACACGAACGTATGAAAGTATACCGCTATTGTCATTGGCATCATTGCCACCGTGTTTCGTGCGAGGACCACCCTCAATCTGCTGACCGAGCACACCCTTGTTGTTTGTACCGCGTCCGCAGATGACCAGTCCTCCCCAGTCGCCAGGCTTGCGGTTGCCCTTTGCCTCTGCTGAGGTAAAGACGATAGGAGCAGTCTCTGTACCCTTGGCGTAGAGTTTTCCACCTGGCTCCACGATAAGTGAAGCGGCAGAAGCCTTCTCGCCCTTGATCACAGTACCTGGTTCGATGGTCAGTTCGGCACCATCGGCTACGTACACCCATCCCTTCATCAGATAGACACCCTTCTTCAGCGTCTGCTTTCCTCTAAAGATAAACTCCTTATCACCATTACCGATGACGTTTCCGTTAGCGTCATCCTTGCCGTCTGCGCTGAAAGTGAGGTGGTCGCATGTCTTGATACTACCATCCGTGCCCCATAGATAGGCCGTTTGTTTCTCATCACCATTGTTCACGTCATTGTCTTTGCTGCATGACACCATGGTCATCGCCAGGGTAGTGGTCATCATTGCCACCGAAAGAAAAACTTTTTTCTTCATTGTTTTTATTGTTTGTTATTTCATCTTGCAACCCGGCCTTTCCGAATTGCATTGCAAAGGTATTCACAATATGTTTCTACTCTGTTACGCTGATGCTACGATTTTGTTTCGTAACCAGATTGTAATACTGCCAGATTTCTTTTTAGAACTGGAAACTAGCCGAGAATTGTATATTGCGCCCGGGGCAATAAGAGCGCGTAATCTGTTCGATTTCCCCTTGTGGGGTCTTTTCAAACTGCTTGAGCTGCACCTTTTGTGCCAGGAGGTCACGAACGGAGAGACGAAGATCGAAACGACCGATGCGCTTGGCAATGTTGAAGTCGAGCTGGTGGCGAGGCATTTCGTAACTGTCGGGGACGCGTATCTCGGTGTTACCGGTTCCCACGCTACGTCCTACACCAATCAGGCGCTTGCCAATCACGTTGTAGAGTAAGGAAGCCGTCCATCCCTGCATCTGCTCTGCTTTGCCGGGAATTTGGTTGCTGTTGAAGAAAAGACCCACATTGACCAAGTAGGGCGACTGTCCTTGCATTGGGCGCGATTCCTCCTTGCTTCCATCAGGGAAAGTGACGTTGCTCTTGATCCATGAGGCGTTGAGTGAGAGAGAGAGGAACGACAGACGCATGAAGTCTAGCTGTTTACGAATGTCGAGTTCGACGCCATAGTTGTTGGCTCCCTCTGCGTTGAGGTAGGAATATACAAGGTCGGTGCCACCAGCCACAGTATACGTCCACTCGATAGGGTTGCGGAAGTGCTTATAGAAGAGTGAGAGGCTTACCACCTCACCCGCATGAGGATACCATTCCCAGCCAAGGTCGAAGTTATCAATATAAGTGGGTAATAGATTGTGATTGCCTTGCACGTTGCTGGCAAGATCGAAGTCGTAATAGACACTGGAAGAGAGTTCGCGAAACTCAGGGCGGTTGGTCGTGCGACCGTATGCCAGACGCACCTGCTGCTTGTCTGTAAGGTGGTAGGCAAGATTGAGCGATGCGAAGAGGTCGTCGTAGTCATAGAACGTAGAAAGAGGCGAAGGCTCCTGACGACGGGTGTTGGAGATGAGTTCTGTACGTACATACTCAAATCTAACACCACCATATATGTCAAATCGTCGGATGGGGAGTTTTGCGCTCACATAGCCGCTGCCCTGTGTGCTTCGGGCAGAATAGTTGTTGCTCCAGTCGATGAGCTCGTGCCAACTGATGCCATTCGTATTGGTCGGCGAACCTGTCGCACCATTGTCCATGGTCAAGATCATTGGCAGACCTGTCTCTGTATCCCAACCATTAAGTGACCTGGGCAACTGGCCACCCTCATACTGCAACGTCCATTGACGCGTCTCATAAGTTCTGCGACGATGCTCGGCATAGGCACCGGCAAAGAGGGAGGGTGTGAACGAACCGAAAGCAAACTCGTGCTTCCAGTTGGCAGCCGCCGAAAAAATGTGCTCATCCAGTTGGGACGTTTCCCGATTAAAGTCGTTCAGGTTGTCTATCATGAAACGGCCTTCTTCTTCCATCATGCTGTATCGCCTACGGTTGGGCAGATGGCGATTGGCGTACGCATAGCCAAGACTCCAATCAAGTTTGTCTGCTTCTGATGGTGTATGTTTGCCGTCCAACTGAACATTATAGGTGAGTCTTCGCTGGCGGTAATACTCTGCCTGACGCACATGGTCGCCCTGCGCATCAAAGCCATCACGATCCGTGTAACGATCCTTACCCAAGTGATTGAGAATCTGTTTCAATTCG
>CACZJU010000038.1 GCA_902781515.1 uncultured Bacteroidales bacterium | reverse complement strand
ACGACGGAGTATTTTAATGCCTACTCGATAGTCAATGCCGACGCCATCTACAACGGCCAGCGTTCTGTCAACCCCAACCAACGTGTTTTTCTGTTGACACGTAGCGGTTTTGCCGGTGAACAGCGTTACTCTACGGCAACGTGGAGTGGTGATATCGGTACTCGGTGGGAGGATATGCGTGCACAAATGACAGCAGGTCTGAACTATTCGATGTCGGGACTACCTTTCTGGGGAATGGATCAAGGCGGTTTCTGCGTGGAGAACCGTTATATGCAGGCTCAGAGTGAGTATGAACGAACGGGTGTGGAGAACGAGGACTTGAAGGAGTGGCGCGAGTTACAGGCACGATGGAGTCAGTTTGGCACCTTTATCCCCTTGTTCCGCGTGCATGGCCAATGGCCTTTGCGTGAGATATGGAACCTGGCTCCCGAGAATCATCCCTGCTACCAGTCGTTCGTGTATTACGACAAACTTCGTTATCGGCTGATGCCATACCTGTATTCCATGGCTGGATGGGTTCATCTGAAAGACTACACGATGATGCGTGGACTGATTATGGACTTCAATGGTGACTGGCAGGTAACCAACATCAAGGACCAATGGATGTTCGGTCCTGCCCTGATGGCTTGTCCTGTTGCACATTACAAGGCACGCAACCGCAGCGTCTACTTCCCCAAGCAGACGGGGTGGTATAACCTATATTCCGGTGAATACGTTGAGGGAGGCCAGTCACTGATTGTCGATGCTCCTTACGAGCGTATTCCTGTCTTCGTCCGCGAGGGCAGCATTATTCCCTTCGGACCTGAGATACAGTATAGTGACGAGAAGCCTGCCGAGCTCATCAACCTCTACGTCTATGCCGGCAAGGATGGACAGTTCATGCTATATGAGGATGAAGGGGTGAACTATAACTACGAGAAAGGCAAGTATGCTACGATTGACATTACCTATGACGATTCTTCGAAGACGATTACCTTCGGCAAGCGTAACGGACAGTTCAATGGTATGCTGAAGCAGCGTCGCTTCAACGTGGTGCTCATTACGAGAGAGCAACCAAAAGCGCTGAATATGGAGAATTCGGAAGGAAAACTGGTACAGTACAACGGTAAAGCCGTCAGCATTCAGCTCTAAAGGAAGATATTTTCAGATAAGTTTCAAGCAGAGTTTAGTGATATCATCACTGGGCTCTGCTTTTCCAACGAATTGTGATACAGATTCATGGATGCAGTCAATCGTCTGCTGGGCACTCCTGTGTAAGTTCTTCTTCAACAGCTCCTGCATTCTGTCTTCACCGTACTGATCTTTGTGCTCATTCTCTGCTTCCGTGATTCCATCGGTGTATAGAAACAGACTCCTGCCCTTGATGGAATTCTGATGCTCTTCGACAAACTCTAGTTCCTGCCATAATCCGAGGGGAGCATTCGGCTCTACAGTCATGAACTCGCCATCCAGTAGCGGAGGGTTATGACCGGCATTGCAGTAGTTCATGCGTCCCGTCTTCAGGTCGACGGTGGCAATGAACATTGTGACAAACATACCGTTCTCGTTGTCGGCAGCCAGACTCTCATTCATTCTGGTAGCCACCTCAACAGGGGAATAACCTTCCAAAGCAAATGTGCGGAACAATTTGACGGCTACCGACATGAACATGGACGCAGGCACTCCCTTGCCCGATACATCACCGATGCAGAGGTATAGCAGGTTGTCCTGCAGGAAGAAGTCGTAGAGATCGCCGCCTACAGCCTTGGCCGGTGTCATACGAGCATACAGTTGGAAGTCGCTGCGATGTGGGAACACCTGTGGAAGCATACTCATCTGGATATCACGAGCAATGCGTAGTTCGCTTTCTATGCGTTCCTTTGCCGTAGTAGTCTTCTCCAGTTGGTCGTATGCTGTCTGTAGTTGAGCATTCATGCTTTCCAGTCGCTTCATCTGACGATGACGTCGGTAGAGGAAGAACAGCAGGTAGGCAATTGTTATGAGTGCAATAATAGAGGCCGCAACAATCAAGATGTGGTGGGCATGTTCCGATTGCTGTTGGGCTTCCATGCGCGACTTGATTTCGTTCAGTTTGGCATGTTGAGTCTGCTGCTGCAAACTGTCGTTCTTTAGTTTGATGGCAGCATTCGATAATTCTATATTGGTATTTTGCAGTTTCAGCTTTGCAGCCTCCACTTCCAGACGTTCATTTTCCAACTCATGCGCCATGTGTTCCAATTTGAGCCGTTTGTTGGCCAGTCGGAGCTCTTTCGATTCGTTCTCTGCTCGTGCAACATCCAGTTCATAATCTTTAAAGGCATAAAAAGTCTTTTTGTAATCGCCAGCCCATTCGTACGTTTTGTAGACATACAGGAGATAGTTTTGACGACTTTTGAATTGGTGTGCCAGCTTGATTGCCTCGTCATGTTGTCCGTGCAGATGGGCGCGGAAAATTTCTACGGTCAGCGTTCTGGCATGTTCCTTGGGAGGAGCCTTTATCGCTTTCAACTTGGCATATGCCTCGTCAAACTTTCCCACATTGCCGATCCATCCCCATGCAGTACAGATGCAGCATCTTGCCATATAGCGGTGGGTAGGTGTTATTTGTGGGTCTTTAAGTGCAGCCTCAGCGTACCGGATGGCCGTCGTATCCTTTTTCTCTGAGAGGGTGAGCGTACTCAGAGAGACGTATATGGGAGCGGTGCTTTCTTCAGGAAAGTATCGTTTCAGATAGTCTGCAGCTTTCAAATAATTGACATAAGCCCCATGCCTGTCGTTAATCTGTCCCAGTATGTATGCGGTGGTGTAGGTTGCTGTATAAAGGCCGAACTTGTGATCGTGTTGTATGGCAAAGTCGCGCAGTGCGTTGATTTCCTTCATGGCCTGTGGGCGCCCTATGTGTGACTTGATTTTGATAATTTCGTTGCCCCATGCTTTGTAGTAGGTCTTGTAGTCGCCCACGCTGGTACATTCCTCCTTCAGTTGTTTGACAGTTTTTCTTAGTCCTTCAAAGTCGTCAACATTGAATTGATGGTACATCTCCTTTTTTAGTTGCTCAATCTGCGCATTGGTAATGTCTTGGGCTTTTGCCGTATGCAGGCATACCCCCCATAGAAGACAAATAAGGAGTATACTTGTAGTTTGCTTTATGCTGACTGAATTCATTTTTATGCTAAAAGAGTAATTACGAAGCGAGTGCGGTCAGTGCAAGTCGTATCAAGTTTGACGTCGCCCCCAAGTCGTCGGGCAAGACTACGGGCAACAGTCAGTCCAATACCTGTGCCGTTGTAATACTCATCCAATTGTACAAACTCATCAAAGATATGTTCAGCTTCGTCGGCAGGAATACCAATACCAGTATCTTCGACGACAAACTGAACGGTATCGGCATCGGAACCGACGATAAGTGTTACTTGTTGTTTGACACAACCTCCTTCTGACAGGGCGACCTTTGTCGGACAAGTGAATTTGATGGCATTGTCAAGCAAGAGTTCCAAAATACGAACTGCAGCCCGTTTGTCGGTAGCGAATGTTACATCGGCACCCTCCTCTTGTTTCAGGGTGAACTCCACATGAGCAACATCGGTGATGGAGGTATTTTTAGCAGCCTGTTGGGCAACCTGCAAGGCGTTAACGAGGTCTTTCCGCTCCAAAACGGTCTGACTGCTGATGTCTGACAGTTCTAGCATTTTATTAACTAA
>CACZJU010000037.1 GCA_902781515.1 uncultured Bacteroidales bacterium | reverse complement strand
GTCGAACGAAAGCGGCCTCTTTGTTATTCCATGTGAGCAACGGCCCGTCCTCGCCCGCGTTTCATTCGTAGGCTGCAAGACCGTATATAAACTATGCGAGACCACGGAAATCGGCGAAATCAGAATCAAGCCTGATACCTATACATTGAAGAACGTGACGGTAAAATCGAGCCGACCCGTCATAGCGATTAAAGGAGATGCTCTTGTGACGAATGTGGCTGGTTCGCAGCTGGAACATGCAGGAACGGCCAACGATGTGCTGACACAAGTGCCGATGGTTCTCGGACGTGACGGTAACTTTCAAGTCTTTGGCAAGGGTACTCCGGCGATTTACATCAACGGACGCGAAGTTCTGGATATCGCACAACTGTCACAGTTGAACTCAGCAGACATCAAGAATGTCGAGGTGATCACAAATCCTGGGGCGAAGTATAATGCTACGGTGAAATCAGTTATACGCATCTGGACAAAGAGACCGCAAGGAGACGGCTTCAGCGGTACGATACGCACACAGGGCGTTGTGCAGAAATTCTTTCGCAGCGTTGACCAAGCAAATTTCAAATTCCGCACTGGCGGTTTGGAACTGTTTGGGAACTTCGGCTACTTGGGCGGAAAATTCCCAAGCAGCAACAGCGTTGATATGCTGACGCAATCATCCGTCATCTGGAACCAGAAGTTGTTGCAGGACGGACACATGTGTACCAATGAGTTCTTCGGCAAGACAGGCTTCTCCTACATGTTCAATGACAGTCATTCCATCGGTGCCTACTATTCCAATGGTTTCACAAAGCAAAAGACGGAACACACGGGAACGAGCCGCATACTGGCCGATGACCTGCTTTATGACAACCTGACGATGCAGGGGCATGACAAGAACAACAGCCTACCAAAGCATCATGCCAACCTCTATTATAATGGCGAGCTGGGCAAGCTGGGGATTGACTTCAATACGGATTACATGTGGCGCAAAAGTCGCGCTGACAAGTGGAACAACGAGACGAGCGAGAATCAGCAGAACTCTCGGGTAAACTCTCTTGGCGTCAACAGGAGTCGACTCTTTGCCGAAAAGCTTGTGTTCAGTTATCCGTTCTGGAAGGGAGGTATTGAGTTTGGAGAGGAATACACGACCTCACGTTTCTCTTCCGACTATACAACAGATGCTGCACTTGTCAATAATGCGACATCAAGAGTTGACGAGAACAACATAGCTGGATTCTTTGAAATCGGTCAGTCGTTTGGCAACTATAACGTCAGCGTAGGCATGAGATATGAGCACGTAAAGTTCGACTATCTTGCCAACGGCCAAAAGAAAGAAGACCAGAGCAAGGGCTACAACAACTTTTTCCCCTCGCTGTCGCTGTCAACAAGAATCAAAGACTTGCAGCTTTCCATGAGCTACACCCACAAGACGCAACGGCCCAGCTATGCTGACCTCGACGGCACTGTGGACTATATCAACAGGTTCACACTTGAGGGCGGCAACCCATTCTTGAAGCAAGAGAAAATACATGCCGTGGAACTGACGGGCGCATGGCACCAGTTCTTCGGGCAAGTCACCTATACCTACCTGAAAGATCCGATACTGGACACCAGCCGCCCCTATGGTGATGGTGCCGAAGTGAAACTGATAACCAAGGACAACTTTCCTGAGATTCAAAAGCTCCAGGCCTTTGTGGGTGCCCAGTTCCAGATGGGCATCTGGCAGCCAAAAGTCAACGTGGGTATCATGAAGCAGTGGCTGACAATCGAATACATCAATGAGCGTAAGAGCCTCAATAATCCTATCGGGCTGTTTCAGTTCCAAAATGCCATCCACCTGCCTTACGACGCATGGCTTAATGTCGATATGCAATGGATGACAGCCGGAAACGACGACAATATACGGCAGGAGGCATCGTCGTACATGAACGTGAAACTTTACAAGGCGTTCTTCCGCAACAGATTCAGTGTCACGCTCGAAGCAAACGATATCTTCAACAAGGGCAACCGCAACGCCACGCTGCTGAACAAGGATGTCACGGTATATCGATGCAATACCAACAACAACCGAACATTTATGCTCACCCTCCAGTATTCCTTCAACTCGACCCGCGACAGGTACAGAGGACAGGGGGCTGGAACGAATGAAATGAACCGTTTCTAGACATTCACGAATATGAAAAAATTAATATCCATTATCATCTTGGCAGTTGTGGGCACGAAAGCCATCGCAAAGCCTCACTGCCAGAATTTCAATAACTATGACGACCGCGTGACCATCACGTTTACGGATGACAAGGTCGGCAAGCGGTACGATGTTACCGACGTAGTGTTTATTCCATCTTTCCACTGTTGTTCTTACCTTTCCCCACGTCATTCACTTCTCAAATCCCAAAGTAACGCTGAAGGTAAACGGCAAGAAGGCGAGATTCGACGTGTGCCAGTAAGAAGTTGTTTTGTAATATCACAGTAAAGGTAATATATGCACATTATCTTTAAGGCGAAATAATGTAAAATTAGACAAATCGGAAATTAAATACTCTTATTATGAAGAAATATATTCGCAAGGCTTTGATATTGTTTGTAGCATGTATTGTACTATACGCTACATTGGATTTCATATTTCGCGAGCTAAGACCTGTAATTCATTATCTAACTTAAGGAGTCGTTTTTACGGCTTTAGTGATCGTTCTCGACAGGCGGGCAGCCGTCGGCCACAGTACCAAAGCTGCCTGCTTCAAATGCGAAATAACACATTAAGAACATTTAACGCCCAACGATGCAGGATTTCCCGCTTCACAGCGTTTATAATAGTAGAAACAACAATAATAAAGAAATAGAAGAAATGAGAACAATGAAAATCTGGAGAAACATCCTCGTGATGACCGCTTCCCTCGCCTCTTGCAGTAGCGATGATAATGTGGAGAGACGGCTGTCGAACACGCAAAAGGAAACCTACGGCCAGAACATTTCCGGCTCATATCCGGGACAATATGTCATTACCTATAAGGACAAGGATTGCAAGGAATGGACGGACGAGGAGGGACGGCATCATAACGAAGCCCATCAAGAAACGTTCAGCGGTGTGCAACTCGATGTGTCCGACTACAAGATGCAGCATGTATTCTTTCAAGACTTCCCCGTGTCGCTGATTTCAAAGGTCGTGGACGCAAACAAGGAATTGAGCGATGCGCTTGCCGAAGTTTCTCTGCAGGCCATCACCGCCCGTTATGACCTCGGCCTCGACACGGACTATAATCACATCGTATGGGCTTTCACGCCAAATGTCATGTCGCTACATCTGTACTATGGTGGTGCCGACCACCATATCCGTATTGAGTTCAACAACAACAGTCAGTACTACAAAAGTACTGCGGACGAGCTGAAACAGTCAAGCTCTTTCCTGTCATTCGCAAAAACTGGTGTGGCCCTACAACTGAAAGCCATCTACGACGGCTCTACGCTCATCCAGCGTTTCGGCGCAGTGGAGGGGAATTATATGCATATATTCTTCGACGCAGAATAACAAGTTCAATATGCGACATGTCGGCCACCGAGCGCCGCCACTTCCTCCGCCAGGAGGGTGACGAGGGGCGCTTCACGCTGTAGATTAAGAACATTTCGCTCGGCGACGAAGGAGACGCTTGCCAGAGCAAGAACGCCCGACGATGCAGGATTTCCTGCCTCACGGCGTTTATGAAGACAGAAACAGTAACGTATAACACATAGAAATGAAAACAATGAAACTCTGGAGAATCGCATTTGTGATGCTTGCTGCTTTCTCCCTCACCTCTTGCAGCAACGATGATGACAACGATGTCTACGAAGCAGCAGAACTTGGTGGCACATGGCAAAAGGTGTATGAAGAAGGCGTGGTCGATGCTGGCATGGTGCAGTACACATTCCGTCCGCAGTCTGCCAATAACGGCACCGTTGATATATTCACCTCAGACTGGGCAGCAGGCGACACCACAGTTTATCGCATCTACACAGTAACGGATGCTGGGCATCTGCAAATTTCGCCCAAGCCCGATGATACCTCAGTTGCCCTCACCGTGGATTGTGACATCCGCCGTCTCACTAGCACGCAGATGATTTGGAACAAGCCCGGTACCAATGAAGAAATATCAAGGTTCAAGAAAGTGAAGTGAAAATGAAACCGACAAAAGCATTAATCCTTTTCCTTGCTCCACTCGCTCTTGCTGCGTGCAGTAGCGACCCAGAATGGGCAGATCCTGCTTGTTGGCACATGGCACGTTGAGCGTATCGGCGAGAAGCAGCGCTACTTTGAGAAACTGACCTTTAGTGACAGCCGTAATGACATCGTAGGCTGTAGAGGCACGTTTACTGGTTTGCGCAAATGGCAGACCCGTCAACTCGTCACCATCAACGGTGAGGAGCAATATACGGACTGGCAGGATTTTATGGACTATAACGGGACGTTCACGGGCAAGTGGAAACTGTCGTGGGAGCGCGATGCAGACGGTGCTCCTGGCGTAAACAGACTCTCGCTTTCGGCGAGCTATGACGACGAACGGGATTGGATGTCTGCCAATGCCTACAGTCTTAACGCCCTCTTCATCCATGCCGACGAAACCACGCTCAGTTTCACTGGCAGCTTTGTTCCCAACGGTGTCGACGGCGAGACCGTTTACACTCGCGGCGACGCCGAGCCGAATTTCTGAGTGAAGTAATAATCTCAAATATTTGGATGTTTCAGAGAAACATAGAGTTTGATAACAGATAGATAAAATAGCATAGTAATAGTATCGAGCCTGCTACTATGCTATTTTACTATCAACCAGAACGAATGTTTTTCAAGTCCTCGCGATGTTCCTTGACGAAAGCAAGGAGTATGGCGTTTACCAACTGCC
>CACZJU010000036.1 GCA_902781515.1 uncultured Bacteroidales bacterium | reverse complement strand
AGGATAATGCCGCCGTGCTCATCCGTCCAGTCCCATGCATGCTTCAGAAATTCGTCACGTGTCAAGTCATGCTTTTTGATGCCTTGCTCAGCCAATTTCTTTACTACTTTCGCTTCCGTAGCGATTGAGGCATGGTCGGTACCAGGCACCCAGCAGGCATTCTTTCCCTCCATGCGTGCACGGCGTACAAGAATATCCTGAATCGTGTTGTTCAGCATGTGTCCCATGTGGAGCACACCTGTCACGTTGGGTGGTGGGATAACAATGGTGTAGGGTTGGCGACTATCGGGCTTTGATGCGAACATTTTATGGTCCAGCCAATACTGATACCATTTAGATTCGACCTCTTTGGGGTCGTATTTACTTGCTAATTCCATATACTTATTTATTATAATGGATGCAAAGGTACGAATAAGTGAGCGAAAATGCAAATTTATTTGCAATTTTTCGAACGTGAATACCTTTGACCGTAGGTCGGTCGTGGGAAGACTTTGCAGTCGCTGCAAACCGTAAATAGAAAAAATCCCATGCGGTATTATTTACCGCATGGGATTTGATGCTTGTTTATGATTTCCGGCTGCCTGTTCAGCAGAACGAACGGAATAGCGGAAGCTTAGCAGAGCTTGCGAGAACCATCGCCAATAACGACGTCGTACACCTTGGGCTCGTGTCCGTATTTCTCGGCAAAGCGCTTCTTGGCGTCAGCAATGAACTTCGCGTAGAGGTCGTTGCGCACGAGATTGATAGTACAACCACCAAAGCCGCCTCCCATGATGCGAGAACCGGTAACGCCGTTCTCCTTGGCAATTTCATTGAGGTAGTCGAGCTCCTCGCAAGAAACCTCGTAGTCCTTCGACAGACCTTCGTGAGTCTGGTACATCATCTCACCGACTTTTTCGTAATCGCCTTCGTTCAAAGCATCGCAGACAGCAAGTACACGGTCTTTTTCGCCCAACACGAATCTGGCACGCTTGTAGTCCTCTTCGCCAACCTCGGCACGCACCTCGTCAAGCTGCTCCCAAGTGCAATCTCGCAGTGTCTCGAACTTGCCTTCGGGGTGCTTGGCCTGAATATGTTTTACCACATTCTCGCAGGAGTTGCGGCGGTCGTTGTAAGGCGAACCTGCCAACTGATGCTTTACCACAGAATCAAGCAGTACCAGTCGATAGCCGTCGGGTTTGAAGGGGAAATATTCGAATTCACGGCTACGACAGTCGAGGCGCATCAAGCAGCCTGCCTTTCCGAATACGGAGGCAAACTGATCCATAATACCGCACTTGACTCCGCAGTAGTTGTGCTCGGTAGCCTGGCCAGCTAATACCATATCCCACTGACTGACCTTATTATCGCCAAAGATGTCGTTCAAACCACATGCGAAACAACTTTCCATTGCGGCACTTGAAGACATACCTGCACCCAGGGGAACATCGCCAGAAAAGGCGATATTGAAACCCTTTACGGGTACACCCAGCTTTTTCATCTCCAATGCAATGCCATAGATATAACGAGCCCATGATGCCTTGGGACCAGCAGGATCACCAAGCTTGAAATCTACTCGGTCCTTCAAGTCGATAGCATAAGCCATTACGGTATCTTCTGTACCATTGGCACGCATCTCGGCAACAACACCCTTGTCGACAGCTCCTGGGAAAACAAATCCACCGTTATAGTCGGTATGTTCGCCAATAAGGTTAATACGGCCAGGAGAGGCATATACATTGCCAGTCTTACCATCAAAGTGTTTGATAAAACGGCTTCTTACAGATTCAATTTCAATCATAATAGTTGTTTGGTTGTTATTAATAGTTTATTTTCGATCACTCAATCCGATGTTGCTACCCCAGTTGCAGAACCAGAAAATGTATGCATAATAGACAAACATCACGCACATTGCTATAATGACACCTGTGAAGTCTACAACGGCACCCATGATGGGCATCAGCACTGCAGCACCGATAACACCTGTATTGATAATGCCGGATGCAGCCTTGGTATGACGGCCTAAGTGCATCAATCCCAGATTAAAGATAAGCGGCCACATAACCGAATGGAACAAGCCGGCAGCAAGCATCAGCCAAATGCCAAACATACTGTCAGCAAAGAAGAGAGACAGCAGGATACAAAGAGCACCGAGGCTGACACAAGAAGAAAGCAATACGCGTGGTTTGAACTTGGTTAGGATACCTGCACCAACGAAACGGCCAACCATCATGCCGCCCCAATAGAATGCAAGATAACTGGTAACGATATCGCTGCTGTCAATGCCCAGTTTCTGGAAACGGTAGGGGAGCATGGACGGTACACCAATCTCAACACCCATATACATAAATATAGCAACAGCACCTAACCATACATGAGGATAAGCAAAGACGCTGCTCTTCTCGGCAGGGTGTTGATTGTACTCCTTGCTCTGTGCGCCTTCGTCAATCTTCGGAAGTTTCATGAAGACGAGAATCAGGCAGATAAGCAGTGTAAAAATACCTAAGCCCATGAAGGGTGCGGGAACCAATTCTGGAGCAGGTGTCTCACCGGCCAGAATCACGCTGGTGATAAAGATAGGAGCAACGGTGGTTGCCACTGAGTTCAGTGCCTGTGACAGGGTCATACGGAAAGCACCCTTCTCAGGACGTCCTAACACCATCACATAGGGATTTGCCACATTCTGGAGCATGACGACACCCATAGCAACAAGACACATAGAGCTCAGGAATACAGCATAAACGTTGGCTGAAGCAGAGATTGCTGCAGAGATACCTAAAGAGTTGATTACGAATCCAATACCAGCGACGGCAAGGCCGAGGATAAGAGTTCCCTAGATAGGCACCATAGAATGCAGAGTTGACATATTGTCCCTGCTGCGCTGACAAGTTAAAAGCCTCAGAGCAGAAAGCAATCATGGAGTTGTTCATTGTCGTGATGAATCCAATGAGGAAACATACGATGAAAACAACAATCAGCGCAAAAGTATAATTTGGAGTTTGTTGTGACATAACAGTTCTATATTGTTTTTATGATGTCTTATTCAACACCAAATTTATAAATGGTTTTTTGCTTATATTGCTGTCCGGGATTCAGAATAACCGATGGGAAATATGGACGGTTAGGAGAATCGGGGAAGTGCTGAGCCTCAAGGCAAACGGCGCTTCTACGGGGGAATGTAGCACCATTGGCACCCTTGTATCCTGTAGCGAAGTTGGCGGTATAAAGTTGCATACCAGGTTCTGTGGTATAGCACTCTAATGTGCGTCCGCTCTTTGGATCAGTAATTTTAGCAGCAAAGCTCAGTTCGCCTTCTTCGCGTTTGTTCAACACGTAGTTGTGGTCGAATCCGTGTCCGAACTTAATTTGCTCGTTGTCGGCGTCGATATCCTTTCCGAATGCTTTCGGTGTACGGAAGTCAAACGGTGTGCCTGAAACTTTCAAAATTTCGCCCGTAGGAATAGCAGTATCATCTGTCGGCAGGTAGAAATCAGCATTGATCTCACAAATCTGATCCTCGATAGTTGGTGTAGGATCTGCAGTACCTGTCAAACTGAAGAAAGCGTGATGAGTCAGATTGACGATAGTCTTCTTGTTCGTAGTAGCCAGATATTCGATAACCAACTCGTTATCGTCTGTGAAAGTATACTCTACCGTGACATTAAGTTCGCCTGTGAAGCCTTCCTCTCCGTAAGAAGACATCCGATGTAAAGCCAATGAGCGGGGACCCATCTGTCGGGCATCCCATACCTTAGCATTGAATCCTACATTTCCACCATGCAAGTGGTTAGGGCCATCGTTAAGCGCCAATTGATAATCTTTACCGTTAAGTGTGAACTGTCCTTTACAAATGCGATTGCCCCAGCGGCCAATCAATGTAGAAAGATAAGGTTCCTTGCCACTCATCAGTTGCTCGATGCTGGCATGTCCTTGAATGACGTTGGCAACCTTTCCGTCTTTGTCAGGAACCATGATGGCTACAATAGCACCACCATAATTTGAAACTGCCACTTCATACCCTTTACGGTTCTTAAGAATGTATAAATCTGTTTTTTTACCATTCACTGTGGTCTGGAAATCTTTACGATTCAGACCACACAAATTCACGTTTTCTGTTGTGTTAGCCATGTCGTTAATGTTTTAAGTTACTTGAAATCTATCTGCAAAGTAACCTAAAAAAAACGAGAATGACAAGAGAAACAAAGAAAAAAACGTTTAAGAGAGTGTTAAAAACACCTAAAGGCAATTCTTTAGAAAATCGCCAACGACATAAGAACTGCCTCCTACAAATACGAAATCCTTGCTGGAAGCTGCTTGTATAGCAGCCTTATATGCCTCATACACAGTAGGGTAGGCTTCTCCCTTAAGTGAGTGACGAGCTGCTAATTCTTTGACAACGCCTTCACTCAGGGCACGATGACTGTCTGCTTTCGTAAAATAATAATTGGCATCTTTAGGTAGCAATTCCAACACACTCTCAATGTCTTTATCGTTTACCATACCGAATATAATATGTATGGTATTACATTTGACCATCTTGAGTTGCTGACTGATATACTGCCACCCACCGACATTATGGCCGGTATCACAAACGACGCGAGGATTGGTTTGAATAGTTTGCCAACGACCTTTAAGCCCTGTGTGTACTGCCACATTGGCAATACCATGGCAAAGTTCATGTAGTTCCTTCGCCTTATTAACTTCGTCATTACATTCGCAGAGAAATCCCTTTTGGGCAAGTGCATAGAGAGCGTGGAAGACCGTTTCTAGGTTTTTTTGCTGATAGATGCCTCCAAGGTCGCCCTTTAAGTCTCCAAAGCAGTGCGTATGATAAAGCATGCCACCGTCATGTGTCGTTTCGGCACTGTCTATCTCCGGATGATCCTCAGCAAAAACGATTGGCGCATCCATCTCACGTGCCTTTTGTTCAAAGACAGGACGGGTTTCCTCATTTGTTTCACCGATGATGACGGGAACACCTTTTTTAATAATACCAGCTTTCTCGGCAGCAATCTTAGCGAGTGTGTCACCAAGCATCTGAGTGTGGTCAAAACTGATATTTGTGATGACAGATAAGATGGGCGTGATGATATTGGTGCAATCCAGTCTGCCACCAAGTCCTACTTCAATAACGGCTATATCGACTTTCCGCTCTTTGAAATATGAGAAAGCCATCGCTGTTGTTATCTCAAAGAAAGAAGGATGGAGCGGTTCGAAGAATGATCGCTCATTATCCACAAAAGTTGTTACGAACTCTTCACTGATAGGTGCTCCATTGATACGAATCCGTTCACGGAAGTCAACCAAATGGGGAGATGTATACAGACCGACCGTGTAACCACACTCTTGCAAAATAGATGCTATGGTATGCGAAACACTTCCCTTACCATTAGTACCTGCGACATGAATAGTAGCATATGCACGATGAGGGTGACCGAAATGGTCATCCAAAGCCAGTGTATTGCTTAGCCCCTCTTTATACCCGTCTTTCCCTTGTCGTTCGAACATAGGGAGCTGGTTAAAAAGATAGTCGCAGGTCTCTTGGTATGTCATAGCTTAACTGAAATAATTCTTGAATTTCTGGAAAATGGTGTGCTTTGTAGCAGCATCACCTTTAAAGTTGTCGCTTTGGCGGAACTGTTCAATGGCGGCTTTTTCTTCACGTGAGAGAGTCTTCGGTACATATACACTGACATTGACGACCAAATCGCCATTACCACGTCCATATCCTTGTACGGCGGGCAATCCTTTTCCACGTAAGCGTAAGGTCTTGCCTGGTTGTGTTCCTGGTTCCATTTTTACCTTCAACTTGGATCCCTCAATTGTAGGAATCTCAACCTCACCGCCCAAAGCAGCAGTAGGGAAGTC
>CACZJU010000035.1 GCA_902781515.1 uncultured Bacteroidales bacterium | reverse complement strand
TCCCATCATACCTTCAACGATACAGATATCGGCATCGGCGCCGTAATGTGCGAACAATTCACGCACATGTTCCGGCGTAGCCATAAACGTATCGAGGTTAATGCTGGGCCTGCCACAAACCGCTTCATGGAATTTCGTGTCGATATAGTCAGGACCGCACTTAAAGGGCTGCACCTTATATCCCTTGGCTGTGAACAACGCCATCAGCCCTCGCGAGACGGTCGTCTTACCTGAGCCACTCGTAGGTGCTGCGATTAAGAAAGCGTTGTTCATAGCTGCGAGGTTATGAAAATTAGTCTTCGAAGAGTCGAATCTGGTCAAAGTAATAACCAGCGGCAATCGACACACCCTTCGTCACTGTGCCTGCTGCCAGGTCATAGATGTAAATGCACTGTTCGTCAGCGGTATTCACACCAAAGTAAGCCTTCTTCTCATTAGCGTTGAAAACCGAACGCTGCGAGAAGCTGCCGCTGCTATAAGGAATCTCAGTGCCATTGTAGGCCAGTCGCGTGCTTGTCTTGCTATTCACATCAATAATTGAATAGTAGTAGGCCACATCGCCAATGCTTGTGCCAACGGCGTTGTCACCAGAATATGCCAAGACCTTGCCATTGCCCAAATACTGAATGGTCAGCAGCTTACCTTTGGCCTCAGGGAAGGCATTGTAACCTTCTTCGAAGTCGAAAGCCCCATTCTTGATACGCAACAGTTTGCCTATATTCTTCTTGCTGACCGAACTAAAAGCAGAAAGATACAGATTGTCTGCTTCGTCGAAGAATACAGTCTGCTGCAATAGTTCACCATAGGCCGAACCTGTCATCTGGGCGGCTTCCTTGTTAACAATCTCCTGCTCGACAACCATCGTTTGGGGATTGATAACAGCAATACGGAAGAAAGGCTCGTTTGTCGTCTTGCTACTTCCGCTGGTCTCCTTTTTGTTGTAATAGAAGTAGAACAACTTATTGTCGCTCTTACGGTAGGCTAGAATACCGCTGGTGGTAAGCACATTATAGTCATCGGCCACCTTGATAGACAATGTGCCCTCGCCAGTAATAGTCATGTCCGTCGTATTTAACTTCGTCCATATTACATTCTTATGCTCACCGTCTGTTGACATGATTACCAGCGTATTGTCGCCCATCCAAGCATGGGTGTAGTTGCGAGCCTTGTAGGTGTTCTCCTTGAACTTCTGTTCTTGAACGACAGTCATCTTGTTGCCCTTAAACTGCAATTTAGAGAAGCGGTCACTTGACACAGGCACCTGATAGTAATACTTTCCGTCAGTGATGCTCTCCATCGTGTAGTTAGTGATTTCAGCTCCTTTTCCTTCAAAACTGATGGGCTGCTGGGTAGCATCACTCAACGAGGCAACACTCAGTGTGATGTGCGACTTGTCCTTGCTCATACCACCATGATTGCCTGCAACCACAGTCAGGTCGTAGTGATAGGTGACAACAGGATCTGGAGTATTCGAATTATTCTTGTCATCGTCTTTCGAACACGAAGTAAATGTGGTGCCGAGCATTAGTGCTGCTACCAGCGAATAGAACATGCTTAATTTTTTCATTGCTTTTTTCTTTTTGATGATTAATACTTTATAATAACTGATGATATGAATACGAATTATTGCAATAGCAGTCGGAACTTTAGGAATATTGAACGACCAGGCTTCTGGAGCTTGTAATTGTCGTATACTGTCTCGTCAAACAGATTCTTGCAGTCTAATGACACACTGTATCGCTCCTTTTGCCATGAATAGGTAATATTGGCACCAAAGATATTCTTCTCAGGGATGCGCGCCTTCGTGTCCTCAGCGCCATAGGCCTCCCACGAAAGGTAGAACCAGTGCACCCACTGATAGTCTGCGCCCAAAGTCAAACGATCGTTTTTCTGCATCAGGTCATGAAACGCATAGTGGGCTTCTGCCGAAGCAAACAGCCACGGGCGGTTGGGCATACGGTTGTTATACGTCACCGATTCTTTACCGTCATCCATATAGCGGTTGCGGTTGCGGGCATCTTGCCAACTAATGTTACCCAGCACCTGAAGCCGATGGTTCCAGTCGTAACGCACCTCACCCTCAAGGCCTTTGATATGCACTGCAGGCTCATTGCTATATTGCATGGTTCCTTCCTTCTCAGTAATCTGAGGCTGAATATAGTTATCAACAAATCTTAAGAACCCATTGGCCTCATAATAGAACGTATGTTGGTCAAAACGAAAAGTACCAAAGAATCCCAAGTTGACATTATCGCTCTTCTCGGGTTTTAAAGCCAGATTGGCATAGATGGAACTGCCATTGCCCAACATCTCGCGAGCCAACGGCAGACGCACCGTATGTTCGTAGCTGGCCTTTACAGATAACTGTGGAACTATCTCCAATTTCGTACCGAATCCCCCTCCCATACTGTTCTTTGTATTCTTGGAAGCCACCTCATCGGAGAACGTCACAAACGAAAGGTCCGTTTGTTCTACACTCAGATAATTGATGTAGTCTTTCAAAAAAAAGGTATTGCTCATTCTATTATTCATCAACACCTGATTATATGAAAGCCCAATGATGTGCTTTGCCAATACATCATTGGCAGGCATAAAGTCTGCCTCAACATCGTCCCAACGATTGTTTCCCGTACGATTCAGCGCATAGCTTAGATTGAGCAGATGACAATCGTTGAAGGCATATTTCAAATCGGCCCTGACAATGGTCAATGGTCGCTTAAAATGACGCCGTGAGAAGGCACGGCCATTAATCTCATTGCGTGAACTCCTAATGTAGTCGCCGTTCCAGTCGTACTGCCTATGAGCCGTATCTGTCGTAATAGAGTGATCCCAAGTATGCGAAAACGAAATGTTGGCACTCAACTGTTTTATCAAGAATTCCCGTTTCATATAGCGGGCACCAATGCTCCAGGCATTACTCGAACGGTCTGCCTTACCAATGACGCGTGTCTGAACCTGACCCGTCTGCAGTTCTTTATTAACCAAATTATAGGAGAGGAACACAAAGAATTCGTCGGTCCACGACTTCTCTCTCACGCCTACCTCCAATTGCCCGAAGAATGACAGGTAAGCGTCGTGGAAACGGCGCCGATTCTGAGGCACATATTTGCGGATACTCTCATCCCACACCTCAACATCTTTCATCATATAGTCATTCTTTGAATAGTTAACGCCCAAGGTTGGACTTAGTGTCACCCCATTCTTTAAGACATACTGTGCGTTAAGGTCAGCTTTATGAGTGTGGTACGAACCTAGTCCATACGACATATCCAGAAAGTTCTTACGTTTACGATTGGTCACTATATTCACCGCTCCTCCCAGAACGTCACTATTCAACCATGTAGGCACTACACCTTTATATATTTCCACATGGTCTATCAAACTAACCGGCAGATTTGACAAAGTGAGTCCAGTACCTTTCGCATCCATCGGTACACCATCTATGAAGTAACGAACCGAATTACCTGACATTCCACTAATACTCAAATCGAAATCTGAACCCACACCACCTTCTTCACGAATCTTAACGCCTGCCGTATGGTCGACTACGTCATTCAATGAGTGAATGGAGCCAATGAAGGAGTTGATGTCAATAGCATTGACTGACAAAGCACCCTCACGCAATCGTTGTGTCTTTGATTTGCCAAAAACAGTAACATTACGAAGTGCTACTGAATCTTCCATATGACTATGCTGCAGTTTATTGTTCTGGGCATATGAACATAGTGCCATAAGACACAGAGGCAACCACAGAAGCCTGCTCATCTGTTTATTCTTCATTAATTGATTTTCATCTGCTTAGTCCTACTCCCGGGACTTTCGCTTCATTTCGTTTGATATGGCAGGTTTCCTGGCTCTCTCCGAAAAGTCCGCCTTCCCAAGTATGCTCAGTGGCTTGATATGAACT
>CACZJU010000034.1 GCA_902781515.1 uncultured Bacteroidales bacterium | reverse complement strand
TATGAGTCCGTAAATTAATAGCCATAGTTTTTGGATGCGTGAAAGATTTGCATTATCTTTGAGACATGTCTCGAAGATAGGCTGCATCTCAGAAAAATCCAAATACATTTGGTTTTTCGTTCGTTTTTCCTAACTTTGCACAAAAAAATTGTCATCAGGGGTTTAGTAAATCGATTTTCGTGTGTATTAAGAGTGTATGACAGATCAAAGTAAACTCGAAAAGCTGTTTAAACAGCATTACCGTCAGATGTATCGGCTGGCCACCATGCTTCTGCACGACGATGCTGAAAGCAAGGATGTGGTGCACGACATCTTTGCACATCTGCTCCGTAATTCTCCGGATTTACGGGAGGATACAGCCGAGCCCTATCTGCTTACTAGCGTACGAAACCGATGCCTGAACGTGATTCGTAGCCGACAGATACAGGAACGGGTGGAACACCTTTACTTGCTTGACCTCGATACGAACATCACACCAACGGAACGGTTAGAAGAAGAATTGGAAGCACTATATAAAGGCATAGACCAATTAGAGCCTCCCGTTTGTCGCGACATCATCACGCAGCATTTCCGCGATGGTATCACCTTCAAGGAGATTGCTAATCGTCTGGGGGTCAGCGAAACCACCGTCTATAAGCATCTGCGCCGTGCGCTTAATCAATTACGTACACAACTAAAAAAACAATGAGCGTATGAACAAGACAGATCTTTTGCTCCAAATGATGGAACAGCCCCATCGATACACGGCCGAAGAATGGCAGGAAATCCTTTCGGATGACGAATGCCGTGAACTTTACACACTGATGTCTATGACGCAAAGTGCTGTTGATGCCGCCCGAGCTGACAAGGAAGTTACCGACGAGATGATAGATGGAGAATGGCAGCGCCTTTCTTCCGTGCAGTCAAGTTTTCAATTGAGGAAGTTCGCTGCTATGTTTGTTGGTATCCTCATGCTCTCCGGCATCGCCTTTGCAGCCATCCACATCATCAGTCGCAGTGACTCTCATAAAGAGAAGGATACCGTAACGGTTTCAAATACCTCATCTCTCACTCATCATTCTCCACTTTCCCAAGACACAATAGTCGCCCCACAACCCAAGCTATACGAAAATGTACCATTAAGCGATATTTTCGATGAACTTTCTACCTATTATCAAATAAAGGCGGTATATCGTAATGATGCTAGCCGACAAATTCGCCTTTTTTACCAGTGGAAGCCTGAATATACTATCGAGAAAGTCGTTGACATGCTCAATAACTTCGAATTGCTACAGCTGGAACTAAAGAACGATACCCTATATGTTTCATCAACCGTAGAGCCACAGCCATGAAGCAGCTATTGATTATCTTGCTGTGGCTGACAGGTATAACCGTTAGTGCACAGCGCATCAACCGTGATTTCTACGATGTATCGTTGTCGGAAGCCCTAAAATACATTCAGGAACAAACTGCAAATTACGATATCACTTTTATATACGACGAACTTGAAGACTTCCGAGTAACGACACATGTGCAACGTAAGTCCGTGCTAGATGCCATCATCCAACTTGTAGGCTTCTATCCCGTCCGTGTCGTGAAGCGTGGCGAAAGAGAAATCTATGTAGAATGTACCCATAAGACCGAGCGCCATCTGACGGGCACCATTATCGACGAGAACCGCCAGCCAGTGCCCTATGCCAATGTTTACTTGCTTCATCCATCAGACTCAACAGTAATCGGTGGAGGCGTGAGCAACGAGGCTGGCGTTTTTGTCATTCCCTATGAGCAACCTACCGTTCTTGCCCGTATCTCATACGTAGGCTACAAGACCGTCTATCGCCTATGTAACAATGAACAGGTTGGGATCATTCAGATAAAGCCCGAAACGATGACCATAAAAGGCGTCGTGGTTTCAGGCGAGCGTCCCAAGGTGCAACTGCAGGGCAACTCTCTCGTGATGAACGTGGAGGGTACAGTGATGGAAAGGATGGGCACCGCTGAAGATGTGCTGTCCCGTGTACCGACCATTTCAAAGAAAGGTGAGACTTTCGAGATATTAGGTAAGGGAGTGCCTTTGATTTATCTGAACAACCGAAAGTTGACCGACTTACAAGAACTGAAGAACATCCAGTCGGACAACATCAAGAACGTCGAGGTGATTCAGAATCCAGGAGCCCGATATGAAGCTTCGGTCAATGCTGTCATTATCATTCGCACCAAACGTACGGCGGGCGAAGGCCTTGGCGTAGAACTGACCTCATGGAGTCGTAAGGGACATGGTTTTGCGAACAATGAACGTATTAACCTTACCTACCGCACAGGAAAGTTAGATTTATTTGCAAATCTCTTCGGCGCTTACAATAAGCGGTGGGAAAAAGGCGAGTTCGAACAGACTGTTTTTGCCGACACACTGTGGGTAATTACCAACAAGCAGAAGGACAAGGTTTACAATCCATTCCTTGAAGGCCGCTTCGGCTTCAACTACCAGCTTAACGATAACAACTCTTTTGGCGGTTTCTATCAGCACACCTACGACTACGTGAAAACTTGGAGTGACAATGACGATGACCTGCAAGCCAACGGTTCCATGTATGACCATTTGCAGAATAGCAGTATCAACAGAGCCGAAGGCGCCCCCAAACACCAGGTGAATCTCTACTACACGGGAAAGATAGGAAAGTTTTGCATCGACTTCAATGCAGACTATACCTATCGTAACCAGCGTAACCGCAACCAGCAGCAGGAACTGAGTGAAAGTCAGGAAAATCGCGATGTGAACACCTACGCTTTGACGTGTAGTCGTCTGATGGCAGAGAAGCTTTTCGTAACGTATCCGTTTGGGAAAGGGCAGATAGAAGTTGGTGAGGAGTACACCAATACCAGATGGAACAGCAGTTTTGAAAACGAAGAAGGATATATTGCCAACAGCAACAACGAACAACATGAGCAAGCCATCGCTCCCTTCGTGGAGTTGCAGCAGCAAGTGGGCCGTTTCCGCTTGTCTGCTGGCCTACGCTATGAGCACGTGGAATCAGAATACTTTGTAGGCGGCATCCGTCGCGATGACCAAAGTCGTACCTACGATGATTTCTTTCCATCGGTATCACTATCAACGTCTGTGAAGAGTCTGCAATTATCCTTCAGCTATGCCAAGCGCACCTCGCGCCCGTCTTACTGGATGTTGAGCAGTGATGTCATCTATGAGAACCGTCTGAACATGCAGACGGGAAATCCTTATCTGAAGCCCGTCAAGTATCATAATGTGAATACGATGGCTATGTGGAAGTGGCTTTATCTCAATGTCAACTTTAGCCATTGTGTTGACCCCATCCTCTACACAGTAGAAAGTTTGGAGGGTGACAGCAAGGTGAACCTTGTGACCCACAAGAACTACGACTATGCCGATTGGATTACGATCACGCTGGGCGCACAGAAGAATGTCAAATTGGGTCACGAAGTCACATGGACTCCTCAATACAATATATCAATGATGAAACCGTGGCTCAAAACGGAGTTTTTAGGTGAGCAGAAGTGTTTCAATCATCCTATGTTGTCCCTACAATTGGGCAACATAGTCACCCTGCCTCACGACTGGCTTGTGCAAGCAGACTTCAACGTGCATACCCACGGCGACACTGGCTCGAATGCCCGTTTCGACTGCACTAACCCCATCCTATCGCTTAGTGTCAGCAAGGACTTTTGCAAACGCCGCCTTAACATCAAGCTCTCAGGCAATGACCTTTTCAATGGAGGCATTAATCGCTTCACGCTCTATAGCAATCGCATGATGTTCCATAAGACGGAAGACAACGATTCCCGTTGCGTCACCCTCTCCCTGCGCTATCGCTTCAATGTCACCCCGTCGAAGTACAAGGGTACTGGTGCCGGTAATGCTGAGAAGAACAGATTATAAATTCTCTCTCGTTCGGGCAGTCGTCAGCCTTCGTGCTGACGCTGCCTATCCACCAATATTGTAACATTTATGTAAAGGAAAAATTGTACCTTTGAGACTAGTCTCGAAGGTAGGCTGCACCTCGGAAATAAAAATAAATGCGTATTTATTTTGTATTCCACTCGATTTGCACTACCTTTGCACCCTATATTATGATGCAGCAACATCGTCAGCTGCAAAACGTAGACTTAGAAAGTGGTGGTGTGGTGGAGTAGGTGGAGTGGTTTTTTAAAACTCCTTGCGTACATATACACACACGTACGCGAGAAAGTTTAGAAAATATATACACCAACCACACCACTACACCACCTAATCAACAAAACGAAAAAAGCAAAATAACAATGAACAAACCAATAATTTTCAACCCAAGAATAC
Organism: uncultured Bacteroidales bacterium; assembly: GCA_902781515.1. Taxonomy (GTDB): domain Bacteria; phylum Bacteroidota; class Bacteroidia; order Bacteroidales; family Bacteroidaceae; genus Physcousia. The sequence goes on along the minus strand of CACZJU010000034.1, from coordinate 93 downwards.
GCCTGTCGGAGCACTTCCGGCTGGGCGAGTTCACCAAGAGTATTACTGCCGAAAGGCTCCGCATCGTCAACGAACCAGGCTACGAGCAGATAC
>CACZJU010000033.1 GCA_902781515.1 uncultured Bacteroidales bacterium | reverse complement strand
GTAGCTTACGACACAACAGCCATCCGACAGAATGGCGATATCTGGTCAGTAAGGGCGGAAGGTAACTTGCACGGTATGGTAGATGAAGGATTCTGGAAATTCAAGGTATATACTTATCATTCGGAACGCGGCATCCCAGGAGCTATTGTAAACAATGTCTGGCGAAGAGGAGAGCGCCAGTGGGATCATAACACATTCTTGCAGGGACGTTTCCAAAAGAGCTTTGGAGAGCGATTCACCACACAAGCAGTGGCAAAATATGCTTATTATAACACGCGATATGTGAACCGAGATACCACCCTGTTGATGGTTGACAATACTTACAAGCAGCAAGAACTCTATTTCTCGACTTCAAATGTCTATCAGGTTTTGCCCGAATGGAGTGCCTCTCTGAGCTACGACTTCAGGTGGAATAAATTGGATGCAGATATGCGCCAGTTCGTCTATCCGGAAAGATACAGTAATTACCTCTCACTAGCAACAGCCGTCAATCTGAATTGGTTGAAAGCACAAGGCTCGATACTAATGACAACAGTAAAAGACCATATCCAGCGTGGTTTGTCGCAACCCTCGAAAGTAGCATATACGCCTGCTTTCTTCCTAAACGTCTATCCCTTTGCTTCACGCGAACTCTCTCTTCGGCTGTATGCCAAGAAGAGTTTCCGCATGCCGACATTCAACGATCTTTATTATACTGATATGGGCAATGCGTTGCTCTCGCCAGAAACAGCCCTGCAATATAATGCGGGACTGAGCTATGATCATGAGTGGAATAGCGGACTGGTGCGCTTTTTCCACATACAGGCTGATGCTTACTACAACAGTGTGCACGATAAGATTGTAGCATACCCGAAGGGACAGCAGTTCCGTTGGACGATGCTGAATTTGGGCAAAGTACACATCAAAGGCGTTGATGTCGAGACAGAACTGACGTTGGTACCTGTTCGAGGACTTTTGGTGACGGGCCGATTGCAATATACTTACCAGCAAGCGCGTGACGTGACTAATCCCCAAGATGCATACTACGAGCATCAGATTCCCTATATTCCCTGGCATTCGGGATCAGCCATCCTTAACATACAGTATTACGGATGGGATCTGAATTACTCGTTTATCTATGCCGGTGAACGATACAACCAGCAAGAGAACATAAAATACAACTATATGCAGCCATGGTACACTAGCGATTTGTCGCTGGCCTATCAGTGGCCTATGATGAAAACGCGATGGCGGCTAATGTTGGAAGTGAACAACCTGTTCTCGCAGGATTATGATGTGATATTAAACTACCCGATGCCCAAACGCAACTATGGCATAACGCTGGACGTGAAAATATGAAGCGATACATTATTATATATATAGTGACCCTGTTCAGTCTTGTCAGTTGTCGGACTGACGACTATATCGTCTATATGGAAGACGAAGACACCGGCGTCAAAACCGAGCAAACTGAAGTGCTGGGTATGTATGTCCTTTGCGAAGGTAATATGGGCTCTAACAAGTGTACTCTCGATTATCTGGATTTGTCGTCTCAGGATGGAACCATTCATTATCTCCGTAATATTTATGCCGAGCGCAATCCTAACGAGGTAAAGGAATTAGGCGACGTGGGTAACGATGCACAGATTTACGGCTCACGCTTATGGTTGGTTGTCAACTGTTCGAACAAAGTGGAAGTGCTGAGGGCAAGTGATGCCGTGAAGATAGGTAAAGTCGATATTCCAAACTGTCGAAATGTGGCATTTCATAAGGGATATGCTTATGTCACGTCATATGTCGGACCTGTCAATGTCAGTCAAGATGCACCATTGGGTCAGGTTTATAAAATAGACACGCTGACGTTGAAAACAGTCGCCACGATCACAGTAGGTTATCAACCAGAGGAAATGGCTGTTATCGATGATAAACTGTATGTTGCCAATAGCGGAGGCTATCGTGCTCCCGACTATGACCGCACGGTGAGTGTAATCAATTTGAATACCTTTACTGAAGAACGAAAGATTGACGTCGCTGTCAATCTGCACCGCAGTCGGGCTGACAGATATGGTCAGTTGTGGGTGACCTCGAGAGGCGACTATTATGGTTCCTCTTCAACCATCAGTTGGCTATTTCCAAATGCCGATGGACAAATGCAGAAAATCGGTACCATCGAAGTGCCAGTCAGTGACCTATGTATCGTTGGTGACTCGCTGTACTTCTATGGAAGCCAATGGAGTGAAGAAACGAAGGAAACTCACTTGTATAATGGCATTATTAACGTTCGTACGCATCAAGTGGTCTGCAATAGTCTGTCAAATGCCGCAGAACTGGCAAAGATACGCCAGCCTTATGGCATCATCGTACATCCAACCCGTCGGGATTTTTATTTGATGGATGCAAAGAACTTTGTGTCTAGTGGCGAACTGCTGCACTTCAAGGCAGATGGTTCTTTCGATTATAAAGTGCGCACGGGTGATATTCCCGCTCATGCTGTATTCTTAACAAAACGAGTAAAATGAAGCAAAGAATTATTATATTTTCAGTTCTTATGGTTACGTTGACCATTCAGGCTCAACGTATGGATAATGTAACAACACATTCTCCCTATATCAAGGCAGTTGATGAGTATGTGCCTGCCCCTGGACAGTTTGTTAACGATGTTCCGGAATATGAAGAAGGAGACGATGCTTCGGCAATGGTGCGTAAGTGTACGGAGAGTCTTGCTAACAACGAGCGTCATCTAGTGGCATTAGGTGGTTGGGGAGGCTATATCACATTTCACTTTGACCATTCCATCGCTAATGTGAAGGGTGAGCGCGATATCTATATTATGGGAAATGCGTATCAGGAGAACCGTAATCTGGTATTAGGAGGTATGAACGAGGCAGGCATCGTGATGGTCTCGAAGGACGTGAATGGAAATGGATTGCCTGACGATCCGTGGTATGAGATCAGTGGCAGTTGCGATGTGGATAGTGTTGGCAAGGTGATATATGACTATGAGGTAACCTATCGGAAAAATCCGATGGGTGATATCCCTTGGACTGATAACCATGGGAATACGGGCACGATCGACCGGGTTAACGCTTGGCACCCTCAGGAGTATTATCCCCTATGGCTTCCAGACGGACTGACTTTCCGTGGAACCCGTTTGCCGGATAATATGCTTGACCTTTCGACGAGAGTAGATCAAAGTTATAGTGCCTATTATTATGTGTTGGTAGGCTTCCGCTATGGATATGCTGATAATATGCCTAACTTCACTGATCCTGCTGATGCTACTTCTTACAATTATGAGCAATGTGGAATTGATATCGGATGGGCTGTTGACGAGAAACGCCAACCTGTTAGTCTTGACTTTGTAGACTTTGTACGTGTCTATACGGGACTGAACCAAAAGTGTCCGCAACCAAACTGGTGGGGTGAGACCTCAACGGAAATACAGGGTGCTTCTGACATTCATTTGGAGGCTTCTCTTGAATCAATCCGTCAGGCAATAGCTGGTATCAGTGAACAACGCTCGGCAGAAAATACCGACGTTCCCTGCTACAATCTCCAAGGCCAACTTGTAAGCCAGCCCAAACGTGGAAGCCTTTACATTCGTAACGGAAAGAAATTTTTCAAACAATAAACAACTTATTTTTAACAAAAAACAAAACATTATGAAAACAAACAAATTATTTTTAATGGCTGCTTTTGTTTGCGGCGCAGCGTTTACATCGTGTTCAAATGAAGATAACGCAGGTTCTCAGGCTTATACTGTCAGCGTGATTTCATTTGAAAACCAGAAACTCAACAGTGACGGATACTGGAGTGGTGACGAGAGTGGTACGAAATATGAAAGCTGGGGTTCTGATGCATACGCCTGCAAGTATCAGGAGGCAGGTGTTACGTTCAACACCAATTTCATTCCCGCATGGTCAAGTTGGACGGGTTATGCCATATCCAACCGTACGGAGACCACCTATAAGACGATGACTCCTGACCAGTACAACAACATCACAGGTAAGGCTTATACTGGCAAGAACTTCTGCGTAGTTCAGACCTACGGTGAAACGATCGACATCGAAGGCGGTGCTTATGTTCAGGGCTTCTTCTATACCAACAACGCTTGGACTGTTGATGCTATTCTGAATGGTGATGGAATGACTCCTGGCAAGTTTGAGCCCTCTGACTGGCTGAAGTGCACTGTGACTGGAATAAAGGCTGACGGAACAAAGGCTTCTGTCGATATCGAACTGGCTGCTAATGGTTCTTATGTAAAGGATTGGCAATGGGCTGACCTGAGCAGTCTGGGAAAGGTTGTCTCGTTGAGCTTTGTTTTCTCTGGAACCAAGAACAACGCCTATGGTCTGACAACTCCTGCCTACATGTGTATTGATGACCTGACCATCATGAAATAATTAAATGCGCAAGCTTTTTTATCTAATACTCACGATAGTGTTGCTATCGTCTTGTGGCAGACAAAC
>CACZJU010000032.1 GCA_902781515.1 uncultured Bacteroidales bacterium | reverse complement strand
CATGGCATCGGGCAAACCCGTCGTTGGCGGTGGTGATGTCCACATGATGTTCCATCAGCTGTCGCAGGAGGCACTGAAGATAACAGCAGAGATTAACGGAAAGTATCATACTCCAGAGCAGTTGCACGATTTGTTGGAACAGCTTTGGGGACGTGAGGTCCCCAAGTCGGTAGGCGTGTCATCGGTCACAACGTCGTGCTGGCTACCATCAACCATGATCTCAATCCAGCCAACCGCCAGAGTATGAGCTATGCCCCTATCCACATCGGCAAGAACGTCTGGATTGGAGCCAATGCCACTGTGCTTGCAGGCGTTACTATCGGTGATGGTGCCGTAGTAGCTGCAGGTGCTGTCGTGACAAAAGATGTTGAACCAAATACGATTGTTGGCGGTGTGCCAGCCAAGGTGATAAAAAAGATAGAGATAAAAGACAGATAAACAAGGAATTTATGGATAAGATAAAGATTCATGTATTGAGGACAGGTGAAGTCAGAGTTTCACCTTATTTGCCATTTGGTGGTGATGATTGCAGCATCATCAAGGCTTCTGGTATCACAACTCCCAAATCGAAATGGATATGGTTGCCCGTGTTCAGTTTTCTTATTGAGCACCCAAAAGGACTTGTACTGTTTGACACAGGCTGGCACAGAGAAATGTCACCCGATGGTGTGTTTGACAAGAAGGCTCAGATAAAGTCGTTGGGGTCGTGGTTCCTATACCAAATCAATCAGGGGCGTATTGCTAAAGGCGAAGCTATTGATGAGCAAATAGCTGAGCTGGGCATGAAGCCATCGAATATTGACTATGTATTGATTTCCCATCTTGATTGTGACCACGCCAACGGACTGCGACAGGTGAAAGAAGCCAAGAGAATCCTTGTCTCGAAGGCTGAGCTGATAGGTACGACTCGCAAGAACTTCCAGATTCGTATCCGCTTCCAAAAGCGTTGGTGGGAAGGTGTTGATATGGAGACGTTTGACTGGAACGGCACTGAAGGCCCAGTAGGAAAGTCGTATGACGTGCTTGGCGACGGCAGTCTGTTGATGGTGAATATTCCCGGTCATAGTGAAGGCCTTTGTGCCTTGAAAATCAAAAACGCCGATGGCAAATACGTTCTCCTCTTTGCTGATGGCGGTTATGCCACAAAATCATGGCGTGACATGATTACCTCTGGTATCACTCTCGACAAGAAGATGCAGCGTCAGTCGCTCCAGTGGATTCGTGAGCAGAGCATGTCCCCAGATTGCATTGCATCGTTGGCAACTCACAATACCGATGTACAACCCCATGTGATTGAGTTGTAATTTCCATTTAGCATATAGTTATGACAGAATTTGAAAAGATGCGCCGTGAAGAGTTCTATGACTTTACAAGCGAGGAATGTTTGGCGAGTTACTATAGAGCCAAGCATATATGCGCAAAACTGCAAACCATGACTATCGAGGATGCGGATTACAGAGAGACTATCGAAGATCTGATTCCCGGTATTCCTGAATCATCCACGGTATCACCGCCATTTCATTGTGACCACGGGCATGGCATCAAACTGGGTGAGAATGTCTTCATCAACTACAACGGAACGATGCTCGACGGAGGCTTGATAACTATCGGCTCCAACACTCAGGTTGGCCCCAACTGCCAATTCCTGACACCAAACCATCCTATTGACTACATTGAACGTCGCAAACCTATAGAACGATGTTCTCCAATAACCATCGGTGATGACTGCTGGTTAGGAGGCGGTGTTACAGTTTGCCCAGGAGTGACCATCGGTGACCGTTGCATCATTGGAGCAGGCAGTTTTGTGGTGAAGGATATCCCTTCTGATTCAATAGCTGTTGGCAATCCTTGCAGGGTTATCCGCAAGTTATGAATATAAGAACTGTAAATTGAAATGCAAAACAAGAACGACTACATCACCATGCTCGGTACAGGCAATGCACTTGCCACCCGATGCTACAACACGTGCTTCACATTTCATGGCGAGAAGGGTGTACTGCTTGTAGATGCTGGTGGAGGTAATGGTATTCTTACCCAACTGGAGAAGGCCGGAATCAGGCGTGAGGACATCAACGACCTCTTTGTCACCCATGCTCACACGGACCATCTGCTGGGCTGCGTCTGGATCATGCGGATGGCACTCCAGTTCAACTATACCCTTAGGGTCTGGAGCCACAAGAAGGTGCTCCAATTGTTGACGGACATTTGCAGCCAGATTTTGCCTCACAAAGAAGCAGAGGGCATCGGAAGTCTCGTTACGATGAATTACCTAAGCGATGGTGAACAGTTCGAGGCGGGAGGGTTCACCATGCAATGCTTCGACATCCATTCCACTAAGGAAAGACAGTTCGGCTTCACGGCATTGCTGCCCGATGGCCAACGGCTCTGCTGTCTGGGCGATGAGCCTTTCAGTCCACAGTGCAAGCAATATGCCGAGGGTACCGACTGGCTGATGAGCGAGGCCTTCTGTCTGTATGAAGACCGTGACCGCTTCCAACCCTACGAGAAACATCATAGCACAGTGCTCGATGCCGCGCGCTTGGCAGAGAAACTGAGAGTTGGCAACCTTATTCTGTATCACACAGAAGACCGAACGCTCGACACTCGTAAACAGAGGTACAAGGTCGAGGCAGAGGCTGCATTTAATGGTCACATCTTTGTACCTGATGATTTGGAGAAGATAATATTGTAAATTTCGATTTACCGAACAGACAGATAATGGCAAGTTTTCACAGCCAGGCATCCCTGCTGACTCTATACTGATTTTTGAAATAGAACTATTAGGAATAGCATAATATGACACATTTGAGTGTCTCCGAAGAACGGAGAAACGGCGTAAGCCAAAGAGGCAAATATCGTGAAGAACTATTGCGTAGTCAGCAGGGCGAACTGAATGCCGTCCTGATGTACCAGAGACTTGCAAAAGTTGTAAAGACAGACAAGGAGCGTGAGACATTCCTCCAACTTGCAAAGGAAGAAGGCCGACATTCCAGTGTTTTCCATGCTTACACCAAAGAGGCATTAAAGCCCAAGAAGGCGATGGCAGTCATCATGCCGTTCCCTTATCGGTTGTTGGGAAAGAAGCGTCTATATAAGCTGATAGCAAAAGGTGAATACGCTGCTGCTGTTGGCTATGAGCATCTGATTGCAGATTTCCCAGAGGTGGAAAGTGTAAAGAACGACGAAAAACGTCATGGAGATATAGTATCAGAATTGCTATGAGTGAATTTAGAGAAATGAGGCGCAAACGCCAACAGCTTTCAGAAGAAGAAAGCATTGCCATATTACAAAAAGCTACGGCAGGCACTTTAGCATTACTTGGCGACAATGACTATCCGTATGCCGTTCCCATCAGTTATGTCTATGCCAATGGCAGATTATATTTCCATAGTGCGTTGAGCGGTCATAAAGTCGATGCCATACGCAAGTGTGACAAGGCATCGTTTTGTGTCATTGAACAGGACGAAGTGCATCCAGAGAAATACACCACTTTCTTTCGTAGCGTCATTGCATTTGGGCGAATCCACATCATTGAGGACGAAGCTGAGAAGTTAGCAACAGCCTGGATATTTGGTAATAGGTATAATCCTAATCAAGAGGAAGCCTTGCAGAAAGAGTTGGAGAATGGCTTGTCGCGGATGCTAATGATTCGCCTCGACATAGAGCATCTTACGGGAAAAGAGGCGATAGAACTGATAAGAATGCATCAAAAGTGATTGTCAGCAGTGTGCATGCCAAGGTAATAAAAAAGATAGAGATGAAAGACAGATAAATCGGAATTTATATATTACATATTATGCAAGTATTATTATTAAACGGAAGTGCCAACAAGAATGGCAATACGTTCACGGCACTCACAGAGATTGCCCGCCAACTGGAGAAGAATGGTGTGGAGTCGGAAATCATGCAGTTGGGCAACAAGCCTGTACGTGGTTGCATTGCCTGCGGACAGTGTCAGGCAAAGCAATTAGGCCATTGTGTCTTTGATGACGATGTCTGCAACCGTATAGTAGAAAAGCTGAATGAGGCCGATGCGCTCATCGTCGGCTCGCCCGTCTATTACGGGCAGCCCAACGGAGCAGTGATGGCAGCGTTGCAACGTGCCTTCTTCTCAGGTGCTAACGTACAGAACAAGCCAGCGGCTGCAGTAGCTATCTGCCGTCGTGGTGGTGCTACGGCTGCATATCAGACGATGAACATGATTTTTGAGATGATGAACATGCCTGTAGTGACATCGCAATACTGGAACATCGCCTACGGATTGGCACCAGGTGAGGCAACACAGGACACCGAGGGAATGCAGACCATGCGCACGCTGGCCGACAATATGGCTTGGTTGCTGAAGAAGATTCACGCCAATGGTAATCCCGATTACCCTGAACGCGAAGAGTGGCTAGGCATGAACTTTATCAGATGAATCAGAAACAAATGAAAAGATTATATATTGAGCGTTTCTACTTGAATAGGGCCGATGACGAGTACCCTATGACAGTGCGCATCGTTCTTCAGATGAAAGATGATGCGGATAGGCATCTGCTCGAAGAAGCAGTTGCAGCAGCGCAGACGAGATACCCCTACCTGTGTGTCAAACTTGGTGTCGAACGCGATGCTGACGGCAGCGAGCACTATGTCTATCACGACAATCCACGGCCTTGGAAAGT
>CACZJU010000031.1 GCA_902781515.1 uncultured Bacteroidales bacterium | reverse complement strand
TGAAGGATGTTTCAAATATGTAAAATATGGCATGAGTGATGACAAGGCGCACATTACGTGGTTCTCGTTTGAGGGTGAATTTGTGTGCGACTACCCCACATTTCTCTATGACCGTCCGTCACAGGCTACAATTGAAGCCATGATGCCCAGCCGCGTACTGAGGGTTACGGGCCAGCAACTGGAACAATTCTTCAATCAAAACATGGAAACGATGAAACTACGAGCCATGATTGACGAGCACATTCTCAGCAAATTCCGTTCGCGCTATCTTGACCTCCATTGTACTACGCCCCGTGAACGCTATGAAATGTTGCTGCAACGCTGTCCTGGTATCATGGAGTTACTTGATTTGCAAGACATCGCCTCGTTCTTGAACGTCCATCCCAATACTGTCAGCAAAATACGGCGTGACATTACGTTTGGCGACAAATAATAGTCTATAACAGATTGAAACTCTCAACCTAAGTTGAGACATTCGCCCTCGGCATCAGATTTCCAGTCCTTGCCGAGGGCTATTTCGTGCCGTTTTTGTAACTTCGCGGCTCGGACTGAATCTCAGAGAAGGTGAACGCAATATTTCCGCGAAAACGTCGTATATATAATATAAGGTAACGACAAATAAGAAACGAACATGAACAAACAAACCATCATCACCATTCTGCTCGCCCTCGTCGCAATGGCGGCACAGGGGCAAGTGAAATGTCACGTTGTCGGTACTGTTGGCGACGGCGTGGAGCGCCAGACTTTCTATGTCGCACAGCAAGGCACAGCAGACAATGATGACGCGAAATGGACAGAGGTAAACGTCAAGGACGGTCGTTTCGCCCTCGACATCGTGGCCGACACGACGGAGATGTACGAAATGATAGAAGACTATTGGCAGGGCGGACATTTCGCTCTCTTCCTTGTGGAGAACGACACGGTGCGCATTGCTATTACGCCCGAAGACGATGATGCTCGTCTGGAAGTTATCGCTGGAGGACCTGAGCAAGAGAAGTGGCTGACGATGCAGCGTATGTCCAAAGCCCTTTTCGGGCAAGAGGCAGAGGTGATAGAGCACAAACTCGATTCCCTGTATGAGGATGACCATGTCTATTCCGAGGCTTACAGGCGCTTGATGGAGGAGCGCGAAACGTATGACCGTGCTAATCCCGACCACGTTCACGCCCTTGAAACCATCTACGCCCGGATGGACTCTATGAAGCACGACAAGAGTGCCTATTCGCCCGAGGCCCGCAAATTGATACTAGCGGATGACTCGCTCCATGCACAGGTTGACGCCTGGACAAAAGCCTATAAAGCCGACCATCCGATGCTCTACGGGTTGCTCTACTTGGAGGCGAGAATGCTCTATGCATACGATGACATCAACGAGGTTCAGCCTTATCTTGACGAATACCACCAGCTATATGAACGCCTCTTCCCGGAGCATCCCGCCCACCAGCGCATTGCCTTGAAAGAACGTGGGCTCCGCCTGCAACCAGGACAGCCATACTTCGACGATTACGAAGCCGCAACTGCCGACGGAGAGACCGTCAGCGTCGGCTCGCTTTATCGTGGACGGGTGGCCATCATCAACATGTGGGGGTCATGGTGTGGCCCGTGTCGCGCCCATGCCAAGGCACTCATCCCCATCTATGAAAAATACCGCGATGCCGGGCTGACCGTCGTAGCCATTGCCCGCGAGTGGAACATGGACTCCTTCCGCCGTGCTATGGAGCGCGACCAGTACCCGTGGCCCAGCCTCGTGGACTATCAAGACCACTACGGCGTATGGGAGAAACATGCCAACAAAAACGGCTCTGGTAAAATCCTACTCATCGACCGCGACGGCACCATCCTCTCCACCTCCACCGATGCCGAGAAATTGGAGCCGATTATCAAGAAAGTATTATACATCGAATAAAGCATGAACAAGCAAACCGTCATCACATCTCCCACACGTTGTTTCTATGATGTGTCCTTCCCGTTCGCCCGGTCGCGACAGGTCTTATTGAATCCAATGGAAATACACATAGAAGGCAATCTCCAACACAATCGTTATGATTGACAAGAGGGAAAGGGAACCGACAATGTAGAATATATTTGCCGATAGCCAAACACCCTCATTATTCCTCACAATTTCCGTCAGTCTGTGACTCTGCTTCTGCCATAGCGTTTCCTGCTGTTTGTATTGGTCGGCAAGCATCTGTTTCTCCTGTACATGAATGACAAAGCCTCTCATGAGCATGTGACAGAAAGGAGCAAATATCCCGACATGGTGTTTCGCCACAGAAGCAGCGACACAAAATTTGCGGTTGAGTGTAAATACCGCTCAAAATGGGAAATCAACGGCAATGCTCCGCAAATCGAGTGGGCGGAAGAACATAACATAGAAAACTATCTCCAATTTTCCGAGGAAAGGAAAATGGACGTGGTAATCATTATTGGAATTGGTGGAACTGCCGAAAAACCAGAAGAAGTCTATGCCGCCCCACTCCACGCCTTGAAGAAATTCACTTACGCCCGCAAAAATTACCTACAGCAGTTCAAACTTACAAACACTAAATCAAACTTCCGTTTTATCTTGAGCAAACACACTGTGGAAAACTAAAAAAGAATGGCCACTCCCTTGAAGGAACGGTTCTCCGATATGAAGTCAAAGGATGTACCCTGCTTGATGACTGCCGGCTGATGATTGATGAGAATGACCATAAAAAAACGTGCTAACTTTGTGTAAAGATAGCACGAATTATAATATATATAAAAGACTCATATTAATGTTTAATGAGTTTTCTAATTTAATATACAAGTTTCGCAAGCTTCAACTTGCTTTAAGAATACGAGAATACAGTATATTTAAGATTTAAGTTTTACGAAAGCGAAAGTTGAGATAATTAATAGTTTTCGGCAAGAACCTGGAAATAGCTCTGTGGATGATCGCATACAGGACAGATGTCAGGAGCATCCTTTCCAATCACGATATGTCCGCAATTAGCACACTGCCAGATGGCATCTCCATCTTTAGAGAAAACCTTCTTGTCGTTGATATTTGACAGCAGCTTTTTATATCGTTCCTCATGGTGTTTCTCAATTGCCGCAACCATTTCAAATTTGTCAGCAATTTCGTCGAATCCTTCCTCTCTTGCTTCTTTGGCCATTCGGGCATACATATCTGTCCACTCAAAGTTCTCACCCTCTGCAGCATCAGTGAGGTTCTGGACTGTTGAACCTACACCTCCAGTAAGATATTTAAACCATATTTTGGCATGCTCTTTCTCGTTTGCGGCAGTCTCTTCAAAGATGTTTGCAATCTGTACATAGCCGTCTTTCTTTGCCTTAGATGCAAAATAAGTGTATTTATTTCGTGCCATGGATTCACCCGCAAACGCTTCCATAAGGTTTTTCTCTGTTTTTGAACCTTTTAATTCTTTTTTTTGTGACATAATCATAGATATTTAAATTAATAATTGAAGTTTCGGAAGTTAATAAAAACGTGAATATATAGGTGCAAAAAGGCATTGGATACTTGCGTATGTCGCAAGAAATGAGTAACTTTAAGGTACGAAACTAAAAGACTCATTATGCCAATACACAAAATTACAAAATTTCTGTCAGAGATAAGCACATTTTTCAAGAAAAGTGATTCTGACCATGCAATGTTTGCCATCATGGACGTGATTAAGGGTATAGAATGAACGAATGGACGCTCTTCGGGCGTAAGAGCCGCTGCAACAGCAAGTACTCTCTGCTGCAGGTGTTCCAGCTTTTGTTGGTATGTCCTTGTTTCATGATTCGTAATCCTTTCAACATCTATGGCTCGCCGTTAGGCGGCAAGTTTGGTTGCCGTAAAGATGTGTTCTATGAGTTCCTCAACGATGGCCGTACCGACTGGCGCAAGCTGATGTACCATATTGTCAGCCAGCTTTGGACGAAGGTTATTGTCCGCAGTGACCACAAGTCTGAAGATACCTGCTTGATGATTGATGATACGGACTTCCCGAAGACCGGCCGTCGTATGGAGAATATCGGACGTGTCCACTCCCATCTTGAACACCGCAGCATCCTCGGCTTCAAAGCTCTTTTTCTCGGCATTACCGACGGTATCAGCCAGATGCTCCTCGACTTTTCCATCCTCGGGGAAAAAGGCAGGAAGGGCAACTACGGAATGAGCAGGAAGGAACTCTCCCGAAGATACACCACAGAACGGGATGAGGACATTGCCATACAGAGGCGTATTGATGAGTATTCCATGAGCAAGATTGACCTCACCATAGAGATGATTTGCAGGGCTATCAAGCATAAGATACGCTTCCGCTATGTGCTGGCTGACAGCTGGTTTACATGTGCCAAGATAGTGCGCTTCATCCGCTCCCGCCATATCAAGTGTGACTACATCGGCATGATAAAGGTCGGTGAAGAAGGCAAGACGAAGTACCGCTTCGAACGCAAGGACCTCACAGCTCCTGCCATAATCAAGAAGCTGAACAAACGGGGCGAGAAGAAGTACAGCCGCAAGCTCAAGTGCTGGTACATCTATGCCGATGTCGTCTTTGCAGACACCCAAGTCCGCCTGTTCTTCATCCGTCGCAGCAGGCGAGGCCCATGGAGCGAACTGCTCACGACAGACCTCTCGTTGGGATTCTTCGAGGCATACAGGATTTACTCCAGACGATGGTCTCAGGAGATCATCTTCAAGGAGAGTAAGGGACTGCTCGGCCTTGGCAAGTGCCAGTCGGCCAACTTCGCTGCGCAGATAGCAAGCACGTCCCTCGTGGCACTCCAGTACAACATACTCTCTGCCGTGAAACGCTTCATGGACTACGAGACCATAGGCGAACTCTTCAGGCAAGTGACTCAGGACAGCCACGAGCTGACTATCAGTGAAAGAATCTGGCAGGCGATTCTCGAACTGGTTGATGCCATCACCAAGGTATTCTCCATCGATGATGAAGAAGTGCTTGATGCCTTGGTTAATGAATCTGATGAGCTTGCCCATATCTGTGAATTATATCAATGTAAAATGGCGAGTTAGGAACTCCCGAAACTTAAAATGCTTATAATTGCAACATAAACAAATCGAATATGACTGCTATACAGATGAATGCTGAAATGCTACGCAACATGAGCATAATAGCTGAAGATGAAAATCTTTTAAAAAGGGCAACTAAGTATTTGCGCAAACTCGTGGCGGAGAAAGAATCTGAATCGACACGTCTTTCAAAAGAAGATTTTTTTGAACGTATTGAAGAAGTACGTAAACAAACGGGGCAGACTTTTGAAACTGTTGAGGAACTAGACAAGTATATCCGTGGCTTGATGCCGAGGAAAACTGCAAGGGAGAATACATACTGAAAGAGGTTGTTGTGAAGGAGTTTCAGATAGAAAAAGCCGTAATTGAACACAAACAGCAGGATGCCTCCCCCCAGAGCAGTACCCAGCGACTGGATGGTGCCTGACAGATTGGTCTCCCAAGTTTTTCCTCGGACCACTTGGGCGCCTATGAAAACAAACGGGAACAATCCGTCCGTCAGCTTCAACGCCTAACAGGCATAGACCGAGGAATCATTCAAAGAGCAAGGTGAGCTAAGCATTTGCCCAGGGGGCATGTATCCCCCACATGTGTCAGTATCTGTCCCCTGACATATTTGGCTATTGCACTGCTTTCTTAAAATTCAGGTGACTACACTCCGAGTTCCAAGCTCCATTCATAGACGGGCTGAATCTTCATCTTGTGACCATCCTCCTCTATTTCGCCGCTCTCATGGTCAGTGAGTAGCAACAGATTTTCACATTTGGTCTTTCTGGCGGTCGTATGACACCTGTATGGCTTGTATGACCTGATTACCTTTGCAGACCACAAAGTCGCACTCGCCCGAACGGTCGTTCAGGTAATAGACATCCAATCCCTCCGACTTGCATTTCCTGACAAGGTGAATGGCTACAATGGTCTCCAGCCGATGACCAAGGTTCTCGCCCGCAAAGGCATTCTCGCGTTGGTCCATCATGGCCACGTCAACGGCATAGACCTTTTCCTGGACAGAGCGTTGCTTGCTCTTTTGCGAATACTTCTGAATGCCCACCAGCATATAGGCTTCCTTCAAGTATTTCACGTAGTTCTTGGCCGTATGCTCCGACTTGAAATGGAACAGATCAGCCAGGTCAGTAGTGACGACAATGGCAGGCGATACGTTCAGGAGGTGATGGGCAAGGTTCTCAAATGCAGCCTTGTAGGCAATCTTGTATCTCTGCTCGATGTCGCGTTTCAGAATGTTGTCCACCAATGAACTCACGTAATTTCTGTTGTCGTCTATCATCAGCAACTCAGGGAAACCACCCTGCTTCAGATACTCGTCGAAAGCAGCCCTGCGGAATGCCTCTGCCTTCGTGGTGCGACGTTCTGTGTCCACATCTTTCATCATGCAGAACTCCCTGAAAGAGAAAGGATATAGTGATATTTCCTTGCTACGCCCAGAAAGGTGTGTGGCCAGTTCACCACTGAGCAGTTTGGCATTGGAACCTGTGATGATAACGTGCATTTTCTTTCTCAGCATACGATTGACGAACAGATGCCATCCCA
>CACZJU010000030.1 GCA_902781515.1 uncultured Bacteroidales bacterium | reverse complement strand
CAGCCATCTATTATGACCAAAGTCTTCTTACATTCCCTTATTTTTCGTACCCCTTATTCTGAATGAGTTTTTTATTCAGATTGATACACTTTTGCGGAATGGGGAACACCGTCGTGTAGCCTGACTGTTCGTTTGGCAATGGTTCTCGTAGATCATAAGCCCCAGTGAAGAGGCCGAAGCGAATCAAGTCTTGACGCCTCCAACCTTCCCAAACAAGTTCGAGCAAACGTTCGCGCAAGATATTCTCGAGTGAAGCCTCACAGACAGGCATTCCTACACGCAAGCGCACAGCATCGAGTTCAGCACTACCATCCTCTCCATTGCGCACTTTAGCCTCAGCTTTCATCAAGAGAGCATCAGCATAACGGAAAAGCACAATATCGTTGCTTATCAGTCTACCGTCCATATAAGCAGTACGGTCCACCTCATACTTAGCCATTCTGGCGCCCGCAGTCTTGACATAAGGGCTGTTAGTAAGATTTTGTTTCACCTCAAGAGGTTGATATTCAAGAACTTTACCATTATCCATCAGAACATTCTTTCCATCAACCTTCACCATACCAGCCACGAAATTGACCTTGCATCGTGCATCCTCATCCGCCTCACCATAATGGTTTGTCCTCATCGTGGAAACCGTAGCACAAGTACCATTCTCACTGCCCCATCCAAAGAGCCCGCCATGCGCATAATGATAAGAGCGGAAGAGATAATGGAACTGATTGACATACACGTTCTTATCCATAGGAATCGTAAAGATATTCTCAAGAGAGTTTTCATTGTGAGTAGAGAAATTGGCAGCATAATCATCCTCCAACATATAACCCTCCTCTGCCAATTTATCACAATAGTAAATACAGGTTTCCCAGGCATTCAGTTGGTAGTTTCCATTGACAACAGGCTTGTCTGCCAATCTTCCGGCAGCATCATCTGCGTTATGGTTCTCTACAGGAACGTTCAGGACAATATCCTTTCCTCGAGGCCGGTTCTGATAACCGGACGTCCAGTCGTCATAGGTATAGATTTCAGCATTCAACGCCAACTTAGCCAACAAGAAGTTTGCTACAGGCTGTGTGATACGCCCATAGAACTTCCCCTCTTTGTTGCTATGTTCGTCAGGGAGAAAAGGCGAAGCCTGCTGCAACTCGTAAAAGACAAAACGGAAGACTGTACTGCGCGGCACCTGTCCCCAATCCACACCTGACGAAGCCTGTTCGGAAGAAGAAAGAATCAATGGAATCCGCCCGAACATATCCATGGCATAGTAATAGAACAAGGCTCTCACAGCCTTCACTTCTGCCCCATATTCCTGCTGTTGCTGAACAGAGAGCAAGTCTTTCTTTTCATTGATCACATCCAAGGACTTGTTAGCCAGCACGATGACCTTATACAGAAATTTCCATGTATCGTAGAGCGACTGATCATCGGCAGTCCACCGATGCTGATACATGGCATTCCACAATCCTCCATCATACCAGTCGCCACCCCGTATCGGAATCATTGCCTCGTCTGTGGTCAGGGTATTATAATCATATACTCCCCGGCACGTTCCTTGTATTCCCTCACTCTCATTGGCGCTTCCTATATAGTTGTAGAGTGAAGCCACCGCATTGGTATATATTTCAGAAGCCGACCCATAGATGGCATCTTCGCCAAGTTGGTCTTTAGGATGTTCGTCAAGACAGGAGGTAAGACACATCGCTGCCCATGCTATATATAATAAGGTATAGTGTTTCATATCTGCAAGATGTTTTTAGAATTGAATGCTCAAGCCCATAGAGTAAGTGCGATAAACGGGATAAGTTCTCTTATCATCAATACCCATCGTACTGTTGACCACATAACTGTTAATCATCGGTGTCAACCCACTGTAACCTGTTATCGTCGCCAGATTATTGACACTCAGCGAAAGGCGCAGCGATTTTACCACTCCTTTTTTTATGGGCACGTCATATCCCACGGTGAGATATTCGATATTCAGATAATCTCCATTCTCCAACCAATAGTCAGAGACATTCTGGTCTACAATATTTTTCTCGGGTGCACCCTTCAGCACATTATAGTCTGGGAAACTCGACATATTGGTGTAAGCCAATCCCGTACCATTAAATATCTTATGTCCGAAGGCACCATTCATCTGCAAGGAGAGATACCAGTCGCGATATCTGAAACTGACATTCGAACCCAGTGTGACCTTAGGTGTAGCCTGACCAGCTATATACCGGTCGCCACCATCACTCAGGTCCACCGTTCCATTCCTGTCCAGATCTTCAATATCATAGCGATAATGTCCGTTTCCATCCTCTACCAATCCCTTGCAATGAGGCAGATAGAAGACTCCCAGCGGCTGACCTACAATCTGATAAACCACATTGTTGTAACCTCCATGCTGCCCAGCTCCCGACAAGCCTCCCATAGCCGTCACATCGGCTGCCGACATCTGCATGCCTTCATACTCGCCACTGAGCGACAAGAGTTTGTTCTTCTGCCACGCCAGGTTCATATTGATATTAAGTTCCATATCCTTCTTCTGCACAGGAGTAACCGAAAAACCGATTTCAAGACCTTGGTTGCTCATCGAGCCTATATTCGCCAGCAATTTGTCGTAGGCGAATGGCGGAACCGGCACATCGTAGGCATAAAGCATATCAGTCGTTTTGGAGTAATAATATTCTGCCGTCATGACCAGCCGATTGTTCCACAATCCCACGTCGGCACCAATGTTCCAGGTGGAACGAGTCTCCCACTTCAGGTCAGGATTATTGTTTCTTATCATGCCCATCGTCACCGTAGGCGAGCTGTTTATTGACACGATACCATTCTGCCGCACCGTATTCATGGTAGTATAAGAAGAAATTCCTCCAAGATTTCCCGAACGTCCATAACCCGTACGAAGTTTCAGCATCGTGATATCATCTATATGGCGCAACCACTTCTCGCGTTTCATGTTCCACGACAGCGACAGCGATGGGAAAAAGCCCCAAGTATGATCATCGCCTACCATTGAGGAGCCATCACCACGAACCGATACCGATACTGCATATCTGCCTAACAGAGTATAGTCGGCTCCAGCCATCACCGAGGCCAGCGACGGGTCTTCATAGTTGCTGTCGGTACCACCAAAAGGTCGTGATGCAGCAACACCTATGTTATGATAGCCCATATCGTTATTGGTAATACCCTTGGCAGAAGTCCAGAATCCCGAGCGCACATCTTTCTGATACTCCGCTCCCGCCATAGCCTTCAGGTCGTGTATTCCCCATACATGCTGATAGTTTGCCTGCACATTGGCAAGCCATTCCTCACTCTTGAACTCACCGCGATACAGATTGCCCTGAGCCCAGACCCATGTAGGACAAAACTGGTCGTTCTCGTTAGAAGCATAGCTGTAAGCCCCAAAACCAGAAACGCTCAAGTCTTTCGAGATGTCATAGCTCAGTTTCAGATGAGCATTGAAATTCATGTTCTTTGTGTCATTCCGCTCAACCAACAAAGCTCCGGGAGGATTGATCTGCGAAGCCGATCCATTCTTCAGCCAGCTGCCATTCACTCTGTCATATGGATAGGTGGGATTCATGGCATCAGCCGAATAAAAGAGCATCTGGTTATCGAAGATATCGTTGTTCTTGAATGAAGATCCAAACACGCCGAAGTCGCCCGTGAGCCTGTCACCGAAGGCTTTCTGTGTAACATCAATCTTTGCCACCAAGTTGCGATACCCCTTGCTTCGGATGATGGTATTGTGGTCTATATAGCCAAAAGAAGCCCGATAGTTGCTGTGCGGAGTACCGCCGCTGAAAGCCAGATAATGGTTTTGCACCTGTCCGGTACGGGTAATCGCCTTACGAAAATTGGTATTGTAGCCTTTATCGTTATACTCGAGTCCTAATTTTTGCGCAGCAGCAATGTATTCTGCAGCATTGAGCATCTCCATACTCTTGCACATGGCCTCAAGTCCGCAGTTTCCCTCGTAAGAGATCTGAAATCCCCTACCCGTTCCTTTCTTGGTCTTTACCTGTATGACACCCGAGGCGCCACGCGATCCATAAAGAGCCGTTTCACTGGCATTCTTCAACACCGTAAAACTCTCAATATCAGCAGGATAAATAGTAGCAAGCGTAGCCACATCCGATGTCACCCCATCGATAATAACCAGCGGATCGTTGCCGCCCATGATAGACGTGGTGCCACGCACACGCACAGAGTTGAGCATGGCCATTCGGTCAAGTCCATTGCTTGTCACGTTCACACCTGCCGTCTGTCCGTTCAAGGCATCGAGTGCATTATTGACCACACCCTTTTTGAGCAGTTCCGGCTCAACGATATTCATTGTTCCCGGCAGATGTAATGTGTCCAACACGAAAGACTGTTCGCTCTGAGCCTTTACTACCAAAGGAGCCGACAGCGCCAGGGCACAAATCATTCTACATATAAATCTCCTCTTATGCTTCATATATTGTTTAGGTAAAAGATATGCTGCAAAAATATAAAAAAAATGCGAACTACATAACAAATCTCCAAAAAAATCTTCTTCTTGTTCTTATCAAAATTCCATAAACCTTATTTCCAGTCCAATAAAAAGAAGAAGCCTTAAAACAAAATAAACATTCGATTTATTTTGCAGTATATATCTTTTGTTGTAACTTTGCACCCAGTTAGCAAAATGCTAACTAAGGGGTGCTACCGCAATTGCGGATGCTGAGATCAGACCCATCGAACCTGTCCAGGCAATGCTGGCGTAGGGAAAATGAGAAAAACCGATGGCAGGCGCAAGCCTCATGACTTGCTGGTGTTCTATATCCACACACCTCTTTTTTATATTTTATACATTATATATAATAAAAGGAAATGAAAAAAGATTTGTTGCTTTTTGCAGCCTTCATCTTCGGCGTAGCGACTACAGCCGGTGCTGCAAAAAACAAAGCAGGAGAACGCATCGACACTCTGAAGGCAAGACAGCTGCAGGAGGTCCAGGTTATTTCGACACGTGCAAGCAAGAAAGCACCTTTGGCTTTCACCAATGTCAGCAAAAACGATATTCAGGCTGTCAATTATGGCAAGGACATTCCTTACCTGTTGGCACTCACTCCTTCTATCACTCTTACCTCGGATGCAGGTAACGGAATCGGCTATACCACGCTTCGAGTACGTGGCACAGACCCAAGCCGCGTAAACATCACAGCCAACGGAATCCCTATGAATGATGCCGAGAGCAGTTCACTCTTCTGGGTCAACTTCAGCGATTTCGCTTCCAGCACACAGAGCATACAGATTCAGCGTGGTGTGGGAACCTCTACCAATGGCGCAGGTGCCTTCGGAGCTACTGTCAACATGCTGACAGACAATATTGGTGCCAAGCCATACGTAGGTCTCGATGTATCGGGCGGCAGCTATTACTCTCACAAGGAGACTGTTCGCTTCAGCACAGGTCTTATCAACGGCCACTGGGGTTTGCAGGGACGACTGTCCGACATCGGCAGTAAGGGGTATCTCGACCGTGCATCAGCCAAGTTGAACAGCTATTTTCTCCAGGCAGGCTACTTCAGTGACAACACCATGGTGAAGTTCATCACCTTCAATGGTCAGGAAGAAACTTACCACGCATGGAACTACACATCCAAGTATGAGCAGAGCCTTTATGGCCGTCGCTACAACTCTTGTGGTGAATATACAGATGTAAACGGCAACCGCGCTTACTATGACAACCAAACTGATAACTATCACTCTCAGAGCTATCAGCTCATCTGGAACCAGCGCCTCACCAATCTTTGGAACCTCAATGCTGCGCTCCACTATACCCGTGGCGATGGTTACTACGAAGAGTATAAGTGCCATAAAGACTATGCCGAGTATGGTCTGAACACAACCGAACTGAAGAATGATCTCATCCGTCGCAAGCAGATGGGCAACGACTTCTATGGTGCCATCACCTCTGTCAACTACGACAACCAGAAGAATCTCACCGCAAACATTGGTGGTGGTTGGAACAAATATGATGGTGACCACTGGGGAAATGTGCTTTGGCACAAGGTAAACGGTGACATCGCCCGCGACAATAATTTCGAATACTATCGCAACAATGCCAAGAAGACCGACTTCAA
>CACZJU010000029.1 GCA_902781515.1 uncultured Bacteroidales bacterium | reverse complement strand
TTTCCCACGCCACCTGAGGGTCATACTCCACCTGTGGCCCAAGAATCATTTCCGTGTCCGTCAAGAATTCCTCATCCTGTAGCTTCCCGTCCATATTCAGCAAAAACTCCTTGTACGTAGGTAGGTGCGATGCCGTGAAGCCCAGATACCGCTCATAGCTCTCCATCACTTTCACTTTATCCAATTCGGGGTGCATTGACAGTATCTTCCACAGGTCAAACAAATCACGTCCTTTTCTCCGCTGATACACAGCCCTTAGCTTCGTCCCTGTCAGTTCTGCCAACTCATAGGTCAGCACCTCGCAAGTACCTTTAAACCACGAACTATTCACCACAAAAGGAACACTAACCATCGGATATACCGAGAAATGCTCCTTGCAGTTAATCTCCACCTTCAAGTGAATCTCGCCTGCATCCATATCTGTCGGTTGCACCTTGAACACCAGCGTATTGTTGTGCTTCTTCTGCTTCACCACAGGCTCGCCCAGCCAAGCCAGCGCATCCCTTAGATGGTCTATCGTCTCTTTGATGGGTTCTGCCTGCACTTGCACCAAGTCGATATCCTCAGAGTATCTAGGCTGTGGCTTCAGATACAACTTACCCAATGCCGTGCCACCTCTGAACGCCAAGTGCTCCGCAAGAAATGCATCGCTATAAATAGACACTAACGCACGGCAGACTATCAAATCCTGTTCGATGAATTTATTCACCACCCATGGGGCCTGCTCACTCCATCCCGTAATATATCGCTCTGGTATCATAACTCGTCAATCTCAATGGTTTCGTTCACAATAATTCTCCACTTGGCGTTCCTTTCGCATCCCTCGCTGCTCTTTCCTGCCTTTAAAGGCACATACTGGAGCACGAAACCGGAACACTTCAACAGACTGTACACCGACTCTGCCGCTTCCCATTCCTCCAGCACCTCGTCCAAAATATAGCCCAGACGCTGCAGACTAGTTACCGGCACCTCCTTCACAAAGTCAGCCCCTAAGCGCCCGAAATCTAGTTTCTCAGCCAGTTCAGCCAGAACAGTGGCTGCCCGCGAAACGCTCCCTGTTTTAGCCTGATACGTCAGCAAATCCACTGCCGTCAATTCAGGGCACGACACGTTAATGTAGCCCGTCCGCGTCTGCCGTCTCTCCACGTATGCCTCAGGAATATGACTTTTGCAGAAATAATGCGTAAGGTATTTCTCTCCCTTCTTGTCACGCATGGCGGGAGGCTCTATCATCACGCTGAACCGTAGCGGGACTTGATGCGAAGCTCCGTGATAGCTTGCCGCACTCAACAGAGCCACATAGTATTTGCGTCCCAGGTGGAGCATCATGTCATCCAAGTAAAACGATTGCGGGACAGCCCCGCGCAGCACATACTCATCCGGCACTATGACGTAGAAGCCGCGCAGGGGCGACATAATCCGTCCCTTGTTCACCTCCCTGGTCAGCGCCCGTGCAATGCTGCCGGCACTCATGTCAGGGAATGCCTGCGCCACCTCATCGTGTGTGAAGGTATAATTGCCTCTGAGCGGCTTATCGTATATCCAGCTTGCTATGCTCGCCATTATCTTGTATTTATTATTTCGTTTGCAAAGATAGACATTTTTTGTCTAACTTCGCAAATGAATGCCGAATTTATTTTTCTATTTGTTGTAGCTTAACTAAATCTTTGACCTGCATCAATTTTCATTATATGCTTCGCCGGTAATCCAGAGCAGGAAGGGATCGCTCTCGGAGTTTAGTTTTACAAGTTCTGCAGCATCCTTGATGGTGTAGTTGGTAGAACTGACATTATAAATAGCTATACTATTGTTATGTTCCAACCCCAGCAACAAGCCTCCTAAAGAGAGGAGCTTACTGGTAAGCAGTGCGATACCAAAGCAGACATTTTTACTAATGGGCTTTAACGTCCTTTTATGCTCACACATCATGTTCGAAACAATACGATAAAGTTCAAATGGGTTTTGCTCATCAGCATAAGTTATACTCTGTGGTTCTAAAAACCGTTTTTCCTCAAAGAAATCGTGATATTCCTGAAGCAAGTCATCACTACGACGAGGATTCTTAGACGGGAATGGTAGCACCGGAAACATATCATGTGGTTTGAAGTCGGTATAGATACTGTTGAGCAATTCTACCCCATTTTCCCCAATCAAAGGTATCAGAATGTTGACACGGTCAAGAATAGCCTCAACACTCAACATGGATTTAAAACCACGTAATGCATCAATGTTGTCAGTTTGGTGAGTCTTCTCTATTCCATTGTCAACCTTTACATTTTCAGACACGGCAAAGAACAGGTTCTTGGTTTTGTCATCCTTCAGCTTCTTGAATAGCACTTTGGCAATATTGAAGTAGAACGCACGAGGCAGTGAACTTACATCCAATATAACATCATTATACTGACTTAAATCCTTATCCCCTATCTGACGACTCATCATAGCAATACTCTTATCCCATTTTAGAGTAGTATCAATCTTAATACTCTCCAAAGGAAAACCGTATTCTTTCTGAATTCTGCCTAGTTCCTCCACATTGAGATTGTAAAGCTTTTGAGTCTCTGTATCTGCTCCTGCAATAGGGAAATCGAAAGCAACACATTCCAAGCGGGCATCGCTGACCGTGCTCAGAAACAGCTTTAAGATATTGTTCATTCTTGGGTCAAATCCCTTTCCCAAGAGGAACAATACCTGCGGATGCTCCTTATCCTTGTAAAATTCATTCCAGAAGTCAATCAACTTTTTCTTCTGGCGATACATCACGTAAGATTCCCAACGCTTATTCATAGCCATTTCGTGAGTTGATTAAGAGACAGTTTACGCCAGCCACCACGTCGCAACGGCAAGCGGGCATAAGCACAGAGCCAATTATTGACATAATAGACAGTCCACATCTGGCCCTTTTTTCCCTGTGGTATATATGCCTTCTCCAAAAGATTAAATGCCAAACAATCGCGCAGAAGGTCAGCTAGTTCTGAATAACGTTCATCCTGAAACCAGAAACCATCCCTGCCATACCTGCCAGAATTTTCTTCCTTGACAGCAAATCCAGACACTGTGCGGTAAGAGTAACTGGGAGTGAAGGTCTCTTTATCACAAAACTCCACCACATGCATTAGAAAATCGTATATCTTATTTCCCCTGTGATGGCGTTTAATGTCGTTCATACGACTCTTGCAGAACTGTTGTACCACTTTGTCCTGCTCCTCAGCAGTCAGTTCAAAATTGGAAGAGTCCATAATCTTCTTGGCAAGCAGTACATCATAAAGTTCGGAAGCCAAATTCAAGAACTGCTCAATGTTGCTGGACGCCAAAGCAATTAGGGTCTGAGGACCATAGTATTGGGGAAGCCTTCTATTTTCACCCGGCAGCAATTCTACTGCCAATGGGTATAGCGATTCCAACAAAGTGTCCATTTCAACGGGTTCATATCCAAAAAGGCGCATATTGCCAACATCTGTTTGACGTGAGGCATGCATCAACATAGCACGGCTGCGTACTGCGCGTTCATAAGGATCAACCTGTTCGAGCATTTGGGCGCACTCTTTATAAGTCTCGTAATTGGGTAATTGAGCGAGTTGGCCCAGATATTTCTTACTGGCATCATTATACAAGGCCTTATAATTAACCTTGGTACTTGTCGCCAATGATGTAAAGAGACCAATGCCGGCAGAAGAATATTCTGAACGTTGCGAGGCTATTGCCCTGGTCATACTATTGAACTGCTTATCGCTAAGAGTTCCCAGTTTAATTATCTGGAAGTCACGTCCCTTAATATCGTTATCATGAAGAATATCCTCGGTGCTCAATGTTTCCAGACGTTCGGCAATCCATAAAGTCGCATTGATGCGTCTTTCTGCTACCTCCTTCTGAATGATTTTCTTTTGTCTATCTGATAGTTTATGACCATCGTCAATTTGGAAGATAAACTCATCACAGATAGGATTACCATCTATGGTAAACCATTTGGCTTTCATTGCAGAGAGTGCAAACAAGGAATTGTTTCCTTTAATGCCTCCTTCGGGAACTGCGAAACTGTCGAGGAACTCACATATGTGCTTTTCTTGCTCGGCAGCCCAATTCAGTAATTCCTGGCCATTATACTCTGCTTTGAATTCACCAAATTCCACAAAGGGTTCCTCCGGTGTATACACTATTCTTGACAGCTCGTTATAACTGATTTTGCCCAGTTCTTTACATACCTTCAGCGTTGCCAAGACAATGCGAGCATTAAGTAGTGACAGGAAGATGCGCTTTTGCTCAACGAGTTCAAATAAATCTTCATCTTCCAAGAACTCGTAATCGCGTCCCATCTGGAGATATACTCCGCACTTATGAATATAATTTCCCTCTTTCACGCCCAGTTTTTTCAACCTTTTGTAAGTGTCGTTCTTGTCAAACTTCTCCACAATCTTTTGCAAAACCGTGGGAGAAAACAAGCGCAAAAGGGTTGTCTTGCCTGCTCCAGGAGAGCTGAGGATATATGTCATCGTCCCCCACAAAACGTTTTTGTCGTTTTGCGTTTCTAGGTGCGTAAGAGGTTCCGACGAGAAGAGTTCCAAGAACATCTCGTCAGACTCTATCCGTTCAGAAGCACGGAATGCGAATGGATTTTTATAAACGTTTAACATATAGATTAGTGACGGCTAATGCGTGGGAACAATCCACGAAATTCCTTTGCGTCTTGCCAAAGTACCGGCAGACTATTGTTCGGAGTATTATGAGAAAGAACTACAGGAAGGGAGCACTCGTCGAATCCCAGATGAGGATTGTCGTGCTTGCCCACTTTATAGGCATCTGTTATTACATGTTCTTTAATGAGATATTTGGGATTCATCAAGACGGCATTTAATTCTTTATCATCCCTGATATTACTTGAAATAACTTCCTCCAAAGGCTGCACCACATGGATATGACATTCCACCTTCTTGCCAAGAACTTCCTTTCGGTCCTCCAAATACATATTGAGGCTCTTCTTGATGTTCTTTTGAGCCTTTTGGGTAGCCATACAGAAGAGTATATCCAAATATATAATGTCTGTTTCTGGGTCTAACAATGCACTGAGATGCTCTGTTTTCCCAGCTTCCTGTGCCTTACAAAGCTCTTCAATTATTTTAGCCAACTTTCCATGATACTCCCCATCGCTACTATCGTAGCGAACAAAACTCTTTCCACTGGCGGTAAAATCGTCAATAAGATAGATGCTGTGGAAGAATTTATTATCAGAGCCAAGTTTTTTCATATCCTTGTGCAGTTTAACCAACATATCCTTGATTTTCTTCTCGTCGGGATAATAGTTAGTGAGCACTTGCTCGTTACTAAAACCAGCACTGCGTCGAAGGATATCTGTGTGAGCTCCATCGCTCAACCCAATCACCAACGAGGAACGTTTCTCAATCGCAAACTGCGCCTGTACCTTGTTGTTAGAAAGCATATATGAGGGCATTGATAGCTTGTTAGTTGCTTTCTTCAACAGCATAGGCCGTATGATTGAGTCATAGAGCAAATCCACTAAATAATTCATCTGTGTTGAAGAGATGAACATCAGTCTCTGCTTGACAAAAGAGAAAAGGACAGCACGCTCATTAGGATCTTCAATCTGATTGAGCCATTGCACAAGACTGCTCATAAAACGTGTACCAGGCATATAGCGATCATAGGAGTCATATTTCATGCTCCCCATGAATTCCAATACCGGACGCTCAGCAGCCAGTTGCTGGGGTTCCCAGTTCATAATGCTTGCAAGCAGTTTATTGGCAAGATTGCTGTTCATACGCTAAACTTACAATTAATGACACCATCCTTAACAGTGAGGCGGCTTAGGTAATAGAGGGTTGCATCAAGTCCTTTCATGCCTGACGGGGCTATGTTCCAGCAACTCTCCGCATTCTTTGATACACGATCAACGCTCAATGAGTACTTACTGGTCAGCATTTCATAGTCATTACCTTCCACGGTTCCATAATCACCTATGCACAAGGTACGCTCAGGGTCTTCTATCACTCGTTGTTTGCTCACTTCATGGTAAACTACAATATCCATACTGTGACTGCTACGCCAAACACGGATGTCTTTCATCTGCTTGTCCCAGATGATTTCACGGCATGTCTCATAAACCAGTTGTGATTCCGTCTGGGTCATTTCTCCCTCAATGGACAGTTGAAGGCTGCGCTCTGCAAATTTGTAGTCCACACAGCCCTTGGGGAGTCTAAGTTTCAGTTCCTCCTCCAGTGCTTTCAGTTCACTATCAAAGGGCTGTTCCCTCCACACTTTCAGTTTATCCTCTTCGCCTAAGACCAACAAGCAGGCACCATTATAGTAGCCCACCTTGATTTGCAGCCAGTATTTCTGGTCTATGGATTTTTGAAACGACTCGCCTACCGACTTGCCACGACCTGTGGCCACCACTATCCTGACTCCATTTTCCAGCAGAGGCATCAACGCATCTCTTATTTCATCGCATAATCCATTCGTAAAACGACTTTTACGGTCTGAGGCTGACAGTGTACCATCATAGTCAAAGGCTACGGTGGTGAACCTGCCACGATTCAACTGGCGTACAAAACGCTGACAAGCCTCACTGTAATGCACCCACAACGGGGCTTTCTCCCTACCTGCTACGCCCAGTTTGCGCAGCACTGCTATTTCAAGTATTTTCTCTGCGGGCAAGATGCGGTTTGTCAGTTTGTAGTAGTTAAGGTTGTAGAGCAAGCGTCCGTATCCTGGCACACCCGGTTTCCCAGGGTCAATGCCACGGGCTTCGCCCAAGTAGTTGACAAAGCGGAATGCCTTCAGCAGCATGTCAATGGATGCCAGAGGGCCGTCCAATTCTGTTTCTATATAGATGATCGGCACGCTCTTAGGCAAGCATCCAATGGTCTTGTAGGCCAGTTCCCGCTCAACGGGCGTTACCAATGCAATGATGCAGGAGTTATCTCCCCGCTTGTCGAACCAATGGTGACGGCCATGACCGAAGTTGCGGTAATCGCTAAGCAGGGCTGAGCCCAAAGCGGCCTCTGTCAGTTTGGATTCAATATCCCAAGCTACGGATTCGCCTGCTGCCCCATAAAGAACGATGAAGTTCTGAATGTTGGCAAGGTTAAACTCATAGTTTTTGGAATAGGTTCCGTCAAAGGCTATCTTGTCGCCTACAAGTTTGCCATCGAAACTGCGGTTCAAGAGGGTGAAAGTGGCAAGCAGTGAATTGGTGGCCAGAAAGCCATCTTTCTCGTTGGGGATGTCTTCACACCAGCGCAGCACCTTGGGGTATTGATTCAGCAATTCCTCCGTGGGATTGTTCTTGCGGAGGGTCAGGCTCATCATGCCCGTCTCGTTATACTTTACGCCATACTTAACGGCATTCAGTATATCCTTATTCTTACCACTGGCACTAAGGAAAAGCAGTTTGCTGCTACGCAACACCTCACGCCCCGAATACATCAACTGCAAAGGAGTCATAGCCTGCGCCAACACACCATTGCGCTGCTGATAGAGTTGGACTGCATAATGGCAAGCACTGAGCGAACCACCAGAGCCAATGCACACCAGAGGTATCTGTCTGTTCTCTACAAACAAGAACCATGCAAGACGCGTCACATCCTGCTGCTCAGCCCATCGAATGGTATCCGAAAGCATCTTCAGCTCTCCCTTAAATGGCTTTCCCATAATTAAACTTTGAGTCCACTTAAAAGTGGCATTAATTTGATTTGCAAAGGTACAACTTTTTCTCGAAATGGAAGTATAAAATCATCACTCCGCGCTTAATTTGAACAAATTCAGTTTAAAGTAAGCCCTACTTATAACAAAAAGAATCTATTTATTAGGAGAATTCATTACCTTTGCCAACAAATTCGACGACGATGGAACAGAAATTCAACAATAATCGATTAGATTTGCAGGTGCTACGGGAGTTCTGCGAGCAAGAGGGTGAGGAGATTGCTTACCGTAAGGGCGACCAACTGGAGCGCGAGGGTGACCCTGCACGGTGGTTCGCTTTTGTCACTGAAGGATGTTTCAAATATGTAAAATATGGCATGAGCGACGACAAGGCACATATTACGTGGTTCTCGTTTGAGGGCGAGTTCGTATGTGACTACCCCACATTTCTCTATGGCCGTCCGTCACAGGCCACAATTGAGGCAATGGTACCCAGCCGTGTACTGAGGGTTACGGGCCAGCAACTGGAAC
>CACZJU010000028.1 GCA_902781515.1 uncultured Bacteroidales bacterium | reverse complement strand
CCGGGCATCAGCTCCGAACAACTGTCGTTCCTCAGCATCTGGCTCCGTTCGACTGTAGCTCACTGGCTGCAGATGGACACTCTTCATGGCAACGAGTGTGTACCTACGCTCATCGGATCGCAGGGTTGTGGAAAGACAACCTTCCTTCGTCGGCTTCTGCCTAAGCACCTGCGTCAGTACTATCTCGACCACCTGAACCTCTCGAACAAGTTCGACAAGGAAATGGCTCTGACGAATAACCTGCTTGTCAACCTCGATGAGCTGGATGCCATCCGTCCCAGTCAGCACGCAGCCCTGAAGCAGACGCTTTCGAAGAGCAAGGTGAACGGTCGTCCCATCTTCGGAAAGGCTCAGGAGGACCGTCTGCGCTTTGCCTCCTTCGTGGCTACCACCAACAATCCACATCCACTGACCGATGCTACTGGCTCGCGTCGTTACATCTGTCTCCATATTCCACAGGGACAGTATATAAATAATGTAGGGGACATCGATTACGAGCAGCTCTATGCTCAGGTTCTGCACGAGGTGCGCGAGGAGAAGGCTCCCTACTGGTTCAACAACGAAGAGGTGGCTCGCATTCAGCAACTTAACATCGAGTTCACGGAGAAGAAGGACATCGGGGAAATCCTAAGCGTGTGTTTCCGTAAACCAAAGGAAGGAGAGGTTGCAAAGGGTATGAATTGCAAGCAGATGCTTCAGGTGATGAGTGCCGAATATCCTTCGTTGGTTATTAACCATAGCACAAGGGTGCACTTGGGATTTGCCCTGAAGGAGTTGGGCTACGAATTCACCACTCGCGGCAACGTCCCGTTCTACAAAGCCGTGCCCCTCAGGGCTGCCTAAAGAAGTGAGGTGTTGAGGTACCTGTTAGGTACCAGTTAACCCAACAGGTACCTCCCCTCCCTCCCTTTATTCATCGGCCCTCCACCGCCCTCAAGGTACCTGGGTAGGTGTTTTTACACATTCCCTCTTTTTTTATTTACATTCTAAAAATTAATTCGTAAATTCGTAGTCGTAATGCGCCCTGCGCGCACACTACGCATGTAATCGGAC
This sequence comes from uncultured Bacteroidales bacterium, assembly GCA_902781515.1. Taxonomy (GTDB): domain Bacteria; phylum Bacteroidota; class Bacteroidia; order Bacteroidales; family Bacteroidaceae; genus Physcousia. The sequence continues at coordinate 19,468 of CACZJU010000028.1, read as the reverse complement.
GGCTGAAGGCCTACGCTTCTTGAATGAATCAAGCGTCCAAAGGCCGAGCGGCGTAGCAAAGAAGAGCAAGATAAACTATAAGGCAGAAAACAAGAAAACGAACAACTATAGATATGGTAAAGAAGAACGAAATAATAGTAAGGGATGTCAGCATCAAGACAATGAGAATCAATGGTGAGGACTATCTTTGTATCACAGATATCGCCAGACAGAAGAATAGTGCTGAACCAAAAGATGTTGTAAAGAACTGGATGCGGCAAAAGAATACGTTAGAGTATTTAGGCCTTTGGGAAAGATTGCATAACCCCAGCTTTAAAGGGGTCGAATTCGACCCCCTTTTAACCGAGGCTGGCAGCAACTCTTTTACAATGAGTCCTACAAGATGGATTGATTTAACGGCTGCTATTGGTATCGTTTCAAAGAACGGGGCAGGAGGTGGCACTTATGCTCATTCGGTTCAAAAAACTGCAAGCAAAACTTGCGTTTTTGTTCACTTAATCGTATCTTTGCCACGAGTTTAGCGAAACTCACACATATTTTTGCTCAATCTCTGACACGAACTGCGACCTCGAATAAGAGAAGAAAGAGCGAATCTAACAATCGTTGGAGCTGCCTTAGTGCAGACTTCACCATAGATTGTTAGAGGTTGTCGCAGACCTGTGTCAGAGAATGGTGGGTCTGCGCTTTCTTTATGTCCGTAAGTTTGTGCAGTCCATAGTGGATAAGGAACGGCAATAATGTACAACCTTAAATACAACAATTATGAACAGAAAGTTTTTTGTGAGCTTGTTATCCATCATTCTGCTGGCAATGTTGCCGCTTGTTTTTACTGCCTGCGGCGACGACGATGAAGAAAACGTCGCTCCTCAAGAACAGGAAAACAAAGATGATAAGACAGACAACCCTGATGATCCTGAAAACCAAGACACTCCCGAAGTGAAGGACGTCATTGTGGAAGTTGATGAGGAAGGTAAGGCCAATGATGGACACCACTTTACAAAGATTGACGCTAGCAACTTCTATATTGATGATATCAAGTACACCGCCTCACAGGGTAATTTGATAGTTACTGGCTATGACCAAGCATATTTCAACGGCGAAGCCAATATCATCACTACCCTGAAATATGACGGCCGCACAATGAACGTCACAGAAATTAGCGCAGACGCTTTCAAAAACTGCACCGTTCTAACATCTATCGCCATTCCCAATAGCGTAACTAAGATTGGCGGTTATGCGTTCGCTGGCTGCAGTGGTCTAACCTCCATCAATATCCCTAATAGCGTGACCTCGATTGGCAGTGGTGCGTTCAGTGGTTGCACTGGTCTAACCTCCATCAATATCCCTAATAGCGTGACCTCGATTGGCAGTTATGCGTTCAGTGGTTGCACTGGTCTAACCTCCATCAATATCCCTAATAGCGTGACCTCAATTGGAAGTTATGCGTTCAGTGGTTGCAGTGGTCTAACCTCCATCAATATCCCTAATAGCGTAACCTCGATTGGCAGTAATGCGTTCCAATATTGCAGCAAGCTGTCCTCGATTGTTGTCGACTGCTCAACGCTTGGTTCTTGGTTCAGTGGTCTTACATCAATCAGGGAAGTCACCATTGGTAGCAACGTGACTTCAATTGGCAGTTCTGCGTTCGAAAATTGCACTGGTCTAACCTCCATCAATATCCCTAATAGCGTGACCAATATTGGCGATTATGCGTTCTCTGGTTGCAGTAGCCTAACATCCGTCACCATTCCCAATAGCGTGACTGAAATCGGCAGGCGTGCGTTCTCTGGTTGCACTGGTCTAACCTCCGTCACTATCCCCAGCAGCGTGACCTCGATTGGAAGTCATGCGTTCAGTGGTTGCAGTAGCCTAACCTCCATCAATATCCCTAATAGCGTGACCTCGATTGGCAGTTCTGCGTTCTCTGGTTGCAGTGGTCTAACCTCCATCAACATCCCTAATAGCGTTACCTCGATTAGCAGTTCTGCGTTCAGTGTTTGCACTGGTCTAACCTCCATCAATATCCCAAACAGTGTAACCTCAATTGGCGAAGCTGCGTTCGCTTATTGCAGTGGTCTAACCTCTATCACCATTCCCAACAGCGTAACTAAGATTGGCGATAATGCCTTCACTGGCTGCACAGGCCTGACCTCCATCAATATCCCTAATAGTGTGACCTCAATTGGAAGTTATGCGTTCAATGGTTGCAGTAGCCTAACTTCCGTAACAATCCCCAACAGCGTGACCTCAATTGGCGATAAAGCGTTCTATAATTGCAGAGGCCTGACCTCCGTCTCTATCGGCAATAGCGTGACCTCAATTGGCAGTAATGCGTTCAGTGGTTGTAGCGGTCTAACCTCCATCAATATCCCTAATAGCGTGACCTCGATTGGCAGTTCTGCGTTCTCTGGTTGCAGTGGGCTGACCTCCGTCACTATCCCCAGCAGCGTGACCTCGATTGGAAGTCATGCGTTCAGTGGTTGCAGTGGCCTGACCAAGGCTGAATTTGCAAGTGTGGAAAGTCTATGTAAAATATCATTTGGTGATTATTATGCTAATCCTTTATATTATGCACATCATCTTTATATAAATGGTGAAGAAATAAAAGATTTGGTTATTCCCAACAGTGTAACCAATATTGGCGATTATGCGTTCTTTGGTTGTAGCGGCTTAACCTCCATCACAATCCCTAATAGCGTTACCTCGATTGACGATAATGCGTTCGATTATTACAGTGGCCTGACGGATATTTATTGCTATGCAACAACTCCGCCGTCCGTTTATACTAACATATTTAGTAACTCTAACATTTCTTCCGCAACACTCCATGTGCCTGCGGCATCCGTTGATACATATAAAAGCACTTATCCTTGGAGCGGCTTCGGCAGCATCGTAGCAATTGAGTAAGGGCCTTGCCAGGACTCACGGACAAAAAGAACCGCACTTGTCACTTCGCGCTGGCAGGTGCGCTTTGTTTCCCTTCCTTTCTTTCTTGTCTTCATAAATTTTTGTATCTTTGCACACAGAGAGGTGATACGGGTTCGGAGATACCATGATATTCTATTTCACAGGAACGGCAAGACCAAGCAGCATGGTCAGTACCGCAACCCTCACACAAATGTCTGAGGAGATCTAAATACAGATTATGGTGCGTTTATTTGGTAGTGTTGATTGAAAAGTGTAATTTTGCAGTACGGAATTTTATTGAAAAGTGTAGTTTTTGATTGCTAAAGGTCGTTGAAAAGTGTAGAAGACCATGCTGTACAGGAAGATTACATCCTACATTGAGGACTATCTGAGGTCTGATAATGACAAGATTTTAATACTGGAGGGAGCCCGTCAGATAGGCAAGTCGTTCAGTATTTTCTGAAGAATCCTGAGTATAATGTCCTTGCTGCTACAGTTATTTCCAACGAGCGCGAGGTTTATCAAGATGGTAAAGTATCTTATATGCCTGTCTATTTCATAATGTTCTTCGACGAGCAAAGCGGAATAGCCGAGCTTGGGGAAACTGGTACGCCTCAGAGTGACGAAGAATACATTTTCTGATTAACAAAATTGCAACAACTTATGAATACGATATTTATAGTTTTGCCGATACTGACGCTGCTGATGTTTGACTTGGGGCTGTCGCTGAGGCTTGAGGACTTTGGCAGGGTGGTGCGTCAGCCACGCCCCATAGTGGTTGCACTGTTTGGACAGCTCGTGTTGCTGCCCCTGATAGCACTGGGATTGGCTTGGTGCTTCAAGCTGTCGCCTGTGTTCTTTATCGGCCTTGTGCTCATTGCCTGTTGTCCGGGTGGCAGTTCGTCTAATGTGTTCTCAAAACTGGCAGGAGGCGATGTGGCGCTGTCTGTGACGCTGACAGCCCTGAGCAGTTTCATCACCTTGTTCACCATTCCTTTTATTATGAGTTGGACAACGGAAATGGTGGGCGAGGGTGTAGGAATAACACTGCCTGTGGGAAATCTCATTAAGCAGAATCTGGTGCTGATGCTGCTGCCCGTGGTGCTTGGAATAGGTATGAACTATGCCTGGCCCAAGGGAGCTGCAAAGACCGACAAGGTTCTGGGTAAACTGGCTTTCCCACTGCTGCTGACACTTATCACCATCTTTTACATACAGCACCAAAGGACTATCCTGGACAACATAGAGCTGCTGGGCTTGTGTGTTACGGATCTCATTCTGGTGGCAGTAAGCTGCTCGGCACTGCTGTCGCGACTGGTGAAGAACAGTCCTCAACAGCGACGTACTGTTGTCATAGAGGTGGGAATGCAGAATGCTGCTCAAGCCATTGCCGTTGCTTCCAGTCCGCTCATCTTTGCCAGCGACGAGATGGCTATTCCTGCCATCCTTTATTCACTGATGATGAACATTGTTCTGCTGATATATGTAGGTGCAGTACGATGGAACTCTATTCGTGGTGATAGGGCTCACCGTTGAGTATGGTCATGGCACGATAGATTTGCTCCACAAAGAGCAAGCGAATCATCTGGTGTGAGAATGTCATCTGCGAGAGGGAAATCTCTTCCTGTGCCATTTTGTGAATCTGCTGCGAGAATCCATAAGGACCGCCCACAATGAAGACCAAGCGGCGAGGTGAAGCTCCCATGCGCTTCTGTATCCAAGATGCAAAGTCAAGGCTTCGGCGTTCCTTACCGTGTTCGTCTAATAAAACAATATAATCCCCTGACTGCAAGGATTTTTTAATTAGTTCTGCTTCTTGCTCTTTCTGCTGCTCAAAGGTCAGATTCTTGGCATTGCGCAGCTCCGGAATGACCTCCATCTGGAAGGGCATATAGTGGGAAATGCGACTGATATATTCATCCGTCAGTTGGACAATTCTGTTGTCTGTGGTTTTGCCGATAACAAGAAAAATGGTCTTCATGCTGCGAAGTTACAAAAAAAATTTATAACTTTGTGGCAAATAGTAATTCATAATTTGTAATTCGTAATTGAAAACATGTTAAGTGTAGAAGAGTTGAATGACAGACTGATAGACTTGGCGTTTGCTGAGGATATTGGCGATGGAGACCATACGACACTCTGTTGCATTCCAAAGGATGCTATGGGAGAGTCAAAGTTGCTGATAAAGGAAGAAGGAATCTTTGCCGGAGTGGAGATAGCCAAGGAGGTGTTCCGCAGGTTTGACCCAGAGTTGCAGGTGGAGGTGTATATAGAGGATGGTGCTCATGTGAAGCCGGGTGACATTGTTATGTCTGTTAAGGGCAAGGAACAGAGCTTGTTGCAGACAGAGCGCTTGATGCTGAACATTCTGCAAAGGATGTCGGGCATTGCCACAATGACGCACAAATACCAGCAGGCACTCATAGATGCAGGAACAAAGACTCGTGTGCTGGACACCCGCAAGACCACACCAGGAATGCGTATGTTGGAGAAAGAGGCTGTGAAGATAGGTGGTGGAATGAATCACCGCATCGGTCTGTTTGACATGATACTGCTGAAGGACAACCACATTGACTTCTGCGGAGGTGTGCACAATGCCATCAGCAGGGCAAAGCAGTATTGCAAGGATAATGGCAAGGACCTGAAGATAGAGTGTGAGGTGCGCAACTTCAAGGAACTTGACGAGGCTCTGGCTGAAGGTTGCGACCGTATTATGTTTGACAACTTCACGCCAGAGGATACAAAGAAGGCTGTGGAGATAGTGGCTGGCAGGGCAGAGACGGAATCCAGCGGAGGTATCACCTACGACACCATGATTCCATACGCCAAGGCAGGTGTGGACTTCATCTCCTTCGGTGCTCTCACCCACTCGGTTAAGGGACTTGATATGAGCTTCAAGGCTGCTAATAGCAGCAAATTAATAATTGAAAATTGATAATTGAAAATTATTATGAAAAGGTTCTCTTTGTTTTTTCTTTCTTTATTAGGTACTCTGCAATTGTCAATTATCAATTGTCAATTATCAATTGGCGAAGCCAAAGCTTGTACCAACCTGATTGTGGGAAAGAAGGCAAGTGCTGACGGCAGCGTGATAGTGACATATTCGAGTGATGACTACGGAGCTTACGGCTACCTGTTCTATCAGAAGGGCGGCAAGCACCAGCCTGGCGAGATGCGCAGCCTCTATCACTATGAGAGCAATAACTATCTGGGCGAGATTCCAGAAGCAGACTCCACGTATGCTGTTATCGGTCTGACCAACGAGCACCAATTGACCATACTGGAAACCACATGGGGTGGGCGAGAGGAACTGGCTGATTCCACAGGATTGTTTGACTACGGAAGTCTGATGCAGGTGACTCTGCAAAGGGCACGCACAGCTCGCGAGGCTTTGAAGATAATGACAGACCTCGTTGCCAAGTACGGCTATCAGAGCGAGGGAGAGAGCTTCACCATTGCCGACCCCAATGAGGTGTGGGTGATGGATATGATAGGCAAAGGACCTGGTGGCGGCGCTCCTGTGTGGGTGGCTGTACGCATTCCAGACGACTGCATATCAGGTCATGCCAACCAGAGCCGCATCCGTCAGTTCCCCCTGAAGGACAAGGAGAACTGCATCTATTCCAAGGATGTGATAAAGTTTGCACGTGAGAAGGGATATTTTACGGGTAAGGACAAGGACTTCTCCTTTGCCGATGCATATAATCCTCTGGACTTCGGAGGTGCCCGTTACTGTGAAGCCCGCGTGTGGAGCTTCTTCAACAAGTGGGCAGCCATAGATATGAAGCAATATCTGAAATATGCTATGGGTGAGGACCTCAAGGCACAGCCGTTCCCACTATATGTTCAGCCAAAGACAAAGCTCACCGTGCAGGATGTGAAGAACATGATGCGCGACCACTATGAGGATACCCCTATGGACATACGCACAGGACTGGGAGCAGGGCCTTATGAGATGCCTTATCGTCCCACACCTCTGAGCTATGAGGTGGATGGTAAGAAGTATTTCAACGAGCGTCCCATCTCCACACAGCAGGCCAGTTGCATATATGTGGCACAGATGCGTTCGTGGCTTCCAGACCATGTGGGCGGAGTGCTGTGGTTTGGCAACGACGATGCCAACATGGTGGCAATGGTGCCCATCTACTGCTGCACTGTGGATGCTCCAGAGTGCTTCAATGAGAAGACGGCAGACACTTTCACCTTCTCCTTCAAGAGTGCCTACTGGATGCAGAACTGGGTCAGCAATATGGTGTATCTGCGCTACTCGCTGCTCTTCCCCGAGTTGCAGAAGGTGCGCGACCAGTTGGAGCACGACTTCAACCAGTTGCAGCCCGAAGTGGAGAAGAATGCTCTCAGTATGACCGAGGCTGAGGCTAAGAAATACCTGTCAAACTATTCATACAGACAGAGTGGAAACATGATGGACCAGTGGATGCGTCTGGCACAGCTCATCGTTGTGAAGTACAATGATATGGCTGTGAAGAAGGTGGATGAGAATGGACAGTATCTGAAGACACCAGGCGGCAATCAGTTGCCAGTGAACCGTCCAGGCTATCCCGACAGCTACCGCCGTGCCATCGTGAAGGAATCAGGAGATAAATACTTAATTAAATAAATTATGGAACAGGAACTGATTAAGAAATGTGAGGCCGAGGCCCAGAAGTGGCTCGCTTCAAGTGTTTATGATGCCGAGACAAAGGCTCAGATTCAAGCTATGCTTGACAATAGTGACAAGACTGAGTTGGTGGATGCCTTCTATCAGACACTGGAGTTCGGAACCGGTGGCTTGCGTGGTATCATGGGCCCTGGCACCAACCGCATGAACAAGTATATCGTTGCTATGGCTACTCAGGGCTTTGCCAACTACATCAACAAGGCCTTCCCAGAGGGTGGCAAGAGTGTTGTAGTGGGTCACGACTGCCGCAACAATGGACGTATGTTTGCCGAGACTGTTGCCAACATCTTCTCTGCCAACGGCATCAAGGTTTATCTGTTTGAGAGCCTGCGTCCCACACCAGAGGTCAGCTTTGCAATCCGTCACTTGGGAGCTGTGGCAGGTGTGAACGTTACAGCATCTCACAACCCTAAGGAGTACAACGGCTACAAGGCCTATTGGCAGGATGGCGCACAGGTGATAGCTCCCCACGATACTGGCATCATCAACGAGGTTAACAAGGTTGCCATTGAGGACGTGAAGTTTGAGGGCAATCCCGACTTGATAAAGATTATCGGTGGTGAGGTTGACTATGACTACATGCTGGCAGTACGTGAGGCTCGCATTGACGCCGAGGTTATCAAGCGTCAGGAGAACCTGAACATTGTATATAGTCCCATGCACGGTGCCGGTCGTCTGGTAACTCCTCTCTGTCTGCGCAGTTGGGGCTTCAAGAACATCAACGTAGTGCCCGAGCAGATGGTGATTGACGGCAACTTCTCTACCGTCGTAAGTCCTAACCCAGAGAATGCTGAGGCAATGACCCTGGGCATGAAGTGGGGCACAAAGCTCAATGCCGACCTGGTGATTGCCAGTGACCCTGATGCCGACCGTTTGGCTATTGTCTGCCGCGATCCAAAGGGCGAGTGGATTATCATCAACGGTAACCAGACCTGCATGATGTTCTGCTACTACATCATCAAGAACAAGATAGCACTGGGTCAGCTCAAGCCCACCGATTTCCTTGTGAAGACCATTGTTACCACCGAGGTAATTGCTGAGATGGCAAAGAAGAACAAGGTGGAACTGCGCGACTGCTACACCGGCTTCAAGTGGATTGCCCGCGAGATTGCTATCAGCGAGGGCAAGCAGAAGTACATCGGCGGTGGTGAGGAGAGCTTCGGATTCCTGCCTTATGACAAGGTGCGTGACAAGGATGCTCCAGCAGCTATCTGCCTTATCTGTGAGATTGCAGCATGGGCAAAGGATCAGGGCAAGACTCTCTTCGACCTGCTCATTGACATCTACAAGGAGTTTGGCTTCTCTTATGAGCACACAGTTAATGTTGTGCGCCCAGGTAAGTCTGGTGCCGACGAGATTAAGCAGATGATGGTGGACTTCCGCGGTGCTAAGGCTCCGAAGGACATTGCAGGCAGCAAGATTGTTTGCAGCAAGGACTTCCAGGCTCTTACAGCAACAGATGCCGAGGGCAACGTCTCTAAGCTCGATATGCCTACCACCAGCAATGTACTGCAGTGGTTCTGCGCCGATGGTACAAAGGTTAGCGTACGTCCCAGCGGAACTGAGCCTAAGATTAAGTTCTATCTGGAGGTTAAGGGCAAAATAGACGGTGCCGACAGCTACTTTGCAGCCGTTGAAGATGCCAAGAAGAAGGTAGAGGCCATCAAGCAAAGCCTCGGGCTTTAATTGATAATTGAAAATTGATAATTGAAAATTTGTAATTTATATCTAGCTTATTGTCAGGGGGATGTGTTGCTCACAAAAGAGGGACACATCCCTTCTGGCGATATCCCTCCTGTGGAGTTTCAGCCGTGGGAGCATGTGACTACTCTCAACTATGAACATTCCACTCTCAACTCTCTTGTTCACATCTATCGTCTGGACAGACCTGTGACTGGGCGTCCGGACTTGCAGATGATGGGCTTGCGCAAGACGTTTGATGTGCTCTCGCCTGAGATGTACCAGTTGGCTGGCAAATGTGCTGAACTGGTGTATTGGGACCAGAACTCAAAGTATTGCGGCTGTTGTGGAGCTCCAATGAAGTGGCACACAGAGATTTCAAAACACTGCACCGAGTGCGGCAAGGAACTCTGGCCTCAGTTGCAGACAGCCATCATTGTCCGTGTAACACGAGGCGAGGAGGTGCTGATGGTGCACGCCCACACGTTCCGTCCTGGCTACTATGGATTGGTTGCAGGCTTTGTGGAAACTGGCGAGACATTGGAAGAGTGCGTGCAGCGCGAGGTGTGGGAAGAGACTCACCTGCGTGTCAAGAATATCCGCTACTTCGCCTCCCAACCTTGGCCTTTCCCTGCTGGACTGATGGTGGGTTTCACGGCTGAATATGACAGCGGCGAGCTGCAGCTCCAACGCTCCGAACTGGGAGGTGGAGGATGGTTCCGCAAGGACAGTTTGCCGACAGAGATTCCCAACCGCTCCTCACTTGCCCGCTGGCTGCTTGATGATTGGCTAAGCCAAATTGAAAATTGATAATTGAAAATTAACCTCTCACTTCTCACCTCTCACTCCTCACTAAATAATGAAACGCTTCCTTCTTGTAACAATGGCATTACTCTCATCTTTTACATCTTTCCTCTCACCCCTGTTTGCAAAACAAACGCGCGAAGTCCATCTCCGTTGGATTCACACCAGTGACGTGCATGGTGCGCTCTTTGGCTACGACTTCCTGCGCCAGAACCCAACCACGGGTGGTCTGTCAAGCATCTATGCCATTGTGAAACAGCAGCGTGACGAGATGGGAGACCGTCTCATCTTCACCGATGGAGGCGATTGCCTGCAGGGACAGCCAACAGCCTATTACTATAACTTCGTGGACACCATAAGTCCTCATCTCGTGGCAGAGGTGATGAACTCTATGGGCTACGTTTGCGGAGCAGTAGGAAACCACGATATAGAGACTGGGCACGAGGTATATGACCGATGGATAAGCCAGTGCCATTTCCCAATCTTGGGAGCAAATGTTATTGATGTGAAGACAGGCAAGCCTTACCTGAAGCCATATACCATTATTGAGCGCGAGGGAGTGAGGATAGCCATTCTCGGAATGCTCACACCTGCCATTCCCAACTGGTTGCCGGAACGCATGTGGGAGGGACTTCGCTTCGAGGAGATGGTGACTTCTGCCCGCAAATGGATGAAGGTGATTCAGAAACAGGAGAAGCCCGATCTCATTGTTGGCCTTTTCCATAGCGGCTACGATGGTGGCATTGTCACTCCTGAATATCGCGAGAATGCTGTTCGTCAGGTGGCAGAACAAGTGCCGGGCTTTGACCTCATCTGTTATGGACACGACCATCAGGCTGCCACACACTACATGAAGAACCGCGATGGTGGACCTGTTCTTGTAATGGCACCCACCAGCGACGGCAAGCGAGTTGCCATAGCCGACATAGAGCTGTCTATCCGCAAGGGCAGGGTAGTTGGTAAGAAAATCTCTGCCAATGTGCCTTTTGTTGCCAACGAGTCGCCAGCCTTGGTGAAGGAGTTTGAGCAACGCTTCGCTATTCAGCGCGATACTATTACTAAGTGGGTCAATCAGCCCATCGGCACTCTTGCCTCACCCCTGTGGGAACGCGAAGCCTTCTTTGGTCCTTCTGAGTTCATCGACCTCATCCATCAGATGCAACTCGACCTTACAGGTGCCGATGTCAGTTTTGTCGCACCCCTTTCCTTTGACTCGCGTCTGCATAAGGGCACCATCCGTGTCAGCGATATGTTTGCCCTCTACAAGTATGAGAACCTGCTCTACACCATGCGCATGACGGGACGTGAAATCAAGAACTTCCTGGAGATGTCCTACGGCATGTGGATAAACCAAATGAAGGGCCCAGACGACCATATCCTTCTCCTCGACAATAATTTGGACAATGGACGCAGGAACGGATTGAAGAACCTCTCCTTCAATATGGATTCCGCTGCAGGCATCATCTATACTGTTGATGTATCAAAGCCAGAGGGCGAGCGCATTAACATTCAGAGTATGGCAGATGGTTCACCGTTTGACCTCAATCGTGAATACAAAGTGGCTGTCAACAGCTATCGTGGAAATGGAGGAGGTGAACTTATGACACGCGGAGCAGGCATCCCACACGAGGAACTTGCCAACCGCATGATAACCAGCACCGACAAAGACCTCCGCTACTACCTCATGCAGCGCATCATAGAGCAGAAGACCGTTGTTCCTCGTTGCCTCCACCAGTGGCGCTTCATCCCTGAGGAATGGGCACAGCCAGCCATCGCTCGCGACCGCCTCATCCTCTTCCCCAACTCCCACCCCCAGTAAACCCTTAATATATCGCCTCACTCCAAGCATTAGTAATGCATAGCACGAAGCATTAGTAATGCATGGCACGAAGCATTACTAATCTTCCGCCGGAAGACCTATAGTCTTTCCGCGAAATATCTATATTGAGTCCTGCGATTCAATATAGTAACTTGCCTTTTTCACTATTGTTGATTTGTTAGCTCATACTCCATAGAGTAGATGATTGTCATAAACTGAGAAGTCGTAGATTTAAACACAGGTCTGCGCTCTTCTTTGTAAGTATTCAAATTCTTAGTTTCATTGCAAATCCTCTTTAATCCACTGCCTCGTTTTTCCATATAATCTAGCTGTGCCATTACATCTGCAAGAATTGGATTTCTTCTTTCTGAGGAGATGTCATCAAGTTGCAAGTCCTGCACATTTTGTCCACTATACATACCTCCAGGGGTAGTTATAGCTATTCGATCATCATAGATGTCAAGGTGTACTTCACCACCCATTACGGTATAGTCACGATGGATGAAATGGTTTACCAATGCCTCTGACACAGCGTTTGTTCTACATCATCGGCTCCCTTTCCCTTCTGTCAATCATTACGATTGTGTTGGAGATTGCCTTCTATGTGTATTTTCATAGGATTACATAATGCAGGCTTTACTTTCTTGTTGTCCATTCTTGTAGCGCACGACCTTGATGTAAATACCATTTTGTGGTTTTAGAGTCCTAATCCCGCTGATAGTGTAATAGTTGATGCTCTCGATTTCGTTAGGCTGGGATGGAGAAATGACCGAATCTTGAACGATGTTTACAGTACTGTCGTAGGTTGTTGGCGTGTTGTGATTTCCTATTGTAGGATGGTATAACATCCAGATGTTGCTTCCTCCGTCAGGGTATCTGCCTACTGTTTCTTTCGAAGAATGTGAGTGGTAACGTATAGAATCTTTCCACTTCCCGTCGGCTGATTGCAGAATCAAGGTGCTGTTATCTGCGTTCTTTAGTTTGAAAGGCAAGTGCGGTTGGGTTAATGACGGCTTTCCATCACACCATATAAGCAGATGCTCGTTTGGCTGTATGATGGTGCTTGATTCGCCTGAATTGTCGATTTGATATTTTGTCGGATTGTTCTCTTCGTCACTAAAGAACCACTGAGCTACATCAATAGGTTCTGGCCCTCGGTTATACAGTTCAATCCAGTCGGCACGCTTTCCGTAGTCGTTCACATAAATGTCATTTGTCGCACAGACTTCATTGATACAGATAGCTGACAGGTGTTCATCGGTTGTTTTTTCGTATACAGCTGTATATGTGCCGTCACTTGTTATCTGACATTCTTTTTCGTGGCTCAACCATCTACTATGCTGGTCGCGCCATCCGATGAAACGATAGCCCTCGGCTGCGTCTGTGCGCACGGTCATTCCTCCGAACAGCACGCCAGAGAACTTGCTGAAGGGTACGTCTACACCGTCAATCTGAATCCTTGCGTGAACGCAGTTGGTAGATAAGTTGACATTGAGGCTGTCGGAGAGCCTATATGAGTTCATCAGAGATTTGATGCGAGCTTCCCTATGACTTTTCTCCCACATCGTTTCCTGCAACTTACGGTAAGTGGTAGTCGTGTAGCGATTGTCAAACGACAGGGCATTCTTTACTAAATCGCAAATGCTGTCAGCAATATGTTGGCATCTCTCCTGTGTATATATGCTGCCATGCAGAATGCAATATGCAGCCACAAACTGCTTGCGGAAAGCCTTGCTCTGCTTCAGATTGCGATAAAGATAGATGATGTCATTGATGATGTCATTGGCATCCAGATCTTCCACGTTATTCGTATTTTCCCATGTCAAGTCCATGTCGAAGAACACGAAGTGGAATTTTCCGTCATCTTGAGAACGGTAGCCCTTTACATTGTTGTCCGTCAGAACCCAGTCGCTGGTGCCTGCATAACAGACCATTGCCATATATCGAGCGAACTCGTCTGTGTCTAAAAGTTCCCGAATTTGTTCATACCCTTCATCGGTATCAGCATTATACGAAAGTTGTATCATGCGGTCAAACGCTTCGCGTGTGCCGCTCTTTTGATGGTAGAGATGACTGCTATATTCAAAAGAGTCCATCTCGTCATCGTCGTAGCCGTAGTTGGCTGCACCGTGGAAACGATTGCTTGGCTCGCGTACATTCATCATGGCCAAATACTTGCCGTTGATGAAAACATGGACAGGCTGATACTCCTGTGCATCCACATAGAAGCCGCTTGTCGTTAGTACCTGTTGGGTGATGGCATCCTTGATTCGAGAGCCGCCATCCATTCTATTGTTGTTTCCTCCGTTGCGAATCATCAACTGCTGATACTCACAGTATGGCTTGGCGGCAAAAGGGGATTGGGGGAAATGGCCGTTGCCGTCATACAGCTTCTTGGCTGAAAGTTTGAACGATGCAGGCTTAAAGTGTCGGCTCCATCCGCCTGCCACTTCAAAGCTCGTCTCCTGATTGATGACCATTTTGCTGTCTGCCGTCAGATATTCAAAGTTGACAGGACGCACCCAGTCCATGTTAAGGTTTGACTTTCCCGTTGAGCCACGTCCCGTTATGCCGTTCTTGCCATCTACATAACAACCAATCATGTTGTCGTAGAGATTGCGTGGGTCTGTGGTGACTGCGACGATAGGCAGATAATAGTTTCTGTCCTTGTATATATATGTGCGTGTGACCACACCACTTGGGAGTTTGTCATCAGAAAACAATCTCAGGCGCAAAACTGTGGTTTGCGAAATTGGGAAATGTCCGTCGGTGCTTGTCTTGCCGTTCGTGAGTGTCGGAGTGCTACCGTCTGTTGTGTAGCGGAGAGTCGTTCCTGAAGGTATTTGTACATGCACATCAAATCCAGATGTGAAGAGCCTTGAATCGCAGTCAACCTCTGGAGCTGGCAAACATTCCTGAGCATAATGACCTGTATTAGGCGCACCTGGAGTTGGCAAACCACAATACTGCCATTCGTCAGCTTCCAAACTTACTCTTGCATAGCTGCAACGCGGAACGGAGGCAGGATAAGTTATGGATAAATCCACATCCATGCCATTTCTTGACAGATACAGCGTGCCACCTTTTCTGTCTAGTTTGAATCTCACTTGCTTTGTCGCATCGGTACCATATTCACCATCGGCAGCGTTATGGTCAAAGAAAACGCACTGATAATATCCGGGCTTTAGCATACCATAGCCTGACAGACGATGTTTCGTCAGAAATTCCGAATCATCGCTTATATACCAGCCATCCAACGATACACTCGTAGCGTTCGGATTGTATAACTCAACCCAACCGCCATAATTATTCGAGTAATCAATCGTTTGGTCGATGTTTGCGACACAAACTTCAGTGAATAGCAGAGTGTTTTGTGCATTCAAGCCCAAAACCAATGCGAAGACAGAGGCAACGCATAATACTCTTTTCGTAAAGTTATTGTGCATATACTTTCTGTCCATCCCGTATATAAACCCCTTTGGCTGGTTGTGACAATAATCTTCGACCTTGTAAATCATAGACGCATCTTGTTGGTTGAAGTGTTGTACCGACACTCCTAATGCCTGTGGTGTATTCGTTGTCATCAATATGTACAACATATTTGCCGCTCGCAGGTGTCGGAAGTTCATTGAAAGTAATAATATCTCTTCTTAGTGCAGAGTTTCCCATGTCAATATGTGGTTCCAATTCCCAACTATATATCTTGTAGATATTGTCTCCATTCTGATAAAAGCAGATGTAATCGCGATGTTCATACCACAATTGGACATCCTCGATTATCAACTGTCCGTTATTATATGTACATACTGTGTATGGCATGACTGAAGCCTCGAAAGCTCCATCCAGCCATCCAGTATCATGGCCGAATATCGGGCCAGTGCAGATTTCGCATGCAAGATACTCACCCATAGCGTATTCCATCCACAGCGTTTGTGAACATTCCACATTCTCCATACTGCTAATCATGAAAAGATTAGTGAATGAGCCGAAATCTTCTAACCATTTGTCCGTGAGTTTGCCATCAAGTGTCCTTGCTGTCAATAGTCTTTTTGAGACACTTTCTCCCTTGCCACAAAAAGAGATGTTTACAAACGTATCTTTGACGGATTCAATCTCCCATTCCATGTCATTGTATGTTGTGAAATGATCACCTTCAGATAAATTGAAGTCAAAGACGAGGGTCTCTTCCTGCTTCTCGAAATCATAGACGAACATTTTTTTGTCTGTCCATCTGTAACCATACTGTAGCTTGACGGGATTATAAGCTTCACCTCTGATACGATAGCTATCATCAAAGATACGATTATACACAATCCCGTTCTCAGCTGTTTCTTGGGCACTATGATACTCCACAACAGTTGGAATGTCTTGTCCCTTTTCAACAAATGCCATCGCCCAATTGTGTTGAGCGCATAGTTCTGACGAAGTCGCAGAAAGCAGAGTGACTGCTAAAATTTGAAATAGTCTTTTCATCTTATGATTGTTTTTGAGTTTGACGGAGTAAATACCATGCTGATGTAGTATAGAAGTTGCGAAGATATGGAATGTTGGCAAAGAAAGTCCACTGGCGGCGAGGATTTATGTGGAACTTCTGCTTGTAGTGTGGGTTGATGAGCCAAAGGGTGCGCTTGCAAATGGTATAACCGGCCTCGGAAACCAGTTGCTAAAAGCTCTCTACAGTCATCCGCGAGACTCGTATGCTCATCAGTTCGTCGATGTTACTTGCCGTGGCTCCGCTTGTCTTCAACAGGTCTTTGTAGAGTGGCTTTGGTAGCAGATGAATGAAAGGAAGTTTGGAGGCCAGACCAACGCTTATTTGCTGATGGCCTCCAAATGGGTTCTGCCAGGCAGGAAAACCAAAGAAAGCGATGCCATCTTGTTTGAGGAAGTGTTTGATGTGAAGAAGAAAGTCTCGTTTGTTGGATGGTTCAATGTGCTCTATCACATCGTGAACAAGTACGAGGTCGTAGCGTTCATCCTCCGTCTTTGGCTCTTCTGAAAGGAGAAAATTTTGACAAATAAACGTGCCTTGCTGATGGCATTCTGTGAAGAAAGTCTGTGCTTCATTGATTCGACTTTGACAGATGTCTATTCCAGTCACTTGACAACCCTTTTCTGCGAAGGGAAGCAGATTGCCGCCCTCGCCACAACCTATTTCCAGCACACGGGTGTCTGGCGTTAGTTTGATGTATGTATTCAGATATTCCATGTAGAATGTCTGGGCTGTGTTTGCCAATTCGCAGAAGTATTGTTTGCGGTTCAAATGTCGCTGCTGCATCGTCTTTTCTTGTTTTGCTTCTCTATAGGGATAGATACCACAAAGCAAGAAAAGACTGCACGATTTCGGAAGAGAAATTACCATGTGATGCGGATTCCTATTGGCAAGGAGAACGTGAATGGGTGTTCTGTGCGGTAGGTCTCGATGTTGCTGCCCGTCGGGATGTAGTATTGCAGACTTGGCTCTGCAAAGAATCCAATGTTAGGTGTGAGGTTATATTGCAAGCCAAGACCAGTACCTACCGACCACTGCAACGGAGCATGAAGAATGGACTTCTCTTCCAGTTCTTTCATTCCATTAACGAAATAGCTTGTGCTGAACGGAGCATAAACAGGTATCTCCAACTTCGCGCCAAGACTTCCGTATAGGTTCCATCTTCTTACATTATATATATTATATGTACCCTTCAGAGGTATGCCGAGGTAATGGATAGCCTGCTGCTCACGGATGGTGTTCCCGTCTGTGCCTATCTCAAATTCTGACTTTAGACGGCTATAACTCAAGCCTGTCTCTAAGCCAAAGCGACTATTCAGTTTGTACTTCAATGCCAACGAGAAGGTGACGGGCATATAGTGATGAGTCGTACGTTCTATCTTGTCCGCATCAGGCCGAGCAGCGTTGTTTTGGGCTATCTTCAGCAAGATTTGGTACGTCTTATAGTCAATGTCAAGGGTTCCGCTCTGTAATGCCTCGGCATAATCGCTCCATTTGTCGAAGGAGCGGATAGGTGGAACATCGCTTAGTATATCCGTCATCTCCTTTTCAGTGAATATAAACGGACGATTAGCATTCTGTTCACCCATACTACCTGTGTATACCAAATCTACAGACCACTTCTGTCTATCCTTAATCTCTGTGGACTTTTCCGGGAACAGGTCTGCTATATTTATATCTTTGTCTGGGCGCAAGTCGTGCAGTGGCTTGTTGTTGTGTAAGATGGTCGTCGTGTCGGTACTCTCTTTTTCTTCGTCAGTATGATGGAGCGTGTCAGCAGGAGCAAGACTATCTACTGGTACATCTTTGATAGGAACAATGGCTATTTGCTGTGTAGCAATTATTGGAATGGCAGGAGTTCCTTGCCCTATCGTCGGAGTTCCTTCATCATCATGCTTTGTATCAGGCGTAGTCTGTTCTTGTTTTGTTACTATTGGTTGCGGCACGTCAGTGGTCTTTCCCGTTTTATAAAGATATATGGCCAAAGGCAACAGAAGTGGCATGAGCCACAACAGCCAATACTGTGCAAGTGACTTCTGCAACATTTTCTTTGCCCGTGACAGTTGTGACGATGAAGAATGGGCTGCAATTCCAAGGATTTCGGCAATTTCCTTATGTGACATTTCTTGGATGACCGCCAACTTGAACACCTGTCCATAGCCTTTGGGCAGCGCATCTACAGCCGTCATCAGTTCTTTCATAGTTGGTAACGGCTTGTCTTCTGTTGGAATAGGTTCTTGTGGAAGTTCTTCTTCTGAGAGAGTGGAAAACGAAAGCATTGATGGATCATGATGCCGCTGCATATAGCGTCGGGCAACATTGGTTGTAATACTTGTCAGCCATGCCTCAAAACGTTGTGGGTTATGCAGTTGATCCATCTTGGCAAAAGCCAGTAGGAATGCATCATGTGCCAATTCCTCTGCCACTTGGCGATTGTCTACGATGCGTTGGCATATCACCGTCATTTGTTGGTGATATGCCCTATATAGGCTTCCAAGAGCAGCCTCATCGCCCTGTCGCCCTCGCTCTATGAGTTGGATTTCATCCTTCATTTTTCCCGTTCGGCAGAGTAAACGCTTTTGCTCGGCTCTCACTTAATCAAAACGTTGTTCTATGTCCATCGAAAACATTCTGCCTCTATTGACATAGATACCACTTTTCCAAAAAGACTGCACGGGAAGAACACTTTTTATTGATGATGGCGAGAAAGTGCCAACGCTTTGTGACGTATACTTTGGATTTCTTCTTGCGAATAGCGGAAATAATCTGATGGGCAACCTTCTCGACGGGCATCACCCAAAACAGGCCATCACCTTTAGCCATTACTGTATCAACGAGACC
The DNA here is from genome assembly GCA_902781515.1 of uncultured Bacteroidales bacterium. GTDB lineage: Bacteria > Bacteroidota > Bacteroidia > Bacteroidales > Bacteroidaceae > Physcousia. Next base: position 247 of record CACZJU010000028.1, on the reverse strand, counting down.
TGGACGAATGTCAGTAACTGTTATGCTACCACCGCTCTTGAAAGTTTTCTTACGCAAAGCTTCCATGTAGTTAATCTGGTAGGCTTTAGTCGCACTATAGGCAGGTGCCATTGGTTCGCCACGTAATCCGCCAACAGAAGTAATTGCAACGAGGTGACCATGACCTTGCTGCTCGAAGATGTGGTAGAGTGTATCAATGACAAATGTCCAGCCTCTTACGTTTGTATCAATCGCAGGACATTCCAAA
>CACZJU010000027.1 GCA_902781515.1 uncultured Bacteroidales bacterium | reverse complement strand
GCGGTTGAGGTACCTGGGTACCTGTTTTTACATATTCTTTTATTTTCTGGCAAAACAGATTATTATTATCTGTGCCTATAGGTTAATATTATCTCCGTCCATAGGTTATATTAACCTATTGCCACAGGTTAATATAACCCATTGCGATAAGTTGGCGAACCTATCGCCACAAGTTCTTTAAGTCGCTAAGCTTAGTTAAAGCGACCGGATGTCGAGCGCTAGTACCTCCGTCAATAAGGACTAGAACCTCGTGATTATTAACCAGCGCAAAATTGGCCCGTTGTCGTATAGTCGCAAACAAACCGCACCTGCCACTAGCGAAGTGACAAGTGCGGTTCTATATCAATTTTGCGTGCGCAATCAATCTTGGACGAGACGGACAGACTGACCGAGGCAACGGCCGCCGTAGCTGTCCACGTACACTCCGTCCGAACTGAAGTACAGGTACCATGCGTCCTTTGAACTATCTGGCGTGGACGACCAATAGTCGCCGCCGGAGCCCACGTTGCTCACGCTCCCATCGCAATGGCGGAAGCCCGCAGCGGGCAGGGTGATGGAATAACCATTGGGGCCAGTGACCTTATAGCCACTACCAGTCCAAGTCCATCTGCACTTATACATCAATTCCTGCAATTGTTCTTTGGAAGGAAGGCTTTTGCCAAAACGACTAACGGCTTCTTCATAGGTAAAGAAATTGTTATAACCTCCTGTTTCGTTTTTCTCCTTCCAAAGTGTACCGCTCGGGAGTCCCAGATCTACAAGACCTTGTGCTTTTAACTGCGCATTCCTACGTTCTTGCTCAGCTTTTCGTTCTTGCTCAGCCCTTATTTTTGCTTGCTCTTCTGCTTTTACTGTTGCATAGTCCTTGCCGTCTGTTACCAAAAGTACTATGCCTTGCCTGCTCTCACGGGTCATGTACTCTCCACTGCCGAGGTAGTTGTTGGCTTTCAATAAAGATAATTCCTCATTAGTGGGAATACGCCAATTGTTATAGCCGTGTTGTGCCTGTTTGTTGATTTGTGAAATAACAGACGTAGGTTCTGACTGGAATGTTCCAAGTTCATTAGGGAATATTTTCAAGTAACCATAGAGTGTCTCCACTGAGGTACGTTTACGTGGAGAAGAAGTTGTTGGAGTTACAGAACTAGCAGGAACAGAATTACTTTGTCTGATAGCAATCTTAGAGGCAAGTCGTTTTGCCAGCGCACTCACACCTACTCGGAAGTTTCCAGTTACGGTTTCGCCATCTTTCGCATAAATACGAGAGCTTTCCACATCCACCACCCTGACATCCACTTGATATCCACCACCTAATCTGCTGACTTTACCAAGAACTACTTTTGAGATATTATTAATACGTCCGATTCTCACTGCAATTTCCTCGGTCACATCTGAATGCTGGAGATTCTGCTCGGCAAGAATCCTGTTTAATTGCCCTCTATCAACTCCAGTATAACCTTGAGGATTGAAATAGGTCAGGAACATGTCGGAAATGCCATCTACATCTGAGATATGTATACCTTGGGCTGCTTGAAATTCTAAAACAGCATAGCGCTGTGCTTGCATTGTAAGTGCTATGAAGCACATTACAAAAAGAAAGAATAATTTTTTCATTGTTTAATGTTATTTAAGTGATACATTTTCCAATCCTTTAGATTCTTCTCTATCTCCACCATCTGCTCACATAGCAGAGCATACTTCTTTAATGGAAGCTGTTTACTATCATGTAGTATGCGTACAATCAACCTCACTTCCAGCATCTTGTCTATCGTCACTGCGATGTATTTAACCTTATCTGCGACTTCTTTCTCATCGTGAGCATGATAGATACAAACCTCCACTCTCAACAGATTTTGTTTTAAGTCTTCACCCAAAGTGTATCGAAAGTCCTTGTGCATCTTACTTGCTTCATGGAAGAGGCGCAGCAACAAATCGATATGTAGTCTGCCTGTCAAGCAAGTACATAAACACAGACGTGAACGTTCTATGCTCATTATCCTAATGGTCAGAAAGTTCCTAAGTTTCATGAACTGGATAAAAACGTCGAAACGCTTTTCGTATCATAAAGTCACCGATATAATTCCCTCGCCAGGGTATCGGATTCGCCACAAATTTACATATTTATTTAATACGCGCAAAGGGAATGAGGAAAAAAGTTTCGCGTAAGACTATTAGAGAGGTTGGAAGTAGGAGGTAAGAGGTAAGAGGACTACTCCCTTCGTAGTAAGTTTCGAAGGAACAGGAGGCAGTGGGCTTTGCTCCTAATAGCGATGAGGCTTACCGCTAGATGTAAGTTTTCTTGCCATTAGGAGTGATGCCCCTTGTCACCTGTGACAATGATGATTGCTGCCCGTTCTTACGTAACTTGCTACTAGGAGCGAGTGTCATCGCTTCCCGAAGCGTTAATCATCGCTACGGGAAGCAAAGTCAGCATATAATAGTGACATGCTGAAGTCTTTATAGTGAAAAGGGCAAGTCACTATATTGAATAACCTATGTCACTATAGATATTTCGCAAAGTCTCTATATTTAAAAAAAGAAGCGCCCAAGCGGACGCTTCTTTTTAATGTATAATCAGCTGTCTGTTTCTTCAGTTTAATTGGTTTTAGAGTTAATTATCTGCTATTTGGGATGCAAATTCTTTTATAGTTATAATTGCGATCTTTGGCCAGTCTATTTCTTTAAGTACACTGAAGTGGGAGTCATTGGTAACAATATACTCCGCATCTGCTGCAACGGCACAATCAACGAACTTGTTGTCATCTACGTCTTTCTCTATTAATCCAAAATGAATATACACTTCCTGATATACAGTTGTATGTAAACGTGCAATTGCTTCTACTACGTTATGAGCAATTTCTTTGTTTGTCTTCTGTGATATGATTTCCTCATATTCATTTAAAATTTCGGTATTCACACACAAGCAAATTTTTCCAGCTAAAACATCTGTCCATATCTTATGATACGGACTCCGTGTGGGCAAAGCCTGCAGCAGACAGTTGGTGTCAAGAACGATTCGCCGCATAGCGATAAGGAGTACGCATATGTTCTGCGCCCCATTGGTCAACGGTACTTTCGTTAATAACTCCAGAATCCCAAAGGGCATCGATGCCTTTCTGTGCCTTTCGAGCAAAGAACAGCGCTACCAAATCCTTGAATTCATTCAATTCTGCTTCGGAATTAATGTTGTTCAAGGCATTGATTAGTTCAAGATGTGCTAACTGATTGTACGACATATCTAACACTTTTACGCCACAAAGATACGATTAAGTGAGCGAATAGCAAAATAAAATTAAATTTTTTATTCCGAGCGTGAGTATCCTCATATAATTACAATTTTGGCAGGAAAGGGGGAAATGTTGGGGGAAATTTGATATTAGTTGAGGACAAGTGGGTTTTTGGCAAGGTTTTTGTTGAAGGAAGAGTGTGAATATATACATTAATTTATTATGAAGAAAGAAGAAAAAATCAACGCAGAGAATATGGAGAATACCGAAGAGGTATTGAATGAGGCTGTGGCTGCCGAGAACGAGGCTACGGAAAAGACTGAGGAAACGACAGAGGAACAGCCCGAACTGACTGCCGAAGAGCGACTTGCTCTGGCAGAGGCTCGCATTGCAGAGTTGGAGAAGGAACGTCTGTATCGTCAGGCTGAGTTCGACAACTTCCGCAAACGTATCATCAAGGAAAAGGCTGAGCTGATACTGAACGGCGGTCGTAAGGTACTGGAGGCTATGCTGCCGGTAATCGACGACTTGGAGCGTGCCCTCACTCATATGAGTGACGCTGAGAAGGAAGGTGTGGAACTGATTTATAAGAAGTTCCTGAAGGTGATGGAGGCTCAGGGTGTGACGCAGATGAAGACGGAGGGTGCTGACTTCAACACCGACTTCCACGAGGCTGTAACACAGTTCCCCGCTCCCACCCCAGAACTGAAGGGCAAAGTAATTGACTGCACAGAGAAGGGTTACATGCTTAACGAGACTGTTCTCCGATTTGCAAAAGTTGTTGTGGGAATCTAAGTTAAATCCGAAATCCGAATTACGATAGCTTCGGCGAAAATCATTCGTAATTCGTAACTCGTAATTCGTAACTCGTAATTATATGAAGAGAGATTATTATGAAGTGCTGGGCGTGAAAAAAGACGCCACGCAACAAGAGATAAAGGCCGCTTACAAGAAGATGGCCATCAAGTACCACCCTGACCGTAACCCAGGCAACAAGGAAGCCGAGGAGAAGTTCAAGGAGGCTGCTGAGGCATACGATGTGCTGCACGACGAGCAGAAGCGTGCCCGCTACGACCAGTTTGGTCATGAAGGCCTGAACGGTATGGGAGGCGGCTTCAGCGGAGCCAGTATGAATATGGACGACATCTTCTCGATGTTCGGCGACATCTTCGGCGGACACATGGGAGGAGGCGGTGGTTTCGGCTTCGACTTCGACCTTGGAGGGTTCGGAAGCAGCAGTCGTGGTGGAAAGCAAGTCTATCGCGGCAGCGACCTGCGACTGAAGGTAAGTCTGACGCTGAATGAAGTAGCTACAGGTGTGACTAAGAAGTTCAAGGTGAGGAAGAATGTCACCTGCGACCATTGTCACGGAAGCGGTTCGGAAGACGGTCAGACACAGACCTGTCCAACCTGCGGCGGTAAGGGCTACACCGTGCGTACGGTGAACTCTATGTTCGGACGTATGCAGACGCAGCAGGCTTGCCCAACGTGCGGCGGTGAAGGTCACACAATAAAGAATAAGTGTACGAAGTGTCACGGTGAAGGTGTTGTTACGGGCGAGGAACTTGTTGAGGTAAAGATACCTGCTGGCGTAGTTAACGGTATGGTGGTTACTGTTCCCGGTAAGGGCAACGCTGCCAAGCACAACGGAGTGGCTGGTGACATTCAGGTGTTCATAGAAGTACAGGAACACGAAGACTTCGTTCGCGAGGAACAGAACCTCGTATATAACCTCTTGCTCGATGTTCCTACGGCAGCTCTTGGCGGCACGGTGGAGATTCCCACCCTCGACGGCAAGGCACGCATAAAGATTGAACCGGGAACACAGCCTGGCAAGGTGGTTCGTCTGCGCGGCAAAGGACTGCCTGCAGTTCAGGGTTACGGCTATGGGTATGGCGACCTTATCGTACACATCAGCGTCTATATCCCTGAAACTCTGAGCAAGGAAGAGAAGCAAGCTATGGAGAAGTTTGCCACCAGCGACAACTTCTGTCCCAGCGATTCGTGCCGCAAGTCGGTGTTCAATAAATTCAAGAATTTCTTTAAATAACCCAATGAAGTACTGCGACGCGATTGAGTATCTGTTCAACGTAGCCCCTTTGTTCCAGAACATTGGGGCTGGTGCGTATAAGGAGGGGCTGGCGAACACGCTCGCTCTTGACGAGCATTTCGGTCATCCTCATCGAGCGTACAAGACCATACACGTTGCAGGTACCAATGGCAAAGGGTCTGTCAGTCACACTCTGGCAGCAATCCTGCAATCGGCAGGTTACAAGGTAGGACTATATACGAGTCCGCATCTTGTTGACTTCCGCGAGAGGATTCGCGTCAACGGCGAGATGATACCTGAACAGCGCGTCATTGACTTCGTGGAGCAGGAACGTACGTTCTTCGAACCCCTCTACCCTTCTTTCTTCGAATTGACAACGGCTTTGGCGTTCAAGTACTTCGAGGAACAGAAGGTAGATGTTGCTGTAATAGAAGTGGGACTGGGCGGACGACTCGACTGCACAAACATCATCACCCCCCTGCTCTCCATCATCACAAACATCAGTTTCGACCATACTCAGTTCTTGGGAGATACGCTGCCGAAGATTGCTGCAGAGAAGGCTGGAATCATCAAAAAAGGTGTGCCTGTGGTGATTGGAGAAACGAACGGTAATACAGAAGTTAGGGAAGTCTTTACAAAGAAAGCAGAGGAAGTTGGAGCTCCGATTGTGTTTGCCGACGAACTTCCCCACTATTCCCTCGACGTCGAACCAGAGTTGAAAGGCCTTTGTCAGGAGAAGAATACGCAGACGATTCTGACAGCAATCAAAATAGAAGAGGAGCAAGAATTACGAATTACGAAGGAGAACACGGAGGAAGGTTTTGCGAGAGTGTGTGAACTGACGGGATTGATGGGACGCTGGCAGAAGTTGCAGGAACGCCCCACCGTAGTTTGTGACACCGGTCACAACCCTGCAGGCATAAAATACATCGCGGAGCAGCTAAATTCAATGGAAAATGGAAAATGGAAAATTGAAAATGAGTCCTGCTATGCGAAGAAAAATAATTATGCATTACGAATAGTTTTGGGGATGGTGGGCGATAAGGACGTGAGGACATCGCTATCGCTAATGCCCAAAGAAGCAAAATACTACTTCACACAGGCTTCCGTGAAGCGAGCAATGCCCGTCGAGGAGTTCGCCGCTATCGGACAGGAAATGGGACTGCAAGGCAAGACCTACAAAACAGTAGCCGAAGCATATCGCGCTGCTTTGCACGATGCCTCGGCTGACGATTTCGTATTTGTTGGCGGTTCAAGTTTTGTTGTAGCCGACCTGCTTACTTATCTAAAACAGTAAAACGGGCAAAGCGCAGGAGCAGTTGCTTCTGACCTGCATTCTCAAATTCCACTGTTGCTTTTGTATCGAGGCCTGTGCCCTCGATTTTTTTTACCACACCTCTACCGAATCGTGAATGCTCGATATGGTTGCCCACTTGCAGATTACCTGCTCCATCGGGCAATGGTGCTGTAGCTGTATGCTCTGATTGGAAACGCGAAAGGCTTGAGAGACGAGGGGCGTTTGCGGGACTAATAGCACTATGGGAACTAGTATGACTAGTAGCTCTAGTAGTACTTGTAGGGCTAGAGAAACTTGAATGAGCGAAGGATGGAGTAAACCTTGCAGGAGTTGGATTTGGAGCAGCGGCTGGCGATGAACCAGAACGAGTGAGATATTGCTTATCGATTTCATGAAGGAAGCGGCTGCGCTGATTGTTCTCGAAGCGTCCGAAGCGCATACGCGAATGACTCCAAGTGAGGAACAGTCGTTGGGCTGCTCGTGTGATAGCAACATAGAACAGGCGTCGTTCCTCCTCTATTCCTCCTTCCTCGATTGCCATTTCCGAAGGGAAAAGGTTTTCTTCCAGACCAACGATGAAGACAACGGGAAACTCCAAACCTTTGGCTGCATGAACGGTCATCAGCGTAATGCGTGGCACTGCCTCTTCCTCATCCTTGTCCTGATCGGTAAGCAGAGCAATATTCTGCAGATATTCTGTCAGAAGCACAGATAGTCCCTGTTCCTCGTTATCGGCTACAGTCGCCTGAATATCGTCAATCAGCGTCTGCAGGTTCTCCTGACGGTCGCGGTCTTCTGGTTCCTTTCCTGAATTAATCTCAGCCACAAGTCCCGATTCGTTCAGCATTCGCAGAGCAAGAGTGTCTGCCCGTTCGGTCGGAACCAGCTCTGTAAACGATGTTACGAACTGCGCGAAGCGTTGCAACTTAGCCTGCGTGGGACCGTTGACATCCAACTGGAAGTCGGCAGGATTACTGATTACGAAGAAGGGAGTAACACCATTGTCAACAGCAGTCTGATAGACTTTATCGAGAGTGGTCTTTCCAATACCGCGTGCAGGATAGTTGATTACGCGACGAAAAGCCTCCTCGTCGTTGGGATTGACAGCCAGACGCAGATAAGCCAAAGCATCCTTCACCTCCTTGCGCTGGTAGAACGACATACCGCCGTAGATGCGATAGGGATAGCGACGACGCTTGAACTCGTCCTCAAACGATTTCGACTGACTGTTGGTACGATAGAGAATAGTTATCTGTCCGAAGTTGTACTGATTATTGCGAGTCAGTTCCTGAATCTTACGAGCCACGATTGCAGCCTCTTCCTTGTCGCTATATGCCTCACAAACCTCTATGAGTTCACCCTCGTCGTTACGACTATATACATCCTTGTGAATCTGTCGCTGGTTCTTGTGTATTACACTATTGGCAGCATTCACAATATTCTGCGTCGAACGATAGTTCTGCTCCAGTTTAAACAGTCGTGCATCGTTGTATGACTTCTGAAAGTTGAGGATGTTATCGATGCGAGCACCTCGAAACGAATAAATGCTCTGTGCATCGTCGCCCACAACACTCACACGCTGACGATGTTCCGTCAACAGCCACACTATCTGATGCTGGGCATAGTTGGTATCCTGATACTCATCTACAAGCACGAATTGGAACTTGTCTTCGTATTTCTGACGGATATCGGGATGCTCCTTTAATAATATATAGGTATAGAGCAACAGGTCGTCGAAATCCATTGCGTCGGCTTGTTTCAGACGTTGCTGATACTTGGCATAAACCTCATTAATGCGCGACATACGGGTATTCTGGTCGCGACGCATCAGTTGGAAATCTTTGGCGTATTGCTCAGGACGAATGAGTTCGTTCTTTGCCTCGCTTATGCGATGGGCAACAACGCCCGGACGATACTGTTTGTCGTCGAGCCCCATTTCGCGAATGATAGTCTTCACGAGATTTTCAGAGTCTCTGTCATCATAGATGGTGAAATGATTCGAGAAGCCGACAGTATCGCTTTCGTAGCGCAGAATGCGATAAAAGATGCTGTGGAATGTTCCCATCCAAAGCATCGAAGCCTCGTGCTCGCCCACCAACCGTCCTATGCGCTCTCGCATCTCACGGGCAGCCTTGTTGGTAAACGTCAGCGCAAGTATCGCCCAAGGGTCAATACCCTGTTGCATGAGGTAGGCAATCTTGTAGGTAAGCACACGCGTCTTGCCTGACCCAGCACCGGCAATCACCAGCGAGGGAGCATCGATGCACTTCACCGCTTCCTGCTGCGCAGGGTTGAGTTGCGAAAACAAGTCGTTATTCGTCATCGGGTTCAAGATTGTCGAGGTCGAGGATGTGGAGTTGCAGAGCACGCACAGCCAGACGAGTGGCATTCACACCAACACGTTCGCCCTCTGGGAAGAGACGGTTCACGAGTTCCACCTGACGCTTCTCGAGACTCTTTGTTCCGAAAGGCATACCACGCAACTGAGCAATCATCTCCTTCGTGTATCCCAAAGCCAAATGACGCAGGAAACGCTCGTCGTATTCATCAATATCGTAACTGATGACAGCGTCGCGCTTCAGAGTCTCTGCCATTACGGAACGCTTGAAGCGGTCAACAATCTTCTCAAGAATGGGCTCGTTGAATACCAAGTGACGACCTTTCATCACGAGCATCACATCGTCGCGAGTGAGCAGTTCGCCAGTCTTCAGGATAATGCCGTCGGCTCCTGCCTTCAGCACCTCCACCCAAAGGCGTTCGTTGAGAATCTCACCCGTGAAGATGAGCACGTGGCATTGTGGATAGCGCGAGCGTACCTGACGACAGATGTCAACTCCCACCGTAGTGCTTCCTCCAAGTCCGAGATCGAGCAGCAGGAGGTCGGGTTCGGCAACGCGGAACAGTTTCCATACCTCACCCTCGTTCTGTGCAGTACCAATGACTTCGGCCTCTGGAATCTCCGTTCGGAAGATTTGCTCTGTGCCCTTGAGTTCGAGTTTTACGTCCTCAACGATAATGACTTTGAATTTATCCATGATTGTATTAATTTGAATTCTTGGAAAGGAGTAATGTGAAATATATCTCGTAGCCGCGTTCGCTGGGCTGAGCAACTAAGCGACAACCTGGGTGATTGCAATAGGTATCGTGCTCGCGCAGAATCTGTTTTGCCACGAGGTATGGTATGTGGCGCGATTCTGGGAAGAAGAGGTTGGCTGTGGTCTCGTCATCGAGACTGGTTGCTGAATCTCGCAGGGTGAAACGAACAAAACCTTCATCGCGAGAAACGCTGAACGTGATGTTGGCTCCTTCTACGAGCATTTCACTGAACAGAGCCTCCAGCATCTGGTCGAGCAACATCTCGTCGGCTTTCACACAAGTATCGGGCTGACAGTTGTTTACGAACTTTGGTTCCTCAGCACCTTCAACACGATAAGCCATACGTTTGGCACGAGTGAAAGCTCGCTCACAGACAGCGGCAACATTCACATTCTGACGCTTGAAGCCCGGACTGCTCACCTGTTCGTCGGCTTGCTGACAGAGCAAGGTATAGATGTGACGATAGTACTGCACCAACTCTGCCAACTGACTGATGTCAGCATCCTGCATTCGTTCGGCAAGGAAACGGATTCGCGAGGGATAGTACATCGATTCGTGCTTGATGGTTGACAAACAGTTGTCGAGAATCTGGTTCTGCACATGCAAGCGGTTCCTTTCGAACTGCAGCTTTGCCTGTTCGTCGGAAAGCAGTTCTATGGTTCTTTGCAGGCGACTGCGAACATTCAGAATCAAACGGATGGAGAACAGCAGCAATAAGCATAAAGCAATCACGATGGCAAGCAGCAGGATGTTGCTGTTGTGATGGGTCTGACTCAGGCGACGGAAATATGTCGGCAGTTCGCGGTCCTGATGAATGAAACGGTGCAGCCTTATGCACGCGCGATTATTATATCGGTATAGGTCGAGGTCGTGAAGAGCCAGCGCAGAAAGGGCAATCTCGTTGCGCAGACCTACTATCAGTTCATAATCGGCATCAACACCATCCCTTGCCCACAATATTTCGGAAGCCTCACGATGTTCCGGATCATTGTCGAAGAGCAGTATTGGAGGCACATCGGTGTGCTGCTCGTTAAGTATATCCACACATCGCTGAGCATACTGCAGAGCCTCCTGATATCGTCCCTCAATGTTTGTATTATAAATACTATCGTAATACTGCGTTACGTCCGCTGCGATACTTCGTACAGACACAAGCATTAGTAATGCGAGCAGTTTTCCCACACGTGGGACACGGAAGAAGAATGTAGAGCCTTTGCCCATCACACTTCGAACACCAAAGGCACACGAAGCGAAGAGCGAGGATGTCTTCTTGTATTTCTCGATGATGCCCCTGCAGTTCATCAGACCGAAGCCGAAGCCCTTGCCTTCACCTCCCTTACCAATCTCGGAAGCATCATACACCTTGTTGTTTGTGAGCGTATCTACATCCTCTGGCGAAAGACCTCGTCCTGTGTCTTCCACACTCACCTCAACATAGTCTTCACCCTCGCTTGCCGACAGTGTCACTCGCCCACCCTCTGGTGTGAACTTACGGGCGTTGTCGCAAAGGGTGTTTATCATGAACATCGTCAGTCCTTCGTCGGCTTTCACTCGTGCGGTCGTGGGATTCACGACAAGCTGAACACCCTTTTGGTCGAAGGCGTAATGTCCTTCAGCAACGATTGAGAACAGACGGTCGAGAGAGAATGTAGAGATGTGCAGTCCCAACTGTCCTTGCTCCATCTTTATCCAGTCGGTGAGTACAGCGTTGTATTGTTCTATCTGGTCCACCAGCTCTACGATATATTCACGTCGTTCGTCGCTGACTGTTCCGCTGCGTTTCATTCGCGAAACTTCTCCACCTATTCGGTCGAGAAAGGGAACAATCCCATGCACTAAAGATACTTTGGACCTGTTCTCTACATTAATTCGTTTTTCAGCAATTATCTGCCTCTCGCTCACAGTCAGTTGTTCGCGCAACTCCTCTTGTTGGTTGGCAAAAACACTCCACTGACCGTTGAGCCAGCGAACAAACAGACTTTCCTTCTTTCCTGTATCCGATATTTCGAGACTGCGCTTCTGTCTGCGAAAGAGCAGAAAAGCTAAAGGCAGAGTCAGAATCAGCAAGACTGCACAAATGACCATACGGAAGCGCAAAGCCCTTGTCTGTCGTTCGAGTTCGGCAGTACGGCTCTCCAGTTCCAAGTCCTGATTCGTTGCAAGCAAAAGGTCGAGATAGCAGTTTCGGTTGTAGTCCGATGCCTGCTTCATATCCATTGCACTATACACAAGACTCAACTGTTGCCTTATGCCCGATATCCAGTCGGGAACGGTGGAAATACGACTGTCCTCAGTCCATTCTTTCTCAATGCTTCGTCCCACATCATTTGGGTCGAAGGCAGAAAGTGTGTCGCGCGATATTGAACCGTAGTATCTCAGGTGATGAACATTCACACAATGCAGCGCCTGTTCGTAGCTTTTGAGTGCTGCATCGTAGTTGCCCTGTTCGAAATGTACCTCTCCCAATGTTCTATAGGCGCAGGCTGTCTGGAACAGGTCGTCGTAATCCTTAAACAACTGCAGGGCGTGTTGTGCAAAGACCATCGGCAGCGACAGAGAATCATCTTCGCTTACTTCATGCTGGAATCGCAACAGGTGATATTCGTCGGACCTGTATTCACGAATCAGCGACTCGTTGTGAAGATACATCGTAGCCAGAGCCTGCAGAGAGTTTGCCTCGAAATAGCGAAAACCGTTCCTGCGACTCGTGTTGTATGCGCGGAACAGATAGTCGAACTCCTGCAGGGTAATGTCGTCAGAATCGCGTCCCTCCACCAGTCCGCCTGGTCCGAGCATATAGTTATAATTCACCCACTGGGCAGTATCAACATGCAGACGCAGACAGGGAAGCACTTCGTCAAGCTCTTCGCGTGCCTCGTCGTTCTGCTCCTGATAGAAGTAATAAGTAGATGTAATGATGTGGTACTCCGACTGGGCATAAACCCACAGAGCCACTTCGTGAGGAGTCAGTGCCGATTCCTTCTTGGCAATCTCCTCTATGCGTCCTTCCGCCTGACTCTTTGCACGGAAGAACTGTTCTCCGTTGCCTGTGCGCTGACTGGTCTTCATCTCCAGCACATCGGCACAAAGCAAAAGCAACGGAGTGCTGCTATCGTCGCGCACCCGTTGCAGTATGCTGTCCACACCGTCGAAGTCCATCTGCTGATATCTCGCGAAAGCCAGATTACAGCGGGCTTCGTTTCGTCCGTCAGGATAAGCCGGAGAGAGTGTGAAAGCCTTCTGTGCCAGTTGTTCCACCGAATCAATATCGGCATAACGTAGCACATAGGCTCGTGTGTTTATTGAGTCTACTTCTGCCCTCTTCCTATTCTGTTTGTGTGAAGAACACGCTGCAATCAGACATATTGCGAGGGCTATTAACAAGTAGTTCTTACTGGTCATTCAGTATTTTCTCCATCTCGGCAAATTCGTTACCCATATTCAGGTTGAGATATATGCGGTAAAGCGGCATTGCCCAGCGCTTAGAATCTTTGGGAGCAAGACGGCGCACCATCTCCATCGGTTCGCGAGCCTGATTATAGAGTTTCTGCAACTGTCTGCGGTCTTCGCGGCACTTTGGGTCACGAACATCGTTACAAGCTGTTTCAGCAAATATTACAGCCTTGTTCAGGAACGCATTACCTTTGTTGTAGTAGGCATCAGTCATTGTAGAGTCACACTTCAGCGCTTCGTCGGCAGTACGTATTGTCTCGTCGAACTGCTTGCGAAGCAGGAAAATCTGACTTTCCGCAAACCAGTATATGTCTTTGTTGCCAACCTTGCTAATCAAGGTGTCGCACAGAGCCAGACCTTTGTCGTACTCCTGCTCATCCATATATTCGTCCATCAGTTTCAGGAAGAAATAATCGTGGGCAGGATAAAGTCGTGTTCCCTCCTCTAATGCTTCCATCCACTTCTCGTTGTTCTTCAGCACCTCGTAGCAACGTGCTTTGTACTCCTGCAACGAAGTGCGTAACGATTCATTACCTCCTTCTATTGCTTCATCGATATACCTCAGGGCTTTCTCGGGCTGGTTGGCATTGTAGGCCGAAACTGTTGCCCAATATGCTACGCGAGGCAGAAGCGAGTCTGTCCGGAATGCTGGTTCGCTCTCCAAGATAGCGTGACGCGAACTTTGCAGATACATATCGAAGTAGGGATAGGCCTCGTTGTATTTCGCATGTTTCAGCATGAACTTACCACCATTGAGCAGATTGGTGCGATAGGCCTTCAGGATTTCGCGACTCTTGTTGCGGTATTTCAGTTTCACCACTCCTGCAGCATTGGGTTCGCAGTCGTAGCTGTCGCACTTTATCAGATGCTCGTGCATGTTCAGAATTGTGTTGAAGAACTTCACTGTGTCGTAGGCCTGCTTCAGATATAGCTTCATATTCTCCGCATCGTTGATGTTGCGTTCAAGTTCTGAAGCCATGAAGTAGATTTCAGCACGTTGCTCAGTAGTAACGTCCTCACGGTTAACGACAGCCAGAAGATTCTTCTCGGCGTTCTGTTGGTTTTTGCTGTATTTTATAGCGGCCTTTGCCTCGCTTATTAATGTCCTTACCTTCACAGGTTTCGGTCCTGCTGCATTCGCCATGAGCGAAAGCATTAGGAACATGACAAAGAGGATTTGTTTCTTCATACAGTTAAAATATTGCCACCCCGAGACACTATCGTCCCAGAGTGGCAATCGTGGTTAGAGTGTTATTTCAAATAAACATCCATCTCGGCAGCCTTAGCCTTCTCGCCCAGATTGCGATAGATGGTCTGCAGAGGACCTGCCCACAGGTCGGGCTTGTCGCTTGCCTTGTCGCGGCACGATTCGAAGTAGCCGGCAGCCTCACGATATGGAACCTTCACCAGTTTCTCTTCGGCAGCATTCAGTTCGGCAGTAGTCTTGAACTTCTTGCCATCAATCTTCTGGAAGTAGTTGTTACCAGCCTCGCGATAGAGAGACATACCACACATGTTGTAGCCCTCTACGAACTCTGGGTCAACCTCGATGGTCTTCTTGAAGTATCCAAGAGCATCTGAATATTTCTCCTGCATGAACAGGCTGTGACCCTTACCGTAGTTAGCCATCTTGTTGTTGGGATACTTTGCCAGCAGCTTGTCGGCAAACTCTTCCATAGCCTTTGCACCGCTCTTAGAATGATAAGCCAACAGGTTCTGAGTGGCAATGTCGGCATTCTGAGAATCAGGAGCATCATCAATCATCTTCTCCAACGACTTTGCCCAGTTCAGGGTATCGCCCTGCTGCAGATAAATCTGCGGACGGCTGCTGAGCACGAATGCGTGGCTCTGCTCTTCAGGATACTGGAAAGCCATATCGTAGTACTTCTCACAAACCTCGTAACGCTTCAGGTTGTAGGCAGTCAGATAGATGTTGAAAGCCAACTGACTTGCAGGATACTGAGGATTCTTCACAGCCTCGTTGTCAGCCACACGGGGATAGTTCTTGCCATAGTCGGCATACTTGTCGAGAGCAGCCATAGCGCCGTCCAAGTTCTTTGTCTCAGCATAGAACATCGACAGGTAAGCGTAGTAGGTCATCAGCTTAGGCATCTTGTTCTGGGCAGACATCAGTACGGGCTTCTGCAGCTCGTTCTTCATGTTGCCGTACTCCAACTGTCCGTAGCATCCTGTGCACACACCATCAACAGCCTTAGCAAAAGCCAGAGTGTCGAAAGCCTCGTGCTTTGCAGCCTTTTCCAGTTCTGGGTTCAGCAGACGGGTGCTGACATCGTCCAAAGCCTTATTGGCGTCGAACTTATTCTTGTCGGCAATGTGTCCGCTATTCAGGGCTGTCAGCAGCAACTGATTAGCCTCCAGAGCCTTCTGCTTCACAGAAGCGTTGTTCTTCTCAATAATACTCATGTCGGCCTTAGCAGCCTTTGCAGCCTCTGTCTGGTTGGCTGTTATCAGCAGTTCTATCTCGTCGCGCAGCTTAATACCTTGCGACATCTGTGTCTTTGCTTCCTTCTGGGCAGCCTTCAGAGCGGCCTTTTCTTCAGGAGTCATCTGTGCGAATGCAGCACTTGCAACCACAAGCATCAGCATCGATAGAAAAATCTTTTTCATAGCATCAAAATTTATCAATTATCAATTATCAATTATCAATTATGAATTAGTCCATAGGTAATTCGGGCGCAGCCAGCGGAGTAGTCTCGACCTCTTCCTCACGGTCAACCACGCAGACGTTGCTGATGACATCGTTGCGCTTGGTGATATCGATGAGTTTCACACCCTGAGCCACACGACCGGTCTGACGGATGTCTGTAACGTGCATACGAATCGTCACACCCGACTTATTGATAATCATCAGGTCTTCTTCGTCGTTCACGGCACGTACTGTCACCAGTTTACCTGTCTTCTCGGTGATGTCGATAGTCTTCACACCCTTAGCACGACGCGAGGTCTTACGATATATGTCGTTGCCGTCAGCATCTGTCAGAGCGCTGCGCTTTCCGTAACCTCTCTCGCTGATAACCACGATGGTGTCGTTCTGCGGGTCGCTCACAGCAACCATTCCTACTACCTCGTCGTCGCCGCCGTCCAGAACCATACTCTGAACACCAGTAGCCACACGTCCCATCACACGCACTTGGTCTTCGTTGAAGCGGATGGCACGTCCGTTGCGGTTGGCAATCACTATCTCGTCTTTACCGTTTGTCAACTGTACGCTTATTACGCTGTCGTCGTCGTTGATGTTGATAGCACGAACACCGTTTGTACGCGGACGGCTGTAATCGGTCAGGCAGGTCTTCTTGATGATACCGTTCTTGGTGCAGAACATCACATAGTGACTTGCGCAGAACTCAGGATCTGCCAGCTTGCGAATCATCAGGCAGGCCGTAACCTTGTCGTCCGACTCAATGTTCAGCATATTCTGTATTGCGCGTCCCTTCTGTGCACGACTTCCTTCAGGCAGTTCGTAAACCTTCAGCCAGTAGCAGCGACCCTTCTGTGTGAAGAACATCATGGTGTTGTGCATAGTGGCAGGATAGATGTATTCTATGAAGTCGTTGTCGCGAGTGCTCGAACCCTTGAAGCCTACGCCGCCACGCGACTGTGCACGGAACTCTGCCAGCGGAGTGCGCTTGATGTAACCCATGTGCGACAGGGTGATTACTACATCGTCGTCTGAGTAGAAGTCCTCAGCATTGAACTCGCTTGCTGCAGGCTTGATTTCTGTACGGCGCTCGTCGCCGAACTTGTCGCGAACCTCAGTGAGCTCGTCCTTCATCACCTGACGGCACAGGTTGTCGTCGCTCAGAATCTGGTTGTAGTACTTAATCTTCTCCTGCAACTCGTCGTATTCGCCGTGCAGCTTCTCCTGCTGCAGACCTGTCAACTGAGCCAGACGCATATCAACGATAGCCTTTGCCTGAATCTCGTCGAGCTCGAAGCGGTTCATCAAGTTCTGACGAGCCTCTTCAGGAGTCTTGCTGGCCTTGATGATATGTACTACCTCGTCGATATTGTCAGAAGCAATGATGAGTCCCTCCAAGATGTGAGCACGCTCCTCAGCCTTGCGCAGATCGTACTTGGTACGACGGATAACAACATCGTGACGATGCTCTACGAAGTTCGAGATGCAGTCTCTCAGAGTCAGCAGTTTGGGACGACCCTTCACGAGGGCGATAGCATTCACTGAGAACGAAGTCTGCAGGGGAGTCATCTTGAACAGCTTGTTCATCACCACCTGAGCATTAGCGTCGCGCTTCACGTCAACAACAATGCGCATACCCTCGCGGTCCGATTCGTCGTTCACGTTCGAGATGCCTTCCAGCTTCTTGTCGTTGGCAAGCTGAGCGATGTACTTAATCATCTCCGCACGGTTCACGCCGTAAGGAATCTCCGTGAAGACGATGGTGTCGTGAGTCTCACCACTCTCTATCTCGCCCTTGGCACGCATAATTATGCGTCCGCGACCTGTCTCGTAAGCGTCCTTGATACCCTGAATACCCATGATGTAGGCACCAGTTGGGAAGTCGGGACCTTTCACCCACTCCATCAGTTCCATGCTCGTAAGCTCTGGATTATCGATGAAGGCAATAGATGCGTTCAGAACCTCAGTCAGGTTGTGTGTAGGAATGTTTGTTGCCATACCTACGGCAATACCGGTAGCACCGTTCACCAGCAGGTTGGGAATCTTTGTGGGCATCACGGTGGGCTCCTTCAACGTATCGTCGAAGTTGTTCACCATATCCACAGTCTCCTTGTCCAACTCGTCCATCATGGCCTCGCCCATTAGCGTCAGGCGGCTCTCGGTGTAACGCATAGCTGCTGCGCTGTCACCGTCAATAGAACCAAAGTTACCCTGACCGTCAACCAGCGTGTACCTCATGTTCCACTCCTGAGCCATACGCACCAGAGCACCATACACAGAGCTGTCGCCGTGAGGATGATACTTACCAAGCACCTCACCCACGATACGGGCACTCTTCTTATACGGCTGGTTGTGAACATTGTTCAGCCCCTTCATTCCGAAGAGTATGCGACGGTGAACGGGCTTGAAGCCGTCGCGCACATCGGGCAAAGCACGTGCCACGATTACAGACATCGAGTAGTCGATATACGATTTCCGCATCTCGTGCTCAATGTCCACTTTAATGATTCTGTCTTCTGCGTCTTGCATAATCAATATTATATATATGTATTATTTAAATTTTGCGCAAAGATACAAAATAAGTACGAATTACGAAATACGAATTACCACATTTCGCCCTTAAACTATGTTAAAATCGTTTTAACACACTCTTTCGACATACCCTCGACAGAAAACGCCGACGCGCTCAGATTCAATTTCTATGCCCTTTATCGCCCTCTCCCCCTCTCTCCCCTCCTCCCGCACACACTTCTATCATCTATTATTTATTCTTCACCTTCATCGCCATCAGCCAATCCCATCCATATCCACATTGTAAATCACCTCGCCAATGACCTCCTTCTTCAAATAGGCGACCATATAAATGGGCATATAGACGATGTTTCCATTAGTACTCACGTTATCATTACAGAATACCATTGCACGAGGGATTCCGTAGTTGGCATTGCCCATCACGTTATTCAAGGCGTTGTGACGCTGATAGTCCTTCCCCGATTTCACTTCGATGGGCAACGTGTGACCATCCTTCTCGACGATGAAGTCCAGTTCGCCCTGTTTTTTGCTGTTAAAGTAGTAGAGTTCGAAGCCGTGGGCCTGCAGTTCCTGAGCCACCACATTCTCGAAAATTGCGCCATAGTTTATGCCCTTCTCATCGTTGATGATATGCAACTGGATACCTTCTGCATACTGACACGCCAAAAGTCCGATGTCGCTCTGGAACAACTTGAACAAGTTTCTGCTGCGCGACAGTTTCAGCGGCACCACAGGCTCCTCCACGTTATAAGTAGGCAGTGCCACGCCAGCATTCTTCAGCCACAAGAAACTGTTCTCATATCGCGAGAATTTCAGGTTTTCGTTCAGGTCCTTTAAGATAAAGCGCTTGTTCTTCGCATTCAGTTCCGACGGTATCAAGTCGAAAATCTCGTCGATATAGAGCTTGTGGTTCCTGTCATATTTCGTAATGTCGCGTTTATACAGCCTGATGATGGACTGTTGCTCAGCTATCACGTCCTGCAGATTATGCGTATCGATGTATTTCTGCACAGCCGCAGGCATGCCGCCCACGATGAGATAAAGTCTGAACAGTTCCATCATCTTCTTGTGAACAAACTCGTCCACAGGTTGTTTCTCTTCGAAAGCCTTTTGCAGACCGTCCGTCACCAGCCCCGACACACCCATCGCCATAAAGAACTCCTCGAGATCCAGCGGATACATATCCTTTACGTCCATATAGCCCACAGGCTCAGAACGAAGGTCTTTCAGCTCCACGCCAAGCAGTGAACCACTCAGGATGTAGCGGTAGCTGCCCTCATCCACCAGAAACTTGATGGCTGTCACTATTTCAGGGCACTCCTGTACCTCGTCGAAGAACACAAGTGTATTTCCTGCCACCAGCGGCGTGCTCGTCAGCAGCGACAGCCTTACCAAAATGTCCTGACTACTTTTCGCCCCTTTCAAAATCCCTACTGCATCGGGCTGTTCTATGAAGTTTATCTCCACAAAGTTTTCATAGTGAGTCGTACCATACTGACGTATAGAGAATGACTTACCCGTCTGCCGAGCACCCGTCACCAACAGAGCCTTGTTTGTCCGCTTGTAAAACTGCTCTAAATAGCCGTCAATTTTTCGTTTAAGCATATCTTTGTCCGATTTTTCAATGCAAAGATAAACCTTTTTGTCCGTTTTTCCAATATATATTGGTGGTTTTTTGTCCGTTTTTCCAATTAATTAACAATCTCCTCCCCCATTCTCATTTGTTCTTTATTATCTATTATTTATCATTTATTCTGAAACCTCTCCTCTCAGCCCTCAGACTTCAGACATCTCATTCCCTCAATCGCAGCCTTACTATCCCTCCCTGCATAGGGATACTATCCCTCCTTGCCAAGCCTTACTATCCCTCCGTCGGCATAGGTTGCCCGCCTTATCACCAAAGGTTAATATAACCCATATTACAAGGCAGTAGCAGGCTCGACGCAGTCAATAGTCAATAGTCAATAAGAAAAAAATAGATACCATTTTTCATCAATATATTATATATAATATATTGGCACTTTTTCCCCTTTCAAAAATCCTTAATGACTATTGACTAATGACTGAATTTAGTTGAATCCCTACGCTGCAAAGAAAACAGCCGATACAAGCCTCAGCAAATCATATCCAAAGAACTCAAGCACATGCTTTTATATTTACATTTCATGCCATTTTGAGCCATCATACCAATAATCTCTTCCGTTATCCCCTCTAAAACGGTCGCCACCATGATATCCTTTTCCTGTTATTTCCTCGCCGTCGACATAGATAGTTGGAACATGTGCTTTATACATACCTGCACACATAAGGAACATCATAAACAAAGTAAATGGCTGCTGTATTGTTAGTTCTTTAAAGAACATAATTGTTGTAACAACCCAGAATAATCCTGTAACAAATCCAAATATGGCAAAAAGCGGTTCTCTTCGAATCAAAAATATAGATGAGAGGAAATACTTGGCAGAATTAAAGCTGAAATAAATGAAGTATGAACCTAAAGCAAAATAGAGTAGCCACAAAAGCCAACTATCAGTCTTCATAAACCAGAAGCCGTTACCCAGACATAAATACCAAATAACAGTAATTGATGAGCATAGGCTAAACAAAACAGCCAAGAATGGCTTAGCAGTTTTACATAACCAAAATAGATATTGCAATACAACAAATGCAGTAATAAAATATTCAAACAGACCAGGTGCAGTCCAGGAAATATTTATAGATAAAAGCATAATTCCAATTGTTATATAATAAATTTCTATCGAATGATTTAATTGTGTTACTCAAGGTTCTCGTCATCATCGTCTAAAGGCTCACCTTTGCGCACTTTTTCAAGTATAGCAGCAGCTCTATCTTCTTATTCATTATATATGTTCTTAGTATCGTTCTGTTTATTATGGGAAACCTCCGTCGCGTTAATATTCAATAATAAATTACGCAGTTTCGTGCGTTATGAACCAATGATTGATTTAATTGTTGATACAAGTAATTCTTTTCTTCTACTTATAAAATTCTCAAAATCATCAAAGTTTAGACTAACATCCTTTGGTATCAAATGTGATTCCAAATCTATGTTTTTATCTTTTACCCAATCAATTAAGTCTTCATCATTCTTAGACTCATTCGATGATCCAGATAGTAATTGGAGATTTAATATTGAATTCCAATTTTCAGGATTCGTATAAAAAAGATACTTATTATGGTCTGCGAAGTTGCTTTCTTTAAGCTTTTCAAATTTGCTGGCTGGATGCAGGTGATCTTTATGATATGCTACAGTATCATAGTGTAAGTGAGAATATAGGAGTGATAATATCGCATAGCAGTTAGGAGCATCCTTTTGCGTTTTAAGGATATCATCAATAACCTCGTCGCTAAGCGAGAGGCTCTTTGCATCGTTGCTTGCAAATTCTGCTTTTATTTGTTCAAATGGGAACATCTCTGTACTCATATTGTTCCTGAGTACCTTTCTTATACCTGAAAGGACACTGTCAGATTGACCACCAAACACGCCTTTAAGAAGAGAAATACATAGCCATTTGCGAATAGCATTCTTTTCTTCCTGATGAATGTGGTCTTTTAGAATTTCATTTTCAAGATTCCTATAATATATGTAGTAAACAATAGGAATTACAGCATTTTTCGCTCTAAGACTGGAATCATTAAAGCCCCATTTGTTTAGTAATTCAAATGTTATCTCAATGCATTTCCTAATTCTATCCCAGTTTCTGTCAAATACTGCAACGCTATCTGAGTCGAAATTGGCAACTTGAAATTTAATATTGTCATTAAAAAGAACCAAACAGCATTTTAATATGAGGTCAGCAGAAATAATGAAATTATTAGCATACACAGCATCTATCAAGGCCTTAAATTCCTTTCTTGCATCCCTCTCCCAATTGGCTGTTGTGATAGACATCAACAGATTAGAAAAGCTAAGTGGTTCTCCACCGCTGTTGGTTCTAATAAAGATGTCAAGGACTGTGTCAATATCTTGATTTTCTTCTTGATAGTAATTTATTAATTTGTCCTTAAAGATTACCTCTCTTAGCTTTCTCAAGGTAGCTCTCGCGAATTTCTTATCTCTCCAATCGCGTTCCGACATATAATCCTCTAAGGCATCTGCATCCTTATAAAGATAAATATCGTTAACCAAAAACAAATCTTCAGATTGTGAAAGTCTTTCAACATCATCATTAGAAAGGAATTTGAAATCATAGACCATTTTACGCTCATCATCTTTTGACGGTTTTGATGATAAGTTAATATACAGTCTTCTGGTAGGCAGACATTCCTCATTGTCTTTCCACCATTTTCTTGGCATCTTATAAGCGTATGTACCCTTTAGTCCAAGGTACAATGACGTTAATCTTTGTTGTCCATCAATGACAGCCTGAAAATCTGGATAACCCTTCGTGTTTATAAATGGATTTTCATCTTTAAAGAAGGCTCTGTATTCCTTCAGGAACTCATAGAACTTGTAGTTATTTTTTGTCTTATCACATGTAACATTCCAAATCATAAACGAGTTGATAGGATAATTCCTCATTATACTATCAAACAAAACCTCAATTTGTTCGCTAGACCATACAAATTTTCTCTGTATAGCAGGAAGCAAATACCGTCTTGTTTCTATATTGGATATAGCATCACTTATGGTAATTGGATACTTAAAGCCACTTTCTTGTTTGTTTTCCATATTGTTGCTTAATCAAAAACCTTATGATATTCTCTTTTCAAAAACTCGAGCTTAAGTAATTTATATACATCAGAACTTTCCAAATGAATTCTTATAGAGTTTAGAGTACGTCCCATTTTTTCGGTAAGTTCAAATGCACTGCATCCCTGCCCAATAAGAAACGCTAGTAATTTATCCTGCTCAGGTGTCCATTTAGCACCATGATTAGGATATTTCTGTCGTATATTGTTGATCCATTCTACTGATTTTTCTTTCCTTATGAACGATGATTTCTCGCCATTATCTCCGTAACTTTGTTTGCTGGGAATCACGCCGCGAACGCCACCTTTTGGATTTGGCACATCGCCCTTGTAGCGAGGAATCAGGTGCATGTGACAATGGAACACAGACTGACCTGCATATTTGCCAACGTTAATACCTATATTGAAACCATCTGGATGGAAACGTTCTTCTACCTTTTGCTTCACATACTGCAACATCACATTCATAGCCTCGCGCTCGTGATTCGTCAAATCAAAATAGGAAGAAACATGTCGCTTAGGAATAATCAATGCATGACCAGGTGATACTGGATATCCATCATAGAAGGCAACACAGGTAGCCGTTTCGCAGATAATTTCCACTTTTCGCGACAAACGACAGAAAGGACACGTCTCTCCCTCCTTACGAGGCAGTTTGTTGAAGTGATTATACTGATAGAGTTCGTATGTCTTGTTGCAGACTAGACTTGTGAACGGCAGCTTTACGTTGCATTGATAGGTATATTGTTTATGGATTGCATGAAGTCTGAACCCTTCTTCTTCTATGTCACGACGAACAGCAAAATATGCTGTTCCTTTTGGAGAAAGTAGGTTCGTAACATTCATCATTACCTCTGCCTGAGCATATGGCTCTAAAACATTCAAGACATAGTTGCAGATAATGGTATCAAACTTACCCTCTGGATAGTCTGGACGATAGTAATAATCGTAGCCAGTTATATCGTAACCTTGACGCTTCAACTCATCTGTATCAAAGCCCAAACCGCAACCAAAGTCCAGTATTTTACCTTTCAACAACTGGTGTTGCAATAAATAGCGCGTAGGCACAGATAGGTCAGTACGCTTAATAGCCGTAAGATATGGATGATTGATTTTCTCGGGTTCCATAGTGTTAGTATTTCCACGTCTCAAATCCCATATTGAGGGCTATCTGACTGATGGGGTTAAACGTCCTTTCGTATAGTTCAAGGAAGTGTTCGCTATCCATATCAGCCAATTCACGAGGTGTATATCCAAGCGACACGAAGTCCTCTAAAGATGTCGGTTTTTTGTTTGCATTCACAACTACCTGTAATGCTTTATGTTGCAATTTTGCTAATTTCGGTAGATACACATCGAGGTCTGGCAACTTGTTATTCTTTGATGAATTGATGCTGCCGTCTGATGGTATTAGATTCCAAATCAAATCGTGCGACACAAAGCTCCAAGGGATAAAGTGATCCAAGGCGTAATCACCAGGATGAATCGGATTATCGGTATATATGCAATTAATCTGCATTCCGAGTTTCATCACCATATCCCAGTAGTTATGCTGCTTAGTCAGCGAATTTCTGACATCAGGACGTATCAACTTATTGGGAATGGCTGGCACATTAGGATTTCTTGTCTGCAAGAACAGCGTCAGATTCCAATAGGCAAAGTCAACTAGAATGTTATAGTGAGCGTGCAGATAGGTGTCCCAAGCAGCATTCATGATGATATAGAAGTCAGAACCCTCTTTGTACAGCGAATACAAGCAGCCATTCTCCAGAGTTTGAGAACGAGCCATCAACAGCTTATCATCAGAAGTATCTATCCAAGGCCGCAGGAAACGGTAAGGTACGTTCAGCGTCAATGTGTTCAAAAGCTTCTTGATTTGTCTGTCATTCATTCTCTCGGTGAGTGAGGCAATAATCGTTTCAGCATTTGCATCAATGGGAATCTGCGTTATCCTTTGCAACTCCATCACTATATCAAACAGTGAATCACTTTTACCAAAAGACAAACGGAAGTAATGAATTGGATACCAAGCATTGGCAACCATTCTAATAACAATATCCCATACACTAATGCGCGGATTGTCATTCTTGGCGTGTATCTGCATTATCGATACAAACCAAAAGAATTTGTATGTAGCTACTGTATTGGAGAATATCCTCCCCAGCCTATTTGTAGTCAGTATGTCGGATTCAGGTATTTGCATAATGTTTGCACGATAAATACTATTTAAAAGTTCTCGTCGTGACTTTTTTCTTTAATGTAGAATTGGTATATTTTTTTACCTATTTTATCCTTCTTGAAAGTTTTTTCATGATTCACTGGAGTTGTTGATAGCCTTATCTTCGAAACTCCGCACTTTAACTGTTCGAATTGTTCTGGCGTTACTTTAAAATACGCTGAAGAAAAAGAAATGGGTAAAACAACATTCCACGAAACAACTCCCAACGGACTCCTATTTGTATTATCTACGTCTCCTTGTATCGTAAGGATATCACCATTGAAAGTTTTTATCTTCATCGTTGGTTCACTGTTAAATTTAACTTGGATAGAAAGTATACTTACAATGATATAATAAGACGTATCTTGTTTTGTTACACTATATTGAAATCGACAGGCCTCGGCTGACAATGCTTTATAGTTATAATATACCATTTGCTTATTTGCATAGACGCTTCCTATTATAATGGCAAAAGTAAGAAAACATAATAGTTTTTTCATGGGTGTATTATATTATTTTTGTGCAATGTTCAATATGTTTGATTTGGGACCTATATAATGCTTTTAGTAATTAAACTACTCCAAATCCTTACGATTAATTCTTTCAAGAATCTCTAAGGTACTACCTTCCGTGCTAACACCTGCACGTTTGGCTTGCTTGACAACATCTGCATGCTGTATCCTTTCAAGAATCTCTAAGGTACTTCCGTGCTAACACCTGCACGTTTGGCTTGCTTGACAACATCTGCATGCTGTATCCTTTCAAGAATCTCTAAGGTACTGCCTTCCGTGCTAACACCTGCGCGTTTGGCTTGCTTTACCACATCTGCATGCTGCTTCCTTTCAAGGAGTTCTAACGTTGATAAATGTTCTTCACTTTTCACCTCAGAAGTCTCTTCCGTATTTTGTACTGGTTTCATCTCTTGTATGGGAATAACGGATAAGTCAGTGGATTCATCATCGTTAAATTTCACCTCATTCGCTGTACTCATTTCCTGTTCTTCTTCGTCATTATTTGCAATTACAGCTTCGTTCTTTAAAGGAACTTCCTTATTTGAAAAAGATGGTGTGTACAGACTTTCAGTTGATGACTTAGAAGTTTGAGGTGCAGATGCATCGTTTTCATCTTCAACAGAATTAAAAAATGCCATAATAAACAAAGTAAAAACAAAAGCACCTATTATTGTAGCAACCTTATTCTTACGATAAGCCCATTTAAATAAGCGAATTGGCAGAGCTGACAATAAAAGAAAAAATGAAAGAAAGGTTGACAATATTGCTCGTAGATTATCATCACTTAAAAAATCGTTTTCCTTTTCATACTTATATGTCTTGTTATAGCCGCCATTTGTATTATTAACGATGCTATTTACTTGAGGAGTAGTTACAATTCCATGTCGTTTTTTATGGCATTCCTCGCATAAAACAATAAGTTCCTCTGGTTTATACGACCAAGGTTTTACATCACGATATACCAAATGGTGGACTTGCAGTTTATTTCTCTCGTTATAAAAACGACGTCCACAATCCTCACAAGTGAAGTTACGCTCTTTAATTATGGAATAGGAGTATCCCTTCCAGTAATCAGAGTTTAGCAATTGTGAGTATTCTTCTTTGGTCATAATACCACTAGCGTCCGTTACATATTAATATATTTCACGGGATTCTGGGATTTCCCGTAATAGCTGACAACGCATTTGCCTATGTAGTCAGATGTTGGGTCTTCATGGCCTACAAACATAATTCTACCATCACGTTCATCTGATAACATCCATTCTTCAGGTATATAAACTGCTGTAACAATACCATTGACTATAGCAAGAACATGGGTGGTTCGTGAGGCTCTTTCAAGCTTCATTATCCAGTATTTGCGTGTCATTTCGTATAGGTCTTCTCGCATTACTTTACCAACTTTGACGCAAACAATGCGATCCAAAGCGCTGGGCTGTAATTCTTCTATTGTGACCATATCAATTATTTCCTTGTTTTCCATGCGTATTGTGCGCGAGGGCGCATTCTGGCTGCTAAGATACGAAAAAGTTTCAACACTTCAACACTTCAACACTTCAACATTTGGAAAATGAACAGATTCGCTACAACAAATAGTTAAATGAAAATTTTTATTATATATATAATATATATTATATATATAATAAAGTTGTTTTCTCCTTTTATGTTGTAACACTTCAACGCTTATGTTGAAGCGTTGAAGTGTTGAAGTGTTGAAGCGTTGAAGCGGCAGTCATATTGGCAGGGGGATTGGCAGGGGGATTGGCAGAATGGCAGAAAAACTGACAATTCAAAATACTTTTGTTATTTTGGCACACTCTTTGTATATATTATATTAGAATGTGAAAGCTATCGGAATAGTGCGCACGCCGCCAGCCGGAACATTCCCGAACAAGTCCCCAACAAGCAAGTCTGAAAGCACCCTACCGCCTTATATCGATAAGACGCAGGTCTTATGGCAACAAGGCCTAGGTCTTATGCCCACAAGGCGTAGAGCTTTCAAAATCACAAGTCCCCTAAACTTCAATAACCAATCGCTCCAGCTATGCTGGCTTGCGTAGCACAGAGGAGCAAGAACCCTTAACCATTAACCAACTATGATTAACTACAGTTTGGGACTTCGTAAGTCCAATCCAAGTGAGAAGAACAGTGAAATGAAGGTGTATGCTAACGCGCAGAGCACCGAAGTGATTGACATTCAGAAGCTGGCGAAGCACATCCAGATGCACGGCTCGCCCTACACCCGCGACATCATCGTAGGTGTGCTGA
>CACZJU010000026.1:2511-24309 GCA_902781515.1 uncultured Bacteroidales bacterium | reverse complement strand
CACCGAAGTGATTGACATTCAGAAGCTGGCGAAGCACATCCAGATGCACGGCTCGCCCTACACCCGCGACATCATCGTAGGTGTGCTGACCAAGGCGGTTGACTGCATCCGTGAGCAGTTGCTGGAAGGCAAGAAGGTGAACCTTGGCGAGATGGGTTCGTTCTACTGCACCATCAGCAGCGAAGGCGTGGACAGCGCCGACGAGTTCAACCCCTCTGCCCATATCAAGGGCGTGAACGTGCGCTGGGACCGTGGTAGTGAGTTCTCCGACCTCCTCGCCGAAGCCGAGTTCAACTACGTGACCACCCGCGAGCAGCAGGCTAAGGCCCGCAAGGAGGAGAAGGCAGCCATCAATACCGAACTTGGTGTCACTCCCACCGAAGGCGGTGATGATCAAACGGAGTAGACCCCTCTCCCCGCTCCCCCGAGGGGGAGAGCCATCTTAAACCATTCAATAATTAACCCTTAAAAAAATCCCCTCAGCAACAAAGTTCCACCTCCCCCTCGGGGGAGGACGGGAGAGGGGTTATTAAATGCCATGAAAAACGAAGTGAAGAAAGAACTGGTGAAATTCCTATGGAAGTTCCTGACCGCACTGATTGCGGCACTGGGTGGCGCAGCCACCGTCTCAAGCTGCTACACCGTTAGCTTTATGTAAAAAATGAAGACGCGGCTCTTCCAAAGGGTCGCGTCTTTTTTCACTTTATCGTATCTCTGACCCAGCTTTGCAGGGTCGTAATCGGAAAGAGGCTCAATGACATCAGACTATTTCTAATTCTGGTAGTATTACAGGTTCTTCACGATGGTCTTTATGAAGGAACATGCTGTAATATATAGGTAGATAAGTTGCTCCCTTTTTCTTGAAAATCTTTCGCTCGTTAGAAAAAACAATTGCGCGATGTATGCCATACTCTGTGGTTTCGATAAACTTTGAAAGTGCACTATGCTCGGTATAGTCCTTTCCCGACTTTACCTCCAATGGCAATACCGTAAGTTGGTCATAGTCATCTATCAAGAAATCAACTTCTCCCCTTTTCTTGTTGTCATAATAATGGAGTTTGAACCCATGTGCTGCCAGTTCCTGGGCAACGGCGGACTCATAAACCGTGCCGAGGTTAATGCTCTTAATGTCTTGTAGAACCGCGTTTACGTTCACGCCATAAAGGAGATTGGTAAGTAGTCCTACATCATTTAGATAGAGTTTTACAAGACGTTTCTGTTCTGATTCGGCAAGCGGAAAGCGAGGATTACTAATAGCAGATACTTCAAGAGCAACCCCTGAATTTGTCAGATATTCAAACTCGTCCGCATAGTCTGAGAATGTTTTCCCTTTTTTATCTTCAATATCTTTATATACGACACGTTTCTTCTTGTTTTCCAAATTGCTTGGGATTAGGTCGTAGATTTTTCGTATCTTCAACTTGTGCTCTTCGTCATACTGGGAAGCGTCTATACGATAAAGGTCGTGAATATCCCTATGTGTCTGTCTGACACGAACCATGTTTCTGTCTGCTAAATAATTGTTGATAGCTTCGGGAAACCCTCCGATAAGCAGGTAGTATTGGAAGCGTTTCAAAAGAACATTGTGCGTACTCTCATCCAAAGCCTCTTCATGAAGATAACTTTCCCTAATGTTCTCTATCCATTCCTTGCCAACTCCTGTAGCCCATAGAAATTCCTCGAAGTCGAGAGGGTACATCTGCTCAATAGTCACACTGCCAAGTGGCACAGATGGTGTTTCCGATAGGGCAACACCTAATTGGGAACCACTTGCGATAAATCTGTAACGCGACTCCTGATTGAGAAATTTTAGCATCGTCATAAGATGGGGGTAACTCTGAATCTCGTCCAAAAAAATTAGCGTGTCGGATTTGTTACCTAAAGGTTTTTGGTAATAATTGCCTAAACGCATATAGAGGTCGTTGGTAGTATACACACCAGCAAATACCTGATCACCTTCTTTGTCTTCTTTCAGGTTGATTTCAACAAAATGCTTAAATAGTTTTTTGCCTACATAACGAATAAGGTAGGATTTCCCTATCTGTCGTGCACCGTTGACGAGAAGAATTTTGTTTGGCTCTTCCATAAGGAAGTGCTCTAGGAATTGAGTGAATTTACGTTCAAGCATAATTCTATTGTTTGGTTCCGATGCAAAATTACAATTTCCCCGTCATTTGACAAAGAAAAATTCACTTATTCTATATTTTTAGCCGCATTATTTCCAACTTATTCCTTTTTTTTATAGCGTAATTTTACCCACTTATTCCAATTATTATGTGAGTACAAAAGTAGTGCCCACGGCCTCTTAATATGTTCCCGAAACATTTTGATACTTTAAATTTTGCACGTATAAAATAAATTTGTAACTTTGACTGCGTAACATCTTTATTATTAACTTTAAAACATGGTATTATGAAAAAGCAACTGCATTTTTTGTTGATTGCCATCGTGGCAATGTTTATGTTGCCGTTTACAGGTTCGGCGGCGACTGTCACGTTCAAGTACGTGTATGGAAATGAGGCCCAAAATGTCAATAAGAAAATCACACTCTATGACAACGGTTTTTATTTAGGCTCATCGGATTGGGGATATGATAACAAGATAGAAATCTATCTCGAAGACGAGGCCATTGGCCATACTTTGAGCTATCGCTCTGAGCTGGGTCACACAGGAACAGTAACGGTAACTGACGGTGTAACGGTAAACCTTCCAGTCAACAAATTTACTCTAACAGCTAAGGATCAGAATGACAATCCTGTTGATGGTTACGTTTGGATTACAGCTCACGGCCGAGACTATGGCAATTATAATTGTAATAATGGAACTGTCACGGTATATCTTAAGGCTGATGCCAACTATGCCTATACATTCAGTTACAATACTGTTACGTATAACAGCCGTAAGGTGGTGGGTGCATTTGACCTGACAAACGATGTAACGGTGCCTTTGACGGTGAACACCGAAGGCGACAGCCCCACTCCCATGCAGGACAAGTACACACTTACCATCATACCTCGTTACGATGGTATGCCAGTCTTAAATAATAACAGTTATGGTGGTGGACAAGTCTACACCTATAGCGAAACGAAGGAAGACTTCTACGACTATTATTACTGCAATTATGATGGAGATTATGGGGCATATATGTGCAGCAATCTGCTACCAGGCTCCTATATGTTCAGAGATATGTATGGCGGATTCTCGGACGAGATAACGCTGGAGAATAATAACAAAACTGTATTCATCGATTATCATAAGGTGACCTTCACATCGAAGAACACCGACCCCAACGTCTGGAAGGAGATTCGTCTCAACGATTATACGCTGACCACCGACGGTAAGGGGCAGGTTGACTTCTACCTGATGCCTGGCACTTACACCTACGAGCATGCTGGACAGACGAAAGAACTGGTGGTTGCCGACCAAGACCTGACAGTAGACCTTACCACATACAATGTGGGTGTAACGTTCCAGTGCTCCGACTTGGCTACGATGATTAACAACAATAGTTATATGAGACTTGAAGGTCCTGATGGATCGAGAAGAGATTACAATATACCCACTGACGGAAAAATCGACCTTACATTACAGGAAGGAACCTACAAGGCTTACTATAGCGGTATGCTCTGCGCTACATTCGTAGCTGATGCAAACAAGGCAGTGACGGTAAAGATGTATAAGGTGAAGTTCACTCGCAATATGTCTCCCACCAACGGTTACTCCAGCGGTATCTATTTCCGTAGGGGAGGTGACAGCGATTCCTATGAAAACATCTCGTTCAACCGTGATTATTTCTATCCAGAGGGTGACTATATGTACTCGTATAACTGGAACGATTGGAATGACCTGACTCTGAACCAAGACCGCGAGGTGGCTCAGTACTACTATAAAGCAACCGTCACCGTGACGGACACCAATGGACAGCCGGCATCTGGCATCGAAGTGCGTGTGCGCGAGAAGAACTCCACATCCTACGGCTCAAGCGCAAGCACGAACGAGATCGGACAGGCCGTGCTGATTGTCGCTGCAGGAGAATACGAGGTCAGCAGTCAATATGACAAAAAGGAGTTAACACTCACAAGTGACCAAAACGTAACACTTACTTGTCCGCCAATAGTGCACTTTGCAGTGACATTGAACGGTGAACCTTTCACCATGGACCACTACCACTTCTATCTCTATCCAGAGGATTCCAAGTACGAGTCAATTCCCGTGACATTCACCGCCGTTGGTCAGGCTCAAGCACGCCTCTATGCTGGCGAGAACTACGGAGTTGAGGAATACCAGGGTACTACGAAGATTGAAGAAGGTTCTACCGTTGCACTTGGAACATTTACCGTTACCAGTCAGGGACTCGGTCTTGCATTCCCAATGTCGAGTTGGGGCAAGGACGCATCATACGACGTGGTCGTAGGTGCTACAGTTCGCATTGCGGCAGTGCCTGTGGGCGAAAAGTTTACAAAATGGAGCATCAATGGCAAGGACTACACAGATCCTATGATTGACTTCAAGACCACTGAATCCAACACTACAGCCACCGCTATATTTGGCAATGGTGCGATTAACAATATCCAAGCAGTTGAGTCTGGAAACTTCGATTTGAAATTTGGCGAGAAGTATATCACTCTACCGCGTGACGTTGAAGGCTCTGCACGCATATACACACTCGACGGACGTCTGGTGAAGAGTGTGGGTGTAGTCGGTGACCAAATCGGCATCTACGACCTTCCCACCGGCAATTACCTGATTTCCTTGGAGCACGACGGCACAACTACAAATGCACGTTTCTTGAAGAAATAAACGCTTATGATACAACGAAAGACGCGGTTCTTCCAAAGGGTCGCGTCTTTTTTCACTTTATCGTATCTCTGACCCAGCTTTGCAGGGTCGAAGATACTCCCGTTCGACAGAACCACAAAAAGGACATGGCTTTGCCATAATAGGCCGTTGGCCTCGATATGTAGCAATGGCTCGAATCCTTATATAAATATAAATTCGAGCCATTACGACATATTTTTGCCCTTTTTTTGGTTTTGTGCTCACTTATTCGTATCTTTGTGCGCGAAATATTGAATACAACAGATAGTGAGATGAGCGTAAAGGACCTCAACCACCTAATGGGAACAGCCATAAGCCAATTGTCGGACTGCTCGACAATGGGAGGTATGTTCCACGAAAACTGCGACGGGACAACGCTGCCTTCTGGGGCAGCTCTCGAGGAGATAGTAGCCCTGTGTCGCGCAATTCTTTTCCCTGGATTTTTCGGTAATTCAAACATCAACTCGCAGACGCTGCAGCACCACATAGGGGTGAACGTGGAGCGACTCTACGAGCTGCTGGACGAGCAGATTCGTGCTGTGGAAGGCCCCTCCGAGGCCGCAGCGCAGATGGTGCAGAAACTGCCCGAGCTGCGCTGCATACTGGCTACCGACGTGGAGGCTGCCTACAACGGCGACCCTGCTGCCACTGGTCGTACGGAGGTGATTTGCTGTTATCCGGTCATCAAGGCAGTGACTAACTATAGAATCGCCCACGCGCTCGTGGAACTGGGAGTGCCCCTGATTCCGCGTATCATCACCGAGATGGCGCACAGCGAAACGGGAATCGACATTCACCCCGAGGCGCAGATTGGGCATCACTTCACCATAGACCACGGAACGGGTGTGGTGATTGGAGCCACCTGTATCATCGGCAACCACGTGAAGCTGTATCAGGGAGTGACGCTGGGGGCAAAGAGTTTCCCGCTGGACGAGAAAGGACATCCCATCAAGGGCATTCCTCGACATCCGATACTGGAGGACAACGTGATTGTCTATAGCAACGCCACCATTCTGGGACGTATCACCATTGCCAAGGGCACCGTCATAGGCGGTAACCTGTGGGTGACGGAGAGCACTCAGCCCGGCGAACAACTGGTGCAGGCAAGGAAGAGACGGAGCTACGACATTCGTCCCGAGGACTTTGGGGGACTGTGATTTAATTAGGAATTAAGAGTTAAGAATTAAGAGTTAAGAATTAGGAATTAAGAATTAAGAATTAGGGATTATATGGAGTTTGAAATGATTGCTAAGACGTTCCAGGGACTGGAGCAGATTCTGGCAGAAGAGTTGACGGCACTGGGTGCTAATAACATACAGGTGGGACGTCGCATGGTATCGTACACGGGTGACAAGGAGCTGCTCTACAGGAGCAACTTCCAGTTGAGGACAGCCATTCGTGTGCTGAAACCCATCAAGCACTTCCGTGCCACAAGCGCCGACGAGGTCTATGAGGCTATAAAGGCCATCGACTGGACGGAATACCTGAGCAACGAGACTACATTCGCCGTAGATAGCGTGGTGTACTCTACAGAGTTCCGCCACTCCAAGTTTGTAGCTTACAAGGTGAAGGACGCCATAGTGGACCAGTTCCGCGAGAAGACAGGCAACCGTCCGAACATCAGAGTGTCGAACCCCGACCTCCAACTCCACATCCACATTGCCGAGTACGACTGCACACTCTCCCTCGATTCCAGCGGTGAGAGTCTGCACCGTAGAGGCTACCGTCAGGAGGCAGTGGAGGCACCCTTGAACGAGGTTCTGGCAGCCGGCATAATACTGATGACTGGTTGGAGAGGCGAGACGGACTTCATCGACCCCATGTGCGGCAGCGGTACACTGCCCATCGAGGCAACCCTCATCGCCCGCAATATGGCTCCCGGTCTCTTCCGCAAGGGATATGCTTTCGAGAAATGGAGCGACTTCGATGCCGAGCTCTTCGAGAACATCTATAACGACGATTCGCAGGAGCGTCCCTTCGAGCATCACGTTTACGGCTACGACAACAACCGCAAGGCTGTGGAGATAGCCACCAACAACGTGAAGGCTGCCGGACTCACTGGCGACATCACCATCCAGTTCCAAGACTTCAAGGACTTCACACAGCCTGCCGAGAAGAGCATAATGGTCACTAATCCGCCTTACGGCGAACGCATAAAGCCTGAGGACTTGCTCGGACTCTACAAAATGATTGGCGGACAGTTCAAACATCAGTTTGTTGACAACGAGGCTTGGGTGCTGAGCTATCGCGAGGAATGCTTCGATGCCATCGGACTTAAGGCTTCGCTGAAAGTGCCCCTTTACAACGGAGCCCTGGAGTGCGAGGTTCGGAAATATCAGATGTTCTCGGGCCGCTACAACGAAGTGCGTAGCGAAGGTCGACAGATAAAGAGTGACGACGACCGCCGACAGATGTCGCAGAAACGCCGTTTCAAGGAGAACAGAGCCGTGAAACAGCGTCTCGATGAGACCGATGAGGAGTTTGCCTTGCGTCAGCGCCGTCCGCGTCGCAACGATGACGAGCGCGACGGACGCCGTCGTGACTTCCATCGTGGTGAGCGTGGTGAGCGTGGCGAACGCCATGACCGCAGAGGTGACTTTGGCGACCGCAGAGCCGGAGACCGTCGTCAGCGCCGCGATGATGACCGCCGTCAAGGAGGCTTCAAGCGAGGCGACAGAGACTTCAAACCACGTGACAACAGAAACGGAAAGGGACGTCGTTATGAAGATTAAGTTATTCATCGTAATGATGCTAATGAGTAGCACGATAATGGGGCAAAGGCTTTTGACGCTGGAAGATGTAATGTCCGGCGGCTCCAACTGGTACAACCTCCAGCCAGAGAATAAGTTCACACAGTGGTGGGGCAATGTCCCAGTGGAAACCACAGCCGACGAAGTGCGCGAACTGGTGACTGGCAAACATCTCTTCACCGTTGACCGCCTCAACGAGATTGCCGGCGAGAAGGTGGCAACAAGCGGGCACAACATCCTGTTGCCTTACGGAAAACAGACTATCGCCCAAGTGCGAAACGGCAAGCGCCGCGTACAGATAGACTGGAAGGAGGGCAGAGTGGTGTGGAGTCAGGAGATTCCCGAAGGTGCCGAACATCAGGACTTCAATCTCAAGTCGAAGCATCTGGCATACACCATCAAGGGCAACCTCTTCGTGATGAATGCCGACGGGAAGGCTCAACAAGTGAGCACCGACGGAAGCACCGATGGTTCGGACAATATCGTATATGGACGAAGCGTTCACCGCGATGAATTCGGCATTTTTAAGGGCACTTTCTGGAGTCCCGACGGACAGAAGCTGGCATTCTACCGCATGGACCAGTCGATGGTCAGCGGCTATCCGCAGGTGGATATCTCGCAGCGCATTGCTGCAGTCACAATGGACAAATATCCTATGGCAGGCGAGAAGAGCCACGAAGTCAGTGTGGGCATTTACGATGTTGCCACACAAAAGACAACTTGGCTGAAGCTGGTAGGGGAGAAGGACGACTACCATACCAACCTCTCATGGGCACCCGATGGCAAGACTCTTTACATCTTCGAACTCAACCGCGACCAGAACCACATGCGACTGGTAGCGTATAACACCGAGACGGGAGCCGTGGAGAAACAGCTCCTCGAGGAACGCGACGAGAAATATGTGGAACCGATGAACGGACTCGCCTTCCTGCCTTGGGACAGCTCGAAAGCCCTGATGCAGAGCCGACGCGACGGGTTCAACCATCTCTATCTGCTCGACATTGCCACTGGCAAGACGGAGCAGGTGACCTACGGCGAATACGAGGTGCAGGAGCTAGTGGGCTTCAACACCAAACACAAATGTGCGATTTACAGGAGCAACGCCATTGACCCCAGAACAAGCTGTCTCTTCAGCCTAAATCTGGAGAAGCCGCGCTGCACCCTGCTGGGAGCCGACGAGGGAGTGCACTCTGCCACCCTCAGCGAGGACGGTACAATGGCTCTCGACCGCTATTCTTCGCCCACCGTTCCACGCAGCATCAACCTCATCTCCACAGAGTCTCTCCTCAGCCACCGTCCGCGTCCCAATCGCGTTGTGAACATTCTCACAGCCAAAGACCCCTGGCAGGAGCAGGGTTACAAGATACCCGAAATCACCAGTGGAAGTATCAAGGCTGCCGATGGCACCACCGACCTCTACTACCGAATGGTGAAGCCCGTTGATTTCGACAGCACAAAGTGCTATCCGACAATAGTCTATGTTTACGGTGGACCGCACGCCCACAACATCGATGCTCGCTGGCACTGGTGTCTGCGCGGATGGGAAGCTTATATGGCAACGAAGGGCTATCTGCTATTCATCCTCGACAACCGAGGAAGCGAATGGCGAGGTCGCGACTTCGAGCAAGTGACTTTCCGTCACCTCGGCAACGAGGAGATGAAGGACCAGATGGAGGGCGTGAAGTTCCTGAAATCCCTGCCTTATGTTGACAAAGACAGGATGGGAGTTCACGGATGGTCGTTCGGTGGCTTCATGACCACGAACCTCATGCTCACTTATCCCGATGTCTTCAAGGTGGGAGTGGCTGGCGGACCGGTCATCGACTGGAAATACTACGAAGTGATGTACGGCGAACGCTATATGGACACTCCCCAGCAGAACCCTGAGGGATACAAGGGCAGCAGTCTGTTGGAGAAGGCTGGAAACCTGAAAGGACGTCTCCAGATAATCTTCGGATACAACGACCCAACTTGTGTGCCGCAGCACACGCTGTCGTTCCTCAGAGCCTGCGAGGATGCCGGTACTCAGCCCGACCTCTTCACTTACCCTGGGGGAGGGCACAATATGTTCGGTCGCGACCAAGTGCATCTCCACGAGCGCATTTCGCGCTATTTTGATGACTACCTGAAGTGAATTGAAAATTCACAATTGATAATTGATAATTGACAATTGATAATGGAATATAGAATTTTGTTGTTGGGAAGTGGCGGCCGCGAACACACCATAGCTTGGAAAATAGCTCAAAGTGATAAATGCTCCAAGTTGTTCATTGCACCTGGTAATGCCGGAACAAGCGAAGTAGGAACAAACGTTGCCATGAAGGCCGACGATTTCGACGCCATCCGCGATTTCGTGCTGACAAACGCCATTGATATGGTGGTGGTAGGTCCTGAAGACCCGTTGGTAAAGGGTATCTACGACTACTTCAAGGCCGACGCGCAGCTTTGCAACATCCCAGTCATCGGTCCCTCGAAGCAGGGTGCAGTGCTGGAAGGCTCGAAGGACTTTGCGAAAGGCTTCATGCAGCGCCACAATATTCCCACGGCTCGTTATCAGACCTTCGACGGGAACCACCTGCAGGAGGGCTTGGCCTTCTTGGAAACGCTCGAACCCCCTTACGTCCTGAAGGCAGACGGACTTTGTGCCGGCAAGGGCGTGCTTATCGTTCCCACACTGGAAGAGGCGAAGCGCGAACTGAAGGACATGCTGGGTGGAATGTTCGGACAAGCTTCTGCCCGAGTTGTCATCGAGGAGTTCCTTTCCGGTATCGAATGTTCAGTATTCGTGCTTACCGACGGCAAAGACTACAAGCTCTTGCCCGAAGCCAAGGACTACAAGCGCATTGGCGAAGGCGATACAGGACTGAATACCGGTGGTATGGGCAGTGTTTCGCCCGTTTCGTTTGCCACAAAGGAATGGATGCAGAAGGTGGAACAGCGTATCGTCCGTCCGACTGTGGAGGGACTGGCTGCCGAAGGCATCGACTACAAGGGCTTCATCTTCTTCGGACTCATCAATGTTGACGGTGAGCCCAAGGTAATAGAATACAACTGTCGCATGGGAGACCCTGAGACGGAGACAGTGATGCTGCGACTGAAGAGCGACCTTGTGGACCTCTTCGAGGGTGTTGCCACTCAGACTTTGGCTTCCCGAACCGTAGAGTTCGACTCTCGCAGCGCAGTTTGTGTGATGCTTGTTAGCGGCGGTTATCCTGAGCACTATGAAAAGGGATTCCCCATAAAAATGCAGAATCTTCAATCTTCAATCTTCAATCTTCAATATTCGATTGTGTTCCACGCAGGCACTGCTGTTAAGGATGGACAGATAGTTACCAACGGCGGACGTGTGATAGCTGTCAGCAGTTACGGTGCCAACAAGGACGAGGCATTAGCCCGTAGCATGAAGGGTGCTCAAGAGATTGAGTTCGAGGGTAAATACTATCGTCGCGATATAGGACAGGACCTTGCGTAGAGAACGTTTTCACAACAAGCTCAGTAAGAGTTCTGCGACTCTTGTCATTGCTGCTGTCATAGCCTTGCTGATGTGGTGGTGGCCTGCTGGGGCTTACAGCCTCAGTGGTCTTGGTAGTTTGGCTTTGACCTTGTTCGTGGGCTATATGCTAATTGAGACGGACATCGTCTTCCAGTTGCTTCGTGTTCATTCGCGAATGATTGCTTCCGTTTGGCTTGTGTTTGCGGCTTGTGTGGCTTCCTTCCACACCTATCAGCCTTCGCTCATAGCCGTTGCCTGTATGGCAGTAAGCTATCATTTGTTGTTCAGCACCTACCAGCTCCCACAATCGTCGGTCGATACATTCCACAGCTATGCCTTTTTGTCGCTTGGCGGTATCTTTTATCCGCCAATGTTGCTTTTCGTTCCGTTCTACCTTTGGTATCAGATAATATTCATGCGCAGTATGTCGCTGCGAACTCTGTCTGCTGCCCTGATTGGTGTCATTGCACCATTCTGGTTCTGGGCAGTGTGGATGTTGGTGCATGAAGATATGGCGCCCATCGTTGTTTGGTGGGATAATCTTGGTTTCAACGATTTCTCGCTTTCGTCGTTTCTCAGCATGTGGACTTCGGAGTTCCTCTATTCACACATCGATTTCTTTGTATTCTCGTTCTTGGGAATATTTACTTCAATCAGTTATCTTTACAGCAGTTTCGACGACAAGATTCGAACGCGAATGATGCTCTACATTTATGTGTTCCAGTTCGTGGTGACGTTTCTTATTGCGATGTGGCAACCAAGTGAGGTTGAGGCATTATTGCCCTTCCTGTTGCTAAATGTCAGCGTCGTTGTCGCCCATTATTTCACATTCCGCTGGTCGTGGTTCTCAGTGCTGATGTTCATTGTTTCGATATTGGCTCTGATAACGTTAGCGTTGGTTAAAATATACGGAAACGTACCCTTTATATCGGAATATTTGACTATATTTGCACGTTTGATAGAAAAATAATAAGCATAAACATATCATTTTTATGAAGCATTACAGACTTATAGACAATGTGGTGGGATGGATTACGTTCCTCATTGCCGCCTTTGTCTATTGCAGTACCATAGAGCCTACAGCAAGCTTCTGGGACTGCCCCGAGTTTATCACCACAGCTTATAAACTTGAAGTCGGTCACCCACCAGGCGCACCTTTCTTCATGCTTACCGGTAATCTGTTTACCCAGCTCACCAACGACCCGTCAAAGGTTGCCTATATGGTTAACATTATGTCGGCCTTGATGTCTGCCCTTTGCATCCTGTTCCTCTTCTGGAGCATCACGCATTTGGCTCGCAAACTCGTTGGTACAGACGGTCGTGTTGCTACCATAGGTCAGCTCCTTGGTGTTGAGCTGAGCGGTGTAGTGGGAGCATTGGTTTACACATTCTCCGACACATTCTGGTTCTCAGCAGTAGAGGGCGAGGTGTATGCTTATTCCAGTTTGTTCACGGCTCTCGTGTTCTGGCTCATACTGAAGTGGGAAGACCATGCCGACGAACCTCACAGCGACCGCTATCTCGTGCTTATCGCATATCTGACAGGTCTTAGCATCGGTGTTCACCTATTGAACCTGCTTTGTTTGCCTGCCATTGTGCTGGTGTACTACTATCGGAAGACTCCCAATGCCAATCTCAAGGGCTCAATCATTGCTCTGTTGTGCTCGTTTGCATTGGTGGCAGTGGTGCTCTACGGCATTGTCCCCGGTATTGTGAAGGTGGGTGGATGGTTTGAATTGCTGTTCGTGAACACTCTCGGTATGCCTTTCAATACGGGTCTCATCATCTACATCATGCTGCTCATCACTTCTGTGCTGTGGGCTATTCGTGAGACTCATCGCGATGTTGAGAACCGTCCTCGCATGATAGTAAGCTATACTCTCAGCGTCGGTCTGCTGGGTATTCCTTTCTATGGACACGGATGGAGCAGCGTTCTCATCGGCATCGTTGTCTTGGCTGCCGTCGTATTCATGTTGCAGTGGCGCAAGGAAAAGTCGTTCCTTGTAAGTGCCCGCCTCATGAACACCTCGCTGCTGTGTATGCTGATGATTATGGTGGGCTATTCGTCGTATGCCGTCATTGTGATACGTTCTACGGCAAACACTCCCATGGACCAGAACTCGCCCGAGGACATTTTCACGCTGGGTACTTACCTCAGCCGTGAGCAGTATGGCGACCGTCCGCTATTGTATGGTCCTGCCTACAATTCGCAGGTGAAGATGGAAGTGAAGGGCGACTATTGGGTACCCGTTTCCACACAGGGCGCTCCTATATATCAGCGTAAGGAAAAAGCTAATCCCGATGAGCCCGACCGCTACGAACTGGTGCGCTATAACCTCGAATATAAATATGGTCAGAATATGCTGTTCCCACGCATGTACAGCGACCGTCACAAGCAGGCTTATGAGGACTGGATGGGCGGTGTGAAAGGCCGTATTGTCGAGGCTAATGTCGCTGGCAGAAGTCAGCAGATAAAGATGCCCACAATGGGTGAGAACCTCTATTTCTTCCTGTCCTATCAGATGAACTTCATGTACTGGCGCTACTTTATGTGGAACTTCGCCGGTCGTCAGAACGATATTCAGGGCAATGGTGAACTGGAGCATGGCAACTGGATAACAGGTATCAAGTGGTTCGACAATATGCGCCTGGGCGACCAGTCGAAGTTGCCAACGGAGCTGCGTGAGAACAAGGGACATAACGTGTTCTATGCTATGCCTCTGATACTCGGCTTGCTGGGTCTCTTCTGGCAGGTGTATAAGAACCCGAAGGGAAATACCTTGGGTACAGTAACTGTGAACGAGGGTGTGAAGCAGTTCTGGGTTGTGTTCTTCCTGTTCTTTATGACAGGTATTGCCATTGTCGTTTACCTTAATCAGACACCCATGCAGCAGCGCGAACGTGACTATGCCTATGCAGGTTCGTTCTATGCTTATGCCATTTGGGTGGGATTGGGAGTTACGGCACTGTTCGACTGGCTCAGTCGTGCCTTGAAGCGTGAGGCGGTAGCTGGTGTATTGGTAGCACTATGTCTGCTCGTTCCTTTGCAGATGGCAAGTCAGACTTGGGACGACCACGACCGTTCAGGACGCTACACTTGTCTCGATTTCGGTCATAACTACTTGCAGACACTGCAGGCTGAGGGCAATCCCATAATCTTTACCAATGGAGACAACGATACCTTCCCATTGTGGTATGGTCAGGAGACTGAGGGCGACCGCACTGATGCCCGTGTCTGCAACCTCTCTTACCTGCAGACCGACTGGTACATCGACCAGATGCGCCGTCCGGCATACGACTCGCCTTCATTGCCTATTTCGTGGAAGCGTATCGACTATGTCAGCGGCACTCGTGAGGCTATTCGCGTCTATCCCGATGCCATTAAGCAGGTGATGGACTTCTATAAGAATGACCCCGAGGCAATGCGTCAGGCATTGGGCGACAATCCATACGAACTGTCTAACATCATCGACCGCTGGATTCTGTCCGACAATCCCGACCTGCAAATCATTCCTACCGACTCCATCGTGATAACAGTCGATAAGGAGGCAGTGAAGAAGAGTGGAATGATGATTGCCGCAGACTCGATTCCCGATGTTATGCATATCTCGCTGAAGGGACGCGGAAATGTTTACAAGTCGGAACTCATGATGTACGAAATGCTTGCTCGTGCCAACTGGGTACGTCCTATGTATGTTGCCATCACGGTAGGTCGCGACAACTATGGCGACCTTGGCAAGAACTTCGTCCGCGAGGGACTTGCCGACCGTATTACGCCCTTCAATACAGAAGAGAGCGGTAAGACAATGGACACCGAGAAGATGTACGACAACCTGATGAACAAGTTCCGCTACGGTGGTTTGGATAATCCCGATATCTACCTCGACGAGACCGTTCTGCGCATGTGCTACGCCCACCGTCGCATCTTCGCCCAGTTGGGTCTGCAACTTATGCGTGAAGGCAAGAAGGATAAG
The DNA here is from genome assembly GCA_902781515.1 of uncultured Bacteroidales bacterium. Lineage (GTDB taxonomy): Bacteria > Bacteroidota > Bacteroidia > Bacteroidales > Bacteroidaceae > Physcousia. Next base: position 9,274 of record CACZJU010000026.1, on the reverse strand, counting down.
GCTCTGAAACTGATGCAGAAGGCCGAAAAAGTTATTCCTGCCGCTTCTGTTCCTCATGGCTGGCAGGGTGGTTCGCTCGATATTGCCCGTACTTGGCTTGCCCTCGGACAAACGAAGAAGGGTGCTGAGATAGCCGAGCATGTTGCGCAGACTGCCTGCGAGTATCTCGACTGGTACCTTGGTCTCTCCTCTCGCTATGTCCGTCTTTCGAGCTATGAAGTACGCAGCAATTTCTATATGCTGCAGGAGGCTACCGAACTGCTTGCTGCTGCAAATGACAAGCAGAGCGAGCGCTTCGAGAAAGCTATGCAAAAGTACTATACCACAATGTCGTATTCGTTAGGCGAACGCGAATGATAATCGAACAACCTGCACGTTTCCTCCGATGGCTCTATCCCCACGCTTTGTGGAGGATGAACCGTCGCGAGCGTGCCGTGTATCTCACTTTCGACGACGGTCCCATACCAGAGGCTACACCTTGGATTCTCGATGTGCTCGACCGCTTCGATGCCAAAGCCACATTCTTTATGGTGGGCGAGAATGCCAATCGCTATCCTGAGCTGCTGGCAGAAGTACGTCGTCGTGGGCATAGTGTTGGTAACCATACCTACAACCATATCGGAGGTTTCAGTTGGACCAGTTGGAAGTATCTCTACAACGTTCATAAAGCCGACGAGATTCTGAAGACCAAGCTTTTCCGTCCGCCTCACGGCTGGATGCGTGTTGTCCAGTATCGCACAATGCGCATCTTCGGCTACAAGGTGGTGATGTGGGACTTGGTGACTCGCGATTACAGTACTCGCTTGACGGCGCAGGATGTGCTTGACAACGTGAAGCGTTACGCCCGCAACGGTTCAATCATCACGTTCCACGACTCGTTGAAGAGCATCGATAAACTGAAGGTTATGCTACCCGAAGCCCTTCAATGGCTCAAAGACCAGGGCTATGAATTCAAGAGGATTGAATATTGAACATTGAATATTGAAATTGTTTACAAAAAATAATAATTCTTCTTCCTTAATCCTTAATTCTTCATTATTGAAAAGCGAGGCTTTGCGCCTCGGCTTTTCATATGTCGGCTTGGCTCCTGCAGACCGTGTGCCCGATGCCGTTATGGCAGACTACGAGAAGTGGCTTGCCGAAGGTCGTCAGGGTGAGATGCACTACATGGAGAACCACGTGGAGCTTAGGCGCGACCCGCGTCTGTTGCTCGAAGGTGCCAAGACTGTTGTCTCGCTTGCCATGAGTTACCATCCGGGCGACCGTCCCACGCAGAAGGGCCTTGCCTGGTATGCCCAAGGGCGCGACTACCACGAAGTCATCCGCCAGCGCCTCTCTCTTCTCACCTCTAAACTTTCCGCTTTAAACTCTAAACTTTCAACTCGCTCCTGTGTGGACACCGCCCCCATCATGGAGAAGTACTGGGCGTGGCGTTGTGGACTGGGCTGGATAGGGCGCAACCGCCAGTTGGTTATTCCTCACGAAGGTAGCGCTTTTTTCCTTGCCGAACTCCTGCTAACCTGCGAGGCCGACCACTACGACGAACCGCTCTACGACAATCCGATGTTTACGGGATGTGGCAGGTGCCGCCGCTGTCTCGATGCCTGTCCTACGGGCGCTCTCACGGAGGAGGGACTCGATGCCCGTCGTTGCCTCTCGTATCTGACCATAGAGCATCGTGGCGTTTTGCCTGCTGATGTCAAGCCCCTGCTCGACGAATGTTTCTACGGCTGCGACCGTTGTCTGCGAGCCTGTCCACATTTGTCGAAGGCACAGGGTACGCCTGTCGAGGAGTTTCGTCCATCGCCCGAACTGTTGCAGATGACCGATGAAGACTGGCAACACCTTACTCCCGAACAGTATCGTCAGTTGTTCCGAGGCTCGGCGGTTAAGCGTGCCAAATACGAGGGCTTGATGCGTAACATTAACGTTGATGAGACGTAATTCAAAATAAATCATTACCTTTGCAAAGAAATATAAATCAGATAACGCTATGAAACATCAATTGAGAAGTGCTGTGTGCACGGAAGGAAGGCGCATGGCAGGGGCTCGTGCCCTGTGGGTTGCTACAGGCATGAAGCGCGAACAGTTTGGCAAGCCCATCATTGCTATAGTTAATTCGTTCACCCAGTTTGTGCCGGGTCACACCCATCTCCACGAGATAGGACAGATAGTGAAGCAGGAGATAGAGGCTCTGGGCTGCTATGCTGCGGAGTTCAACACCATTGCCGTTGACGACGGCATTGCTATGGGTCACGATGGTATGCTCTATTCGCTGCCCAGCCGCGACATCATTGCCGACTCGGTGGAGTATATGGTGAATGCCCACAAGGCCGATGCCATGATTTGCATCTCCAACTGCGACAAGGTGACTCCCGGTATGCTGATGGCTGCTATGCGACTGAATATCCCTGCCGTATTTGTCAGCGGAGGCCCGATGGAATCGCACAAAATTAACGGTGTGAATGCCGACCTCATTACCGCGATGGTGAAGGGTGGTGACCCAACTGTCAGCGATGAGGAACTGGCAGAGGTGGAGCAATGTGCTTGTCCTGGATGCGGTGCTTGCTCTGGTATGTTCACGGCAAACTCCATGAACTCGCTCACCGAGGCTATCGGCTTGTCGCTGCCCGGCAACGGTAGCATTCTGGCTACTCATGTCAACCGCGTCAAACTCTTCAAGCAGGCTGCTCGTCTGATAGTGAAGAATGCCTTCAAGTACTATGAAGAGGGCGACGATAGCGTGCTGCCTCGCTCGATAGCCACACGTCAGGCATTCCTCAACGCCATGACTCTCGACATTGCTATGGGAGCCTCCACGAATACCGTCCTTCACCTCTTGGCAGTGGCTCAGGAGGGTGGGGTGGATTTCAAGATGAGCGACATCGATGCTCTCTCGCGCAAGGTGCCATTCCTTTGCAAACTCGCTCCCAACTGGCAGAAGTACTCCATTCAGGAAGAGAACCGCGCTGGTGGCATACTCGGTATCCTCGGCGAACTGGCAAAGGGCAACCTGCTCGACCTCTCCTGCAAGCGCGTAAACGGTGCCACATTAGGCGAGGACATTAAACGCTACGCGATAATTGACAATGAACAATTGACAATTGACAATGACGGGCTGTCGCCATGGGAGATTTACAGCAGTGCACCAGGCGGTAAGTTCTCTACCAAGATGGGTAGTCAGGATACTCAGTGGGAGACGCTCGATACTGACCGTGAGAACGGTTGCATCCGCGACATCGAACACGCCTACACCAAGGATGGCGGTATGGCAGTCCTCTTCGGCAATATTGCCAAGGACGGCTGCGTGGTGAAGACAGCAGGCGTAGCTCCTGAGCTGTGGCACTTCGAAGGTCCTGCCGTTGTCTTCGACTCTCAGGAAGATGCCTGCGAGGGCATACTTGGCGGCAAGGTGAAGAAAGGCGACTGCGTAGTCATCACTCACGAAGGTCCCAAGGGAGGTCCCGGTATGCAGGAAATGCTTTATCCCACTTCGTATATCAAGAGTATGCACATGGGCAAGGAATGTGCCCTCATCACCGACGGACGCTTCTCCGGTGGTACCAGTGGCCTTTCCATCGGACACATCTCGCCCGAGGCAGCCAGCGGTGGTAACATCGGTAAGATAAAGGACGGCGACATCATCGTCATCGATATTCCAAGCCGCAGCATCAACGTCCGTCTCAGCGACGAAGAACTGGCAGCACGTCCGCAGCAGCCCCTGCGCCGCAACCGCGTAGTCAGCAAGGCCCTCCGCGCCTACGCCCACTCCGTCGCCTCTGCCGATAAGGGCGGAGTAAGGCTAATCGAAGATTAGTATATAGTCACATTATAAGGAATCGGGCGAATCCGTTGAGGGTTCGCCCGATTGCTTTATGAGGGCAGGGACTTGTCCTCCACCCAGATGCGGCTGGGACCGCGCCCTTTGAACGTGATGGGTACGGAGCGGTCGTGACTGAGCTCGTTTAGTTCGCGGCTGGCAGTGGTGCGCGAGAGCCCTGAGAGCTCCACGTAGTCCATAAGGCGCATGAAACCATTCTTGCGGATGAAGTCGAGAGCCATACTTATGCGCTCCTCGCGAGTGGTGGTGGGACGGCGCAGGTCGCGTGTTCCGCTCACGTCGCGGTACAGACTATGTCTGCATTGATTGTTGATGTCGTCTATCCACTCCCGTTGGGCTCTGAAACGTACATCGCGCACACTCACCCTTCGGGCATTGGGCTCACCGCCACGATGCTGTTCTGGCGTGTCGCGGTCGTAGTTTTCCAGACCCAAGGCCAGCGAGAAGTTGCCCATACCGTCCAGCGACACTGTGTAGCCGTCGGCCAGCACTTCAGCCATCGTCCTTATCATAGCATCCACAACGCCCAATAGAGCCCCCTCGTCGAGGATTCGGTATCGTTGCCTCATCCTGTGTACCAGTCCGGCGGTGCCTATAGCACCCTCCGAGCGCATCTCGTAATAGTATTGCTTCTCTCCCGTATTGTTCAGGTCGGGCATCTCCCGTTTAAAGTACTTTGGCATCTTGTTCCTTGTTTATGTTCTTTATATTGCAAACTTCTTAGGTTATAGGTGCAAACCTCTTAGATTCACGATGCAAAGATACGAAGTTCCCGATGCTTAACCAAATCCTTGACTTGGAATCTTCGTTCCGTGCCTTGGAACATTCATTCCACGTCTTGGAATCATTGTTCCAAGTCATGGAACATATTATGCAATATATAGCAGGTACCCCTTTATTCATAGAATAAAGGTGAATATGTTATTCACAGCTCCAAAATTTGGCGAGTATTAAATAAATATGTATATTTGCAGCGTCGCTGATAGCTTTTAGGGGCTAAGCGTGCGATCTTATTTTATGAAAAAGACGTTTTCGAACTTTTCGAGCAGCGAAAGCTGACAAGCCTGCTTGATGGGCTGAGCTGTAAGAAAAGACTGCTGTAAAAAGCAGAACGTCTGTCGTTGTGAACTGTGAATCTCGCAAGTTCCATCTCTCACAGCAGACAGATGACAACGAGACGTCTACGTGGAACGTTTCTATATACCTTATTATATAGTTCGTTCTGGCGTGGGCTATCTGCGTTGTCTATCTTGTGTGAGAGGGCAATGCGAGAGCCTACAGTTCCAGGATAGACAAAGAAACAGACACCTACGCCTTTTTTGTATCATAAGTTAACCTTAAACAATTGATTAACTGCCGACTTCGGGGTGTTTGGAAGGTATATGTACACGATGGTGCCAAAGTATTTAGCGACTCTTTTACAAGCAACTATGCAAATTCGACCAGAATTAGTTTCTAATTGCCATTACGTCTCAGACAATAGACAAATAAAATATTTAGAAGAGAGGTCCTTTGCATACGAACTATATCGTCAATGGGAAAATCTCATAGAGGACAACAATGAAGATATGGTAGTTAATGCAGAAATTTGGAAAAAATTCCAAAAAGAGATTTTCATAGGAAACCTTATTAAAATATTTGGGTTAACAAAGAAAGACAAACCCCATACAAGTTTTTATCCCGACTTAGTTTTTCATCATTCTCAATTTGACAGCGATAAGCAAGAAATTATATGCGAAATTAAAACTATTCAGGGAATAAATGATAAAAAGAATGTCAAACTTAATCACGATTTAAGGAAATTGGCGGCTTATATGACTGATGAAACTTTGCTTTATCATCCTTTTAAAATTGGTGCTTTTATCCTAGTCGGAGGCGCACTTTCTGAAATCAAGAATAGATACCAAGATTATGAGCTGATTAATCAAAAGAAGAATGACATCTATTGTCTTTCATACAATATTAAAGAAACTGATGAAAACTGTTATATTGCAGATGTAGAATGTATGAGTTTGAATGAAGTTTTACAATTATAATTACATCGTATGAAGCGACTATTTTCAATCATAGCTTTTGTGCTATGTGCGCTGACGGGGCATGCCCAGTACAGCGGCTCGGGTAGTGGTACAACCCAATATTACCTCAATACAATAATTTATACAATATGAGAGACGAATTACGGCTCTGCTCTTCACAGAAGAAGCACTTAAAAGGCCTTATGAAAGAGGTGTGACATGAATCATTTGAATAACTTCAAAATTACGAAAATATATACAGTTGACTATGAAAAACCTGAATCTTAAACTATGGCTTTGCGCCATAATGATATGCGCAGTCGCTGGCGCAAATGCTCACGACTTTGAGGTGGATGGTATCTATTACAACATAACCTCTACCACAGAACCTCTTACTGTTGCCGTCACGTATCGGGGTTCCTCGTCCGATTCTTATTCAAATGAATATTCAGGTAGTGTAACCATTCCGGAAACAGCAACATACAATGGTAAAACTTACAGTGTTACCTCGATTGACTATTCTGCGTTCTATCTTTGCAGTAGCCTAACATCCGTCACCATTCCCAACAGTGTGACCTCGATTGGTGAAGATGCGTTCGTGGGTTGCTCTGGCTTGACTTCTGTCACTATTCCCGAGAGTGTAACCAACATCGGCAGTTATGCCTTCGGTTATTGCTATGCACTGGCTGCTATCGTAATCCCTGACGGTGTAACCAGCATTGATTATAGCGCGTTCAAAGCTTGCAGTAGTCTTACCTCCGTAGAAATCAAGAACAGTGTAATCGGAGACAATATGTTCTCTGACTGCACAGGCTTGACTTCTGTCACTATTCCCGAGAGTGTAACCAACATCGGCCGTTCTGCGTTCTCTGGTTGCACGGGCTTGACCTCCGTTGACATAAAGAAT
>CACZJU010000026.1:0-2506 GCA_902781515.1 uncultured Bacteroidales bacterium | reverse complement strand
TGTAACCAACATCGGCCGTTCTGCGTTCTCTGGTTGCACGGGCTTGACCTCCGTTGACATAAAGAATAGTGTAATTGGAGAATCTATGTTCTCTGGCTGCACAGGCTTGGCTTCTGTCACCATTCCCGAGAGCGTAACCAGCATCGGCGGAAGTGCGTTCTCTGGCTGCACAGGCTTGGCTTCTGTCACCATTCCCGAGAGCGTAACCAGCATCGGCGGAAGTGCGTTCTCTGGCTGTACAGGCTTGACTTCTGTCACTATTCCCGAGAGTGTAACCAACATCGGCCGGAGTGCGTTCTCTGGCTGTACAGGCTTGACTTCTGTCACTATTCCCGAGAGTGTAACCAACATCGGTGGGAGTGCGTTCTCTGGCTGCACAGGCTTGACCTCCATTACCATCCCCAACAGCGTGAGCACCATCGGTGATGATGCGTTTAAGAGTACACCTTGGTATGATAACTTATATGGTAATCAATCTGATGGCATTATTTATGTAGGTAATGTGGCGTACGGATACAAAGGTGATACATCTAATTTTAATAAACTGGAACTGAACGAAGGTACTTTAGGAATTGCATCAGGGGCATTTGCCAATTGTAGTAATCTTGTCTCTACCTCAATCCCCGAGAGCGTAATCAGTATTGGTGATTGTGCGTTCATGAACTGCAGTAGTTTAAAAAAGTTAGTTTTTAAAGAAGGTTTAGAGAGAATTGGAGAGGCTGCTTTCTATGGTTGTAGTAATCTTATCTCTGTTTCTATTCCTTCGAGTGTGAAAAGTATTGGGGACATAGCCTTCCTGTTTTGTGAAAAATTGACGAGAAGCGATTTTGCCAGTTTAGAAAGCCTATGCGGCATAGAATTTGGTGGTGCCTCCTCTAATCCTCTGTACTACACAGGTCGTCTACAGGTGAATGGGAAGGAAGTGACTGAACTTGTCATCCCCAATAGCGTGCCAAGCATTGGCAATTATGCGTTCTATAATTGTCATGAGTTGACCTCCATCACTATTCCCAATAACGTGACCAGCATTGGTTATGAGGCGTTCTATAAATGTAGCAGCCTGACATCCATCACAATTCCCGAGAACGTGACCACTATTAGTAGTTGTGCATTTGAGGATTGTAGTGGTTTGACCTCCATTACCATCCCCGAAAGTGTGACCAGCATCGGCTGGGGTGCGTTCTCTGACTGCAGTGGTCTGACTTCCATCACCATCCCCAATAACGTGACCAGCATTGGCGATTATGCGTTCTCTGGCTGTACAGGCCTGACCTCTGTAAATATTAACAGTGATGCTATAGCTTCAAAGTCATATAGTAGTTCATCAACGTTAAGCAATATATTTGGTTCACAGGTAACGAATTACATATTTGGTGAAGATGTTAAAAGCATTGGAGGATATGCATGCTATAATTGTTCAAAGTTGACCACCGTCACTATTCCTAACAGCGTAACCAGCATCGGTGAAAATGCGTTTAAAGGTTGTACTGGCCTAACTTCCATCACCATCCCCGAGAGCGTAACCAGCATCGGCGAATCTGCGTTCTATGGCTGCAGGAGCTTGTTCAAGGCGGAATTCGCCGGTATTGAGAGTTTCTGTAACATACAGTTTGGTAATAAGGAAGCCAATCCTTTGTATTATGCTCATCATCTGTTTATAGACGGCAATGAAGTAACAGACCTCGTAATTCCCAATAGTGTGACGAGTATCGGCAGTTTTTCCTTTTATGGTTGCACTGGTCTGACCTCGATCACTATCTCCAATAACGTGACCAGCATTGGCGACGGTGCGTTCTATGGCTGCAATAGTCTGACCTTCGTCACCATCCCCGAAAACGTAACCAGCATTGGCTCACCATCCCCGAAAACGTAACCAGCATTGGCGATTATGCATTTTCAGGATGTAGCGGCCTGACCTCAATCACCATCCCCGAGAGCGTAACCAGCATCGGCAAAAGTGCGTTCCAGTACTGTAGTGGCTTGACCAAGGCAGAATTCGCCAGCATTGAGAGTTTCTGTAACATACAGTTTGGTAATACGGAAGCTAATCCTTTGTATTATGCCCATCATCTATACATTGATGGGAATGAGGTGAAGGATTTAGTTTTATCCAATGGCTTAACAGAGATTGACAATCGCTTCCAAGGATGTGTTGGCATAAAAAATCTAACCAAAAAATCTAACCATCCCCAATAGTGTGACTAATATTTTGACTTCTGCATTCGCTGGCTGCTGGGGCCTAACCTCTGTCACCATCCCCAACAGCGTGACCAACATCGGCAATGCGGCATTCTCTGACTGCAGGGGCCTGACCTCTATCAATATCCCAAACAGCGTGACCTTTATCGGCTATGATGCGTTCTCTGGCTGCAATAATTTGAAGGATTTAACCATTGGAAATGGCGTTACCTTTATCGGCTATGATGCGTTCTCTGGCTGCAATAATTTGAAGGATTTAACCATTGGAAATGGCGTTACCTTTATCGGGGAGGGTGCCTTCGGAAGT
>CACZJU010000025.1 GCA_902781515.1 uncultured Bacteroidales bacterium | reverse complement strand
TGAATATGGACGGGAAGCTACAGGATGAGGAATTCTTGACGGACACGGAAATGATTCTTGGGCCACAGGTGGAGTATGACCCTCAGGTGGCGTGGGAAAAGGTGAAAGCGGAATTGGTGGAGAGACTTAATCCTGAAGTATGAATATTGATACTTGAAACATGGAACTTGAAACAAATAATATCATAGTTGGTGCAGGCTTGATAAGTCTGGATGTGTTGATTTGGGACGGGCAAAGAGTCCCCATATCCTATTACGTGGGTGGCACATGCGGTAATGTAATGATGATTCTCTCCCACATGGGTTGGGATGCCTATCCCATAGCCCGTCTGGATAGTACGAAAGACGGGGTGAGAGTGTTGGATGACATGAAAAAACATCGCGTACACACTGATTTTGTCTCTACCCAAGACGGTAAGACACCGGTGATCGTACAGCGTAACTTCATTAACAAGGATGGTGTTCCCACACACAAGTTTGAATCACGCAACAATATCGGGCGGTTCTATCTGGACTTCAAGTCGCTGACGCTGAAACAGGCGAATGAGGTGATTGAGAGGATAGACTTTGTGCCAAAAGTATTCTTCTTTGACAGGGTTTCACCCGCCATCTTGAAGCTAGCCACTACATTCAAGGAAAAGGGTTCGGTGATATTCTTTGAGCCTTCAAGCAGAGGAGGTAATGTCTGCCTGTTCAACAAATGTGTTGAGGTGTCTGATATAGTCAAGTTCTCGGAACAGAGGATAAAAGACATTAACCAGTTTAAAGACTATAAGGATAAGCTATTTATCCAGACGCAAGGGGCAAAAGGTTTGAACTACCGCTTGAGTGGCGATTGGAAGCACTTGGGACCTATTGCAAATAATAAAGTGGTGGATACTGCTGGTGCGGGCGACTGGACAGCGGCTGCTTTGATTAATAATTTGTTCAAAGACAAAGTAATGTTTGGAATAAGCGATTTCTTAGAATCAGATTTGGAAACAGTTCTGAATAAAGCGCAGAAAGTAGGTGCTGAAAGTTGCTCTTATGAAGGGGCGCGTGGCATGATGCAGTAATGAAACAATAAAGGACACAGGATTTGGACATCAAAGATGTGTCTTCTGAAAGGCGCAATCCCATACTTGCAAATATGATGGCACAATTGGACTATATTGAGAAACGAGGTAACGGACTCACACGCATATGTAATGAGACCAAAGCTTTGGAAGGTTATAAAGACGAACCGAAACCTGTGTTCAAATCTACTCCGACCCAATTTCAAACCATCATCTTTGCCTCTTCCGACACCCCAAATGTCGGAGACCATGACGGAGACATGTCGGAGACGAAACTCACTGAGCGTCAGCAGAAAAACCTCAATCTCATCAAAGAATCTCCGACAATAACCGGCAAACAAATGTCGGAGACATTGTCGGTGAGTCAACGTACCATCGAATGTGACCTTTCCGCTTTGCAGAAACTTGGTGTGCTGAAGCATGAAGGCAAGGATAATGATGGGATGTGGATAGTTCTTGTCCAGGCACTAATTTAGACAACCTAATGATACGGTAATTTTAATTTTTGTAAATTCGAAAACAGTTAAACATATGAAGCTCATTGAATTTAAGGGAACTGGAATTCGTGGTTACATGAATCATCACATTCATTTCAAAGAGAGTGTTACCTTTTTAGTCGGTATTAATGGCTCAGGAAAGACCTCTATTTTGAAGTTGATAAGCGGACTCACGAAACCTTCTTATAAGACGCTTGAAGCTATTGAATATTCGTCTGTCGAATTAACATTAACTCATGATACTCGTACATATATCATCTCTAGTACAAAGACGAAGGATGAATTGACTATAAAATGCAATCATATTGAAAGGGAATTTAAAGAGGATACTATTAGTAGAATAAAAAAGGACCAACGTGGAATAATTGATCCTGAGGAATTGAATAGTATAGCATTACATTTTGAACATTTGTCTGCTTGTCAGATGATAATGTCTCTTTCTACCCCTATTTTTATAGGAATCGATAGAATACCAGAACAAGATGTTCTTAGGTTTTTACAAAGAAGAAGACTTTATCATTTTTCAGAACAAACTGCATTTTCAACAGTAGACAGTAGTTTAAATACAATTCAAGAGGTTGTTTTTGATTTATATCGCAAGAATGCAACAAGACAAAAGAAATATGCTGAGGACTTTAGAACGTCTGTGTTAAAAGAAGCATTGGGATTAATAACAACTAACGATTATCGGGGGGCCGAATCAATAGATGTTGAGGATGAATTATCAAAATATGAGAGCCAAAAATCACAATTCGTACAAGCATTAAGTAATGCAGGCATTGACGATGCCATCACAATGACTGATAATTTCTTTAAAATGCATCGTGAGAATCTTGACATTTTGTCTGGCAAATCAGAGGCGGATGATATGCGTAAAAATCAAGCTATTGTTGGCTGGTATGTTAGCAAGGCTCAAATGGATAAAATTGGAAAGATAATTGAACATGAAACTACTTATGAAACGAATGTAAATAAACTTAACGAAGTATTTGAAAGATTTTTAGAGTGTGCCAATCTGTTTTTCAAGGAATCTGGCAAAGAAATAACAATTCTTGATAATGGCCTTATGCGTGTTGGGACTTCTTATTATAATTCTGATGGCCATATAAAGAGACATTTTGATGAATTGACGTCATTGTCTTCAGGTGAGAAACAAATAGTTGCACTTATCGGTTCTTTGATATTTACGTCATCAAATGTTCGACCAGAGGTTATTGTTATTGACGAACCAGAGTTGTCATTACACTTAACATGGCAGGAAATATTTGTTGATGCTATTTTGAAAGCACAGCCCAACTTTCAATTTGTATTAGCAACCCATTCTCCAACTATTATTGCAAAGATTGAACGTAGAGAATGGTGTGAAGATTTAAGTAGGCCATTGATACAGATGTAATGTTATGATAGAATACACAACAGCTGCTAATCAATTATGTAGTGTTTTTACACAATACAGGAACACTATAAACATCTATACTGAGGATGAACAAAAGGATAAGAAGTTTTATAAAACACTGTTCTCGCGCTTACTTGAAAATACAGGTATAGTGATAAATGATATCACACCACTAGGAAGTTGTAGTCATGTCATAGAGGCTTGTAGTCAAGATACAGATTCACATCCAAAACTATACATTGTAGACGGAGATATACATCTAATGACAACGCCCAAAAATAAACAATCACATCTGTATGTTTTGGATAGGTATTGTATAGAGAATTTCCTTATTGATAAAGATTCTTATTATAAAGTATTTGATGATTTAGATTTCGAACATGAAGAAGAGAGGATAAAAGAACTTGTGGATTATGACAACATGTTGAATAATGCAATAAATCCCATGATAGAATTGTTCTGTCATTTTGCAGTGTCTCAAGATATTTTTGGCGTTTTTCGTCTAAAGCATGTAACTCAGATAATGAAGGGAGGCATGATTGATTATACAAAATTAATCAATGAAGAAGCATACGTTAAAAATGATGTAATATCTCACTCAGGAATCACTAGTGAAAAATTCCACCAGCTGTTGTTAGAGAAACAGGCATTATATTCTGCAACTTCAGAGAATCTCCAGAAATACGTTTCTGGTAAAAGTTATTTAATGCCATACGTTATTGAGTATACAAAAGGAATATTAAATCAGAATATAGGTATAACGAAAGAAGGGTGGAAATATCATTTCTCTAAATATTGTCAATTAGAACCGTTAGAAGGCTTAAAGATGGCTATAATCCAAGAGGTCAGCTCATCGGTATCCTCGATAGAATGAAATAATTCACATAGAAGAAAAAAAAGACGGTTTTATCATGCATACATTGTCGTGTTTGAACTCTCGGTGCACGTTATAAAAAGTTAAATACGTTAAATCTTCATCTTTTTCTCTATCCATAGAATCTTCGTGTTCACTTTTCTGCCGTTTTAACTAAAAATCGCTGATACACAATAAGTTGCAAATACTCTTATTGCAGTAACCTGACCTCTGTTACTATTTATAGCAATGCCATAGCATCATCGGAGGTATATAGTAATTCATTCTCTTTTGTTAAAATATTTGGTTTACAGGTAAAGACTTATGTTTTTGGTGATAATGTACAGAAAATTGGAGCGTATGCCTGTTATAACTGTAGTGGGCTAACTTCTGTCACTATACCTGAAAGTGTAACCTCTATTGGTGGATATGCATTTTATAACTGTAATAGCCTGACCAAGGCTGATTTTACCAGTGAAGAAAGTCTGTTTAGTATAGCATTTGGAAATATTTATGCAAATCCGTTGTTCTATTCCCATCATCTTTATGTTAATTGAGAAAAGGTAAAAGATTTGGTTATTCCCAATAGCGTCTCATCAATTGGCAACTATGCGTTCTATAATTGCAGTGGCCTGACCTCTATCAACATCCCTAATAGTGTTACTTCTATTGGCATTTCTGCATTTTATGGCTGCACAGGATTATTGTCAATTGTTATCGGAAGTGGAGTAAATACTATTGGAGATTATGCATTTCAAGGTTGCAATAACTTCGATGATTTCTATTGCTTGGCCAAAAATATTCCAACCTTAGGGGATGATGTGTTTAAAGATTATCTACAACCGCCGCATGGAGTGAGTTTGGCAATATCGTAGCACTGACAGAAGAGGAAACGGGTCTATCGGCAATTGACAATGGAGAATTGAAAATTGATAAAGTTTACGACTTTAGCGGTCGCAAGCTGAGCCAGATACAGCGCGGCATCAACATCATCCGCATGAAGGACGGAACGACGAAAAAGGTGTTGATTAAGTGAAATAGCTGAGTCCAAATTTGGATTCAGGCATAAAGGTACAAGGGCTGAAATTTCAGCCCTTGTATTTTTATGTCAGGGAAATTTTTCCCAGCCATCCCGAAGTGAGAGTAAGCCGAAGTGAAATAGCCGGGCGCAATTTTGCGCTCGGGTAATTACAAGGTACTAGTCCTTATTGCAGAAGGTTTTAGAACTTGTGGCGATAGGTTCTAGTACCTTATGCAATAGGTTAACTTAACCTTTGCCATTAGGTTATATTAACCTATGGGCACAGATAATATTAACTTATGGGCATAGATAATATTAATCTGTTAAGCCTGAAAATTGTTGACTCGCGAGAAAACACTAACATACTAACACAAGAGAGCGCGAGAGCCGATGAATAAAGGGATGTTGGAGATTCAATTATTTAAAAACTATAACATAAATCCTAACATGAACTCTAACATGGTAGTAACATATGGCAACAAGACGCAGGTCTTGTTGCCATAAGGTCTAGAGCTTCTTGACGGAGGGATAGTATCCCTTGGAGGGGAGGGATAATAGGGCTTGGCAGGGAGGGATAGTATTCCTTCGGGAGATGGGGAGGGGAGTCAGTCGTCGAGGAAGCGGGAGGTGAGGCCGGAGAAGGCATCGATGCGGCGGTCGCGAAGGAAGGGCCACCAACGGCGCACTTGTTCGCTGCGATGCATATCTACTTCCACAACAGCGTTCTCTTCCTTGTCCTTGGGAGCACGATAAAGGAGTTCGCCCTGCGGTCCTGCAACAAAACTGCTGCCCCAGAACTGGATGCCATTGGTCTGTCCGCTGGGGTCAGGCTCCAGTCCCACACGGTTTACTGTAACTACAGGCAGTCCGTTGGCTACGGCATGTCCGCGCTGCACGGTGGTCCAAGCCTCGCGCTGGCGTTCCTGTTCCTCTGGTGTATCGGAGGATTCATAACCGATGGCAGTGGGGTAGATGAGGATTTCGGCTCCTGCAAGTGCCATCAGGCGGGCACCTTCAGGGTACCACTGGTCCCAGCAGACCTGCACGCCAAGTAGTCCCAACGAGGTCTGTATGGGCTGGAAACCAAGGTCGCCAGGGGTGAAGTAGAACTTCTCGTAGTAGGCAGGGTCATCAGGAATGTGCATCTTGCGGTACTTGCCGGCTATGGAGCCATCGGTGTCGAAGACTACTGCTGTGTTGTGATAGAGACCTGCCGAACGACGCTCGAAAAGACTGGTTACCAGCACGATGCCATATTGCTTGGCAAGCTGGCTGTAGAACTCAGTAGAAGGACCTGGTATGCTTTCTGCAAGATTGCAGTTGTCAACATTCTCAACTTGACAGAAATAGAGCGAGTTGTGCAGTTCCTGAAGGACTACGAGTTGGGCTCCTTTCTGTGCCACATCGGCTATGTTGCGAGCCAGTTTCTGCTTGTTGGCCTCCATATCGGCTACGCACGACTGCTGTATGATTCCTATTTTCATTTTCAATCTCTAAACTCTAAACATTAAACTCTAAACTTTTCTCACGACTCCTTGTGGGAACTGCATGGTGCAGCAATGGAGCGAGCCGTGTTGCTCGATGAGCACGCGACAGTCGATGGGCACTATTTCGTGCTTAGGGAATGCTTGCTGCAACTGCGCTTTTGCCTGTTCGTCGAGCTCTGGGTTGCGATACGTTGGCATCAGCACTGCGCCGTTTATCACCAGAAAGTTGGCATAGGTAGCTGGTAGGCGCTGACCGTCGGCATCAAAGACAGGAGCAGCCATAGGCAGTGGGATGAGGCGGAAGGGGCGTCCGTCAATTGTGCGGAAGCCCTTGAGTTGTTCCTCCATACGATGAAGCTCTTCGTAGTGCTCATCGCGCGCGTCCGCGCACGATACATATATTATAGTATCATTGGGGCAGAGACGTGCCAGAGTGTCGATGTGTGAATCTGTATCGTCGCCTGCCAGATAACCATAGTCGAGCCACAGGATGCGCTCGGCATGGAGGTATCGTTTCAGTCGTTCCTCCAGTTCCTCTTTGGTCAGCGGTTGATTACGATTGGGCGCCAGCAGGCACTTGCTGGTGGTGAGTATGGTGCCCTTGCCATCGCTCTCTATGCTACCGCCTTCGAGCACAAAGTCCAAATGGTCCTCATACTGTCCACGAAGCACACCTTGCTCCATCATTCGACGACAAATCTGATTGTCGAGCTCGGCAGGGAACTTGCGCCCCCAACCGTTGAACTGGAAGTCGAGCAGCAGGTGTCCCATTGATGTCTGCAGGGTTATGAACCCGTGATCGCGTGCCCAAGTGTCGTTGGTTGCGGCCTCGCAGAGTGTGATGTTTGGGAGAGCACGTTTGGGCAGTCGCTGACGCAGAAGCTGTTCCACCTCCTTTGGCTTGGGGGTGACGATGATGAGCTGTTCCCTTTCGGCAATCTCCAGCGCCATGCGGATGTAGCACTCGGTTACCTCCTTCAGTATTGGAGCCCAATCGGTGTCTTCGTGAGGCCACGTTAACTGCACTCCGCTCTGTCGTGCCCATTCGGCAGGGAGGTAAGTCTGACGGATTTCACTCTGTTCAGGACCTGCCACATCTTTGAGCTTCATGTCGTAGGTCAGGTCCTCGATGGTAGTTGTTGTAAGTCTGTATTGTAGTGCCATTTGAGGACAAAATTACGATAAATATTTTCAATTTTCAAATTTTATCGAACCTTTGAGCCTACTTCGTAGTCTCTAAGGTAGGTGAGTTGTGGTGAAAAGTTGTTAGAACGACACAATATAGCCCTAAACAAAAAGAATTTTTAATTTTTAATTCTTAATTTTTAATTTATTTATTACCTTTGCAGTCACATACTTCATACAGCGTGAAAATTAAGGAGATTTTAAGCGCCCTTGAACGTTTTGCGCCGTTGCCGCTGCAGGAGAGCTACGATAATGCCGGCCTGCAGATTGGATTGACAGCGGAGCAGGAGGCCTCAGGGGCATTGTTGTGTTTGGACGTCACTGAGGACGTCATACGTGAGGCCATAGACCTGCGGTGTAACCTCATTGTCAGTCATCATCCCCTGTTGTTCCGTCCCCTAAAACACGTGACAGAACAGACACAGGTGGAACGATGTGTGAGACTGGCAATACAGAACAACATAGCTATTTACTCGGCACATACAAACTTGGACAACGCTGAAGACGGAGTGAACTATCGCATTGCTGAGAGGCTGGGACTGGTGGACGTGCAGATGATGCAGCCGCATCAGGTGGCTGTGGGCGAGCGAAGGGTTGCGGCTGGCAGCGGCCTGATAGGATATCTGCCTGTGGCTGAGGACTCGCTGTCGTTCCTGCAGAGAGTGAAGGATGTGTTCCACATCGACTGCCTTCAGCACAACGAACTCCTGCAACGACCAATTGAAAAGGTGGCGCTGTGCGGCGGAGCAGGAGCTTTCATGCTCGACGAAGCACTGAGACTGGAGGCAGATGCTTTCCTGACAGGAGAAATGTCGTATCATCAGTTCTTCGGTCACGAACAGGAAGTTCAGATAGCAGTGATGGGGCATTACCAGAGTGAACAGTACACGCGTGACATTTTCTATCAGCTCATAAGTGAACTGGCGCCAGAACTGCCCTTGTTTATCACCAGTATAGATACGAATCCAATTAAATATTTATAAAAAACTAAGAAAATGGCAAGAACAAAAGATCCTGCAGAACTGAGTGTAGAGGATAAACTGAAAAACCTCTATCAGTTGCAGACAATGTTGTCGGAAATCGACAAAATCAAGACTTTGCGTGGTGAACTGCCCCTTGAGGTGCAGGACCTGGAAGATGAAATCGAAGGTCTGACCACTCGCATAGAGAAAATTCAGAGTGAGATTGAATCTCTGAAGCGTGAGATTACAGAACGTCGTGGTACCATCGAGAGTGCTAATCAGGCTATTGCGAAGTACAAGGAACAGATGGACAACGTGCGTAACAACCGTGAATACGACTCTCTGAACAAGGAGATTGAGTTCCAGGAACTTGACGTTGAACTGAATCAGAAGAAGATTCGCGAGGCAGAGGATGCCATCAACCGCAGGACTGATGACCTGAGCAACTGCTCTACAGCTGTAGGAGAGCGTCGCACAGACCTCGACATCAAGAAGTCTGAACTGGAGGAAATCATCTCTGAAACAAAGGCAGAGGAAGAGAAACTGCGTGAGCGTGCCAAGAATCTGGAACTGCAAATCGAGCCCCGTCTGCTGGCTGCTTTCAAGCGCATTCGTCGCAACTCACGTAACGGACTGGGTATCGTCTATGTTCAGCGTGATGCCTGCGGTGGCTGCTTCAACAAGATTCCACCACAGCGTCAGCTTGACATTCGTATGCGTAAGAAGATTATCGTATGTGAATATTGCGGACGCATCATGATTGACCCAGAACTGGCCGGCGTGAAGTTGGAGAAGGCTGAGGACAAACCAAAGCGCCGTTCTTCTCGTGCAAAGAAGAGCGCTGAGCCACAGAGCGAAGATTAAAAGAATGCTATAATAAGGAATTAGGGATTGGATTTGTTTCCAGTCCCTAATTTTTATGCTTATTTGCTTAATTGATTAAATGATGGAATGTCGCGCAGAAACTGATAGGTCTGTGTCTCGTAGTCAACCTGACAACAATAATGTTCCAATCCGTTGGACACAATGAGATAAGGCACACGCAATACAATGTTGTAGCGCGATATTTGGTCAAACACACGTTGTGAAAGGGCAATGTGTGGAGCCTTGTATTCAATAATCATACGAGGATGGGCTTCTGTATCGTAAAGCACAGTGTCGCAACGCTTCGTTGTGGAGTTCAAGGAGAGTGAGACCTCATTGGCTAACATCTCCTGGGGATAGCCTTTATGCTCAATAAGAAAGTGCACGAAAAGCTGCCTGACCCACTCCTCTGGTGTCAGGCGGATATGACGTCGGCGCAGAGTGTCGAACACATAGGTCTGACCCTCGCGTTGCGATAGTCTCAAGTCCGTTGGTGGCAGGTTCAATGCTAACATAATACAAAGGTAGAAATTAAATTAAAAATTAAAAATTAAAAATTTAAAATTTTTCCGATTTTTTGGTTGAATCATATTTAATTGCTACCTTTGCCACAGACGTTATAATAACCACTTAAACTTGAAAGATTATGAAGAAAATACTTCTGTTGCTGGCTGTGACCCTGATGTGGCTCCCGACTATGGCGCAGCACGTGACGGAGGCTGAGGCTCAGAGCCGCGCGTTGCAGTTTTTGAATCAATCCTTTACGCAACGACAAGGCGTACGCCGCGCTCCACGCCATGCGTCTCAGATGCGCACGGCACTTGCCACGACCGAGTATTACGTCTTCAGCGATGAGGCCAACGGCGGCTTTGTTGTCGTATCTGGCGAGGAGGCTGCTCCTACGATTCTTGCTTACTCCGACGAGGGGCGTTTCGATGCCACCCAAGTGCCTGAGGCTATGGAAGAGTGGTTAGAGGAGTGTGCGCAGAAAATCCGCTTCATGGCTTCGCATCCGGAGCACTCTACGGTAAGCGCAGGGGCGACCATTGGGCCGCGCATAGAGCCGATGGTGAGCAGTAAATGGAGTCAGAGCTCCCCCTTCAACCAAATGTGTCCTTCCCTCAATGGGCAGAAGGCGATGGCAGGGTGCGTGCCCGTGGCTATGGCGCAAATTATGTATTACCATCGCTATCCAGAAACCGTGAAGAAAACCCTCAATAAGCCCTATCAGGGTGCTTTTAATACATGGCAGTGGGAAGTAGAGACGGTGAAGTCGGGGACGGTCATCAACTGGAGCCGCATGCTGGATAATTACTCTGTGGGCTCCCCCACGGAGGCGCAGAAAAAGGCTGTGGCAGAACTGGTGCTCTACTGTGGCATGGGGGCTAGTGCTACATACGGAATAAATGCTACTGCCGCCAAGGATAGAATGGCCATGGGAGCATTGAAGGATTACTTTGGCTATGGCGGACAGCTTACGGTACATGACCGGAAAAATTTCACCTACCAAGAGTGGCAGGAGATGTTGTACAACGAACTGTCTCATGGGAGACCTGTCTATCTGGCCGCAGGAGGTACGATGGGAGTACACGCGTTTGTGTGCGACGGATACGACGATGAAGACTTTTTCCACATCAACTGGGGTTGGGGCGGAGAATATAACGCCTATCTGCGTCTTGATATCCTGAACTATAAGTCTACGGATGAGTGGTGGTATCATGATATGCGTGAGGCCTTCAATGGCGGTCAGGGTGCGGTGATAGGTATTCACCCACAGACTTCTGACGACATGCGCATGCCCTCTGTGGCAACCAGATTGTTCGCAACCTCCGACACTACCTATACGAGGTCGGCGGAGACGGCCAACTTCCCACAAGTGACCATGCAGATGAAATGCTCGTGGACGGGCACGCAGGAGAATCCCTCCATCGCCCATGCCGTAGGAGTGTTCCAAGGAGAGACTATGCTGCAACTGGCAGGGACGGTGACCAATGTCACATTGGGCGAGGACAAGAGTTTCAAACTCACTTTCGGAGCTGGCATGGCGGAAGGGGAGTACACGCTGCGCCCGGTGTGGCGCAATGTGGGAGAGACGCAGTGGAAACTGACCGAGACAAAGCAGTTTGTAAGGGCCACCGTCACGTCCACCACACTTACCCTACAGACAGGAACCAGCACGTCTGGGGCAAAGCTTGTGATAGAGAATATGACAGAGGCGATATTAGCAGTTAAATATGCAGAAGTGTCTATCACGTTCCGTAACGACGGACAAACCACGTTCTCAGATATCATAGATTTGTATGTAGGCAACGAAACCACGCCTTCGGCCTATAAAAACCTGTACATTGAACCCGGAGAAAGCGTAACTACGAAATGGGGTTTCGTTTTTGAGGACACGGGCCGCATCAAACTTACGTTCAAGGATGCGGACGACAATGTCTTTGCCACGAAAACCATCAAATCCGGAGACTTTACCGTTACTGTGAAGGTAGAGCCGGAAGAACTGGGTACCGTCAGTGGAGACGGAATCTACATAAGCGGGGAAACCGCACGCCTGACGGCCAAGGCCAAAGACGGATATGAATTAGTGAACTGGACGGCGGAGAACGGTGAAGTAGTCTCTACCAGCGCGACATATTCAACTACCGTCTACTATTCGAGAACTTTTACCGCTCACTTTGCCACGAAGGAGGATGCAATTACCATCACCGCTGAAAATAAGACTATGACCTATGGCGACGAAGTACCTGAACTGACCTACAAAGTCACGGGAAAAGGTACGATGAACGGCGTGCCACAGCTCACGACTACGGTCAACGAACGCTCGTTGCCTGGCTCCTACACTATAAATGTGGAACGGGGGAGCGTCACTAACTGGAAAGTGACATTCAAAACGGGAAAACTCAACGTGGAGAAGGCACCAATGACTGTAGGTGTGGAGGATGAGACCATCTTCCTGGGCGACCCTCTGCCAACATTCCGGTTGACCTACGACGGCTTCCGAAACGATGACACGGAGGAAAACTCGTTTGTCTTTCTGCCTAGGGTGGACGTGGTATCAGAAACGGGTGTGACGGGCGTGCCCCAAGCTGCTGGCACCTATACGCTGCAGGTCAAAGGCGGCTACTCTAACCAATACCAGTTCAGCAGTCAAAACGGCGTGCTGACAGTATTGGAACCCGATGCCATCCGTGACGTGCAGACTGATAACGTGACTGATAACCCTGTGTTTGACTTGCAAGGCCGGCGTATCCGTGCTGTCCGGAAGGGCCTCTACATCCTCAATGGACGAAAGGTGGTGCTTAAGTGATATTTTTCTCCCTTTTGTCGTGCGTATGTCGTAATAAATGCGTAATTTTGCATACGTATTAAAGACAACGACATATGAAAACGAAGGAAGAAATTGTTGCGAACTGGCTCCCGAGATATACCAATCGTCCGTTGGAGGAGTTTGGAGAGTATATTCTGTTGACAAACTTCAACAACTATGTTGATATCTTCTGTGACCGTTATGGTATAGAACATCCGGACTATACGGCAAATATGCGTACGGCTACGGCAGAGGATATTACCATCATCAATTTCGGAATGGGCTCACCAAATGCAGCCATCATTATGGACCTGCTTTCGAGCATCAGTCCTAAGGCTTGCTTGTTCTTAGGTAAGTGTGGCGGTATCAGCACAAAGACAAAACGTGGCGACCTTATTCTTCCTATTGCCGGCATTCGTGGCGAGGGTACCAGCAACGACTACTTCCCACCAGAAGTGCCTGCTCTACCTGCATTTATGATGCAGCGTGCCGTTTCCTCTGCTATTCGAGATTTGGGACATGACTACTGGACTGGTACCGTTTATACCACTAACCGTCGCGTGTGGGAGCACGATGATGAATTCAAGGAATATTTGAAGAAGACACGTGCGATGGGCGTAGATATGGAAACTGCTACATTGTTTACATGTGGATTTGCCAATCATATCCCAACGGGCGCCCTGCTGCTCGTTAGCGACAATCCAATGACTCCGGAAGGCGTGAAGACAGCTGCCAGCGACCATGTGGTAACAGCCAAATATGTTGAAGACCATGTGGAAATTGGTATCGAAGCTCTTGAGATGATTAAACAGGAGAAGAAGACCGTGCGTCATCTGAAGTTCGATTATTAATGGCAAAGGCAGAGGCTGGCATAAATTATACAGACATCATAAAGGATGTGCAGGCGGGGAAGTATGCCCCCGTCTATCTGTTGATGGGTGACGAGGATTACTATATCGACACCGTAAGCCAGTATATTGCTGACCAAGCACTGAAACCTGAGGAGCGCGACTGGAACTACGACTTGCTGTATGGCGCGGAGACTCGCGCAAACGATATCATAAACATCGCACGACAGTATCCTATGATGGCAGACCGCCGTGTTGTGCTGGTTCGCGAATTTCAGACGATGAACGATAAGGATGCTTTGATTTCTTATGTCAAGAATCCCAATCCTACTACAGTTCTTATCTTGTGTCATAAACACGGGAAACTGGACGGACGACGTGCCTTGGGCTCTGAAATCAAGAAACAGGGTGGAGTAGTGTATGAATCGAAGCGCCTTTATGACCGTGAACTGCCTGGTTTCGTCAATTCATATATGCAACGCAAGAAAATAGCCATAGAACCTGCGGCTGTACAGATGCTGTGCGATCATGTTGGCAGCGATTTGTCGCGACTGGTGGGTGAAATGGATAAATTGCTGATGGCAAAGCCGCAGGGTGAAACTAGGGTAGGGACCAAGCTCGTTGAGGAACTCACGGGCGTGAGCAAGGACTTCAACAATTTCGAATTACAGAGTGCTTTGGCTCTACGTGATAATTTTAAGGCAAATCAGATAGTAAATTATTTTGACAATAATCCTCGCTCATTTGTTCTCCAGGTTACACTCGCTTCTCTCTTTAATCTCTTTTCGGATGCTTTACTGGCATATTTCGCACCAAGCCAGTCGGATGATGGCATAGCCCAGTATCTTGGAAAAAGTACATGGGTGGCTCGTCAGGCTGTTATACCTGCACGCAGAAATTATTCTGGAAAAAAGGTTATGGATATAATAAGTGAAATTCGGCAAACAGATGCTAAATCGAAGGGGGTAGGGGGCTGTAAAACACCTCCAGGAGAGCTGCTTCGAGAGCTAGTTTTCTTCATTCTTCACTGATTTTTTATCTATTTGCCTCGCTTCGGTGAGGCAAAAATTTTCGCATAAAGTCCTATTATAAAAGGGCTTGACGCATATTTGCACGCGCTGAGAATCGCGTAGAATTTTATCGTCGCCCATTTGTACGCGAATAGGGCAAGGATTCAAAAAATGCCTTATTTGACTGTTTGCCGATTTAGATTTCCAATTTCTGTAATTTATAGAACAAAACGCACAATTCGAGAAACAAAAGCAATATATGCCCGCGATTCGGTTTAGAAAAGTGAATTTACATTTCCCTATAACTGAGATTTGCCTTATCGAACGCAACATTTGATATATGAATAAACAGGTGTCTAAATCTGAATGAATATTCATTCAAGAGTGTTGGGTTAGCATAATGTATTGAAAACCAATAGTTAATATCTGTTTATATAGGTTTAAATATAGGTCTAAAATGTTCTTTTGGATATAATATTCAAAAGTTAACTAAAAAGCTCATTTTATGCCATATTACGTTTTAATAACCAGTCTTTTACGTCAGTTACTTGCATTAAGAAATGCATTATAATTGAGATATATGAATTATATCTGATTTTAGAGACATGAATTGTAGGCAAAAGGGCATTTTAAGTATAGAATTTATAAATTGAATACTAAATCAAAATCAGATGATTTAATTTTTGATATATAAATTTGGTGGTGTAAACCATATTTCGTAACTTTGTATCGAATTACAAAACTAAATTTGAGGGGTGACCCCTACCCCTAATAATATGAGATGAAGAATCGCATCTTCCAAATTATGAAACAGGAGCATCTCAATCAAAAAGAGTTTGCTGCCATCACAGGAATCAGTCCTGCTACTTTGTCAAGTATTTTCAAAGGACGTACAAGCCCAACTCTCAACCATGCTGAGGCTCTCCATCGTCGTTTCCCAAAATTGAGTATGACGTGGTTGATGTTTGGTGAGGGTGATATGTATGTCGATGAGACAAAGAATCAAAATAATGCTGGCGACGGACAGTCAGCAGATTTGTTTTCATCATCTCTTTCCATTGATGGTGATGGAGGATCAGAACAGAATGCTTCCTACAGTCAGTCTGTTGACTATGCAGGAGGGGTACCTGGTCCTGGGATAATTCGAGAGGTGGTAAAATATGTTGACAAACCTCAGCGTAAGATTACTGAGATTCGTATATTCTTTGACGACGGAAGATTCGAGACCTTCCCAGGTCGCTGAGTGTGTTTAAAGGAGTGAAGTTTGAGATTATTTCTTGCGCGAGATTACGAACGAAGGGTCAATGCGAAGATAAATGCCAAAGCCGAAGGGAGTTCCCTCGGCTTTTTTCGTGTGAAAGCTATATACCTGTAACTGTGCAGCAAGGCTGTAGCCTGGAGCAAACGTGTAGGCATAGCCAATGTTTGCATAGGCTGTGTGTATGCCTTTAAACGTAAGGCCAGTATCCTTATGACGAATGCTTATTGTTCCAAAGAAGGGGGAGCCGTAGAGGTTGGCAAACTGACGTGGAGCTCCAAGATAACCTACTTCCAGATTGAGGTTCTTGAGCATTGTCATACTTACTGCTGTGTGTATTGCCATGCCTGTATTGAAAGGCCACAGAGTACCGTGCTGTTGCCATGAACCCAGTACGTTGGCTTCGGCTCTAAGGCTGTTTAGCTTGCTTTTGGTTGGGCGCCAAGTCATACGTGCACCAATTGCACCGTTTACGACAGTCTGCACGCCTGTGGCAGTGGTATCAAGCTCTCCTCCCCTGTGTTGCAGGATAATCTGTATCGGAGTTTCCCATTGTATGCGGCGGCTTTTATCTTTGTTCCAACGGAGAGTATTGTTGATACCAACTGTGAATGCCTCCTGATGCGAATCGAGATTGAATATGAAGCTCTGCCAGTTTATCCACATGTCGAGGTGGTTGTGCTTACGGTCGTTGATGAGCTGGAAGCCCATCTCAGGATCGGTAGAGAGGTTTTGTTCAGGATTGAAGAGCGGCAGGATTAGATTGTGGTTCTGTGCTCCATATAAATCGCCCAGTACAAGCGTAAGGCGCTTGAAATCGGCTTGGGCACGGAAGTAAGGCAGAGCATGTACGGCATGTTGGTGTTGGTTGCCCTTCCATGTGGCAATGTCGTGATATGCGTAACATGGGTAACGGTTTGCACCATCGTAGAACATCAGGTGTGCTCCTACTTCCAACTGCACTTTGTTGATTGGGGCATAGGTTAGTTTGGGTTGAAGCCATCCTCCAGGCAGGGTGTATCCCTTTTGTATCTTGCTGCTGAATTCATTGTTCTGGAAGAAGGCAAGTGCGTTTATTTCTGCTTTCAGAACTCCTACATCTGCAGTATCTATACGATAAGGCTCAACGCACAGCGAGTCCCAAACATCGGCCTTTGCGATATTGAAAATTGAAAATTGAAAATTGAGAATTATTCCCAATACCAATGTTTTCAGTACTTGCTTCATAATTTCACCCTTTAATTTTCAATTTTCAATTTTCAATCTTTAATCTTTCTTCATGCCTTTATAAATCAAATACAGCACGACGAATGCACCCAGAGCAAGCATCGCAACCTTCAGATATACGGAGTATTCTGCTACGGCAGAGTCAAGCTGGTCGTAGGGGACAACACTTGCCAAATAGTAGCCGATGGCTGCAAGGATGCTGTTCCACAGACCTGCGCCGAGTGTGGTGTAGAATATGAAACGACCAAGTCCCATGCGTGACAGACCTGCAGGAATGCTTATGAGCTGACGAACGGCAGGAATCAGGCGGCCTACGAATGTGCCGATGGCTCCATGACGGTCGAAATACTCTTCTGCCAAGTGCACTTTTTCCTCATCGATAAGGCACATGTGCCCCAAACGGCTATTGGCAAAGCGATAGACGATAGGGCGTCCAAGGTGAAGTGCGAGGAAATAGTTTATAAGGGCACCTATGATGGCTCCAACGGTGGCACACAGGACAACGAGGAACACGTTCATCTCACCATTGCTGGCAGCCAGGTATGCAGCCGGAGGTACTACCACCTCGCTGGGAAAGGGTATGAAACTGCTTTCGATAGCCATCAGCATTGTGATGACCCAATAGTTGAGGTGTTCGAGACACCATGCAATAAAGGGCAGACTCTCCATATACTTTACTTATTATATATATTTCTTTTGGAATGTTTGACGATTGGTGAACAGCCAGCTAAGCCATGCTCCTATGTCCCAAACGAGCACCAAGTGAAGAAGCAGCGGCATTACTCCCCAAATAGGTTGTTCGCCCATCGCTGCGAATTGCTTATTGATGCGATATGTCTGATATGCTATCAACGCGAGCCAAAGGGTAAAGACCGCAATAGGAGCAACAATGTTTCCGTTCATAATGCCCCATACCATAGTTGTCAACATAAGTATGGTTGGCACCCATGTTACCAATGGCTCACGGAGGTAGTGCATGCAGTATGCCATCCTATTGTGGAAGTGACGACGTGTTTCCATAAAGAACGTCCTTTCCTGTAACCACTTGCGATAGTATCGCGGAGTGTCCTGCATTACTATTGCTTCAGGACAAGCGACGTATTGTGTGTTGGCAAGCGTACTATTGTGGTTGACCATTATGTCCGTCGCACCCAACTGAAGATTGGAATCGTCGGCAAAGCCCTTGTGATTGAGGAAGAATGAACGTCTGTAGCATAGGTTCGTGCCGTCGCATCGGTAAGCCGGATGCGTCTTTGTCCATTGAAGGTGCAGCATCTGTTGCCAAATACGCATAAAGTGGTAACGCAACCAGAGCCATCCTTTCCCATCAGCATAACGTGTGTATCCCAATACCATCATTGTCTCTTCGCTTTGACAGGCTTTGCCCATGCTGGTGAGCCAATGTGGGGAGGATGGTTCACAATCGGCCTGTGTCACCATCACCCATTCGTTGTTGGCTGTGCGGAATGCTAATGTCAGAGCCATACGCAGCTTACTGATGTTGCGAGCAGAATCGGGCGTGCTGATAACACGCAGATTAGTGTACGTGCCTTCCAACGACTCAAGATACGTCAGAGTGTCGTCTGTGCTATTGATGTCCACAACAATCACTTCAAAGCCACCATCATACTCCTGTTCCAGAATCTGGGGCAGGTGGCGTCGCAGGGCTTCGCTTTGGTTGTGAGTTGTTACAACAACGCTTATTGCTGGCAGCATAGTTCTTCGCTTGTGTATCCTTCAGGCAGTTTGCGGCTGTTGTATTGTGAGGCCATAATCTCTCCGTAGGCTCCAGCGCTGCGGATAGCCATCAGGTCACCACGTATGGTAGTCGCCAGTTTCACTCCTTTGGCAAAGACATCGCTGCTCTCACATATCGGACCTACAACATCGTAAACACTTTCACCATCGTGGGGAGTGATGTTCTCTACTGCGTGGTGTGCGTTGTACAGCGCAGGGCGTATCAGTTCTGTCATTCCAGCATCCAGGATTGCAAAGGTGCGCAGCGAGCCTTTCTTGACATAAAGAACCTTACCAATCAGACTTCCGCACTGAGCCACCAAGGAGCGACCGAGTTCGAAATGCAGTTGCTGTCCTTTGTGCAGTTGCAGATAGCGGCGGAAGGTGTCGAAATAGGCCTTGAAGTTTGGCACTGGGTTCTGATCTGGAGTCTCGTAATCAATACCCAGACCTCCTCCCACGTTGACATTGGGCAGACGTATTCCGTATGTATCCAGTATTTCCTGCAGCTCGTTGATGCGTAGCGCTAATGTGGCAAAGTCGTCCATTTCTGTTATCTGACTGCCGATGTGGAAATGCAGTCCTACGCATTCTACATGACCCATCTGCTGTGAACGCTGGATAACGTCGAGAGCATCTTCCCACGCTATTCCGAACTTGTTCTCGGCACGTCCTGTGGTTATGTTCTCGTGGGTGTGTGCACCAACATTGGGGTTGATGCGGAAAGCAATGCGAGCTACTTTGCCGTGCTTCTGTGCCAGTTCGTTGATGACTTCCAGTTCAGGAATACTTTCAACATTGAAACAGAAGATGTTTGTCAGCAGTGCCAACTCTATCTCCCAATCGCTTTTGCCCACGCCTGCGAATACAATCTTCTCAGCAGGGAAGCCTGCGTCCAGACAGGCCTGAATCTCACCTCCACTGACACAGTCGGCTCCGAATCCTGCAGCAACGATGTGGCTCAGAATCTTTGGATTCGTGTTAGCCTTCACGGCATAGTGCATGTGCCAGTTGGGTTGCATGTTGTCCTTTACTGCTTTCAGCGTCTCGTCCAGCAGCGTTGTGTCGTAGTAGTAGAACGGTGTGCGCAGTTCTTGGAACTTTTCTATTGGAAACTTCATAATCTTTAATTCTATAATCTTTTACCTTAATAACCTATTACCTTTTACTTGTTGAAGAGCGTTTCAGACAGTGCCTGCAGTGTGCGCTTCTTGTCCTCGGCCTTCACCAGGAACGAGATATTGAAGTTGCTGCCGCCGTAGCTGATCATACGTACGGGAATCTTCTTGACAGCCATACAAGCACGTGTTTCGAAACCTACATTTCCGCTTACCAAGTCACCAACAACACAGACGATACACATATCATCGTCCACCTGCACTGTTCCGTACATCTTCAGTTCGTTGACGATGTCGGTCAGGTGTGCTATATTGTCGATAGTGACACTGACTCCCACCTCGCTGGTGCAAATCATATCGATGCTGGTCTTGTTCTGCTCGAATATCTCAAATACTTTACGCAGGAATCCATAAGCCAGCAACATGCGCGACGACTGAATCTGTATGCAAGTGATGTTGTCCTTGGCAGCTACGGCTTTGATGGTGCCGCGCTGAATCTCATTGTTGATGATGGTGCCTGGAGCTGTTGGGTCCATAGTGTTCAGCAATCTAACGGGCACGCCAGCATATTTGGCAGGCAGGATGCATGTGGGGTGCAGAATCTTGGCACCGAAGTAAGCCAGTTCAGCAGCCTCCTCGAAGTAGAGCTGACGTACAGGCTCTGTGTGCTCCACGACACGAGGGTCGTTGTTGTGCATACCATCGATATCGGTCCAAATCTGAATCTCTGCTGTTTGCAGGGCTGCGCCTATCAGGCAGGCAGTATAGTCGCTACCTCCACGTTGCAGATTGTCAACCTCGCCGTTGACATTACGACAGATGAATCCCTGTGTGATGTAGATGTCGTAGTTGGCATTCTTCTCCAGTTGTTCCATTGCAGCCTCGCGAATGAACTGCAGGTCGGGTTCGCCGTTCTCGTTGGTGCGAATCATATCGAGTGCAGACAGCAGAATTGCCTTCTTGCCCTGTTCCAGCAGGTAGTTGGTGACCATGTTGGTGCTCATGATTTCGCCTTGAGCCAGAACTATGCGCTCTTCCTTGCTGGTGAATTCACCCTTGCAGAACGAACGCAGATAGCGGAACTCTTCCTGAAGGAACTTCTTTGTCTTCTGACGATACTCCTGCGTCTGATACAGTTCCTCAATGTGAGCCATATATTTACGCTCCAACTGGTTGATGATAGTGCTTGCACCTTCTGGATTGTTCTTGGACATGTAGTCGGATATCTCAACCAGACTGTTTGTAGTGCCGCTCATAGCAGACAGGACAACAAACGACTGGTCACCCTGTGCGGGTTCGAATATTCGTGCTACTTCTTTCATTCTCTGTGGCGAACCTACGCTGGTGCCACCGAATTTCATTACTTTCATATCTATCAATTATCAATTATCAATTATCCATTTTCAATTAAGACCTTTCCGTCCTTGCAACGCCAGATGATTCCTGGGAAATCCTTTGGCCATTGCTCGTTGTGGGTGGTCATTACTACTGTTGTGCCTTGCAGACGTATTCCGTTCAGCAACTCCATTACCTTGCGACCGTTTTCTGCGTCGAGGTTAGCTGTTGGCTCATCGGCGAGCAGCAGTTTGGGGTTGTTCAATATGGCACGTGCAATGCAGACGCGTTGCTGTTCGCCTCCAGACAGTTCGTGTGGCAGATGGCGTGTCTTGTCGGGCAGACCTACCTGCTCCAGAACCTCAATGATGCGACGCTCGCGGTCAATCTTCTTCTTCCAGCCTGTGGCACGAAGCACGAAGTCGAGGTTCTCATCTACGGTACGGTCGCGCAGCAGTTGAAAGTCTTGGAACACGATGCCCAGTTGACGACGTAGCTTTGGCAGCTTCCTCTGCTTCATACGTGTCATATCGGTTTCCAGAACTGTGGCTTCACCAGATGCTATGGGCAGTTCGCCGTAGATGCTTTTCAGCAGCGATGTT
Source organism: uncultured Bacteroidales bacterium (assembly GCA_902781515.1). Taxonomy (GTDB): domain Bacteria; phylum Bacteroidota; class Bacteroidia; order Bacteroidales; family Bacteroidaceae; genus Physcousia. Next base: position 6,002 of record CACZJU010000025.1, on the reverse strand, counting down.
TTGCCGCATCCCACTTCACCAAGGACGTAGATGAACTGTCCCTCTTCGATTTCCAGATTAAGGTCGCTCAGCACCAACTGGTCATCTTGGAAAAGTTGTACTTGTTCGTATTTTGCTAAAACCATATTTATTTACGAATTACGAATTACGAGTTACGATCTTCAATTTTCAATCTTCAATCATTTCATGGTGCCGGCGGCTTTTGCCAGTCGACGTTGCTTGTCCCATTCTGGATCGTGACGACGATGCAGCTCCTCTGCAACGTCCTCAATGCGCAGTCCCTTGTCAGTAAGCATAACTATGAGGTGATAGAGCAGGTCGCTGGCTTCGTAGATGAGGTTGTCGCTGGTGCCATTCGTTGCTTCAATAACTGTTTCCAAAGCCTCTTCACCTACCTTCTGGGCAATCTTGTTGATGCCCTGAGAGAATAGTTTTGTGGTGTACGAACCTTCCGGCATCTGTTCGCGGCGCTTCTCTATGAAGTCGCTCAGTTCAGACAGGAAGAGCAGAGGATTCTCTGTGTTCTTTTCGTTCCAGCAGGTGTCGGCTCCTGTGTGGCAGGTGGGACCGTCGGGATGTGCCTTTATGAGCAGCGTGTCCTGGTCGCAGTCGTTCAGAATCTCCACCACGTTCAGGAAGTTTCCGCTTGTTTCACCCTTCGTCCACAAACAGTTGCGGCTGCGGCTCCAGAAGGTAACTTTGCCCGTCTCTACTGTCTTGGTGTAGGCCTCCTCGTTCATGAAACCCAGCATCAGCACCTTCTGTGTCTGAGCATCCTGAATGATGGCTGGCACGAGTCCGTCCATTTTCTTGAAATCTATGTTCATATTCTTATGCTTATGTTTTCTGCTTGTAAATATCGTTTCAGTTCCGGTATGCTTATTTCGCCAAAGTGGAACACGCTGGCAGCCAGTGCAGCATCTACATGTCCCAGTTTGAATGCATCGCGGAAATGTTCCATCGTGCCTGCTCCGCCGCTGGCTATGATGGGAATTGTCAGGTTGTCGGCGAGCTGGCGCAGAGCCTCGTTGGCAAAGCCTGTCTTCACACCGTCGTGGTTCATCGATGTGAACAGAATCTCACCTGCTCCACGTTCCTGTGCCTCGCGTGCCCAGTCGAAAAGACTTTTGCCTACAGGTACTCGTCCACCGTTGATGTAGCATTGCCACTCTCCGTTCTCCTCCTGACGGGCATCGATGGCTACCACGCATACTTGACTGCCGTAGTGGTTTGCGATTTCGTCGATGAGTTCAGGACGACGCAAGGCTGCGCTGTTGATGCTCACCTTGTCGGCTCCTGCTGACAGCATACGGTCAACGTCGGCGAGCTCGTTGATGCCTCCTCCAACGGTGAAGGGAATGCTGAGGGTTGCAGCTACGCGTTCCACCATCGAGGCAAAGGTCTTGCGACCTTCGTGCGAGGCGGTGATGTCGAGGAACACCAGTTCGTCGGCTCCCTGCTCGCTATAGGCACGTCCCAGTTCCACTGGATCGCCTGCCTGTCGCAGGTTCACGAAGTTAGTGCCCTTAACGGTTTGTCCGTCCTTTACGTCGAGACAGGGGATGATGCGTTTTGCTAAAGACATAATTCTTAACTCTTAATTCTTAACTCTTAATTCTTTCAAGTCAATCTTGCCTTCATAGATGGCTTTGCCGAAGACTACGGCAGGAATGCCAGCCTCGTCAAGTGCATTTATATCCTCGATGCAGCTCACGCCGCCGCTGGCTATCAGATGCAGGGTGGGGTATGCCTCCATCACTTGCTTGTAGAGACCGATGGCAGGTCCTGCGAGTGTGCCGTCTTTCGATATTTCTGTACAGAGCACATTCTTTACGCCAGCCTCTATGTATTTGCGCAGGAAGGGCAACAGGTCCTCTTCGGAATCCTCCTTCCAACCGTTGATGCTGATTTTGCCGTTACGGACGTCGGCTCCCAGTATCAGACGCTCTGCTCCGTATTTATCGAGCCAACTGATGAAGAGGTCGGGATTGGTAACGGCTACGGAACCTATGGTCACCATCTGTGCTCCGGCTGAGAATGCCTGTTCTATGTCCTCGTTGGTCTTTATGCCTCCTCCGAAGTCCACTATTAGGTTTGTTTCGGATGTTATGCTGCGCAGTACGGCGCTGTTCACGATGTGACGACTCTTGGCTCCGTCCAAGTCCACCATGTGCAGGCGGCTGAAGCCGAGACGCTCGAACTCGCGAGCCATCTCCAACGGCGAACCATATACCGTCTTCTGGTCGTATTCGCCTTTAGTCAGTCTCACGCACTGACCTTCAATTATGTCTATGGCAGGAATCAGCTCTATCATTTATCTAATTACGAATTACGAGTTACGAGTTACAATTCGAGGAAGTTTTTGAGGATGCGTTCGCCCACGCTGCCGCTCTTTTCAGGGTGAAACTGCGTGGCATAGAAGTTGTCGCGATGCAGGGCTGCGCTGAAGGGCACTATGTAGTCGGTGGTGGCTGTTGTCCAGGGGCATTCTGGCACATAGAAACTGTGCACAAAATACACGAACTCGCCTCCCTCGAATCCCTTGAACAGCCCGTCTCTTTGTGCAAAGTGCAACTCATTCCATCCCATGTGGGGCACTTTGTCCTCGTGGCGTTGGGGCTGGAAACGACGAACATCCACATCGAATATTCCCAGACAGTCTGTGTCGCCTTCTTCCGAATGGCTGCACATCAGTTGCTGTCCGATGCAAATGCCCAGTATGGGCTGCTTCAGCGAGCGAATGACTTTGTCCAGTCCGCTACGTTGCAGTTGTTCCATAGCCTGTCGTGCCTCGCCCTGTCCAGGGAACAGCACTTTGTCGGCACTGGCAATGCGTTCGGCATCGTCTGTCAACACAGGACTTATGCCTAAGCGTTCGAGGGCATGAATGACGGAGTAAACATTCCCCGCCTTATAATCTACAATGGCAACTTCCACTTTTACTTTTTACTTTTTATTTTTTACTATTCTCAGTTACCGCCTTCTCCGCCATCACCCAGTTGGTGTTTATGCTGAACGGGGTTATGCAGTCGGGGTCGTTGATGAAGGCATCGGTAATCTCGCGGTCCTGATTCTCGAACATAGGATTTTCGTTGCAGGCACGCCAGAAGCGCTTCATGATGTCCTTCTGTGCCGAATCGCTCGATTTCTGTGCCTTGCCCAGTTCGCGAAAGTACGAGATGATGAAGTTGTTGAGAGCCAGAGCCTGACGGTCGAGCATATCGGCCTCCACTGGACCTCCCTTCTGCTTTATTGCCGTTGTGCACAGAAACTGCATGGCGGTGTACTTGAATTGTGACACAGCTGTAAGGAAGGAATCGGCTCTTGGGTCTTCGAGCACCAGTTTGGCGTTGTTCACCACTTGGTTGAACACTTCCTGTGCATTGATGTTTCCTGTGGAGATTATTCCCATCAGGGCGATAATCAAAATCTTTCTCATATCTCTCTCTAAACTTTCAATTTTCAATTTTCAATTATCAATTGTCAATTTTACGCAGCGTCAGCCTCTTGCTGACGCAAGCCGGCAGTTCCTCCTGATAGTGAGTAACCATCACCAGTGTTTTGTTCCTGCGCTGGCAGAATGTCTCTATTATCTCCTTCACACGGGCGCGGTTCTTGTTGTCGAGGCCGTGCAGAGGTTCGTCCAGTATCAGCAGCTCTGGGTCTTTCACGAAGGCACGAGCCAACAGGCACAGGCGCTGTTCGCCGCTGGAGAGGCTCAAGAATGTGCGGTCGGCCAGTTGTTCTATGCCGAAGACGCGCATCCAGTCGGTGCATTGCTGACGCTGTTCTGGGCGAGGTCGCACGTAGAGTCCTACGGAGTCGCTCAGTCCGCTTGCCACGATGTCTATGGCTGGAATGTCCTTCATGTAGGCACGATGCATCTCTGGGCTTACATAGCCGATGTGGCGCTTTATCTCCCAGATGCTCTCGCCAGTGCCTCTACGATGTCCGAAGAGTTCTATGTTGCAGGCGTAGCCTTGTGGATTGTCGGCACATACGAGGCTGAGCAGTGTGCTCTTGCCCGAACCGTTACGTCCTTCCAGTGCCCAGCGTTCGCCTTCGCGGACTGTCCAGTCGAGGTGCGACAGGATGGTGCGTTCGCCGTAGCGTATGCTGACATCGTTGAAGCGCAGAATCTCGCCTCCATGTTTGGGATAGAAGGGGATTGCCGAGAGGTCCTTCTCAGGCAGTCCTATTATCCAATCGTGCAGCTCTGTGGGCAGCATGGGGCAGGGTAGTGGCTTGCGGCTTGCGATGTATTCCTCGCGAGTCGTCTTTTCGCCCACCAGCAGGTCTTCTACAGGCAGCACATGAGTGATGAACGTAGGGATGTAGTCGGTCTTCGACAGCACCAGTATTAGCGTCATTCCTTCCTCGCGGATTAGCGTTTCGAGTGTGCTGGTCAGCAGTTGGCGGTTTTCTACGTCGAGACCGATGAAGGGGTTGTCAATGATGAGCACGCGAGGCTTCGAGCGGAGTGCCTTGCCAAGTTGATATTTACGCATCTCGCCGCTTGAGAGGGCTATGATGGGTTTACCGTCAACGCGTGGCATCTCGTCGTCTATGTCGTGCTGGTTCCAGCGCTGCTGGTAGTAGTATGTGGCGTCCTTGTCTCCGTATGAGTCGCGGAAGGCTATGTATCGGAGATTGTCGCTCACCAAAGGCTGTGCATCAGGTCCGAAGTCGTAGTGAACCTCGTTCTGCAGCAGTGGGTAGCGGCCTGTCAGTATGTCCACCAGTCGGCTCTTACCTGCGGCGTTGTCGCCCACAATGGCTATCTGTTCGCCCTCCACGATGCAAAGTTCGACAGGCCGAGCCATTCTTTTGTCCGGATGGCGCGTCACCCCTCCTGTTATTTCAATAACCTTCCTCACTCTCTAATCCGTTCTGCATTTTTCGTTGCAAAATCTTTCCACGAACGGTAGCCGGCAGTGCTCTGCGGACGACTCATCTGCATAAAGTGACAGTAGGCAGCAGCCAGTGCGTCTGTAGCGTCGAAGTGCTGGCGCATCTGTTCCTCGTCGAGCTTCAGTATGCGTTGCAGCATTCCTGCCACTTGTTCCTTCGAGGCACCTCCGTTGCCCGTTAGCGCCATCTTTATCTTCATGGGAGCATATTCGTGGATGGGCACATCGTGCTCGATGGCTGCTGCTATGGCAACACCTTGAGCGCGTCCCAACTTGAGCATCGACTGCACGTTCTTGCCGAAGAATGGGGCTTCGATTGCCAGTTCGTCGGGCAGGTATTCGCTGATGATGCCGCTGACGCGTTCGTAGATGTGTCCCAGCTTCAGGTATCCGTCCGTCATCTTGTGCATATCAATGACTCCCAGTGCCACAGCTTCGGCCTTCTGACCTACTGCTCGCAGCACTCCGTACCCCATCAGGTTCGTGCCTGGGTCAATGCCCATTATTATTTTCTCAGCCCTCACTTTTCAATCTTCAATTTTCAATCTTCTCCATGATTGTACTGAATCCCACGATGCGCCCGTCGAACATCTTTGTCAGTTCCTCGCCCAGTGTAGCCCCCTGCTGGGTGTACCATTTGTGGAGCAGGGCAGTCGATTCCACTTCGAATTGCAGACTGAAGCATTCCGTTTCCTGGTCGTGGTGCGACAGGATTCGCAGCAGGCGCGGCTCGCTCAGCAGTCCGTGCTCCACCACTCGTGGCACCATGCTCTCCATTGCCCATATCACGAAGTTGCGTGCATCGTCCTCGGGCATCGTGTAGGTCGTGTTGTAAACAATCATTCTACCTTCGCATTTTACTATCGGGCGCAAAGATACAAAAAATTCCCGACATACTCGCACGCGCGTGTCTTAATATTTGTAAAAACACAAAAAACTCCCGTACTCATCTCGAATGCCGGGAGTTTTTTGGCGATTTATTAATTTAGGGATACTTCGGTGCTCTGCGCGTATGCAAACACCTTCATTTCTGCGTTTTTCTCGTTAGGATTGCTCTTTCGCAACCCAAGACTGTAATTAATCATAGTTCTT
>CACZJU010000024.1 GCA_902781515.1 uncultured Bacteroidales bacterium | reverse complement strand
AAGATTCGATATCTTTATCTGAACCTTGGTTGGGCGTGGCACGTCTTCATGTAAAGACGAAAGGAGTCTCGTTATAACCTGTTCGACGTTTGTAAATCCAGAATCTTCGATTACAGATACGCATTCACCGCTTATGAATGCCTCTCCGCGGATAAGATTATACTTCGACATCCTCTCAAATGAGATATAAAAAAGAGACCTGTCCATTAGGACAGGTCCCTCAGCAAATTATGTAAGAGTGATTATTACTCCTCAACGGCAGCCTGCGCGGCGGCTAGACAATGTTGAGTATCAGTTACTTACAGGGTTAGTGTAAAGTACTGGCACGTTAAATCCGACACATTCTGCGCGTTTTTACACGCTCGCAACGTTTTTTTTTCATTTATATGTTATTATTTCTATTTATGGGTTAAGCAATTGCGGTAAACAGAAATTTTTTCTATATATACATTTCTATCCGACTCTGCCTCAAGCATTACTTTGTACACAGAGAGAATGAGGTTCCTCCTACTATTGAAGAAATCAAGCAAAAGGGAAGTGTCTTTACACTTTTCAATAAGATTGTGATCTTCAAAAACCTTTAGCTTGTTGATATTAAGAATCCTGTCGTCAGCAATATCTTTTCTGAAAAAGAAGGGAGTTTCACCTACTTGTTCATAGCTCAAATAACCACTAAAATCTTGTAACAACCCTTCAATCTCGCGTGGTAAACCGTTTTCAGTAACAGGCTTATCGTGGTACAGCTGAACATTACAGGACATCAAAACATTATATGCCTCATTGTCTATAGGTTTAACAGAAAACTGTTCACCAAGAATGTCATTGATTTTCTGCAGACGTTCTACGGGAATATTCTTCCTTATGTAAATGCCTTTGATGTCTGCTTCGGCATTTTCATTTTGCTTCTTCTCAGAGACAAGGGGAATACCACCACCTTTGCCTGAAAATACAGCACTGAAATCGCTGACAAGCTCTTCGTTGGACTTATGGCGTTTTTTCTTATAGCCCTCTATGGCGGCATTTACAGCCGGCCTGAGTGAAACATACACCTTACCTGAATATACATACAAATCGTCGAATGGCAAGTATTTGCAGAACTTTTTGTCTGGTGTGCGCCAAGCATTCGGAGAATAAACAAGATATGGTTTTGCACCATTTTGCGGACCAACTATTGCGCAATCGTTGACTTTCTTCAACAATACCAGTGGTTTGATATTACCTGCCAGAAACTTGACTGCCTCTTTCATTGCCTCAGTAGCATTGAACAATTCGCCCATTGATGTTACCGAATAGAGTGGTTCATCCAGTTTCGCTTCAATAGCCTTGTTGATAACTCTGCGATTGATGGCATCTTCCATAAAGGTTTTCACCAGTTCTCTCTCTCTTGAACTAATGGCCATGATGGAAAGCTCATTGCCAGGAGCCTGTGATTCTGCATCGGGCATAGCGGGTAGTTCAAGGCAACTGACATATTCCTTTAACATTGCCTTCTTGTCATCGTCCAAGCTTTCATCATTCATCAACGGCTCTATGATATAGCTCAGAATATCCTGATAGCAAATATGGATGTAGTGAGGACAAGTGGGTTTGTATTTGGTGTCCAAACCATAATAATTCTCCATGTCGCGAAGAGATTGGGGAGTCAAGTATATAAACAATTGGAAGGGGCGTTTGTATCCACCATTGTCACATTCCTCGAAATAGCGAAGCGTCTGAGAATCAAACTCGGAACTATTGACTTTATTCTCAATGAATATCTCTAGCGTGTTTCGTCCCGCTATCGGTGTTACCAATTTATACCTAATATAAATATCTATACGATCGTTTTTATCTGTACTAATCGTGTTATTGACATTGTACAATTTCTGATACTCCTTAACAGACAGTTCACAAACAGACGTGGCATTTTCAATCAAAAGAGAACGTGTCAGTATTTGTTTCTTGAGATGCTCATTGATCTCTGAAGTTTTATTTTCTTTAGCAGACCTGTAAAGAAGTAAATCCAAAAAGTGAAATAGAGTTGATTCACGAGATTGCCCCTTGAAGAAATCTCCAGATAGCAGTTCGGCAATGAAACGACTGTGAACACCCTCGTTTCTTGTCTTACCTATAACCTCAAAAATGTTTTTCTTGCCTATATAGTCAAGGAGTTCTGTATTTTTTGAAATGTTCCTATTAAACATTGTCAAAAGATCTTCTGCTGACAAGATAATTTCCTTGCCTTCTTGTTGCATCGAGCTAATTAATTCAATTGTGTTCATAAGACTGTATAGATAACTGTTTTATACCATATACAAATATAGGCATTTTGCTCGTAATGTTCAAAACTCAGCCAGTTAATTAACAAATATTAGATGCTATCGAATATTATAAATATCCTTCATTGGCATCTCTCGAACTTCTATCAAAGAATAAGCAATACGAGGCAAGCGCCTGTATGCCAAGCACTTGCCTTGTATTAACTAATTATCTGCTTGCGATTACTCCTCAACAGCAGCCTGCGCGGCGGCCAGACGGTGCTGAGTATCGTTACTTACAGAGTTAGTGTAAAGTACTGGCACCTCTTTTTAAACACATTCTGCGCATTTTTACACACTCATGGCAACTATAGATGGCTTGATGGAAGATGATTCTTTTTTTCAATTTTTCTCAATGGTGATTGGGGCATCTGCTGTCGCATAAATGTATTCTCGGCTTGGTACGATTGCAATTCCTTGCAGTTTGAGTGCATTCGACAAGATGGCCATTTCCACATCGGAGCATCCCTCATCCACTTTTACATCAACAAGAAAGTCTTTCCATTGAACTTTTATATCCTTCGGCACCATACTGCCCTTTAACTCCATTTCATCTTCTCCTGGAACGAGAAAATACCTCAATTCCTGCTCATGACGGAATGCCTGACGTTTAATCAGCAGCAGTGAAAGGTATGATGCTAGGTCGAAGTCTTGGAAGAACTGGAGATAAATATCATTGTCTTTCCCACCTGAGGTATAACGCTGATGCAAGTGTTGAATCTGATATTCGTCGAGTTCATAGTTTACTTGGCCTTCATACAAGCAGAATCCCTTGCAGCTCTTTGCCACTGCTTCACGAAACGCTTTCATGTTAATTTTAAATTGTACACAGCGCGCTTCCAGTCCCTTTTCCCCTGATGAGTAGACTTTCCAGGCTGCCTCGTTGACAGGTGCATGGGTCAAACAACAAGCCAATACCGGTGGAGTATTACCAGTTGCTCCTTTCACTTGGGCATACGACGCATTGTAAAAGCGTCCTTCAAATTTATCTTGCCATGTATATGGCTCAACGAACCTGATTGTTCCATTTGTGAGGGACATCACGGCAACCTCCAAATTCATATACTTATAGATGAATCTATTTGTATTTCTCTCGCCCAAGTAATAACAATTACTTAGAGAATAATTATTAATGTTTTTCTTATATTCCATAATGTTCAAATATTAAGACTTTTGCTGGTTTCATTTTCAAATATAGACATTTCGCTCGAAAATTTCAAACATCAGTCTGTTAAATAACTGAAAAATAGATTCTATCGAATATTATAAAAATCCTTCATTGTCATCTCTCGAACTAGTATCAAAGAACAAACAAAACGAGGCAACTACTTGTTCGCCAAGTACTTGCCTCGTTTCACTAATTATCTGCTTTGAGATTACTCTTCTACAGCTGCCTGCGCGGCAGCCAGACGTGCGATGGGCACACGGAAGGGTGAGCAGCTGGCGTAGTTCATGCCAATCTTAGCGCAGAACTTCACACTTGAGGGCTCGCCACCGTGTTCGCCGCAGATACCGCAGCGCAGCTCGGGACGTACCTCGCGGCCTTCCTTGACAGCAAACTTGATGAGACGACCTACACCCTTCTGGTCGAGAACCTGGAATGGGTCAACCTTCAGAATCTTCTTGTCGAGATATACGGGCAAGAAGCTGGCGATGTCGTCGCGGCTGTAACCGAAGGTCATCTGTGTCAGGTCGTTGGTACCGAATGAGAAGTACTGAGCCTCTGTAGCGATGCGGTCGGCGGTGAGGGCAGCACGAGGAATCTCAATCATCGTACCAATCTCGAACTCAACCTCTACACCTTCAGCGGCGAATACTTCCTTGGCAGCGCTCTGGATAACTTCCTTCTGCTGCTTCAGCTCATAGAGAGTACCAATCAGGGGAACCATGATTTCGGGCATGGGGTTCTTGCCTTCCTTCTTCAGCTCGCAAGCGGCACCAAGGATGGCCTTGGTCTGCATGGCGGTGATTTCGGGGAAGGTGATACCCAGACGGCAACCACGGTGACCGAGCATGGGGTTGTTCTCTGCGAGAGAGTCAACACGGCGCTTGATATCCTCAACGCTTACGCCCATCTCCTTAGCCATTGTCTCCTGACCAGCCAGATCGTGGGGAACGAACTCATGCAAAGGAGGATCGAGCAGACGGATGTTAACGGGCAGTCCGTCCATAGCCTCGAGGATACCCTTGAAGTCAGCCTTCTGGTAAGGCAGCAGCTTGGCAAGAGCCTTCTCGCGTCCGGCAACGCTGTCGGCGAGAATCATTTCGCGCATAGCGATAATCTTCTTGTCCTCGAAGAACATGTGCTCTGTACGTGTCAGACCGATACCCTTGGCACCGAAGGCGCGAGCTAGCTGTGCATCGCGAGGTGTGTCGGCATTTGTACGTACCTGCAGCTTGGTGTACTTGTCGCAGAGGTCCATCAGCTCCTTGAAGTCGCCACTGAGTTCGGCAGCCTTTGTGGGCACCTCGCCAGCGTAAACCTGACCGGTGGTACCGTTCAGAGAGATGTAGTCGCCCTCCTTATATACAACGCCGTCGATTTCAACGGTCTTGTCCTTGTAGCTAACGTTCAGTGAACCTACACCTGAAACGCAGCACTTACCCATACCACGAGCCACAACGGCAGCGTGAGAGGTCATACCACCACGAGCGGTAAGGATACCTTCGGCACTGGCCATACCGGCGAGGTCTTCGGGAGAGGTCTCGATACGAACGAGAACAACCTTGTGACCGTCGTTGTGCCAAGCCTGAGCATCATCAGCGTGGAATACAATCTGACCACATGCAGCACCTGGGCTTGCGGGCAGACCCTGAGCGATAACCTGAGCCTGAGAGAGAGCCTTCTTGTCGAATACGGGGTGCAGCAGTTCGTCGAGCTTCTGAGGCTCGCAGCGCATGATGGCGGTCTTCTCGTCAATCATACCCTCGTGCAGCAGGTCGATGGCAATCTTCACCATAGCGGCACCTGTGCGCTTACCGTTACGTGTCTGCAGAAACCACAGCTTGCCCTCCTGAACGGTGAACTCCATATCCTGCATATCGCGGTAGTGCTGCTCCAGCTTGTTCTGCAGAGCATCCAACTGAGCGTAGATTTCGGGCATAGCCTCTTCCATAGAAGGATACTTGGCTACGCGCTCTTCCTCGCTGATACCAGCACGCTCTGCCCAACGCTGTGAGCCAAGCTTTGTAATCTGCTGAGGAGTACGAATACCGGCAACAACGTCCTCACCCTGAGCATTCACAAGATACTCACCGTTGAATACGTTCTCACCGTTGGCAGCATCGCGGCTGAAGCAAACACCAGTAGCAGAGGTGTCGCCCATGTTACCGAATACCATAGCCATAACTGATACGGCAGTACCCCACTCGTCGGGAATTCCCTCCATCTTACGATACAGGATAGCACGTTCGTTCATCCAGCTGCGGAATACAGCGCAGATGGCGCCCCACAGTTGCTCGATAGGATCGTTGGGGAAGTCCTTGCCTGTGCGAGCCTTGATAGCCTCCTTGAACAGCTTCACCAGCTTCTTCAGCTCGTCAACTGACAGGTCCTTATCCAGCTTCACGCCACGCTCAGCCTTCACCTTCTCGATGATTTCCTCGAACGGATCGATGTCCGTCTTGTTCACGGGCTTCATCTCCAGCACAACGTCACCGTACATCTGTACGAAGCGGCGGTAGCTGTCATAAACGAAGTGAGGATTGTTGGTCTTCTTTGCCATACCCTCGGCAACCTCGTCGTTCAGACCCAGGTTCAGGATGGTATCCATCATACCGGGCATAGAAGCACGGGCACCAGAACGTACGCTGACCAGCAGAGGATTCTGAGCATCGCCGAACTTGCAGTTCATCAGCTTCTCAACGTGAGCCACAGCGGCCATCACGTCGTCGTTCAGCAACTCCATAATCTTCTCCTGACCAACTTCGTAATATTCGTTACATACGTCGGTAGTGATAGTGAAACCAGGAGGAACAGGCACACCGATGTGGTTCATCTCGGCCAGGTTCGCACCCTTACCACCCAGTTGTTCACGCATCTGGGCGTTACCCTCGGCTTGTCCGTTTCCGAAGGTGTAGACTCTTTTCTGACTCATACTTTAAATTTTATAAATAATGTGTTACTTGGTATGTTTGGCTACAAAGATACGATTTAGTGAGTATAAAAACAAACAAAATGGGGAAAATATGTTAAAATGTATCGAAAATATCTCTCATAGTAAATAATATAAATATGTGTAATTGGTTTGGGGTAGAGAATTTTTTGTAATTTTGCAATTGGATATTAAACAGATAGGTATGGGACGATTGATAGCAGACAGCGGGAGTACGAAGACTTCGTGGGTTTTGGTTAAGGATGGTGAGCGCCAGTATTTTGAGACACTCGGCATAAATCCTGTTCGCGACTCAGGGGAGGCGATAGAGCAAGTGGTGGACAGTCTGCCCCCTCTAAACTATGAACTTTCAACTATCAACTTTTACGGCGCTGGTTGCATAGAGCCATACAGCCAAGCGGTAAGAGAGGTTCTCGAGCACCGTTTTCCCAAAGCAGAGGTGCATGTGGAGAGTGACCTGCTGGGAGCTGCTCACGCTCTTTGCGGACATGCCGAGGGTATAGCCTGCATACTGGGAACTGGCTCTAATTCTTGCCTCTATGACGGAGAGAAGATTGCGGAGAATGTTTCTCCGCTCGGATGGATTCTTGGTGATGAAGGGAGTGGTGCCGTATTGGGTCGCCTGCTCGTTGGCAATGTTCTGAAACGCCAGTTCTCCCCTGCCCTATGTTCTACTTTCGAACAGGAAACTGGACTCACACGCGCAGAGATAATAAATAAGGTGTATCGCGAACAGACGCCTAATCGATTCCTTGCTGCTTTAGTGCCTTTCCTCAGTCGTCACCGCGATAATGAAGAGGTGCACGGATTCCTTGTCGGCGAGTTTCGTCGTTTCATTGTCAGGAATGTTGCAAGCTATGGAAGAAACGATCTGCAGGTATCGTTCGTGGGAGGTGTCGCAAATGCCTTCAGCGATGAACTGACAGAAGCTCTACGTCTTGAAGGATTCTCCCTCGGACGCATTCTCAAACGCCCAATTGACGGTATCGCCGACTACCTTACAACGTAAATTCTAACTACACATGCCATGATTACAAACACTGACACGGAATTCTTTGCACCGCTGATAGAATACCTGAAGGCTGTGCCATTTGATGTAAGCCGTAAAAAACTATATAATGCTGCAGACCTCTACGAGGGCTATGACCCACAAAAGCCAGAAACGTTCGAAACGTGTTTTGACACTTGCGTATATAAGCACTTTATGTCGAAGGGCAAAATCACAAGTGATATAAAGGAATCTGTAGCACGAATATCGCACGACCACCGTATGTATATTGCCCTCGGTGAGTTTTTCCGCGTTCATAACTTCCTGAATTTCGTGGGTGTGATGGGCGGTCACACGCTGCTGCGAACAGATGAAATGTATCGTCAGATTGTCTTTCTGAGCAAACGTCTGACAGAACTGGGATTCTTCATGCTAAGCGGAGGCGGACCTGGGGCTATGGAGGCTACGCATCTGGGAGCATGGATGGCAGGATATTCCGACAAGGATGTAGAAGATGCACTAAAGATAGTGTCGGATGCTCCTTCGTTTCGCGACTGCGAGTGGCTGAGAACTGCCTTCGAGGTTATGCGTAAATATCCACAGGAGAAGTACGAGAGTCTGGGCATTCCGACTTGGTTGTACGGCCACGAACCACCAACACCGCTTGCAACTCACGTTGCAAAATTCTTTGACAATAGCATACGCGAGAATGCTGTTCTGACTCTTTCCTTCGGAGGTATAATATACACGCCAGGCAGTGCGGGGACCATACAGGAAATATTCCAGAATGCTGTTCAGAATCACTATCTCTCGTTGGGATTCTCAAGTCCTATGATTTTCCTTGGAGAGAACTTCTGGACGAACGAAGTTCCCATCTACCCATTGCTTCAACACATGGAGAAGAATGGACAGTACAAGAACCTGAATTTATCGCTTACGGATGACTTTGAGGAAATCATGCATACACTCGTAGATTTCCAAGAAAACGCCAAAGCACATCCTGAAGAATACACTCTTCGTTAAGAAAAATTATTACGAAAGTAGAACGTTGGCGAAAAGGAGGTCGGAAGGTGTAGTGAGCTTGATGTTCTCGCGATTTCCATCGACCAGAGTGATGGAATGTCCCCAATTCTCTACGACAGAAGCATCATCAGTGAACGATGACTGATAGGGCTGGCGCATTGCCTCCTTGAACAGGGAAATGCGGAAAGTCTGAGGTGTCTGCACAAGACGGTAAAGCGAACGGTCAACGGTCAGACTATCACCTTCGGGCAGCAACTGTCGGACTGTTTCTACGACAGGAACAACGGGAACTGCAGCACCGTGTTCACGAGCTGCCTCATAGCTACGCATTATCACCTCTTGGGAAACAAAGGGACGTACACCATCGTGTATGCCCACTACCCCATCGGCATTGTCTGGAATGCAATCGAGACCATTGTGAACGGAATGGAAACGTGTTTCACCACCATCGGCAATCTGGTGAGGCACAGCGAACGAATATTCGTTGCACAACTGCTGCCAATAATCCTGCTGGTCCTTGGGCAGAACGAGAATAATTCCAAGCCCGTTGAGCGCCTCATGGAAGACTTCCAAAGTACGCATGAGCACTGGCCGTCCGCCTATGGGCAGAAACTGCTTGGGAATGTCGCCTCCCATCCGCAATCCCTTTCCTCCAGCAACAATAATGACGTAATCTTGCATAATTACGAATTAGTAATTACGAATTACGAATTAAGTATTAAGTAGGAAGTTGTACATCATGCCTTCGCGGAGAGCATCGGCAGTCTGACTATCCTTGAGACGCTCGACGAGCACATAACCCAACTCCATTGCGGCTCCAGGACCTTTACCTGTGATGAACTGACCGTCCTGCTCAACGAGAGATGCTGTGTAATCGGCCCCTTTGAGTTCTGTTTCGAAACCGGGATAGCAGGTGGCTTTCTTGCCTTCTAGAATGTCAAGATGACCAAGGACAAGAGGTGCTGCACAGATGGCGGCGATTGGACGGCCCGCTTTGTAGTGCTGCATCAATCCTTCGCGAAGCGGCTGACAGACATCGAGATTTGTTGCTCCGGGCAGTCCTCCGGGCAGGAACAGGAGGTCGGCATCCTCGAAGTCGATTTCTGCCAACGTACGGTCTGCTACGAAGCCTACGCCGTGAGCGCTGTTTACAACTATTTCGTCGGTGATGCTTACGGTTTCAACCTGCAAGCCTGCACGACGCATAATATCTACTGGAGCCAGTGCTTCTATGTCCTCGAAGCCGGAGGCCAAGAATACAAAAACGACCCCTTCCCCAATCCCTCCCCGAGGGGAGGGCGTATTTACATTCTGCATATTCATATTTTATAAAATTAGTATTAGGTCTGGTTTATAATCACTCCCTTCCTCGGGAGGGGTAAGGAGGTGGGGTTATAGGCAGGCGAGGTAGCGGCGAATGGTTTCTTTGAGACCGAGATAGAGAGCATCACACACAAGGGCGTGACCGATGCTGCATTCATCTACATAGGGCATACGCTCGTGCATGAAGGCAAGGTTTTCGAGACTGAGGTCGTGACCCATATTAAGTCCCAAACCAAGTGCTTTTGCACGTTCGCCAGCACGAACGAAAGGTGCTATTGCTGCCTCTCTATCCTTTGGATAGTCTGTGGCATAGGGTTCTGTGTAGAGCTCCACGCGGTCGGCTCCAGTCTTTGCTGCATATTCCACCATCTCTTCATCGGCATCTACAAAGATGCTCACACGAATACCCTTCTCTTGGAAACGTGCAGTAACTTCCGTCAGGAATGCCTGATTGTTTTTAGTGTCCCATCCGTGATTGCTGGTGAGCTGGTCGGGACTGTCGGGCACAAGAGTGACCTGAGTTGGAACAACCTTCAGCACCAAATCTATGAATTCTGGCGAGGGATAGCCTTCGATGTTGAACTCTGTAGTGAGCTGCGGACGAAGGTCGAAGACATCCTGACGACGAATGTGACGCTCATCGGGACGAGGGTGAACAGTAATGCCCTGAGCTCCGAAGCGTTCACAATCCAAAGCCACACGAACGACATTGGGATTATCTCCGCCTCGCGCATTGCGTAAAGTTGCAATCTTATTGATATTTACACTTAGTTTTGTCATCAAACTCTGCTTTAATTCAATTTCAAGGCAAAGTTACAAAACAATTGACAATTGACAATTGATAATTGATAAATATTTATTATCTTTGCACCAATTATAGAGGATAAATTATGCGCAAGCTTCGTTTTGCAATATTTGGCAATATTTTTCAAGCCAAGAAATCGGTACTCACAAAAGCACTGCTTTGTGCTCTTGAAGAACATGGTGCCGAAATAATCATAGACCGATTGTTCTACGACTATCTGGTCAACCAACTGATGCTCGACGTGCATCCTGCTGAATTGATTGAGGGAAACCAGTTCCAAGCCGACATAGCTGTGTCTATGGGTGGAGACGGAACATTCCTGCAAACAGCAGCTCGCGTTGCCGAAAAGCAGATTCCAATAGTCGGCATCAATACCGGACGACTTGGTTTTCTTGCTGATGTTGGAGCTGACGAAATCACACGTGCCATAGAGACAATATACAACGACGATTACTTTGTTGAGGAACGTTCTGCACTGCAGCTTTCAACGAGCGCCGGAGCAAATCTCAACGACCCGTTCGCACTCAATGAGGTGGCTGTGATGAAGCGCGATTCTTCTTCTATGATTAGCATACGTGTGGATGTCAACGGCGAATATCTGGGTACATACCAAGCCGACGGACTAATTGTGAACACACCAACAGGTTCTACTGGATATGCGCTCAGCGTGGGCGGTCCTATCATGATGCCCGAGTCACACACGTTGGGATTGGTTCCTGTGGCTCCTCACAGCCTGAATGTACGTCCGATAACCTTGAGCGACAATGCAGAGGTGACGCTGACAGTCGAGAGTCGCAACCACAACTTTCTCGTTGCCATTGACGGACGTAATCACGCCTGTCACGAAGATACACGACTTACCATTCGCAGAGCCGACCATGTGGTGAAGATTCTACGTAGAAACGACAATTCATTCTTCCGTACACTTCGCACAAAACTGATGTGGGGTTCGGACATACGTATTGAAGGGTGAAGAACAGCATTTCGATAATAAAATGGTTTGCACAGAAGGCTCGTCGCCATCTTCTGCAGGCTACGCTGAATGCCGTTATCGGTGTTAGTAGCGTTGCATTGGATTTTGCTTTCATCTGGGCAACAAAACGATGCATAGACATTGCCACAGGACACAGCGACCAGTCGCTTCGTGTGGCTTCGGCATTTCTCATTGGCATAACCCTGACCAGAATAGCCATAGGATTCTCGCGCCGCTGGATTGGTGCAATACTTGGAGTGAAGGCTCAAAACACAATGCAGCTAGGTCTTTTCCAACGTCTTCTACGCACAGAATGGAATGGACGTGAAACGCGACACAGCGGTGATGTGCTGAACCGTCTGGTTCGAGATGTGAACGATGTCACCACCGTTGTTACGGAGACTATCCCCTCGGCTCTCGTAGTGCTGACACGACTGGTCGGAGCATTCATCTTCCTCTACAGCATGGACTCGGTGCTGGCTTGCATCATCGTTTCCATTATTCCTGTATTTGTAGTCTTTAGTAAGCTGTATGTCAGGAAGATGAGAGAAATTACTCGAGAAATACGCGATACAGGTAGTTTGATACAAAGCACCATGCAGGAGAGTATTCAGCACCGCATTATATTGAAGACTCTGGAACGCATACAGACTATGACGGACATACTGGACAGCACACAAACGAAGCTTCGTTCACAGGTCCGTCATCGCACACTTTTTTCATCAGTTTCCGGCACATTGCTTAGTGCAGGTTTTGCCTCTGGATATCTTGTAACTTTCCTTTGGGGGGTAAGCCGTCTGCACGATGGAACGATAACCTACGGAATGATGATTGCCTTCATTCAGTTAGTAGGACAGATTCAGGGACCATTCCGTGAAATGACAAAGTTCGTGCCTGTGATCATCAGTGCCTTCACCGCAGCCGAGCGCTTGATGGAACTGGAGGATTCTCCAACAGAGGAAGAAGGTGCTTCGATTAAGTTTGCCAATGGAGCCGGACTGCGACTGAGGAATGTAAGCTTCCAATACGAACCTACGAGCCGAGAGATTCTTCATAATTTCTCATACGACTTCCCTGCTGGCAGTCGTACGGCGATTCTCGGAGAGACAGGTGCAGGAAAGACTACCCTGATTCGACTTATCCTTGCACTCCTGAAACCGACAGTTGGCAGTGTGGAGATTTATGACTCGAAGACTTCGCATAATGTAAGTCCTCTAACTCGTTGCAATCTGGTGTATGTACCACAGGACAACACTCTGTTCTCAGGAACTATACGCAGCAACCTGTTGCTTGGCAACCCAGATGCTACGGAGGAAGAAATGATAAAGGCTCTGCATACCACATGTGCCGACTTCGTTCTTTCACTGCCGGAAGGACTTGATACACCACTTGGAGAGAACAGCTCAGGTCTCAGTCAGGGACAGGCGCAGCGCATCTGCATTGCCCGTGCCCTGCTGCACAACGGATGCATTCTTTTGCTCGACGAAGCTACTTCTGCCCTCGACGGTGAGACAGAAGCACATCTGCTCAAGAACCTCTCAGAATGGCTCAGTCCGACACAGACTCTGCTTTTCGTGACACATCGTGAAGCGGTTGTTGAGCATTGCACCCAAACCATCAGTCTGACTAAACAACACAAGGAATAACACAAAGAATAATACGATACATATATAAAAATTATGAAAGCCAAAAACATAGTCATTATTACAGTACTCTTTGCGCTGTGTGCCATCATCGCTTATCTGGCATACAGAACAATCAAAATTGAGGAAAACAACGAACAGCAGATGAAGGAGCTGCAGGCTCTGGCAGAGATGGACAAACTGGAAATGGAGAACCAATACGAGGAGTTTGCCCGTCAGTATCAGGAGTTGCAGACACAGATAAATAACGATTCGCTGATAGCTCAGTTGGAGAAGGAACAGAAGCGTGCAGAGGCCCTGTTGCAGGAACTAAAACGCACAAAAGAAAACGATGCAGCAGAAATCATGCGACTGAAGAAGGAATTGGCTACGCTGCGCGAAATCCTGCGTCAGTATGTAATACAGATTGATTCGCTGAACCACCTGAATCAGCAACTGAATATGGAGAACCAGAGTCTGCGCACAGAGAACGCTCAGGCACAGGAACACATTTCGAGTCTGACTACAGAAAAGGAATCGCTGACAGAAAAGGTCGCTATTGCCTCGAAGCTCGATGCTACTGGTGTTTCGGCATTCGGTAAGAACAAGAAAGGCAAAGCCACTAAGAAGATTAAGGACGTGAAGCGTTTCCAAATTGGATTCACAATCAGTAGAAACGTCACTGTGCAAACGGGTATGAAGAGTGTGTATGTGCGCATTATGACTCCCACCAACGATGTACTTACACAAGGCGGCACCTTCCCATACGAAAACCGCAATCTTGAATATTCTATCCGTAAGGACATTGAATACACAGGTGAAGAGCAGGCTGTAACAGTTTATTGGGATGTTGCACAGACTCTGTTGGCAGGCACATACCGAGTCGACATCTTTGCCGACGGTCACCGCATCGGCGGAACTACGTTCTCCTTTGAGTGACCCCTTTCCCTACCCTTACCGAGGGAAGGGCTTACTTTAATACATCAAAACCGTATAACCTTAAAACCGTAATAATGGAACAAGTATTTTCTTACATCATCAGTCTTGGAGCATCGGTAATGATGCCCATCCTGTTCACAATCATCGGCCTGTGCATAGGCATGAAGTTTGGTAAATCACTCAAGAGCGGACTCTATGTCGGAGTCGGTTTCGTGGGCTTAGGTATCGTTACTGCCCTGCTGACCACCAACTTCGACAGTCCCCTGAAGACAATCTCTGAACTTTACGACCTGCAACTGAAGGTCTTCGATATGGGTTGGCCTGCTGCAGCAGCCGTAGCCTACGGCACTGCTGTCGGAGCACTCATCATCCCCATTTGCTTGGGTGTGAACCTGCTGATGCTATTCACAAAGTGCACACGCACCATCAATATTGACCTGTGGAACTACTGGCATTTTGCCTTCATTGGTGCTGTTGCTTATTTTGTGATGGACCAGAGCCTACTATGGGGCTATTTCGCAGCTATCGTGTGCTACATCATCACCCTCGTTATGGCAGACCTTACTGCTGAAAAGTTCCAGGAGCACTACAACCTGCAGGGCATTAGCATTCCCCAACCTTTCTGTCAGAGCTTCACGGTATTCGCCGTTGCCATCAACTGGTTGCTCGACCGCATTCCTGGTTTCTCGAAACTCGACATTGATGCAGAGGGACTGAAGAAGAAGTTCGGTGTGCTGGGAGAACCATTGGTACTGGGTGTTATCGTTGGTGCTCTCATCGGTTGGGCAGCACAGCTCGACATCAAGAAGATTTTGTTCCTCGGTGTAACAATGGGAGCTGTGATGGAACTCATTCCTCGTATCACCAGTCTGTTTATCGATGGTCTGAAACCCATTGCAGAGAAGACTCAGGAAGTTGCCAAGAAACGCTTCGGAGGAATGCAGGTACACATCGGTATGTCGCCAGCTTTGGTCATCGGTCATCCGACAACACTGGTTTGCTCTATCATCCTCATTCCAGTAATTCTGGCTATTGCAGTATTCCTGCCCGGCAACCAGTTCCTGCCCCTCGCCTCACTGGCTGGCATGTTCTATCTCTTCCCCCTCATTCTCCCTTACACGAAGGGTAACGTGGTGAAGAGTCTCATCATCGGCCTTGTGGCTCTCATCATCGGTCTCTATTTCGTGACCGATATGGCTTCTGCCTTCACACTGGCTGCCAACGAGGTGTATAAGACCGACCCGACAGCTTCGGCTGCAAAGATTCCTGAAGGTTTCGAAGGTGGTGCACTTGACTTTGCCTCTTCGTTCTTTGGTTACGTTATCTTTGCTTGTGTGAAGTACCTGAAGTGGATTGGTATGGGTGTGCTCACACTTATCACCCTTGCTATGATGGTTTGGAACCGTATGCGCATCGTAGCTTCGGAGAAGCAGTAAATGATAAATAATAGATAATAGATAATAGATAATAAATGATAAATAGTATAACGATATGAAACGCGTTGCATTTTTAATTCTTAATTTTTCATTCGTAATTTCCACGCTTTGCGTGGCTCAGGAGGCTGACCGTTTTGTTGGTCGTCAGCATGTGAAGTTTCAAACCGCTTGCCATCCACAGGATGTAAAGGAGTACGACACTAAGACGCTACGTGAGCGTTTCGTGATGGAGAAGGTGATGGAGGCAGATTCCATTCTGCTTACCTACAGCCACTACGACCGCTTCATCTTCGGTGGTGCAATGCCCGTAAACCAGACCTTGAAACTGGAGAACTTCTGGGAACTTGGACTGGATGTAGACAAAACCATCAAGGAGAAGTATTTCCTGTATAACCGCGAGATTGGTATCGTGAACTGCGGACTTGGAGATGGTGTTGTAGTCGTTGACGGTAAGGAATATGCTCTCTCACCCAAAGAGGCTCTCTACATCGGTCGCGGTCACATCGGTAAGGACAAGGATGTGAACAAGGTTGTTGAGTTCAAGAGCAAGGATGCTTCTAAGCCTGCTAAGTTCTACCTGAACTCTGCTACTGCTCACCAGCACTACAAGACACAATGGATTACCCTCGATGGTCGTAAGGGCTCGCTGAAGGCTGCCATCTGGGGCCCTGTTGGTTCACTGGAGGAATGCAACAACCGTACAGTATATAAGCTCATCGTGAACGACGTGCTGGAGGAAGGTCCCTGTCAGTTGCAGCTTGGTTTGACTCAACTGAACCCAGGTGCTGCTTGGAACACAATGCCTCCTCACACTCACGGTCGTCGTATCGAGGCTTACTACTACTTCAACCTGCCTCAGGAGCAGACTATTGCTCACATTATGGGTCAGCCTGAGGAAAGCCGTGTAGTTTGGTTGCACAACGACCAGGCTATCATGTCGCCCGAATGGAGCATGCATGCAGCCGCTGGCACATACTACTATACCTTCATTTGGGGTATGGCTGGTGAGAACCTGTACTACAACGATAAGGACAACATTCCAGTTATTGATATTAGATAAAAGGGAGTTATGCTCACTTCGTTCGCGGAGTTAAAGAGAAGTTAAAGGGAGTTAAAGGATGGGTAAAGGAAAACTGGCAAAGTTCGCCGATATGGCGGCAAATCCATTGGTCATAGAGTGTCCTTACAACACTATTCAGGAAGAGACGCTCTTTGACCTAAAAGGACATTGGCACGAGCAGTTCTTCAAGAACCAGAATCCAATAGTTCTGGAGCTTGGCTGCGGACGTGGCGAATATACTGTCGGACTTGCACGAAAATATC
The DNA here is from genome assembly GCA_902781515.1 of uncultured Bacteroidales bacterium. Lineage (GTDB taxonomy): Bacteria > Bacteroidota > Bacteroidia > Bacteroidales > Bacteroidaceae > Physcousia. The sequence continues at coordinate 12,459 of CACZJU010000024.1, read as the reverse complement.
CCGATAAGAATTTCATTGGTGTGGACATAAAGGGGGCACGCATGTGGACAGGAGCTCAGGATGCCTTGCACGAAGGACTCACCAATGTAGGTTTCCTTCGTACTCACATCGAGTTTATCGACCGCTTCTTTGCTCCTGATGAAGTCAGCGAAATATGGCTCACCTTCAGCGACCCGCAGATGAAGAAAGCCACAAAGCGTCTCTCCAGTACCTATTTTCTGGAACGCTATCGTAGGTTCCTCATTGACGGAGGACTCATTCACCTGAAGACTGACAGCAACTTCCTATTTACCTATACAGAGGAGATGTTGAAAGTCAACCATCTGGAACCAGAGTACGCTACAAGGGACCTGTATAACGAAAACGAAAACCATAACGATAACGATAACGAAAAGGAAGGAGGGGCTAAAGCACGCTCGATACAGACTTACTACGAGCAGATGTGGCGCGACAGAGGAATCGATATTAAGTATCTGAGATTCCAACTCCCCCATTCCGTCTCTCTCGTTGAACCTGACGTAGAGATTCCACTCGATGAATATCGTTCATACAACCGCTCGAAACGAAGCGGAAGCGAAACCGGCAAATAACTCCCAAACCATTAAACTATTAGCCTCAAATGAACACCTTCATAGACCTAATGAGAGTAAGGCGCAGTCATCGTAAGTTTACTGAAGAGAAGCTTACTGACGATGAACTGCAAGAGATAGTTCGTGCAGCCCTGATGTCTCCTTCGAGCAAAGGATTGCACAGCACAGATGTTGTAACTGTGACGAATCCCAAGACGTTGGCACATTTGTCGCAATGCAAGGCACAAGGTGGCGAGATGTTGGCAATGGCTCCTGCTGCAATTGTGGTTTGTGGTAAGCCTGAGACGAGTGACGCTTGGATTGAAGATGCCAGCGTTGCAACTACAGCAATGCTTCTGCAGGCCGAAGATATGGGACTTGGAGCCTGCTGGGTGCAGATGCGCAGTCGAAAGGACTCTGAAGGACGCGATGCAGAAGACAATGTACGCCGATTGCTGAACATTCCTGCCGAAGTACGTATTCTTTGCATCATAGCCCTCGGACATAAGGGAATGGAGCGCAAGCCCCAGAACGAGGAACGCCTGAAGTGGGAACAAGTGCATAAGGAAGAATGGTAGTAAGTGTCATCGGACACGGACGTGTGGGCACTCACCTGCAGAAGGCTTTACGTCAAGCCGGACATGAGGTAGTGTGGCTATCGGGACGTGATTTCACTCCTGACGAAGTGCGTGGTGAAGTGGTGATAATAGCCGTTCGAGATGATGCTATTGCAGATGTATCACGCCACATAGGAAACACTACAGCTCTCGTAGCACATACTTCCGGCAGTAAACCCTTAAGCACTATCGAACAGAAGCGCAGAGGCGTTTTCTATCCGATGCAGACATTCAGCAAGGAACGTGAGGTGGAATTCAAGGAGATTCCCCTTTTCCTTGAATCCGATACAGATATGCCTCTCCTTTGCCAACTGGCTGAAAGCATAAGCAACAACGTCAGGGAACTCGACAGTGAGAATCGTCGCAAACTACATCTTGCAGCCGTGTTCGCTTGTAACTTCACAAACCATTGCTACGCTCTTGCGTCACAGATAACGGAGGAGGCAGGAGTAGATTTCAGCGCCTTGCTGCCGTTAATCGATGAGACTGCCCAAAAGGTTCACGAGATGTCTCCCATCGAGGCTCAGACAGGACCTGCTGTAAGAATGGACATGAGCGTTATCGAACGTCACGAATCTATGCTTAGCGGGAAAGCTAAGGATATTTACCATCTAATAAGTGAAAGCATATATGATACCGTACGATCTAAAGAAAATTAAAGCCATCATCTTCGATGTTGACGGAGTGCTGAGTTGTGAAACCATTACTATGAATGCTGCAGGTGAACCTCTTCGCACGGTAAACATAAAAGATGGTTATGCACTGCAGTTAGCAGTAAAGATGGGACTGAAGATAGCCATCATCAGTGGTGCCCGTGTTGAATCCATTCGTGTACGCTACGAAGGACTTGGCATCAAGGATATTTTCATCGGAGCTTCTGTTAAGATAGAAATCTACAACGACCTGATGCAGCGCTATGGACTTACCGACGATGAGGTGATTTTCGTGGGCGACGACATTCCCGACTTCGAGATTATGAATCGTTGCGGTTGTCCGTGCTGTCCTGCTGATGCTGCTACCGAAATTCGCGAGATTAGTACATACATTAGTCCTGTCAAAGGTGGTTACGGAGTGGGTCGTGATATCATAGAACAGGTTCTTAAGGCACAAGGTCATTGGTTGGTAGATAAGAGAGCTTTCGGTTGGTAACAGAAAGGATTAAGGGTGAAGGGTAAAGGATTAAGGATGAAGATAGTATTGGCAAGTGGAAGTCCTCGTCGCAAGGAATTGCTGGCAGGATTGGGAGTAGAGTTCGAAGTGCGTCTGATGAGCGGCATTGACGAATCCTACCCTCCTGGATTGACACCAGAGGAGACGGCAGAAACTATAGCTCGCAAGAAAGCAGATGCCTATCGTCCGACTATCAAGGACGATGAACTTCTCATTACTGCCGACACGATAGTTTGCATTGACGGTAAGGTGCTGGGCAAACCACACGACGAGCAGGAAGCCATAGAGATGCTGAAGACTCTGCGAGGACGCACACATCAGGTAGTTACTGGTGTAACTCTCTCAACGACAGAACGTACCGAATCCTTTGCTGCAGTCAGCAATGTCACCTTCAGTCAGCTTACCGACGAGGAAATCAAATACTATGTAGAGACTTTCCGTCCGCTCGATAAAGCCGGAGCCTATGGCATTCAGGAGTGGATTGGATACATCGGAGTAGAACGAATAGAAGGTTCATATTTCAACGTTATGGGACTTCCCGTAGCACGACTTTATCAAGCCATGAAACAATTTATATAATAAATTGCCACCCGGGCACGTTATATAAATAAGATGGCGCACAAAATCCGACATATCGTATTGCGAATACTGCTGCTTTTCATTACACTGACGAGCAGCATATCTTTGTGTGCCCAATCGCCAACCGATACCATACAGAACTCTGCGGCAGATACAGTATTGCTGCGAGGCTCGGTAGTCGATGAGCATCAGGAACCAATCCCAATGGCGATAGTAAGGGTGCAGGGACAAGGAGCCACAACAGCCTCTCTCGATGGAAAGTATCGAATCCGTTTCCACTCTGCCGACAGTGTGGTGGTAATCTACCAGATGATAGGTTTCCAGCAGCGTCGCCGTGTGTTGCGTAATCCCAAAGGCGAACTCGTGCTGAATATCGTGATGAAGAGCACCGACCGCCAGTTGGACGATGTGGAGGTTGTGGAGATGCGACGTCAACTCAACCAGAACCAGACACTGAACCTTGAAGAACTGAAGCGCCTGCCCTCTACAACGGGTAATGCTGTTGAGGAACTTGTGGCAACACAGGCAGGTGTATCTACCCACAATGAGCTTTCGAGTCAGTACAATGTTCGTGGTGGTTCGTTCGACGAAAACTGCGTTTATATCAACGGAGCAGAAATCTATCGTCCTATGCTCATCAGCAGCGGACAGCAGGAAGGTCTGTCAGTCATCAACAGCGATATGGTGGAACGTGTTGACTTCTCCGCAGGTGGTTTCGAAGCAAAATACGGCGACCGAATGTCCAGCGTTCTTGACATTACCTATCACCGTCCAAAAGGTTGGGAAGGAAACATTCAGGGCTCGCTGCTTGGTGCTTCGGCCTATGCCGGATATGGAAAGAAGAAATTCTCGTTCAGCAACGGTCTTCGCTACAAGACAACACAATACATGCTGGGCTCGTTGGAGACGAAAGGCGAATACAAGCCAAACTTCCTCGACTATCAGGCCTACCTATCGTGGAGCACCTCGAAGAACTGGACGTTCGATGCTATTGGATATATCTCGCGCAACAACTACAAGTTCATTCCGCACAACCGTACAACCAGTTTCGGAACAATGTTCGACGTGAAGAGCTTCACAGTGTATTTCGACGGACAGGAGGAAGACCTCTTCCGCACACTCTTCGGAACAGCAAAACTGACGCGCCGCATCAACGACCGTTCCTCCATTGCTCTCTCCTTCTCCACCTTCGGAACTAAAGAACGCGAGACCTACGACATACAGGGACAATACTGGCTCGACGATGCTATAGTCGGCTCACAACTTGCCGTTGGTACTTATATGGAGCACGCTCGCAACCTGCTCACCAGCAAGACTTCGACACTGGGACTCAACTACAATCTGCGTCGCCGCAGTCACACCATGCTTGCAGGTCTCTCGTGGCGTCACGATAATGTGAAGGAGAACGCACGCGAATGGGAGAGTCGCGACTCAAGCGGTTACAGCGTCCCCCATACCGGCAACGACCTCATGCTCATCTACAACCTAAAGAGCAAGAACGCCATCAAGACCAACCACATGGAGACATACGTTCAGGACACCTGGCGCAACGAATCCAAGCTTGGCATCCTCAGCGTCAACTACGGCGCACGTCTCTCCTACTGGTCGTGGAACAACGAATGGCTCTTCTCTCCGCGCGTCTCTATGGGTTATGTCCCTGCGAAGAACGAAGACTTCACCTTCCGTCTTGCCACAGGTATGTACTATCAGCGTCCTTTCTACAAGGAACTACGCGATACAGTAACCACAGCCGGCAATACCGTTGTTCAGCTCAACAAGAACATCAAGTCGCAACGTTCGTTCCAAGTGCTTGCAGCTATGGAATACAAGTTCCGCCTGTTGAAACGTCCATTCAAATTCTCCAGCGAGGTATATTACAAAGCCCAGAGCCGAATGATTCCATACAACGTGGACAATGTGCGCATCGTATATTACGGTCAGAACCTCGCAAAAGGTTATGTGGCAGGAATCGACCTCAAGCTCTATGGTGAACTCACCAAGGGAACAGACAGTTGGATAAGCTTCGGACTCATGAAGGCACAGATGAATATCGGCGGAAAGAAATTCCCACAACCCACCGACCAGCGTTGGAGCCTGAATATGTTCTTCTCCGACTTCTTCCCAGGTACCACACGTTGGAAGATGAATCTTCGTGCATCGTTTGCCGACGGACTTCCGTTCGGTCCTCCTCACACAGGACTTGAGAAACAGGTGTTCCGTGCTCCTGCCTACAAGCGTGTTGACGTAGGTATGAACTATCGTGCCCTGAAGAACGAAGACCGTCATCTCAAGCACAATGCTGTAAAGAATATTTGGGTGGGTCTCGACTGCTTCAACATCTTCGGATTCTCCAACGTCAGCGGTTATTTCTGGATTACGGACGTTGTGGGCAGTCAGTTTGCCGTTCCCAACTACCTAACGGGTCGTATGATAAATGCACGTTTCCAGATTGAATTCTAAAATAATGCATAATTCACAATGCACAATGCATAATATTTTGTAACTTTGTAACGATAAATACAACTAAATCACTAAATAACTAAACCATTAAACTATGAAAATTTCAAGAATCGAACATCTGGGCATTGCCGTACAGAGCATCGATGCTGTACTGCCCTATTTCCAGGACGTTTTGGGTCTGGAAGTGTACAAGACCGAAGTCGTTGAGGACCAGAAGGTAAAAACCGCTTTCCTGAAGGTTGGCGAAGTTAAGTTGGAACTGTTGGAGCCCACATGCCCCGAGAGCACCGTACAGAAGTTCCTCGACAATGGTGGCAAGGGCGTTCACCACGTAGCCTTCAAGGTTGAGGATGGTGTTTCTGAGGCTCTGGCTATGTGCGACGAGAAGGGCATTCGTCTTATCGACAAGGCTCCTCGCAATGGTGCCGATGGTCTCCACATTGCTTTCCTTCATCCCAAATCCACTTGCGGTATTTTAACTGAACTTTGCGAGGAGTGAGCGCAATGCAAAGCTCGCTTTAGCATTGCCGAACGACGACCAAAGTCGAAACGATGGTTTCAATTTTGTGAGGAGTAAAAATTACATTTTTACAGAATATTAGAGGCGACCTTAACGGGTCGCTTCTTTTGTTTTAGGAAATGGCTGACCAATCCACGCTGTCGCGATTGAGGTTTGCCAGTTGAGCCCAAGTGTTGGCGTTTTCGGGAAGATTTGCCTGTGGGTCGGAATCGAGCAGACGACGGGCATAGTCGCGAGCCTGCTGCACTAGTTGTCCGTCGCGAGCAAGATTGGCAATGTGGAGGTCGAAGGGAATACCGCTCTGCATGGTTCCTTCGAGGTCGCCAGGTCCGCGCAGTTTCATGTCCTCCTCAGCAATCTCGAATCCGTCGTTCGTCTCGCACATTATCTGAATGCGTCGTTTTGTGTCGCTCGACAGTTTGAAAGCCGTCACCAGTATGCAATAACTCTGGTCGGCACCACGTCCCACACGTCCTCTCAACTGATGCAACTGAGCAAGTCCGAAACGCTCGGCATTCATTATCGCCATCACGGTGGCATTAGGAACATTCACTCCCACCTCAATAACGGTTGTTGCCATCAGTATCTGTGTCTCGCCCCTAACGAAACGGTCCATCTCGCTATCCTTCTCGGCAGGCTTCATCTTTCCGTGCACCATACTGATGCGGAGGTCGGGAAAAGCCTTCACGAACTCGTTGTAACCCTGTTCAAGATTCTGCAAGTCCATCTTCTCACTTTCCTTGATAAGTGGATAAACGATGTAAGCCTGTCGTCCCTGTGAAATCTGTTGCCGAAGTCCGTCGTATAGCTGCTGGCGGCGATTCTCGTAGTGATGTATTGTCTGCACAGGCTTTCTTCCAGGCGGTAGTTCGTCAATCACTGAAACATCGAGGTCGCCATATACAGTCATTGCCAGAGTTCTGGGAATGGGAGTCGCAGTCATCACCAGCACATGAGGGAGCAAAGGCTGATTACCGGTTCCCGTAACCTGAGCTTTCTGCCAAAGTTTCGCACGCTGGGCAACTCCGAAGCGGTGTTGTTCATCGATGATGACGAACCCAAGACTGTAGAACTGCACTGCATCCTCTATTATGGCATGAGTGCCGATGAGAATGTTCACGCTTCCGTCCTTCAGTCCCTCCATTATCTCGTTGCGTCGCTTGCCCTTTACGGCAGAAGTCAGCAGTTCCACCCTCACAGGCATCTGTGCCAATAGATGACGGAATGTTGCCAGATGCTGCTCAGCCAGAATCTCCGTTGGAGCCATCAGACAAGCCTGATGTCCACAACCGATGGCAATGAGCATAGTCATGAGAGCCACTATCGTCTTTCCGCTTCCCACATCGCCCTGCAGCAGACGGTTCATCTGTCGGCCGCTTCGCATGTCCTCGCGCATCTGTCGGATTACTCTTTTCTGTGCTTCGGTCAGAGGGAACGGCAGGTAGTTGTAGTAGAACTGATTGAAGAGCATTCCCACGCGGTCGAAGACATATCCTGCATATCGGAGGTTGCGCTGCCGGCTGTAGCGCAGGATGTTCAGTTGAATGAAGAACAGTTCCTCGAACTTCAAGCGATAAGTTGCCTGAGTGACTTCGGATGCCGACTGCGGACGATGCATTGCTCGTATTGCCTGATGACGCGACATAAAGTGAAGCTCGTCGAGCAAATATTGAGGCAGCGTTTCCTTCACTGGTTCATGCATCAGTCGGAACACCGTTTCCACCCATTGCTCCATCATCTTCGAGTTGATGCCGTGCTTCTGCAGTTTCTCAGGCACGCTGTAGTAAGGTCGCAGTATTGGTGCCGAGTCATTACCGTTCTGATACATCTGTTTCCACGCACTCAGATCTGTCAGTTCCGGGTGAGTTATATTGATGCGTCCCTTGAACACGCTTGGCTTTCCGAACACTACATAGTCGGTGAGTATATGGTATGAACGTTCGATGTATTGAAGCCCGTTGAACCACACGAGGTCCACCACTCCATTGCCGTCGGAGAAATGTCCTACTATGCGCCGTTTGCGTCCTTGTCCTTCCTCCTCGAAGCTAAGTATCTGACCCTTGAGCTGAACGTAAGGCATATCGGGCGAAAGTTCGTGGGTGTAATAGAATCGGCTACGGTCGATGTGCTTCGTGGGAAACTGCATCAGCAGGTCGCCATAGGTCCTCACACCCATGCCCTCCTTCAGCAGCTTTGCCCTTGCCGGTCCTACGTTCGAAAGGTACGTCACCGGATATTCCAATACATCAATCGTAGTCATAACACTCTAAGCTTTTACTTTCTGTATATTCTGCAACAGAGCCACAGCCTCAGAGACTGAGTGCACATCGGTCACCAGCATCGTTCGGCGTCCGTCTTTCTCGGCAAGCCGACAACGTGCAACGGCGAAGGTGGCATATTGGATTAGTTGTCCGAAGGCCTGACTCTGATAGAAGGCGCTCTGTGGGTTCGACACGAAGTAGAGGCGCATACGACCTTGTTTCAGCACTATTCGCTCCACTCCGAACTGACGACCGAGACGGCGCAGCGTAACCACCTTTATCAGTTCCTCGCCCTCCTCTGGGATAGGTCCGAAGCGGTCGAGCATTCTCTGTCGGAATTGCTCCACCTGCTCGTCGTCGGACAGACTGTCGAGCTCGCGATAGAGCAACATCCTCTCGCTTGCTCCTGGCACATAGTCGTCGGGGAACGACATCGGCAGGTCGCAATCCAACTGACATTCGCTCACGAACTGACTGCCGTCAACCTGCTCTCCCTTGGCAATCTCGTCGGCATAGAGGTCGCTGAACTCATCGGTTTTCAGTTCGCTCACAGCCTCCGACAGAATCTTCTGATAGGTCTCGTAGCCGAGGTCGGCAATGAATCCACTCTGCTCAGCTCCCAACAGATTTCCTGCTCCTCGTATGTCGAGGTCCTGCATAGCGATGTGAATTCCGCTGCCCAAGTCGCTGAAGTTCTCCAGTGCCTGCAAGCGTCGGCGAGCATCGGGATTGAGGGAAGCCAGTGGTGGAGCCAGCAGATAGCAGAAGGCCTTCTTGTTCGAACGTCCCACGCGTCCTCGCATCTGGTGAAGGTCGCTGAGTCCGAAGTTCTGTGCTCCTATTATAATTATGGTATTTGCATTCGGAATGTCTATGCCCGACTCGATGATGGTGGTGGAGACGAGCACGTCGTAGTCGTAGTTTGCAAAGTCGAGGACTATGTTCTCCAGAGTCTCGGTGTGCATTTGTCCGTGTCCTACGGCAATGCGGCAGTCGGGCACTCGCTCGCGAATCATACTCTCCAGTTCGGGCAGTCGGCTTATGCGGTTGCAGACGACAAACACCTGTCCGTTGCGACTCATCTCGAAATTGATGGCTTCGGCAATGACCTCTGGCGAGAACGTGTGCAGCTCGGTCTGTATCGGATAGCGGTTGGGAGGCGGAGTCTGTATGACGCTGAGGTCGCGGGCTCCCATGAGGCTGAACTGCAGGGTGCGCGGAATGGGCGTTGCTGTCAGCGTCAGCGTGTCCACGTTGGTCTTCATCTGGCGCAGACGTTCCTTTGTAGCCACTCCGAACTTCTGTTCCTCGTCGATGATGAGCAGTCCCAAATCCTTGAACTCCACCGTCTTGCCGATGAGTTTGTGCGTACCGATGATGATATCTACCCTGCCCTCTTTCAGAGCCTTCAGTATCTCGCTTGTCTGCTTGGCAGTACGTGCACGGCTGAGGTATTCTATGCGAACGGGGAAGTCTTTCAGTCGTTCTGTGAAGGTACGATAATGCTGATAAGCCAGCACCGTTGTGGGTACCATCACAGCCACCTGCTTGCCGTCTGTTGCAGCTTTGAAGGCAGCACGTATGGCAACCTCCGTCTTTCCGAATCCCACATCGCCGCACACCAGTCGGTCCATAGGTTTGGCTCGTTCCATATCCTGCTTCACCTGCTGCGTGGCTTTCATCTGGTCGGGCGTGTCCTCGTAGAGGAACGATGCCTCCAGCTCGTGCTGCAAATAGCCGTCGGGCGAGAACTGGAATCCGCGTTGCTTCTGACGGGTTGAATATAGTTTTATGAGGTCGCGGGCAATGTCCTTTATCTTTTCCTTCGTGCGCTCCTTCAGTCGTTCCCAAGCACCTCCGCCCAGTCGGTTCAGTCGTGGTGGTTCGCCTTCCTTACCCTTGTATTTCGATACTTTGTGGAGAGCGTGAATGGAGACGTAGATGACATCGTCGTGCTGATACACGATTTTTATCTTCTCCACCATCTGTCCGTTCTCGGGAATGCTTACAAGGCCTCCGAAACGACCTACACCGTGGTCGATGTGCACCACGTAGTCGCCCAGCTCGAACTGTTGCAACTCCTTCAGCGTCAGTGCCACTTTGCCTCTGCGGGCCTTGTCGGACTTCAGGTTGTACTTGTGGAAACGGTCGAATATCTGGTGGTCGGTAAAGAAACACACATTCAGCGTATTGTCGGCATATCCAGCGTGCAGCGTCTTGTCAACAGGAATGAATAACTCCCCATCAACGCCTTTAGCCTTTTGCCCTTCGTCATTTGCCATAAGGTCATCAAAAATGACCTTCAAACGCTCGTTCTGCTTCGGCGAGTCGGCTAATATATATAAGGAATACGCGCGCGAGTGATAATCGGTGAAACACTCCGTCGCGAGGTCGAAATTCTTGTGGAAAATGGGTTGCGGAGTAATGTCGAACTGCACCTCCTTGTCGGGCTTCAGCGTCGGCTGGTGTCCGAACTCTATCGTGCGCATCTTCAACAATTCCTTCCTGAACACCTCCTCATCCACAAGGAATTCTTCATTCCTAATTCTTAATTCTTCATTTTCTGTCTGCGCCTGCTGCGAGAATCCTGCTTCGTTGATGGCGGCTATGCTCTCGCACAGATAGGTGATGTCCTTCACAGCCACCACAGTGTTCTCAGGCAGGAAAGAGAGCATACTCATGCGCTCGGAAGAGGTGAGTTCGGGCACAATGCTCACGTCCTGCTTCTTCTCCACAGAAAGCTGTGTCTGCACCTCGAAAGTGCGTATCGAGTCAATCTCGTCGTCGAAGAAATCAATACGATATGGATACTCGTTCGAGAAGCTGTACACGTCGAGAATGCTGCCTCGAATGGCAAACTGACCGGGCTCATAGACGTAGTCGGTGCGTCGGAATCCGAAGTCCACAAGCGTCGATTCCACTTCCGTCAGGTCTATCCTCTGTCCGCGCGACAGCGTGAGCATCCGCTCTGCCATCTGCTCCTTCGACACCACCTGCTCCGCCAGTGCCTCGGGGTAAGTCACTACTAAAAGTTGAGAGTTTAGAGTGTAGAGTTTAGAGGAGCATTTTGAATTTAATCGCGTGAGCACTTCGGTGCGAAGGATTTCGTTGGCAGCATCGCGCTGTCCATAGCGAATGGCACGCCTGTAGGAACTCGGGAAGAACAGCACCTGCTCGTCGCCAAGAATCTGCACGAGGTCGTGATACAGATAACCTGCCTCCTCCCTATCGTCCATCACGAAAAGCAAGGGCCTCCGCAGGGCATCGGGAGCCACTTCGGCAAGCGAGGCAAACGACATCGGCAAGGCAGAAGCCTGCAATCCTCCGACATACATCCTGCCGCTTTCCGACACAAGCATTCGTCCGAGAGCCTTCACCCCCGGATGTTTCTTGTAGAGAGTAAGTAAGTCTCTAAGTTCCATAAATCGACCCTAAAATTACAAAAATATTCACAAGGAATATCTTAAAAGTACAAAAAAAATGTAAAAAAAAGTGAACAACGTAATGAAAATTTACTTAACTTTGCATTAGTGAATTGAAAATGCTAGTTATTAACCAATTAATTTTTAGCAATTATGAAGAAGATTTTTTCATTGATGGTAGTGATGCTGCTGGGTGCAACTTCACTCATGGCACAGAACCCCGACAAGGGTTGGTCTTTCGCTGCTGAAACCGGTATCGGTACAGAATGGCAGTTGGGCGCACGTGCTCAGTACAACTTCAACGAGTACATCGCAGTTGAAGGCAATGCAAGATATGCCTATGACTGGGATAGAACTAAGATTTGGGGTACCACCATCAAGACTCACTGGAATGAGATCACCATCACCGCTGGTGCTCGTGGTTTCTCTCCCAAGTTCGGTCCCGACATGAAGGCTTTCGCAAACTTCGGCATCGGTTACGGAGCTATGTTCAACAATGGTAACACCAACTGCTTTGCCATCGACTTCGGTGTTGGTATGTATCTGTGGAAGGGTCTATATGCAGGCTATGGTCTGGAGGCTCTTTGCAACGGCGGTAGCCATGTTGACCACCTAGTTCGCATCGGTTACAACTTCGAGTTCTAACCTCCCCCACCATCAATCAAACAAAGCTCCCGCACCACTCGGTGTCGGGAGCTTTTTCATTCTTTCATTCCTTCATTCTTTCATTTTCTGAATTTCCATTAGAGGAGGCCGAGGGCATTGCTGGCTTGTACTGCTCCTGCGCCGCCGAATGCGGCTATGATGGCGGTCGCCAGTTTCCACAGGAACTTAATCAATTGTCTTTTTGCTTCTGGTTTC
>CACZJU010000023.1 GCA_902781515.1 uncultured Bacteroidales bacterium | reverse complement strand
AGTAGATTGTTTTCCATTGATATAATGGTTTTAAAAAGTTAATATTGGGGGCTTGTTCCTAAAACGTGTTCTTCAGGCTTGCTTCGTCATCTTTAATATAACAAACACCATGCCAATTCGCCCTTTCCTTACTATAGATTTTATATAAATGTTTAGTGGTTTATTCAACTCTATCGTTTATCGCTGCAAAGGTAATATAGAGGTGTTGCGCTTTAAAATATTTTTCCAAAAAATTTTTTCAAAAGGTGAAAATACTCTTAAACAAGAATCGTAAAAAATTGATAATCTACGAGTTAAGTGTCTTTTCGGTACTAATGCCTCGACAGAACATAGAAACGAATGAGGTCCTTATGAGGTGTCTATGAGGTGTTGCGATAACACCTCATGCCCCTCCTCCCCTTTATTCATCGGCCCTCAACGCCCTTTTGCATGAGGTCTTGCGATTTTTTTAATTCCTTTCTTTTTCAACTATGAAAAAGTTTTAGTAAGTTTGCAGTGTGAATCTCTTACCATTATTTAATGTATTAAATCGATGAATCGTTATTTTCTCTTGATATTAGCATTTCTGTTTGCCGGTGCAAACCTTGTTCCCTGCCTGTCTCAAACAGATAATGACCCTATACTCATGACCATCAATGGGATTCCTGTTTTGCGCTCGGAATTCGAGTATAACTATAATAAGAATAAAGGGGAGGATGTCATTGACAGCAAGACTATAAAGGAGTATACAGAGTTGTTTATCAACTATAAGTTGAAAGTATGTGCTGCCCTGGATGCCAAATTGGACAAGACAAAAAGCTTTCAGGATGAATATCTTTCATTCCGCGATAAGGAGATTTACCCTTTGGTTATACCAGAAAGTGCTAAGGAAAAGGAAATGAGAACATACTATAATGGGATGCTTCGCCAATTGGGTGGTAAGGATTTGCGATTGCCTGCTCACATTTTCCTTAAAATATCGCCGAACTGTAGCGCAGAGGAAAAGAATACAATAAAAACTCGCATTGACAGCATATATCGGGTATTGAAGGCTGGTGCAGACTTTTCTAATATGGCTAAAAAACACAGCGATGATGCACAATCGGCGAAAAAAGGTGGCGAAATAACATGGTGTGGACCAGGCCAATTATTGCCTGAGTTTGAGAAGGTGATGTACAACCTGAAGAAAGGTGAGATATCTGCACCATTTCTTTCTACGGCAGGATACCATATTATGCTATTGAAGGATACGAAGCAATTAGAGCCCTACGAAACTCTAAAGTCACAGATACAGGATTTTTTGGAAAAACGAGGTATGTCCAATCGCCTTGTGGACAGTATCGCTAATTTGCGTGGCCTATCGTCAAGAGAGTTCCTAGATATAGAAGCTGAACGTCTCAGCGCAAATAATAAGGATTTAAAATATCGGCTTCAAGAATATCACGATGGACTTCTACTCTACGAAATTTCCGACCAAACAATCTGGAGTAAGAATAAAAATAACAACGAGCAAGTAAGACTGGAAAAACAATGGGTAGCGGAACTTCGCAAGAAATATAAATTTTCTATAAATTCTGCTGTCTTAGCAACGGTGGACAATCATTCCAAATCAAATAGTGTACACCAAGACCAATCTTTGGCAAGCAATCAGTCCAAGACGAAACAGACAACCAACTTGCAGCCACAGCGTCAGACGACTCAACCGAAGGCGGGAATCGATATTGTGGACACGGGAATACCTGTTACCAATCTTTTAAACAAAAACACCTTTGCAATCATTATCGCAAACGAAAATTACAGTCGTGAAACGAAGGTGGACTTTGCAAAGAATGATGGTGAGGTATTCAAAAACTATTGCCAAAAAACCATGGGATTACCCGAGAAGAACATTCACTTCCTACCAGATGCCACACTCAATGATCTTATCGGTGAACTCGACTGGCTGCAACAGGTTTGCAGGGCATACAAAGGCGAAGCGAACGTTATCTTCTATTATGCAGGTCATGGTCTCCCCGACGAAACTTCAAATTCTTCCTACCTTTTGCCCACCGATGGGAACAGTCGCTTGCTGCGTACATGCTTCAGTATAAATGAGCTCTATGAGACGCTAGGTAAGTTACCAGCCAAGAAAATAACCGTAGTGATGGATGCATGCTTCTCTGGAGCTAAGCGCAACGGTGACATGTTGGCATCTGCACGAGGTGTAGCACTAAAGGCTAAAGCTGGAGTTCCTCGAGGGAATATGATTGTATTATCAGCGGCACAAGGAGACGAAACTGCATATAAATACGAAGAGGCACATCATGGTCTCTTCACATACTTTCTCCTGAAAAAATTAAAAGAATCGAAGGGAAACGTTACAATGGGTGAACTGAGCAGCTACCTTCAGGATCAGGTAGGTCGCTATTCTATTGTGGAAAACGGCAAGAGTCAGACTCCAACTATCCAAGCCTCTGAGACCCTTCGCAGTTTTTGGAAGAACGCCACACTCTATTAAGGATGATACACCAATGAATTTGCAAGGACTATAAATACATAAAAATATGAGTATAATTAGGTTAATATTTACTTTATTATTTGCACTGGTAAGTATATGTGCACAATCTCAAACGCCAAGAAAAGTATCGGTTAGTCATGTTGATGGTCCACAACTTGGTAAATATGGCATTGTAATTCAGTCTTTTGGAGTCCTAAGTAATGCAAAGGCAATACAAAAAAAACTTAATTCTAAAGGTTATAACGCCACTATTGTAAAACATTTAAATCTTTATCGAGTGGTAGCCTTTTCATCAAACACTTTGTCTGACCTTGCAACTCCATATTCAGTAATTAAGCAGTCGTATCCAGATTCATGGTGCCTTGAGAATGAAAATTTTGATTCTTATTCTATAAATAATACTATTTCAAATACTCCTCAAACGACTATACCAGTACAGCAAACTCCTGTTAATTATGCTCAGCAAAAGACAACTGTACCATCTGCTACTCAAACGCCTTCTGCTCCTGTGAAAAAAATGACAGCATCTCTCGTTGACAAGAATATTCCCGTTGTTAATCAAGTTGAGAGAAACACCTTTGCCGTTGTTATTGGCAACGAAAAATATAAAAATGAGGAAAATGTCCCTTATGCTGAGAATGACGCTAATGTGTTTAGGGAATATTTACATAAGACACTTGGCGTGCCAGAGAAGCAAATCAAATACGTGGAAAATGCGGGACTAAACGACCTTCGTATTGCTGTTCGCTGGTTGAAACAGGCGATGGAAGTGTGCAATGGACAGGGAAAGGCTATTTTCTATTATGCAGGTCATGGCATTCCCGATGAAGCAGACAAAACTGCTTACCTATTACCTACAGACGGTATAGGCAGTGACGTTGAGTCAGCCTATTCATTACAGCGTCTTTACGAAGAATTAAGCAAGATGCCTGCATCACGTACAATGGTATTTCTCGATGCTTGTTTCAGCGGCAGCAAACGTGAAGGTGGAATGATGGCATCTGCACGAGGTGTGGCTATAAAAGTTAAACCCACAACGCCACAAGGCAATATGGTGGTATTTACAGCTGCACAAAGTGATGAGACTGCCTATCCCTTAAAGGAGCAACAGCATGGAATGTTTACCTATTATTTGTTAAAAATGTTGCAAAATACAAAAGGTAATGTTACGCTGGGCGAATTGAGTGATTATCTTACTACAGAGGTCAAGCGTGAGTCTTTTGTGGAAAACAATAAGATACAGACTCCCTCAGTTAAAGTCTCAACGGCATTACAAAGTTCGTGGCGAAGCCTGAAACTGAAGTAAATTAATTAACACAAAAAGGATTCATCATGAAACGATACCTTATACTAATAGTTATGCTGGTTGCATGTGGCTTGAGTTATGCCCAGAAAGTGCATACTGTGAATGGACACTTCACCTATTATGCTCCAGAGAACGTGAGTCTGGAAGAGGCAAAACGTACTGCACTGGAACGTGCCAAGCTACAGGCTCTGGCGACAAGGTTCGGAACCACAGTCTCGCAGTACAATACCATGCGAACGGAAAACAGCAACGGACAATCGAGCTCTGACTTCTCTTCCATTGGTGGTACAGAGGTGAAGGGCGAATGGTTGGAAACTCTGGGTGAGCCGGAATACGCAATCACTTATGAGGGCAATATGCTTGTCATTGAGTGCAAAGTGAAAGGTCATGCACGGGAAATCGTCAACTCGAAAATCGACTATGCGGCAAAGATTCTTCGCAACGGCACAGAAGACAAGTTTGAAAGCAAAGAGTTCCGTTCGGGCGACGACCTATTCCTATCCTTCCAATCACCCATCAGCGGCTATCTTGCAGTATATCTTGTAGATAACAACCGTCAGGCTTTCTGTCTTCTACCCTATCTTGAACAGAATGGAATCTACCCCATCGAAGCCAACCTCCGCTATGTATTTTTCAATGAGAAGGAAGCACCAGCTAAAGAGCGTCCATACGTCAACGAATATACCATGACCTGCGAACGTCCCACTGAGTTCAACGACATCTATATCATCTTCTCCCCCAACCAGTTCACCAAGGCCACCGATGCTCATGAGAACGAAAGGCTCCCCCGCCAACTCTCCTTTGAGGAGTTCAACCGCTGGTACGTGAAGCATCTCAAATCCGACAAAGACATGTCTCAACAAATCATCCCCATCACCATCACAAAGAAATAGAAAATATTATCATAACTATGATTATCATACTTTTGATAATTATTTCTTTGATAATTTCACAAAAACATTTATCTTTGCACCCAATTAAGCATTTAATTAATGAATAATATGGTAAATCCGTTTGTAACTAAAGGCTATGCTGGACCGGAATATTTCTGTGACAGACAGAAAGAAACCAAAGACTTGGTGCAACTGCTCACAAATGAAAACAATATGGCGTTGATTTCTCCTCGCCGTTTGGGAAAAACAGACTTGATACATCACTGTTTTTCCCAACCAGATATCATGGGGAAATATTATACGTTCATTATTGATATTTATGCCACAAGTTCTTTGGCAGACTTCGTTGACGTTCTCGGGCAGGCAATCTTTGAGGAACTGAAGCCACTTGGGCGAAAGGTATGGGAGCGTTTCTACAATTGTCTTCATTCTGTACAACAGCAAATATCGTTTGACATCAACGGCAATCCTGTATGGGGAATAGGTTTGGGGGCTTATGTCAATCCATCTACCACATTAGACGAGATTTTCGGATATCTTGCTACAGCCGATAAGCCTTGCCTTGTGGCTATAGATGAATTTCAGAAAATAATAGACTACCCTAATGGGCAGAACGTGGAAGCCACGTTACGCACTCATATACAACGTTGTTCGAATGCGACATTCTTGTTCTCAGGCTCCAAGCGTCACCTGATGAGTGAAATGTTTATGTCGCCTTCAAGACCTTTTTATCAGTCAGTTATCCCCATGGGGTTAAGCCCTATTCCAGAAGATAAGTACGCAGCGTTTGCCGAGCGTCTGTTTAAAGAACATGGAAAAGGTTTAGCGGCAGATGTCATTCATGAAGTCTATTCTCGTTTTGATGGCATAACGTTCTGTTTACAGAGAGTCATGAACGTTTTATTTATGACAACAGGTAAAGGAGAAGTCTGTAGCCGTGATATGATAGACGATGCCATTAATTACATCATAGACTTGAGTTCGGAGCATTACGAAATGCTATTCAGTCAAATGTCAGAGAAACAACGAAGTGTATTTCTGGCTATTGCTATGGAACGTAGGGTTAAGGGCATAGCCAGTGGAAAGTTTGTCCATAAGCACCATTTGCCATCAGTTAGCAGCGTCATATCAGCAGTCAAGGGATTATTGGAGAAAGACTTTATAACAAAGGAGAATGATGAAATCTTCATCTACGACCACTTCTTCCAATTGTGGCTACAAAAACAGAAATATGTAAAATAGATTTCACAAAAACATTTATCCTCGCACCAGAGTTCTAAACTAAGGAATTAGTTTGAGTGTTTTCCATATGTCACCAAGGGAAGAGGGTGACGTTACGGTGGGAGTCTGAAGCTTACCGTTATATTTCACGGACTGCTGCATTACCTGCTGACGCACATAGTCGTACAGCTCGCCCAATGTCAGGCTACCGTCTGTCTCCTTCATCTTCTTCAGCATGTAGTATGTGAAAAGACCATGTTTCTGCTCGTCGTAGGCAAAGGCAGTCTCGTCGCCCTGTGTAGCAGAAAACACTACGAGATTACCTACAGGTTGCTCGGGCTTGACCTTTATAGCCACACCACGGGCCGATGTCAACATGGTGCCTTCGCGCCTTGCGCCGGAGAAGCAGGCATCGAGCAGTACGACTATCGAACGGGACTGTTGCCCCACAAGTTCTTTGTAAAGGTCTTCCAAAGCATAAGCTGATGCAAGGTTTGTCGGATTGCCGTCGGTTGGTAAGAGATATCCCGCACGACTTTTCTCGTCAGGAATTCCATGTCCAGCATAGTAAACGATGACCTGCGCCCCGCCCTGATAAGCCTTTATAATATCCTGAAGCCAGACAACGCCGCGCTTCATCTGTCCGTAGGTGGCATCTTTCAGCGTGTGTATATTATCGCCTGGTATGCCCAGTGTCTGTAGGCAATACATTTCGAAGGTAGTTGCATCGTTTTGAGCGTATGGCACAGACGCTACCCCATCGTAGTTTTCATTGGCGATAATCAGGGCGAAGGTCTTGTCCTGCGTCTGCTTGGCCACAGGGATGTCCTTATCCACGTCAGAACCGATACGAGCAACAGTGATGGTCTTCTGCTCTTCTTGCTTCTGGCCGCTTAGGTCTATGACCATATTCTTATTCTTATTCTTGACACGGGGAAGATGGTAGGTTGCGTATTCGATGTCGTATTTGTCTAAACCATTTCTGTCCTTGCTATCCAACATCTTTGTATACCATTCTTCAGCTCTTTTATAATCCCTTTCTCCTTCATAGTATCTCCCCAGTTGATACATAAACTTTGCGTGACCAAAATCCGCACCCTTATGCCACCATTCCACTTCTTTTTCTGGTTGTTTCAGAGTGTAATGACTATAAGTAGCCATAGAATTGATGGCCTCTCTATGCCCTTTTTCTGCCGCCGCGAGGTACAGATCAAATGCTTTCTCCTTATCTATCGGCAGACCGTAGCCCTTTTCGTACATTCTACCCAGATAATACAAGGCTCCATCGTGTTCTTTTTCAGCTGCTTTCTGGAGCCACTCGATTGCTTTCTTATAGTCTTTTTCTACGATACTACCGTATCCGTTGTAATAGCGGTAGCCTATATCGTATTGAGATTGAGTGTGGCCCGCCTGGGCTGCTTTCATCCTGAGTTTATGCGATTTCTTGTAGTCCTTCTTTACACCGCCTGTACCTTTCTGATAATTGACGGACATATCATAATACTCCTGCGCTGTCTGTGCCGAGACGATTAGCGGGAGGAAGCATGTAAGGGCAATAAATAGAATGCGTTTCATCGTTATGTACTGTTATTTCAGTTTCATTTCCTTCCATGTGTTGCTGAGGGCGGATGATGAGACGACGGTTGGCGTCTGCATCTTTCCGTTGCGTTTCATGGACTGCTGCATCACCTGCTGACGCACATAGTCGGTCAGTTCACCCATTGTAAGTTCGGCCTTCGACTCTTTCAGCTTCTTCAGCAGATAGTAGGTGAACATGCCGTGCTGCTGGTCGGTGAACGGGTGTGCCGTCTCGTCGCCCTGTGCGGCAGAGAAGACCACGAGGTTGCCCTCTGGTGCAGCCTGCTTGACCTTTATGGCAACGCCACGTGCTGCCACCAGCATGTTGCCTTCACGCTTGGCACCACTGAAGCAGGCATCGAGGAATACGGTAACTGACTTGGCTGATAGTTTCGCCAAGGTGGAATAAAACTCATTAAGCGGAAGAGCAGTCTTCACATCGCGACCGAAGCCGTCCACCGGCAACAGATAGGCCGTTTTGTCTTTCTCATCGGGTATGCCGTGACCTGCGTAGTAAACGATGATGCGTGCCTCGTTTCCATAAGCCTGAGCCACCTCTTGCAGCCATTCCACCTGTCGGCGCATCTTACCCAGCGTGGCATCGCTCAGACTGTGGATGTTCTCCTCTGGTATTCCCAGTGTCTGCTGGCAGTATGCCTTGAACATTGCTCCGTCGTTAGCGGCGAAAGGCACGGGGTCAACCTCCTCGTAGTTCTCGTTGGCTATGATGAGTGCGAAAGTCTTGTTTTGCGTACGCTTCGTAGTGGGAATGTTCTGGTCTACATCCGATGTAGCCTTAACCACATCGTAACCATGTCCGTCGCGGAAGTTCTTTGTACTCAGCTTGGCGCTGGCATACGACTGGTCGAGGGTGAGACTGATGGTGCGGTCCTGAGCGTGCTTTCCAGTCTTCTCCTTCACATGAACGATGATGGGAATGATGGGGTCTGCATAGTCGTTACGTACGATGAGCGAATAAACCAGCGACCTGACCTCTCCACCTGTCAGTTTTGGGAAGCTCACGCTCTCCTCACCATCCAGCATCAGCACCTTGGCAGGCAGCTCCAGTTCCACGCTGACATCGTCGGCCTGCCCCAGGTCGATGTTCTGGAGCATCAACTGCAGGTCAAAGGCTTCCTTTTTCTTCAGCACCTTACCGCTTTCGGCTGTCAGCGAGTAGTCCGTAATTCTCACCATCGGTTCGTCTACGCCTTGGGTGTTAAGTATTAGATACTTCTCGTCAGTTCCATATCCATTGGAAGGTTTCATTTCTATCGCAATCTCCACTTGTCCGTTTTTCGTTCTCTCACCTGCCGTGATGAGAATTTCTACATTCTTCGTTCCTCCCGCCTTGATTTCCTCAATCTTGGGCTTTTCGAAAGAAATACCATCGCCGCTGCCTAATTTATTGACATTTAACCACAAATCCTTAGCTGTGGCATCGCCCACGTTCTTTACCTGGAACTTAATCTTGTATTTTCCTCCGCCCTTGATAGTATTCTTGCCAGACGGATCAACAAATGATATGGAGTTTTCCACAAATTCCAGGATGGGTTTGGCATTGGGATTATATGTTGTTTTGTATATAACAACGCCTCGTCTGTCTCTTGCTTTTTCCAAATTCTCTTTGGCTGATTTCATCTTGGGGTCGGCCTTCAGAGCCTTGTTGAACCACTCCTCGGCCTTGTCAAGGTCGCGTGCCACACCTTTGGCGTCCATGTAGTTTACACCGATGTTGTTCATGGCACTGGCATCACCCTTAGCTGCAGCCTTCTGGAACCATTCCATCGCTTTCTGATAGTCTTGAGCATAACCACCTCTTCCTCTGAGGTACGAAACACCTATGGAATTTTGTGCTTCGGCATGTCCCTGATTAGCAGCCTTGAGGAACCATTTATTGGATTCTGCAAAGTCCTGCTTTACGCCCTCTCCATCTCGGTAGATACATCCGAGGTTGTATTGTGCATCATCATGTCCTTGTTCTGCAGCTCTGTGATACCACTTCGCGGCTTCAATTTCGTCTTTGGTGACACCCTTGCCTTGGCCAAACATAATACCAAGGTTATACTGAGCATCTGCACTATTCCGTTCTGCAGCCTTGCGATACCATTTCAAGGCTTCGGCATAGTCCTTCTTGTCATCGTACAATGCTCCAAGATTATTATACGCTGCTGTGATTTTTTCAGGTCTGAGGTCTGGCTTCTCGAGGTTTACCACCTTTAAATACCACTTTATTGCCTCGTCATTGTTTATTGAAACACCTGGTCGACCAAATTGGTAAATCTCGGCCAGTCCGTATATGCTTTCTTCCCAGCCCTGTTCGGCAGCCAATTTAAACCACTTCACGGCCTCCACGCTGTTTTGCTTGACACCCAATCCTTTATCATAAAAATAGCCTACATTATGCTGAGCAGAAGCCAGTCCCTTGTCTGCTACTTGTTTGAAATAAGTAAAGGCCTGAGCATAGTCCTTCTTTACGCCATTACGACCGATGTAGTAGTCTACACCCTTGTTGAACAGCCGTTCGGCTTCGCTCTCAGCCTCTTCCGAGGAAGCAGAGTTCTGCTTTTTCTCAACGCGGGCAATGTCAGTCTTGACTTTAGCGTAGTTGGGATTAGTCTTCAGGGCTTTGTTGAACCATTTGATGGCTTCCGCGTAGTCAATATCCACACCAATTCCCTTTTCGTACATAATGCCCATGTTCCGCTGTGCCGATGCATTGCCATTCTCTGCAGCCTTACGGTAATATTCCAAAGCCTTGGCATAGTTCTGCGCTACTCCATATCCATTTTCGTACATATATCCTACGCTCGTCTGTGCCGCGCTGTGGTTCTGTTCGGCAGCTTTCATGTACCACTTGAAGGCTTCGTTGTAGTCCTTGCCAGGACCTTCGTCATCAATATACAGGTTACCTAATCTGTTTTGCGACCAAGCATTGCCCTGCTCTGCAGCCTTTTTGTACCACTTTACGGCTTCGGCATAGTTCTTTTCCGTGCCGTACCCCATCTCGTACATTAAGCCTAAGTTGCTTTGTCCATAAACGAAATTTTGCTCTGCCGACTTGCGGAACCACTGGATGGCTTCGTTATAGTCCTTCGTCACCCCATATCCGTTCAGCAGCGCATAGCCAAGTCCGTTTTGAGCACGGGCATGCCCCTGTTCTGCTGCCTTGCGATACCATTTTGCTGCTTCGGCAAGGTCCTTTGGTACCCCCTCGCCGTTATTATACATATCCGCAAGGTTACTTTGGGCCTTGTCCAATCCCATCTCCGCAGCTCTTTTGTAGCACTTTATAGCTTCATCAAGGTTTTTGGTTACGCCCGTACCGTTTTTGTACATGACACCCATCGCGTTTATACACTTTGCATGACCTTGGTCGGCTCCTTTCTTAAACCACTTTACGGCTTCGTTGATGTTTTTTGACACTCCGTTCTTTCCGTCGTAGTAGTCATTACCCTTATTATAACACTCCTCGCCTGTCTGCGCCTGAATCAGCAAAGGAAACAACAAAGCAACGGCAACAAGACCGAGTTTGGCAATAAATCCTGGCATAACAATTGTTTTTATGGTTATTTTGGTACAAAGATGATAATTATTCCATATATCCTATTCCGCATTTAATATCAGGCTACTCGTTAAGTTTCAGAGTTTTCCAAGTGTCACCGAGAGAGGGTGACACACCTATTGATGGAGTCTGGCTCTTCTGGTTCATAACAACGGAACGACGCCCTACCTGTATCTTTACATAATCAGATAGTTCCTCCATTGTACAGTTGCCACCTGACTCCTGCAGTTTTTTAAGTAGATAATAGGTAAACAAACCGTGTTGTTTGTCCTTGTATGGATATGCTGTTTCGTCGGCTTGTGAGGCAGAAAGCACAAGTACCTTGCCCTGTGGCTTCTGCGGCTTGACTTTGATAGCTATTCCACGAGCGGCAGACAGCATTCCTTCACCACGCTTAGATCCACTGAAGCAAGCATCCATAAAAACAGTAATGCTTTTTGCAGGTAAAACTCCAAGCTGCTTATAGAGTTCTGAAAGGCTGTAACCAGTACGCAGGTTGCGTCCAATTCCGTCTACAGGTAACAGATAGCCATTTCCTGTAGCCTCATCAGGAATGCCATGACCTGCATAGTATAATATAATGCGTGCTTCTCCAGCAAAGGCACTGGCCACCATATTTAGCCAGTCAAACTCGGAAAGCATATTGTTGAGCGTGGCATTCTGACGGATGTGTATATTTTCTTCCGGCACTCCGAGTACTTGATGACAATACATCTTGAAAGCAGCACCATCATTGGCAGCAAATTCTACAGGCACTTCTTCCTGATATTGTTCATTAGCAATGATGACCACAAAGGTGTTTTCGTTTTCTTTCGTAGACTGTGGGATATTTTTGTCAACATCGGAAATAAGTTGAATAGCAGGTAATGTCTTCGGAGTCTGCACTATCGGTACTGTTGGCACAGAAGGTTGAGCAGCAGTGATTTTAGGTGTAACCTCTTCACCATTAAGCATGTCTATAACATCTTCTCGAGTAAAGCCCGCGGCTTCAAAACTTTGCATGAAAAGGCCTGCGAACTGACTATTAGACTCAAACATATTCAATGTAGATTTTCGCTGACGAGGAGACATGTTCTTAATATGATTTTGTAACATTTCAATCGATGCCGATGCCCCAATGACAGGAGAAAGCATCTCTGCATTGTGCGAATCCCAATATTCAGCAACGGCAGACTGCTGTAATCCATAGCCTTCAGCCGTATTGGGAACGATTATATCAGGAAGTTCGTCAATATGAGCTTTTAATGGTTTGTTGCCACTAGATGAAAGACTTGTTGCGAATGCATTCATTCCGATATTGCTCACCGATGATGGAATACGTAGACTTTTCAATGTAACAATTGACATTGGACTACTATTATCTGCTCCTGAAATAGCAGAACCCAAACCGGCTTTAAATACTGAAGCAAATCCGCCCATAAGTTTCATAGCGCTTCCAAAAAGGAAGCCTTCAATTTCTTTGACAGTATTAGGAAAAGAAAGCACACGGAGTTTTGTATCACACCCTTTTAAAGATTCACTCCTAACACTCGTTACACTGTATTCCACACCCTTATTCGTGACAGTTCCAGGAATTTCCAATTTAGCATGTTTTTTATTTGAGGCAGAAACTAAAGCAACCTCATGATTCTCAGTCGAGGTTACACGGAAACTATAAGAACATCCCTCGGCATCAACAAATGAGAACTTTTGAGCAAAGCCCACCATACAGTTCAGAGCAAACAATAGCAACAATAATTTCTTAACCATAATCAATAGTTTTTTTCTAAAATTTGCCGCTAAATTAAATAAAAATTTTGATTTTATATACCCTATTATTATAAAAGTTAATCCTTATTCCTTTTTTTGAACGCACATATAAAAAGTCAGCCTGCTAGAATTGCTCTTAGCAGGCTGATTGTATAAGGAGAGTTATTGGATTATTTTACCAATACCTTTTTGCCATTGATGATGTAGAGGCCGTGAGTGGGCTTGCTGACGCGGCGGCCTAGCATGTCGTAGATTACATTTGACATTTGAGACTTGACACCTACGATGCCGTCTTCATATACTTCATCCTCGATTTCGTACCAGCCAATCTCAGACTCGTGACGTTCGCCACCGCCTGTGTAGATGCTCTGCACGCCAATCTTTGTCCAACTGCTGATTTCATCGGCACCTTGATTCAGATAAATCATATAGCCACCTGCATAGATATCCCATTCATCGGTGAATGTGTAAGGAATCTCTGTCATATCCTCTGCCAGTTCCTCATAAACGCCGGCTTCAAGTGTCAGTTTCTGTGCCTGACCGTCCTTCTCCACATAGATGACATAAGAGAGTTTGCTGGTAAGCATCTCATTACCATTTACATCAACAGTAGGAATCTCGAATTGTACGCTTGCTCCGTACTCCCCACCAGTGGTTATTAGTACAACAGAAGGAGTTGCAGGTGTTGCAGCCATTTCTACAACAGGTGTCAATGTGATATCATTATACCGCTCATAAGTATCATCAACATCGTTAAGTACTAAAACGTCCTGAGCAGTAGAGAAAGTCTTGGCATCTGTATCATAAGTAAAGACGATGTCCTCGTATTCCTGTGTCTCGAGGTTTACGGCAGAGATGAAGAGATAGTCAGAAACACCGAAAAGTTCCATTTCGTATTTACCTAAATACTGACCGGAAGGTATTGTCACAGTCTTGCCGTCTCCGCTCAGCGTACCCTTTACCCATGCTTCGGGAAGCCATTCAGAAAGGCCCTGAATATAGACATCGTTGCCATCGAAGCCCACCATGACATGTGTAGAATATGCTTTCGTCTCAATAGAGCCTTCTTCATCACCGTTACTCTCATCACTGTCATCTTCCGATGAAGAAGCTATGGACGTGGCAGACATCTTGTACTCAGTAACAACGAGGTTTTCGGGCACTTCTACAGCCTCTGGCTCCACTGCCTCACCAGGAGTCAGGGTAACACTGTACCAGTAATCATACAGTACATCACTTGTTGGGTCGTCAGTTTCGGCATACATGTATTCTTCGTCCATGACAATAGAACGAGTCTCGACATCATAGTAGAAGAGCGCATAGTCAGATGGCACGTAATTCACATCTTCTTCGCTCCATACATAGCTCATGAAATAATTTTTATAGCCATAGTCGTCCTCACCCATGTACTGGCAATTGGGCACTACAATCTGACCATCTTGAAGTGTACCTTTGACATATGCCTCAGGCATCCAGTAAGACAAGCCCTGAATATATACGTCGGTACCATCAAAGCCAACCTGAACGGTCTGGTATATTTTCTCATCCTCCCAATCTTCTTGACCAGATACATAGCCTCTAACATCGAGGGCGTAGTCTTCTGTCACCAAGCCTTCGGGCAGAACCACCAGTTCGGGCTTCACGACCTCAGTCTTCTCACCGCCCTTTTTGTACAGGGCAATTGGTTTCTGGTTCTCGTAAGTTGCCGATTTGTAATAGCGGAAACGGCGTTGGTTTTTAGCTGCATTGTAACGCAGATAAGCACCTCCGGAAGAAAGGATTACGGCATTACCATCTTCGTCGATGGACAATGTGTTGACATACTGGGTTTTAGCATTTGACAGTAATCCGTTGGCATCACTTGTCTGCCCCATATACAAGCCGCCCTTACCCTTGATGCTATATCCACCTTCAACAGCAGCGATTGTGAATGATGCTGCATCGGTTTCAGTTGTGCTTGCAATCTCTTCATCTTCAATAGTAACAGCGACTGTGTTGCCGATAGCATCAAGGTTGTCGGTAAGACCACCGTTCATAATAGTGTCACATTCTTCGTACACAATCAGGTATTCGCCTTCCCAGTCCTCGGGTACGGAGTTCACCTTAACATAGTTCTCAGCCACCTCGGGAGCCTTGCGGACAGTCTTAGAGATAGCGAGTTTCTGCTTTGCAGGCTTTGCTACGAGGCTCTTCTTTGCACCAAACGGACTTGGCATAGTGCGAGGAAGCACTATCCTTCCCTCATGTGCAAACGCTACGGCCGCAATCATCACGGCCACTAACATTGAGTAGAATTTCTTCATAGTCTTTTTTCTTGTTTGTTATTAATTATGGTTAGTTCACTTCTGAAAATTTGGCGCTAAGGTACAAAATATTTTTCCATTTTCATAATATAGTTTGCATTTTCATTCGCTTTATGTTACCTTTGTTGTCAGTTAAGTATTATAACCATGAGAAAAGTAATCACAGCATTATGCATCGGACAAGAGCCAGAGGCTTCGTGTGCTCGTCATCAAGGTTGATTACATATTATAAGATGAACATAGAACAAGTAAGGAACTACACATTGTCGCTCAACGGTGTAACTGAAGACCAACCGTTTGGAGATGACATAATCACCTTCCGATTGGAGGGGAAGATATTCGTATGCCTATGGCTGGGTGGCGGCAAGCATGATATGCAGAACTCCGAGCCAAGATTTGCGCTGAAGCTGCCTCCAGAAAGAAACGAAGAACTCAGGGAACAGTTCTCCTCTGTGACTCCCGCCTGGCATTGGAACAAGAAGCATTGGAGCGATGTCTATTACGAACAGATAGAAGATTCGTTGGTCCAAGAATGGATTAGGGAGTCCCATCAGCTTGTAGCATCGAAACTACCGAAAGCCATTCGGCAGAGATACATTAACTGAATAATAAACACGCACAACATTATAAGTTAAAGAAGATGAACAATATGAAAAAAGATGTTGCGCTGGTATTGTCGAGCGGTGGAGCCAGAGGATTAGCCCATATCGGCGCCATCGAGGAATTAGAAGCACAGGGCTATCGCATTACCTCCATTGCAGGATGTTCGATGGGCTCGCTCATCGGCGGAGTCTATGCAGCGGGAAAACTTGCAGAGTTCCGCGAGTGGATGAAGACCATCAACAAGAAGAAGATGATGGAACTGACCGACTTCTCGTTCAGCCTGAACCATGTGGCAAAAGGAACACGCATCATCGAAGCCATTATGGAGTTTGTGCCCGACATTGCGATTGAGGACCTTCCCATACCCTATTGTGCAATAGCTACCGACTGGAAATCGGGTCGTGAGGTGGTGTTCCGCAAAGGCAGCCTATTCGATGCCATCCGTGCTTCCATCTCGCTCCCTGCCTTCTACGAGCCCGTACAACGCGATGGTATGATTCTCGTCGATGGCGGAGTGACGAACCCCCTCCCGCTCAATCGCGTAAAGCGTCATGAGGGTGATATACTTGTCGGCGTTGACGTGAGTGGTCACGACTACGAAACTCAATGGAAAACGCAGCATCAACTGACAGAAAAACGCAAGCACAGTACCTCGCTGTCCCAGAAGATTCTCAATCGGTTGATTCCCGAAAACCTCGATTTCAACCACTACACAGTACTATCACGCGTCAGTTCGCTGATGATTCGTCAGAACTCCATACTGATGACCCAACTGATGAACCCCGACATCCTCATCGACATACAGATGAGCCGCTACGGCAGTTTCGACTACGACAAATCGGAGAAATTGATTACAATAGGCCGTCACAAGACACAGCAAGCCATTCAAAAATTCCAATCGGAATAAATACTAATGCACCAATTATGAATACATGTTAGAGGCATGAAACAGGAAATAAATCCCAAAGACACAAATAGAGCCTTCGCATTTGAGCTGTGGGGGGAGTCGCCAATGCCGATGGTGACGGTTACAAAGACATTCGACGTAACACGATTGCGTAAGGCAAGTCGTAGGAGAGGCATGAAGTTCAACATGCTGTTGTGCTGGTGCATCGGCAAGGCGGCATCAAAGATTGAGGAGTTCTACATGCTGCCCCAGAACGGGAAGTTGTACAAATACGACCGCTTGGCCATCAACATAATTGTGGACAACGTCAAGGGCGGACTCTGCTTTTGTGATGTTGCCGTCAGCGACGATGTGGAGGTATTTAACGCCAACTATCTGCATTTGACAGAAACCATCAGGAAGAACTGTCAGAACATCCTGGACGATGGCGCTATGGTTATCGGCGCGTCGGCAGTTACGGGCACGGAACTCGACAGCATCGTCAACCAGTACAGCGGTACATTCAACAATCCCTTCCTTGTCTGGGGTCGCTACCGCAAAGGTTGGCTAAGGACGACCTTACCCATCTCCTTCCAGTTCCACCACGTCCAGATGGACGGAAAGCACGCCGCCCGTTTCTTGGAAGAACTGCAAAAAACGATTAATTCACTATGAACAGAGTACGAATCACAGCCATTCGCCAGACTGTCTATCCCGATCTGATGGCGAAGTACGAAAATGCCATAGAGCACACTTGTGACGTCAAGGAGGGACAGCAATGGGTTTCCGTTGATGGGCAGCGCCCTGAAGGCATGTGTCCGTCGGCATGGGACTCGATGAGGCCGTTTGTGGAGTCTCTGGCAAGGGGCGAGGGAAACTTTTTCGACGGCTGGATGAAGAACCCGATGAGTGCGATGATTAGCTGCAACGACGGTTTCCGTCCATTCAGCTTCTATATTGAGGTTATATAGTTAAATGCAATGTTATATTATCTAATGGTTATCAACATCGTGACCTTCCTTGTCTATGGCATAGACAAGCTAAAGGCTAAAAAGAACAAGTGGCGCATATCGGAAGCTACGCTGTTGGGATTGGCAGTCGTTGGTGGCAGCATTGGGGCTTTGTTCGGCATGAATGTGTGGCATCATAAGACTATGCATAAGAAGTTCAAATATGGACTGCCATTTATTCTATTGGCACAGATAGCATTAACCGCTCTGCTTGGCCTTACAAGTACGATACAGGCACAGCAGCCGCGCATGAGAGAGATGTCCTTTCAAACAGACTCACCCATGGTGCATGACCCTGTGATGGCTAAGGAGGGCGACACTTACTATCTCTATTCCACAGGTATCGGCATACAGCGGATGACCTCGAAAGACCGACGGACATGGACTATGTCGCGCCAACCCGTGATGACGGTCATACCAGGATGGACCACAGACTCTGTGCCCGGCTTTGGCAGTCACGTATGGGCTCCCGATGTCATTCGTTGGCACAACCGCTGGTGGATGGCCTATAGCTGTTCCACCTTCGGCAAAAACGGTTCTGCGATAGGTCTGCTCAGCAGCCGTTCGCTCGCAGCCAACCTATGGAAGGACGAGGGCTGCATCGTTACCTCCCGTGCTAAGCGTGACAACTGGAACGCCATTGACCCCAACTTCGTTATTGACGATGCCACCGATACGCCTTGGCTCGTATGGGGCTCGTTTTGGGACGGCATACAGTTGGCTCGCCTCGACTCCACAATGCATCTGGACAATTCACGATTAACCGCGCGAACCATTGCCCGTCGCTACGACCCGAACTACAAACCCACGGAGCCTAACCCTACATCGCGCTATGCAGGTACGAACGCCATTGAGGCACCATTCATATTCAAGCACGGCGGCTATTATTACCTTTTTGTGTCGTGGGACTATTGTTGTCGCGGAGCCAAATCGAACTACCGCGTAGCCGTAGGACGTAGCAAGACTATCGACGGTCCTTACCTCGACAAGGACGGAAGGGATATGGCAGTTGGTGGAGGCACCCTCGTCCTTGAGGGCGACAAGAAACAATGGGAAGCCGCAGGCCACTGTGCCGCCTACACCTTCGATGGCGAGGACATCTTCATCTGTCACGGCTACAGCGCCACAAAAGGCGGTACTGCCCTACTCATCCAACGTACAATCTCGTGGACAGCCGATGGTTGGCCGGAACTAAAATAATTAACAAAAATGAGTTGTATTATCAGAGACGCTGTATTATCGGACGTAGAGGCAATGCTTGCCATCTATGCGCCATACGTGGAACAGACAGCCATCACCTTCGAGTACGATGTGCCGACACTGGACGAGTTTCGTCAACGCCTCTTGAATGTGCAGGCGAAATACCCTTGGATTGTGGCAAATAAGGATGGGCAGATAGTGGGTTACGCATACGCCGGTGCTTTCCATGAACGGGCAGCCTACCAATGGGCGGTGGAGACTTCCATCTATGTTGACAGCAGCATGAAGCGATGCGGAATAGGCCGTCAGCTCCACGATGCTCTCGAACAACGACTGAAGGCACAGGGAATCCTTAATATGAACGCGTGCATTGCATTCATCGACCCTGAAGATGAACATCTGACGCAGGACAGCGTTCGTTTCCACGAGCAGCTTGGCTACAAACGGGTGGCTCACTTCCACCAGTGCGGAAAGAAGTTCGGACGTTGGTACGACATGATTTGGATGGAGAAGATAATCGGTGAACATAAATAAACGAAATATGATTAGAAAAGCTGAAAAAAGAGACATACCAAGCATCATAGAACTGCTGCATCAGGTTAATATGGTGCACCATGTGATACGTCCCGACCTGTTCAAACCGAACACTACCAAGTATGATGAGCAAGAGCTCGAAGCCCTGCTGGCAGACGACAGCAAACCTATCTTCGTCTTTGAAGACGGAGCGGTTTTAGGTCATGCTTTCTGTCTGATAACAGAAGTCAGGGACGACATATTGCTGCAGGACATCAAGACGCTGTACATCGACGACATCTGCGTGGATGAAAAAGCTCGCGGCAAGCACGTTGGCAAGGCTTTATATGAATATGTCCGCGATTACGCCGCGTCAATAGGTTGCAACAACATCACCCTGAACGTGTGGGAGGGCAACGATGCAGCACTGTCATTCTACAGGAACATGGGAATGAAAGTCCAGAAAACGACAATGGAAACTAAATTAAAAATGAAAGAATGAAAAAATGAAATAATCTCAACTATTCACAAATAACCGAACGATTTTACCACAAACAACCGAACAAAACCATCTCAAATTACCGAAAAACAATCAAAGTGATTGGTTTATTCAAATAAAAGATGTACCTTTGCGCCGTAAATATTAAAGGATATGGCAGAATATAAGCAACGAATAGCAGATAGAATTCTGGAACGAAAAGTCCTCGGAAAAGGTGCAGTATTAATAGAAGGCCCAAAATGGTGCGGCAAAACAACAACCGCTAAGCAATTGGCAAAGAGTGTGCTTGACTTGGGGGATGCATCTGTGCTAAAGCAGAGTTCTCAGATGATAGAGATAAGCCCTAAGTCGCTACTGGAAGGTGCTACACCTCGTTTGATTGACGAATGGCAAGCCTTACCACCCATCTGGGATTCCATACGAAGTGAGGTGGATAAACGCGGTGAGCCATCGCAGTTTATCCTTACAGGCTCATCTGTACTTCCTGATGCTAACGAAACCATCCATAGTGGAACTGGAAGGTTTGCCCATGTAATGATGCGTCCAATGAGTCTGTACGAGTCAGGAGAATCAACCGGTTCCTATAGCCTAAAGGAACTGTTTGCCGGGAAGACACCAGATGTGCAGGAAAATTCATTAGAGTTAGAAGATATTGCTTATTTAACCTGCCGCGGTGGATGGCCTTGGGCGACACTTATATCAAGGGAAGTCGCACTTGACCAAGCATTTGACTATGTAGATTCTGTCATCAAGAGAGATATACAACGTGTTGATAAAGTAAAAAGAAGTCCAGAACGCACAAGGTTGCTTCTTCGTTCGTATGCCAGAAATATCTCTCAGCAGGTATCGTACTCCACCATACGAAAGGATATGCTTTCCAATGATTCAAGTACGTTGGATGAGGACACCGTTGCCGACTACATCAAGGCCTTGAAGAAGCTCTTTGTCATCGAGGATCTTGCTGCATGGAATCCAAACATACGCAGTAAGGCTGCTATCAGGACAAGTGACACACGTCATTTCGTTGACCCCAGCATCGGTACAGCCGCATTAGGACTTGGCCCACAAGACCTTATTAACGATTTGCAGTCATTGGGCCTGCTCTTTGAGGATATGGTTGTCCGCGATCTTCGTGTGTATGCAGAAGCACTAGATGGTGAACTCTACCATTATCGGGATAGTAGCGGACTAGAGTGTGACACAGTTCTCCATCGTCGTAACGGCAGTTATGCACTCCTTGAAGTGAAACTAGGTGGTGAAGATAAAATTAACGAAGGCGCAGCCAGTATGATAGAACTTGCCAACAATATAGATACAGACAAGATGCCTGCCCCATCATTCATGGCGGTAATCATAGGTGTAGGCAAGTACGCTTATCGAAGGAAAGACGGTGTATATGTCATTCCCATCGGTTGCTTGAAAGACTAACGTTTTTTCAGCTATATTATTACACCAACGCTTTGCTTGATTTGAGCCCTCACGCAAAAGGACAGACCTCGCTGCGGAGTGTGCCTGTCCTTGGTTGTTTGTGTGGTATAACAGCGATTACAGCGATATTTAACTACAGGGCTGCGGCGTGGCGTAGTTCGTTTTTGATGGCTCTGTTGATGAAGTCGTTGATGGTGGAACCAGATGCCGCAACGAATGCAGCCACACGTGAGTGAAGTTCCGACGACATACGCAGATTCATTCGTCCGCTGTATGGTTTGGCTGGCTCCACACCGTCGGCAAGACAACCTTTCAGATAGCTATCGATTCCTGCTTCGAAGTCCTTTCGCAACTCGTCAAGTGTCTGTCCTTCATACACAATCAGGTCTTTGCTGAGTCCTTGAACCTTACCAAACAGGCAGTTGTCCTCCTTGCTGTATTCCACACTGCCTTTGTATCCTTTATATTCCAAATAATCCATTTCCCTCTCCTATATTAAGTTGTTGTTCTTCAAATGCTGATATATGGTCTTTACCATCCATTCCTTCATTATACTGCCTGGGTGCGGACGATGAATGTCGATGTACACGCCCTTTTCCTCATTCTTGAATCTCACGCGCGAGCCCGATGTTGCTCCTTTGTTGTGTATTTCATACCCAAAGTGAGCCAATAGGCTTATCGTTTCTTCATAAGTGAAGTCCTTGGGCTTCTTTTTGAATCGTTCGACCAGTTTTTCCTTTGCTCCCATTCTATATTGTTCGTTTCTGCGGCAAAGGTACTAATTTTGGTACTAATGTGCAAGAATTTTCTCCGTTTTCTCTACCTCTCCTCTTCCGCACCCGTGTTCCTGCTATGCGTAATTCAGAAATACATAACAAAAAAGACAGACCCCGCTGCGGAGTGGGGCCTGTCCTTGATTATGTATTTAAAAAATATATGCTATTGTCGTAGGAATGTAGTGACTTCGTCCTCGTCTTCTATTAATCTGAGAGTATTGTTGCTGATGGAAAATGTATATGTTGCAACATCATCATCTTCCCAAAAGATTGTAAGTTGATTTCCATTAACTCTATATGGTCCTGTGTAAGTTTCTCGTTTGCCAGACTTAGTTGTTATACATATAAACCTTAGATCAGAATAGAATGAAATTTCGTAATAATTACCATTTTCGGAATAATACCACGTTCCCACAAGAGGATTATTGTCATCGTCATCATCTCCACAGGAAACGAAACAAACACTAAGCATTGCTACCATCATGATGGACAGCAGGCTCATAAAGATTTTTTTGTTCATAAAAGTTGTTATTTAAGGTTGTACAATATTGCCGTTCATTTCTCGCAGGTATCTGCACAAACTTATGGGCATAAAGAAAGCGCAGACCCTTCCCATATCTCCGACGGGCCTGGTACTGCCCCAAATGTACTATGGTGAAGTCTACGCTTAATCTGCGTAGCTCCAATGTACATTTGATTTGCTCTAACATCTCGTATGAGGTACCAGTTCGTCGGAGAATTGAGCAAAAAGATGTTGTAGTCCGCTGACTACTGCTGCAAAGGTAGGAAATGTTTTTGAGACGACAAAGAGAATTAATGAGAAAAGCACACGGGAGGGGGCTCTCGTGCGCTTCGTTAAGGGAGTATGGACTACCGTGTTTGTACGGAACTGTCATCCGTCATTTGTCATTGCTTGGGGATGAGTCTTTTGTAGCGACCGTCGGGAAGGGCTTCGATGTAGCCACGGCCCATTTCGAGCAGGTTGCCACACGTGAGCTGCAGGCCAAGTCGCGCAAAGACATGCGTACTGCCGTCAGCGAAAAGGTTTCCGGCGAAGGCGACGACACCGGCGGTGGTGGTGACGACCAGACTGAATAGTGCTCTGCATTATTCAGTGGCAAAAGGCAAAAGGAAACGATTTGAGCAAGTCTCAATCGTTTTCTTTTTTGCACTCACTCGTTCGTAATTTGGGATTTTTTTGTATCTTTGCCACAGATTCTAAACTAACGATAATGAAACGACTGACGCTAACTATTATTGCTGCGCTACTCTCATTGGGCATGGTGCAGGCACAGAACAATGAGAATATGTCCACGTTTAGGACTTGGGCTATGACACCGCCTATGGGCTGGAACTCGTGGGACTGTTACTACTCTTCAGTAACCGAAAAAGAGGTTCTGCAGAACGCACAGTATCTGGTTGACAACGACCTTGTGAAATACGGCTGGGAATATGTGGTGGTGGACATCCGTTGGTACTGCAACCACCCGTCATTGGGCGCTGGCAACTACAACCAACAGGGGAATCAGGAGTATGTGCTCGACGAGTACGGACGCTACCTGCCCTCCCCTACCCGTTTCCCCTCGTGTATGGTAGATGGCAAGAACGAAGGCTTCAAGGCGCTGGCCAAGAAGATTCACGACATGGGTCTGAAGTTCGGCATCCACATCATGCGTGGTGTACCCAAGAGTGTAGTAGGCAGCAGTTATAAGTTGAAAGGGAGTGAGAGCACGGCGTGGAGTCAGGTGTATAACGGCACCACCTCGCCCTGCACGTGGCTGAAGGACAATCTGCTGGTC
The DNA here is from genome assembly GCA_902781515.1 of uncultured Bacteroidales bacterium. Lineage (GTDB taxonomy): Bacteria > Bacteroidota > Bacteroidia > Bacteroidales > Bacteroidaceae > Physcousia. Next base: position 5,221 of record CACZJU010000023.1, on the reverse strand, counting down.
AAGAACAACGAGGCTGGACAGACCTATTACAACAGCATCATGGACCTCTATGCCGAGTGGGGTGTGGATTTCCTGAAGATTGACGACCTCTCGCGTCCGTTCTATACCGACGAGATTCACATGATTCGCAAGGCTATCGACCAGACGGGACGCCCGATGGTGCTCTCGCTCTCGCCCGGTAAGACGCAGTACCAGTATGCTGGGGAGTGTCTCGACAATGCCAACATGTGGCGCATGATGGACGACCTGTGGGACAACTGGAGCGCCGTAGATGCTGTGTTCAACGAGGCACATGCCTGGGAAACTGTCACCCGTCCGGGCAACTATGCCGACTGCGACATGCTACCCTTAGGACAGATTGCCATGACCATCGCCGATGCCGGTTATACCGCTGCCGATGCTGGTCGCTGGACGAACCTCTCGCAGAATGAGCAGTTGACAATGATGACACTCTGGGGCATCTGTCATTCGCCTCTGTTCTTCGGAGGAGAGATGACGAAGAACGATGCTTTCACGCTCTCGCTCCTAAACAACGATGAGTATCATCAGATGCACAAGTATGGCGAAGAGGCTCATCAGGTGTTCAATGACGAGGATAACGGTCGTGTGGCTTGGACATCGCACATCGGCGACACGCGTTATCTGGCTCTCTTCCAGCGCGACAATAACCGTTGGGTAGTTGGCAACAAGGCACTATATAAGAGCGAGGTCGTGGCATACACTACCGACGGACACGCTGTGGATGTGGATATAGAGTGGCCTGAGGGCGAGAAGACGCTCGTGCTGGTGGTTGATGACGGTGGCGACAACTACAACTACGACCACGGCGACTGGATTAATCCCACGCTCGTGCTGCGCAACGGTACTGAGGTTCCCCTCACAGGCACCTACAAGACTCGCGACTATACCAAATCCTACTTCAACCGCGTGTATGAAAACAAAAACGTGGATAACGGCGGCAAGATGAAGGTGCTGGGCACGACTTACAACCGCGGTTTCTCAACCGATGCCAATGCCGCTATCTTCTTCACAATTCCTGCCGATATGGATGTGGTGCGCTTCAAGGCGATGGCTGCTGCCGACGACTCCGGTATCGGTCAGCAGGGAGCCACGACGAGCATACGCTTCATGGTGTTCGCCCAGAACCCGCTCACCGACGAGCAGGACGATGCCGCTGCCCGTTCAGGACTCATCAGTCGCACTGGTACGAAGAGCAAGACCTTGGAGGCTGACGTGACTGGTGCCGAACAGTTGAAGATTGTGGTAAGTAACTGGGGCGATGGCTTTGCCTACGACCGTGCCGACCTCATCAATCCCGTTCTCATCGATGCCAATGGTAACGAGACCTCGCTCACCACGCTGAAGCAGACCAGCTACCAGTCGGAATGGGGTTCGCTTGACGTGAACAAGAACGTAGAGGGCAAAACGCTCAAGGTCGATGGGCAGAGCTATACCACCGGTCTCGGCATGAACGCCAAATGCACCCTTATCTACGACCTGCCAGCAGGCCACTCGTGGAAGACCTTCCGTGCTCTCTGCGGCTACGATTCTTCTTGCGACACCGACAATCCCAACACATCCGGCACTACGATGGAGTTCATCTTCTACGTAACAAAGAACGATGCCTACACATTCGACCTCACGCAACTTGGCTACAGCGCCTCGGAATCCGTTCCCGTTCACGACGTTTGGACTGGCGAAGACCTCGGCACTGCTACTGGCATCCTCAGCACCACTGTGCCAAGTCATGGCGTGAAGCTGTTCCGCTTGGGCGAGAAGGCTACGACAGGCATCAACAGCCCCACCACTCCAGCAGTTCAATCTCCAATCTCCAATCTTCAATCCGCAATCTACAACCTGCAAGGACAGAGGGTTGGTGCTGACTGGAAGGGAATACAAATACAAAACGGAAAGAAACGGATAAAAAAATGAATACCAACTATGAGCAAGATTTTGATTTTACAAGGCTCTCCAAGAGCCAATGGTAACACCGCTTGGATGGCGGAAGAGTACAAAAAGGCTGCCGAGGCAGCAGGTCATGAGGTAAACTGGTAGCATTGGTAAAAGCCCTATAAATATATGAAGAAGATAGTAATGATGTTGGCGGCACTGCTGACGATGGCATTAAGTGCTGCGGCACAAGTGCCACCACCCGAGCCATACGGTCCTGTGCCGACAGAGAATCAGTTGCGATGGCAGGAGATGGAGATGTATGCTTTCATCCACTACTCGCTTAACACATATACAGACCAGGAGTGGGGCTTCGGCAATGAAGACCTCAGCCTCTTCAATCCTTCTGACCTCGACTGTCGTCAGTGGGCTCGTGTCTGCAAGCAGGCTGGTATGAAAGGCATCATCTTCACAGCCAAACATCATTGCGGCTTCTGTATGTGGCCGTCGAAGTACACGGAATATAGCGTCAAGAACACACCTTGGAAGGACGGTAAGGGCGATGTGGTACGCGAGTTGGCTGATGCCTGCAAAGCTGAAGGATTAAAGTTCGCCGTGTATCTGTCGCCCTGGGACAGGAATCATCCTGAATACGGTCGTCCTGAATACGTCACATATTTCCGCAACCAACTGCGTGAGCTCATGACGGAGTACGGCGACATCTTCGAGGTGTGGTTCGACGGAGCCAATGGCGGTGACGGCTGGTATGGCGGTGCAAATGAGCGGCGTCAAATCACCAAAGACTACTACGGCTGGCCAGAGACCTTCAAGATGATTCGAGAACTGCAGCCCCAGTGTGTCATCTGGAGCGATGCTGGCGGCGACCGTGGCGACCTGCGCTGGGTTGGCACTGAGGCGGGCTTCGTTGGCGAAACTAACTGGAGCCTGGTACCTCGCGAGGGGCGCCTGACCAAACAGTTACTACACTATGGCGCCGAAGACGGTGAGCTGTGGGTGCCAGGCGAAACGAATACAAGCATCCGTCCGGGCTGGTTCTACCACAAGACGGAGGACGAGCATGTGAAGAGTCTGTCGAAACTGATGGACACCTATTATAAGAGTGTGGGGCGCAATTCATGCCTGCTCTTGAACTTCCCCATCGCTCCAAACGGCCGCATACATCCCACAGATAGTTTGCGGGGCATCGCCTTCAAACGGATGATTGACGAAGTGTTTAAAGATGGAGTAGTCAAGGAAGTGAAACGACCGAAGCTCAAGAACAGGTCGTTCGTTATCAGTTTCAAAAAACCAACTTCTTTTAATCGGTTCCTTGCAGAAGAGGATATTACGCAAGGACAGCGTGTGAAGAAATTCACGCTCGAAGCCTTTATCGATGGTCAATGGAAACCGCTTAGAGATGAACTTGTAGAGGACGACGACGGGCTTACCACCATCGGCCATAGGCGCATCATCTGCTTCCCCACGGTCAAGGCGACACAACTCCGCTTCACCATTACTGATGCTAAAGCCGAGCCTGTCATCAGGAAACTGGGACTTTATCTGGCTCCGGAAATAACTGCAGACATTGCAGACTCAGGAATGAAGAAATCCTCTGGTCTGCACATCTCCTTCAGCAGTCCCATGCAGATGATGATTGATTGGGAACAGGAGCAGACCTTTACCACTTTCCGCTATCTGCCGCCACAAGGAACAAAGGACGGTCTCGTTACGCATTACACCCTTTGGGCCTCTTCCGACGGGGCGAACTGGACAAAGCTGGCATCTGGTGAATTCTCAAATATAGTAAACAATCCCATCTGGCAGACCGTCAACTTCCCGGCCATTAAAGCCCGTATCATTAAGTTTGAAGCCAACCGACTGGCTGAGGGCGAACACATGGGCTATGGCGACATCGATATTTATTGATTATTCACTTAAAAACATGAGGAGCATTGGGTGAAATAACCTCATTTCAACCCAAAGCACAGTCTAACGAGCTTGCTGGGCACCCTTTCTATAACACGACTCATCAGTACTGGCAAATAAATGCCGGCAAGGACATTCAAGGCATAGAAAAGAATGACGAATTGCGATGGACATCCTACGGCACGCCATATAACAAGTTCTACAAAGGCTTGGAAAGCTATGCCAAACAGATATATCTGGAAGATGTAATTGCGGAATGATGAGAACAGATTGGGAAAGTGGTGTGACACCAGCAAACAGGTGCTCACCATTGCCCCAATACCTGTCACACCCATGAGCAGCATCGAGAATGTATCGTGGGAGGAGAGGCAATAAAGCGCCCAATAGGCTGCCCAACTGATGAACAGCGAGAGGTAGTTGTCGGCATAACGCCACCACTCATATCTTAACGCAACAATACCCAGGAAGAAGTACGGCAGGTACTTGTTCAATGTCAGCAGATAGAAATAATTGATATCGGTATGATAAGGGAAGTCGGCCATATAAAGCACCGCCAAGAGGAGCATCACACCTGCCACGATTGTCGGCCGTGCTTTCAGTACAGCTCTATATAAAGGATAGAGCAGCATCATCCAGAGGAGAGTAATGAGATACCAGCGATGGGGCCAGGGGGTGTTGTCGTAGTCTACGAATGAAAGTAAAAACACATTTAAGTCTACAGGTTTTGGGTGCTTCACTATGCCATTGAACAATGCTTGCGATAGACAGCCCAGCAGAGTACAAAACAGCAAGGGAAGCAGAATGCGCTTGGCTTTGTCCATATAGAGTGCCACGACTTTCCACTCCTTGCTTATGCGCGTTAGGTAAAGCAATGCACCGCTCACAAACACGAATGTTGGGATGCGCAGTGGCATAAACAAAGACCGCACATCGTCGATAAACGCAAAGTTGGTGCCCGTCTCTGCATTTAACAATCTGACGTGATTCATCACCACCAATGCGATAGTGGCTCCACGCAGTATCGATATCCAGTGAATCCTTTTTTCCATTGTTTCGTCCGACAAAGATATGAATAAGCAAGCAAAATACCAAACCTGTTTGAGTATTTTCGAGCGGAAGTCTTTTAGACGAAGGATGTGTATTTGGTATGGGAACTTGTAGATGTTGGAGAAAAGATGTATATTTGCGACAGTATTCCACTAACTAAATAAAGCATTATAAGAGAGTGATAAGAAACACAAAAGCCACCCAAACGGATGGCTTTTGCGGTGCGTACGGGACTCGTAATCGGCTGGCCGCTTGCGTAACAAAGTGGAGCAAGAACCCTGACCCGAAGGGGAACGGGTGAGAGTGATACGAAACACAAAAGCCACCCGAATGGATGGCTTTTGCGGTGCGTACGGGA
>CACZJU010000022.1 GCA_902781515.1 uncultured Bacteroidales bacterium | reverse complement strand
AAGCATACTGGCCCCACACTCTTCGGTTGCACAGGCGACATCGCGCGAATTTACCACATACAATCTTGATACAATTGATATTTACATACCTACCGATGATTTGGACGACTTCGTAGAACACTTGGAAGATTTGGCAAAACAAATGGAAGACGTCAAGGCTGAGAAGAAATCTAAGGACAATCTGTTTAAATAAAGAATAACCAAAACTTTAACCTATAAAACAGACAACTATGAACATGAAACACAAACACTTAACATTAATGCTGGCGATATTTATGAGTATGTTCAGCAATGTGGTAATGTCACACGACTTTGAGGTCGGTGGTATTTACTATAGAATATCATCTACATCTGCCCCTATCACCGTTGGTGTGACATATAGAGGCTCCAGCTATACTGAATATCCTAATAATTATACTGGTAGAGTTAACATCCCGAAAACGGTAACATATAATGGTAAGACCTACAACGTTACTTGGATTGACAACTATACGTTCTATAAATGCAGCGGCATGACTTCTATCACCATACCCAACAGCGTGACATCGATTGGAAGTTCTGCGTTCGAGAGATGCACAGGCCTGACCTCCATCACCATACCCAATAGTGTAACATGGATTGGAAGTAAGGCATTCTCTTTTTGCACCGGTCTTAGCTCCATCACTATTCCCAACAACGTAACAAAGAATGGCATTCAAGCCTTCACTGGTTGCTACTTTACGTCAAGCTCTTTTATTAATAATTCATCTGTATCGGATAATAGAAGATGGGGAGCGACTATTGTCGATGAAGAGAAAAACGATGGATTATTAATTAAAGGAAATGATGTTCTTAGATGCAGACCTTGGGCGACCTCTGTAACAATACCCAACAGCATTACCTCGATAGGCCCTATTGCATTCAGTGGTTGTAGCAAGCTGAAAGATATTTATTGTTATGGGACAACTCCTCCATCTGTTTCCTCTTTCGCATTTAACGACTATAACATTTCTTCCGCAACACTACATGTACCAGCCGAATCCGTTAATACTTATAAAAGCGCTTCTTATTGGAAGGACTTCGGCAGCATCGTCGCAATAAAGTAGCCGCTATTTACATACAGTAATAATCACAAGGACAGGCCCCACGATGCAACGAGGTCTGTCCTTTTGCGTGGGGAGGAGGGTATTCCATGAACCATAGGGACGTGCCATCATACAAAAAAGCCCTCGTGCCGATGTGGCGCGGGGGCTTTGCGTTGTTGAGAGGGGCGGAGTTAGAACTCGTAGCCGATGCGGAAGAGGTGATCCTTGTGGGTATGCTCGTCATGTGCAAGAACCTGTAGGGAATAACCCACATAGAGGCCCTTGTAGAGATACATACCGAGACCTAACTCGACGGCTCCACAATGGGTGCCTTCATCGTCGATTTCCTCGAACATGGCTCCATAACCGATGTTGAAGTTCAGATAACCCTTCATACCAGAAGCGAAGGATGGAGTGAAACCACGAACGCCGACTTGCGCAGTGAATTCATTCCAACTGTTGTCTTCATAGTACCCAGGGCCATAATAGCTTGGAACATAAATATCATCGTTGAAGTCGCGTGCATATCCCAGTTTCAGGACATCGAGGGCAAAGTACTTGCCGAAATTGAACTGAAAACGACCGGTGACCTCAAACTCTGTTCCAATGCCTGCTTCAAGTGCAAAATGACCCTTGTTCTTTTTCTTTCCGCTGTCGAGATTGTATATGTCGAAGCCGTCATACACAGTCTGTTTCTGCGCAAAGCTGGGAACAGCCATCAGGGCAATGAAAAGAATGGTGAGCAACCGTTTCATTTCTGTTCGCCTTTAAAGATGTGGAAACTGGTGCCACGGTGACCGCGGAATACAGGGTCTGTCCACACATCGTCGCTCATGGAGCGGAAGTTCTTGTATGTGGCAGGACGACCGCTTACGGTGATGGAGGTAACCTTGTTGATGAGCCAGCCGAACGGGCCTTTTTTGTGAGAAATCACGAACTGAGGCTCAAGCAGCATGTCGGCATTGCCGTTGGCATTCAAAGCTTCTTGAATGACTGCCTGCTTAACGTTACCGATGCCACCCTTCACAATTTCCTTGCTGGGACTCATGGTATAACTGATACGCTGTGGAGCGACCTCAAGGTCGGCAACAGTTGCGTTGTACATCGAATAGGGTACGCTCTCTGTGCGAGCAGTCTTGGTGGTTGTGGTGCACGATGCTGCCATAAAGGCTGCAACTGCTAAAAACAGATATTTCTTCATAGTTATTTCCTCCTTATCTATTACTTTTTCATGGGACAATCCTTCATCATTGGGCAACCTTCGGGATTCATGGGAGCGCCCTTGTAGATGTTGAGGTTGGTGTTCTTAGTGCCGCGGAATACGGGGTCGGTCCAAACCTTGTCGTTCAGCGAACGGAAGTTCTTGTACTTAGCGGGACGACCGGTAACGGTGATGGACTTGATGGACTTCTTGCGCTTTGTAATCACGAACTGTGGCTCAACAAGCAGGTCGGCATTACCGTTCTGCAGCAGAACATCCTGAATGGCAGCTTTCTTCACGTTAGATTCGCCACCACGACGGATAGACTTAGTAGGAGTCATAGTGTAGGCTACGCGCTCGCCAACCTCGAGGTCGGCAACATTGGCATTGTACATAGCATAAGGAATGCTTTCTGTACGGGCAGTCTTACTGGTGGTTGTGCACGATGCAAATGCTACAACAGCACCCACTAACAAAAGGTACTTTTTCATGGATTTTTGATTAAAAAGTTAATAAAAAATGGTTGTTTTTAGATTGTTTTAAGTTGATGACAAGCACAAATTTAGTTAATAATAACTAATTATCAAACATTACACCAACTTTTTTTCGTGTCTAAACAAGTAAACGCATGAGAAAAGCCCTCGTGCCGATGTGGCGCGGGGGCTTTGTGTTGCAAGGAGAGGGGATTACTTCTTGGGGATGCGGCGGGCGAGGCCGATGGCACCTGAGGGGCAGACGAGACGGCAGAGGTGGCAGCCGACGCATTTCTTGCCGATGAGGTGGGGCTGACGGGTGTCGAGGTCGAAGGTGATGGCCTGATGGCCGCCGTCGGAACAGGATATCTGGCAGCGTCCGCAACCGATGCATTTCTCGTGGTCGAACTTGGGATAGACTATGGTGTCGCGGTCGAGGTCGGAGGGCAGGTAGAACTTTGGCAGGAGTTCGCCTACGAGGTCTTCCACCTTCTCTATGCCGCGCTCTGCCATATAGTTCTGGAAGCCGAGGATGAGGTCGTCGATTATGCGGTAGCCGTACTGCATGACGGCGGTGCATACCTGTACATTGCGGCAGCCCAGTTGTATGAATTCCAGTGCATCGCGCCAAGTCTCAATGCCTCCGATGCCGCTGTACTGTATGTTCTTCATTATGGGGTTCTTGACCATAGCGAGGATGTGACGAAGGGCGATGGGCTTGACGGCCTTGCCAGAGTAGCCGGAGCCAGTCTGACAGCCGTTGACCTCGGAGCCTTCGCCAAGGGTTACGCTCTTGATGGTGTTGATGGCAGAAATGGCATCGGCACCTGCGAAGTAGGCTCCCATGGCGGGCTGTGAGATGTGGGCTATGTTGGGTGTCATCTTCGGGATGACGGGAATCTTGACGCTGCGCTTGACGTAGGCGGTGAAGAAGGTGACGAGTTCGGGATCTTGACCGACGTCGCTGCCCATACCGCTCTCGCGCATCTGTGGGCATGAGAAATTGAGTTCCACGGCATCGCAACCGGCGGCCTCTGCCATCTTTGCAAGTTCTATCCATTCCTCCTCGCTCTGTCCCATGATGCTGGCGATGACTACCTTAGAGGGATAGTCCTGCTTGAGGCGACGGAGGATATCGAAGTCCATATCTACAGGGTTCTCGCTGAGCTGTTCCATGTTGCGGAAGCCGATGAACTGGTTGTTGTCCTTAACGGCATCGAAACGTGGCGACACCTCGCGGATTTCCTGCATGCAGATGGTCTTGTAGAAGACACCTGCCCAACCCATATCGAAGGCATGGGCTACCATCTCGTAGTTGGTGCATACTGCTGATGAGGCCAGGAAGAAGGGATTCTCGCAGGGTATGCCGCAGAAGGTGATGGCAAGACTGGGAGCTGCGGATTTCGGTGCTACGGGAGGCAGATGGGCTGGCAGTTCCGTTATGCGGATGGGACGGTCGTAGTGGATGCAGGCTTCCTCGGCACGCTGGAGGTCGGCGTCGGAGCAGTTGTTTATCCACTGTGATGCCAAGTTGGCATTGTCGAAGCGAATGGCACGCAGGGCACGGGCTGGGTCGCCGTTCTTGCAGGCCTTGGTGCAGGGGGCATCCTGACATAGGAGACAACGCGCGGCTTCTTCCTTGATTCTCATTCCGGTGTTCATGGCGTGTTCTTTAATTAAGAATTAAGAGTTAAGAATTAAGAATTAAGAGATAAGGTTAGAGGGGGATTTCGAGCATGAGGAAGGTGTAGGGTGGGAGGTCGAGAGACATGCGCTTCTTGATGCTGATGGTCTCGGTCTGCGGGGCTATGGGCTGCTGCTCGAAGTTATTCTCCTGATTGGGCTCACCTGAAAGCACGGTCTTCGTGGCAGTCTTAGGAGAGCCGAAACGGCTGAGGTTGAGCTGGGCGGTCTTTGCCTCGGCACCTGCGTTGCAGAGCTTTACGAAAAGGCGGCGCGTCTTCACATTCAGCACTACGCTCTGCTCCACCAGCTCTGTGTCCTCTGTGAATTTTACACAATTGCCATAGTAGTACTGACCCGATGAGCGTCCGAACATCTGCTGAATGTAGTAACTGCAGGTGAGGAAGGGGCGTTCGTTGTCGAAGTAGATGAGGTCGGGGTTCCAATTGGTGGCATTCTTACGAGCGAAGAGGGGAGCGTAGGAGGTCATGGTGACCACATCGGCATTGCGCTCGACATGCAGCAGGTAGAGTCCCTCGGCAAGAGCATCTATGAGTTTCTTGTCCTTGGAAGCATACTCACCCAGATATACCTTGGTCTTGCGATTGCGAGGATATTTGTCGTACTGACGGCTCGTGAGGAAATAGCGGTTCGGCTCGTAGTAGTGCTCGTCGATGATGGGCAGACCAATCTCTTCGGCCAGTCGCCAACCATTGTCGAAGTCGGGGTTTCCGGGATGAGAACCTGGACCTGCCGTGCCCACGATTACGATTTCGGGGTGCGCCTTCGTCACGCGTTCATACATATATTTGAAGCGCTCGGCAAACTCGGGCGAGATGCGTTCTTCGTTGCCTATGCCCAGATATTTCAGACCAAAAGGAGCGGGGTGACCCTGTTCGGCACGACGGCGTCCCCAAGTGGTGGTGACATCGCCGTTAGCCCATTCTATGAGGTCGAGAGCATCCTGCACCCACTCGTCCATCTCCGACATAGGCACTACGTCCTGAGCTTGGTCGCGCATACCCCAACCGCCGTTGGTGCCCTGACACGAAACGCCGCAGGGCAGGATGGGCAGGGGAGCCATTCCGAGGTCTTCGCAGAGCTGGAAATACTCGTAGTAACCGAGGCCCATAGACTGGTGATAGCCCCAAGTGTTCTTGAGATGACGACGTTCGTGACGCGGACCGATGGTGGTCTTCCAGCGATAGGTGTTCCAGAATCCGTCGCCTCCGCCGTGCACGATGCAACCGCCGGGGAAGCGCAGGAACTTCGGCTGCAGGTCGGCAAGAGCCTGTGTGAGGTCCTTGCGCAGACCGTGTCCTTTGTAAGTGTCCTCGGGCATGAGTGAAATCTCATCGACATCCACTTCGCCGGTGTTCAGCACAAGCAACTGCAGGGCTGCTTTCTGACAGTCCTCTGTAGGTGTCAGTGTGGCCTCGTACTTCTTCCACGTTCCAACCTCATTTTCCAGCGAGAGCGTGGTTTCGGCCAGCAGTTTGGGGTCTTTGCCCCAGCCCTGTGGTTCGACGAGGACAATGCGAACTTGCTTTTCGCCGCCTTTGACGTTGCGAAGGAATACGGAGAAGTAATACTTGGCCCCGGCCTTCACGCTTATACCGTCGAAACCATTGTTTTCAAGACCTACGCCCTTCCAACCCTTGTAGTCGTAGTACTCCTTGACGCGCTCGATGCTGAGACGCATGTAGGTGGGGTTGTTGGGATGAAGGGGATTCTCCATGCGTGACTCCACGCGGCCCAACGAGTGACCGGGGCGCAGGAAACGCCATGCTGTGGATGGTCCCCATCCGTCGTGCTCCGTGGGACTGAACTCGAACGAGCCGTTCTGCACCAGTTCGGCAAACAAGCCTCCGTCGGCACTCGATGATATATCCTCGAAGAAGATACCTATAAGTTCGTCGCTTATGGCCTTTCCTCCCTTGGGGGCTTTCATAGGCCTCTGGGCTTCAAGTCCCATTGTTGCTGCCAGCAGGAGGGCAGCCGCTGTGAGAATTCGCTTCATATTTTTAATTTAATGAATATCGTTGAGGTTGTACGGTGTTTCCTGATAAACGTAGTAGTTGAGCCAGTTGGTGAAGAGCAGGTTGCCATGTCCGCGCCACGTCACACGAGGGGGTAGGGCAGGGTCATCGTTCTGGTAGTAGTTCTCTGGCTTGTGGATAGGCAGTCCCTTGTCAAGGTCGCGCTTGTACTCGGTGTCGAGCGTGTAGGGTTCGTACTCCGAATGGCCTGTGATGAATATTTCGCGTCCGTTGCGTGCCATCACCATTCCCACACCGCTCTTGTCGCTTTCGGCAATGAGTGTGAGGTCGGGATTGGCAAGAATGTCTTCCTTGCGAACCTCGGTGTGACGGCTGTGAGGCATGTTGAACTCATCGTCGAAGCCTCGGAATATTGGCAGTTGGGGCATCAGTATCCGCTGTGGGAAGATGCCGAACATCTTCTCTGGGAGCTGGTACTTGGGAATGCCATAGTGGTGATAGAGTCCGGCCTGCGCTGCCCAGCAGATGTAGAGGGTGCTGGTGACGTTGGTGCGGCTCCAGTCGAATATCTCCCTAATCTCGTCCCAGTAGTTCACGTCCTCGAACTCAAGGTGTTCCAATGGAGCACCGGTGATGATGAAGCCGTCGAACTTCTCGTGGCGCATCACTTCGAAGTCGCGATAGAAGGCTCGCATGTGTTCCACTGGCGTGTTCTTGCTCGTGTGGGCCTTCACCTTCATTAGGTGAATTTCGAGTTGCAGAGGTGTGTTGGAAAGTATGCGCACGAGGTCGGTCTCGGTGGTTATCTTCAGCGGCATCAGGTTCAGAATGGCTATGCGCAGCGGACGTATGTCCTGATGCTCGGCACGCGAACTGCCCATGACGAAGATGTTCTCCTTCTTCAGCAGCTCAATGGCAGGTAGTCTATCGGGAAGTCGTAAAGGCACGGTCTTTTAAATTGAAAATTGAAAATTGAAAATTATTTTCCACTTCGCTCGGTCTTTCCCCTCGGGGACGGGAGAGGGGTTATCACCAGATGGTGACGCGCTTGTCTTTGGGAACGAACATCGGGTCTTTCTCCGTGATGCCGAATGCTTCGTACCATGCGTCGAAGTGGGGCATTTGACCGTTGACGCGCCATTTGCCTAACTGGTGTGGGTCGCTCTTCACGCGCTTGCGGATTTCCTCGTCGCGTATGTTTTGTCCCCACACATTGGCATAGGCAAGGCAGAAACGCTGTTCGGGTGTAAAGCCGTCAATCACTGGCAGCGGCTTCTCCGCTGTGGCATTCTTGAAGGCTTGGAAAGCTACCATCAGACCACCGTGGTCGGCCATGTTCTCGCCCAGTGTGAGCGAGCCGTTGGCGTGGAGTCCTGGCAGCACCTCTATGCTGTCGTGGAACTCGCGCATCACCTGAATGCGTTCTGTGAAGCGCTTTGTGTCCTCGTCGCTCCACCACTGGCGCAGGTTGCCGTCCTTGTCGTACTGGGCTCCCTGATCGTCGAATCCGTGAGTCATCTCATGTCCGATGACTACACCGATGGCTCCGTAGTTGAAGGCATCGTCGGCCTGCATGTCGAAGAATGGGGGCTGCAGAATACCGGCAGGGAAGCATATCTCGTTGGTGGTGGGATTGTAGTAGGCGTTCACGGTCTGAGGTGTCATGAACCACTCGTCGCGGTCTACTGGCTTGTTGAACTTCGTGCGAATCATCTCCTTGATTTCCCACTCGTTGCAGGCAAGAACATTGCGCAGATAACTATCGCCAATCTCAAGTTCGGAATAGTCCTTCCATTTGTTGGGGTAACCCACCTTCACATAGAAGGCATCCAGCTTCTCCTGAGCCACTTTCTTGGTTTCGTCGCTCATCCACTCCTGAACCTTGATGCGCTCGCCAAGGGCAATCTGAAGGTTGGCAATCAGGCGCTCCATACGTTCCTTGGCTTCTGGGGGGAAGAAACGCTCGACATAGAGCTGGCCCAGAGCTTCACCTAGTCCACCTTCGACGGCGGCTACTGCACGCTTCCAACGTGGACGGTCCTCTGTCTTTCCGCTCATGGCAGTGCCGTAGAATGCGAAGTTCATGGCACGACTCTCATCGTCGATATACGAGCTGGCGAAGTCAATAGCGTGCCAGAGGTAGATGTTCTGCAGGGCTTCTTTGGTCTCTTCCTTCAGCACCTTCTCAACCTCGTGGATGGCTTGGGGCTGACCCAGGCAAACCTCCTTCACGCCTTTCATGCCGAAGTTTTGGAAGTATGCGTCCCAGTCGATTCCTGCGAACTGTTCCTTCAGTTCCTTGTACGTAAGTTTGTTGTAGTTGGCTTCTGGGTCACGAAGTTCGGTCATGCTCTTGCTGGCTTTGGCAAGACGGGTCTCGATGCGCATAACATCCTGACAGATGCGGTTGGCATCCTTCTCGCTGAAGCCCTGATGCTGGCAGAGGCTGACGATGTACTTCTCGAAGGCCTCGCGAATCTTCTGTGTCTCAGGGTCTTGGTCGATGTAGTAGTCCTTCTGTCCCAGTGTCAGTCCACCCTGACAGATATTTACGATATTGTTCTTGGAATCTTTCTCGTCGGCTCCGATGTACATCGTGAACAGACCTTGAATGCCCTGACGCTGCATGCGGGGCCAAACTTCCTTGAGCCAGTTCTCAGTGATGTCGGGAGAGTTCTGATAACCGTCGCACAACAGGAATTCCTCGAAGGCACCCCAATAGTGCTCGTTGAGGTTCACGCTGTCCATTGCGGAGTTGTAGAGGGAGGCAATCTTCTGTGCCACAGACCCCCCATCAGCCTTCAGGGGGAGTTTAGCAACGCTGTCGATGATTTCGCGCAACTGCTTGTTGTTGTTCTCGTAGAGCACATCGAACGAACCGAAACGACTGTATTCCGCAGTCAGCGGATGTGCCATCTGCCAACCGTGGGTGGCGTATTCGTAGAAATCGGTTCCGGGCAGGAACGTGGTGTCCAGATTTGCAAGGTCTATACCAGAGGACAGTGTCTTCTCACCCCATTGACAACTTGTAAGCGTGGCTGCGCTCAATGCTATTATAGCCATAATTTTTTTCATACCTTAATTATTTTATATACAATTTGTTTGCAAAAATACGATTAAGTGAGCGAAATCGCAAATTTACTTGCAGATTTCCGAACGAAAGTATCTTCGACGAAGTCAAAAATACGATTAAGTGAGCGTAAATGCAAATTTATTTGTAATTTAGTCGCAAAATACGAAACTATGAAGATACCAATAGAGTCGCTGAACCTGCATGTTCTATTCTATTCTTCCCATTTCAAATTATTACACACCAATAGGACATTGTTGGCTTTTATCGGAAATGATAAAGCCTAAACAATGAGGTTGTGATAAGAAAATGTCAATTGTTAGGGGTAATGGAATCAAGGGCTTCCATCGCCTCGGTCCATTCTTCTTCGGCTTTGGAAAGCTGCTGCTTGAGGCGACCGTGTTTTTCGTATAGTGACATGTCGCTGCCTCCTTCTGGTGTGGCCATCTTAGCTTCGAGAATGGCAATAGCCTGTTCCAGTTCGCTGACAGCCTGTTCTGCATCGCTGACTGCTTTCTCCAACTTCTTCCGCTGGCGTGCCTGAGCTTTCTGCTCTGCCCAAGACCCAAGCCCCTCTCTCCGCTCCCCCCGAAGGGAGGAGAACTTGCTTTTTTCCTCAGAATATTCCATTGGATTTGCATCCCTCCTTCCTTTGGAGGGAGGGATAGGGAGGGAGGCCTTTAGATAATCATATATGCCACCGAGGTGCTCGCGCACTTGACCGTCGGCAAAGGCGTAAACACGTGATACAAGACCGTCGAGGAAGTCACGGTCGTGACTGACGATAATGACTGTTCCGTCGAACTGACGTATGGCTTCCTTCAACACGTCCTTGGAGCGCATATCCAGATGATTGGTGGGCTCGTCGAGAATGAGCAGGTTGACGGGTTCGAGCAACAGTTTTATCATTGCCAATCTGGTGCGTTCGCCACCGCTGAGCACCTTTACTTTCTTCTCCGATTCTTCGCCGCCAAACATGAAGGCACCCAGAATGTCGCGAATCTTAAGTCGGATGTCGCCACGTGCTACACGGTCGATAGTATCGAAGACAGTAAACTCTTCATCCAACAGTTGGGCTTGGTTCTGGGCAAAATAGCCAATCTCGACATTGTGACCAATCTTCAGCGTGCCGTCGAAAGGAATCTGTCCCATTATGCATTTTACGAGTGTGGTCTTACCCTCACCGTTGCGTCCTACAAAAGCCACCTTCTCGCCTCTCCTTATTTGCATGTTTACGTTCGAGAACACTACGTGGTCGCCGTAGGCCTTGCTGACATCGTCGCAGATGATGGGGAAGTCGCCAGAGCGCTGACTGCAGGTGAAGCGCAATCGCAAGCGTGAGTTATCAACTTCATCGATTTCGATAGGTACAATCTTCTCCAATGCCTTAATGCGGCTCTGCACTTGGTTGGCCTTGGTGGCTTGGTAGCGGAATCGCTCTATGAATGCTTTGGTGTCTGCAATCTCCTTTTGTTGGTTTTCGTAAGCTCGAATCTGTTGTTCACGTCTCTCGGCTCGCAATGTTACATATTCATCATAGCGGACTTTATAATCGTAGATTTGTCCGCAGGAGATTTCTATCGTGCGGTTGGTTACATTATTTATAAAGGCGCGGTCGTGGCTAACCATAACCACTGCACCTTGATGGTTCTGAAGGAATTGTTCGAGCCATTGGATGCTCTCGATGTCGAGATGGTTGGTGGGCTCGTCAAGCAGTAGCACATCGGGGTGCTGCAGGAGAATCTTAGCCAGTTCAATGCGCATTCGCCAACCGCCGGAGAATTCGCTGGTGGGACGTTCGAAATCAGTTTGGCGGAAACCCAAACCGATAAGCGTACGCTCCAGCTCAGCCTGATAGTTGAGACCTCCCATCATGTGAAAACGCTCGTCGAGTTGTGTGAAGTGCTCCACGAGAGCCATATATTCTTCGCTTTCATAGTCGGTGCGCTCTGCCAACTGACGATTGATACGTACCATCTCCTCCTGCATGTCCTGAATATGACTGAAGGCAAGCTCCGCCTCTTGGCGAACTGTTCGTTCGTCTGTTATTTTCATTACCTGCGGCAGATAACCGATGGTGGTTTCGCGTGGGATTGCTACTACGCCACCAGTAGGTTGCTGAAGACCGGCGATAATCTTCAGCATCGTGCTTTTGCCGGCTCCGTTCTTTCCGACAAGGGCAATACGGTCGCGGACGTTAATTACATAACTAACGCCCGCGAACAAAGGTTTTGCGCTGAATTCAACGCGAAGGTTCTCTATTGAAATCAAAACATCTTCTCAGGATACTGACCTTCAGCATGCAGCTTAGCCAGCTTCTCAACAACGCCCGGACGGTCCTCGGGATAGGTTACACCGAACCACTTAGATGTGGTGTCGAGTACTTCACAAGTAGCCTGGTTGGTCTTGATGAGGTGGTCAACCATAAGGGGAATAAAGAACTCGGCCTTCAGGTTCTCGATATTCTTGGGATCTGAAAGGAAGTCCTTGAAATATGCCTCGCTATGCTCGAAGTAGTCGGGAGTGAAGCCCCAGAAATTCATACTTACGGGAGTGGTGTCGGGAATTGTTACCCACTGGTCGTTATCATCGAGATACTGAACCTTACCATCGCGACGCTCAATCTTGGTGCGCTCTACGACAGATGTCAGGTGATGGGTCTTGTCGTCGTTTTCGCAGATACCACGACTTACGGTTCCGCTCTCGCTCAGAGTATTATCTACGCGGAAACCTACCATTGCATACTTGCCCTTGCTTCCTTCTGGCAATTCAGAGAGGAACTTGCCCATTACACGGAAAGCATCGCGATCGTAGAAGTCATCGCAGTTCAATACGGCGAAGGGCTCCTTGATAACGTCCTTACCCATCAGTACGGCGTGGTTGGTACCCCAAGGCTTGATGCGGCCTTCAGGAACAGAGAATCCAGCGGGCAGTGCATCGAGGCTCTGGAAACAGAGCTCGCAAGGAACAGTGCCTTCATACTTTGCAAGAATCTGGGTGCGGAATTGCTCTTCGAAATCCTTCCGAATTACCCATACAATCTTGCCGAATCCGGCTTTTACGGCATCATAGATGCTATAGTCCATGATGGTTTCACCATGAGGTCCCAGTCCGTCCAACTGCTTCAGACCTCCGTAGCGGCTACCCATGCCGGCAGCCAATAGAAACAAGGTAGGTTTCATAGTGCTTAGTTTTAAAATATTGAGTTTATTGATTGTTGTTGAGGACAAAGTTACGAATAAGCGAGCAAAAACACAAAAAACCAAAGCATATTTTACAAAAAATAGTTTATGTGGAAGGTTTATCGGGAAAATATTCCTAACTTTGTAAGGAATAATCGCGCATACACGCATGGATATCGTTACACCTTATTCCATAAACTTGGGAGGAAAGTTGGTGGAACTGACTGAGCCTCAGGTTATGGGCATCCTGAATGTGACGCCCGATTCGTTCTATGCTGATAGTCGGAAACAAACCGAGGAGGCAATAGCGAATCGAGTGCAGCAGATTGTTGCAGAGGGAGCGCTCATTGTGGATGTGGGTGCTTGCAGCACACGACCTGGTGGGGAATTGGCTGACGGGGTGGAAGAGTGCCGACGATTGAAGTTCGCTCTTGAAATAATCCGTCGTGAGGTCCCAGACGCAATACTTTCAGTCGATACATTCCGTGCCGATGTTGCCAAGATGGCTGTTGAGGAATATGGTGTTGCAATAATTAACGATATATCGGGCGGTACAGATGAGGATATGTTTCCTATGGTTGCCAGATTAGGAGTTCCATACGTCCTAACCCATAATGGACCGTTGGGCAGTAGTATCGGCGAAATGATGCACACGTTGAGTATCGCCATCGGAAAACTGGCAGAATTGGGACAGAAGGACATTATTATCGACCCAGGATTCGGTTTCGGTAAGTCGATGGATGAAAACTATCAGGTGCTGGCTCATCTCGACGAACTGCGTGCAATGGGGATGCCCATTCTGGTGGGACTGTCGCGAAAGCGTATGGCCTATCAACTTTTGGGTACTACTCCACAGGAGGCACTCAACGGAACCTCTGTCCTCCATACTTTGGCGCTTGAACGTGGAGCCCATCTGCTGAGAGTTCATGATGTGGCAGCAGCAAATGAAGTAATAAAAATAGTGAAGCAATGTTCTTGTCATTCGGCCTGAAGGATTTCATTGACATCTTATCAGTGGCAATAATACTTTATTATTGCTACAAGGTGATGAAGCGCTCTCGTTCCGTCAACATATTCTATGGCGTGCTCATCTTTGTCAGCTTCTGGATTGTGGTGTCGAAGATTATGGACATGAAACTGCTGGGCAGCATCCTCAACCAGTTGGTCAACGTAGGTGCCATTGCCCTCATCATATTGTTTCAGGAGGATATCCGACACTTCTTCTACGATCTTGGAGCACATGAGAAAGCCAGCCGACTTGTCAAGTTCTTCCGCAGTGACCGCAAGAAGACTTCCGACGACGAATACAGATATGACCGCGATGTGATATTCCCAATTGTAATGGCTTGCATCAATATGAGCAAACAGAAAGTGGGAGCTCTAATCGTACTGGAAAACGACATTCCTCTCAACGACTATATCCGTTCGGGTGAAAGTGTTGATGCTCGTATTTCGCAGCGCCTTATTGAAAACATATTCTTCAAGAATAGTCCTCTTCATGATGGTGCAATGATAGTGTCGGAGGGTAAGATTGCTGCTGCGGCTTGCATTCTGCCCATAAGTCACGACCTTGATATTCCCAAGGAGTTCGGTTTGCGACATCGTGCCGGTAAAGGTGTGACTGCCGACACTGATGCCCTTGCTATTATCGTCAGCGAAGAAACAGGAAATATTACGGCAGCCTATGGCGATAGATTCCGAAGTCATCTTACGGCCGAGGAACTCGAGGTTATTCTAATGAAGGGACGTTTCTAACAATCCATTAAGCCTATTTAACCTATAAAATATAAAACTATGACACTTATTGAATCAATCATTGCTCGCGCGAAGTCAAACAAGCAACGCATCGTGCTTCCCGAATCACTCGAGGAGCGTACTCTGACTGCTGCCGACCGCGCTGTGGCCGATCAACTGGCTGAAATCATCCTCATCGGCAACCGCGACGAAATTCTTGCTAAGGCCAAGGAACTGAACCTCACACATGTAGAGGGAGCCACAATCATTGACCCAAAGACAAGTTCCAAGACCGACGAATATGCTCACCTGCTCTACGAACTTCGTAAGGCTAAAGGTATGACTCAGCAGGAGGCTTGGAAGAAGGTGATGGATCCTCTGTATTTCGGCTGTCTGATTATCAAGAGTGGAGATGCTGACGGACAGATTAGCGGTGCTCTCAGTACTACTGGTGATACACTTCGTCCTGCCTTGCAGATTATCAAGTGTGCTCCCGGCATCACCTGCGTTAGCGGTGCCATGCTTCTTATAACCCAGACTCCCCAGTACGGCGAGGATGGTGTTCTCGTAGTGGGTGACGTTGCAGTTACTCCTATGCCAGATGCAGCTCAACTAGCTCAGATCGCTGTCTGCACAGCACAAACCGCAAAGAGCGTTGCCGGTTTTGCTGATCCTCGTGTGGCTATGCTGTCGTTCTCTACTAAGGGCAGTGCCAAGCACGAAGTCGTGGACAAGGTAGTTGAGGCTACACGTCTGGCTCGTGAACTCGATCCTTCTTTGAAGGTTGACGGTGAATTGCAGGCCGATGCTGCTCTTGTTCCATCGGTTGGTGAGAAGAAGGCTCCCGGTAGCGACATTGCAGGTCACGCCAACGTTCTCGTATTCCCATGTCTCGAAGTTGGTAACATCGGTTATAAACTGGTACAGCGTCTGGGTAATGCCGATGCCATAGGTCCCATCCTTCAGGGTATCGCCCGTCCTGTCAATGACCTCTCTCGTGGTTGCTCTGTTGACGACATTTACAAGATGGTAGCCATTACCGCTTGTCAGGCTATGGACGCGAAGTAAAGTTTAGAGTTTAGAGTTGAAAGTTTAGTTGATAGATATGAAGATATTAGTATTGAACTGTGGTAGTAGCAGCATCAAATATGCACTCTACAACATGGATGACCAGAGCGTCATCACAAGTGGCGGTATCGAGAAAATCGGTCTGCCCGATTCCTTTATTAAATATAAGTTTAACGGTGAGAAGTATCAGGTGAATCGTCCCATTGAGGAACATACTGCCGGCGTGCAATTCATCTTCGAGGTTCTTACCACTGGTGAGCATGCTGTACTGAAGAGTCTCGACGAGCTTGGTGCCGTTGGTCATCGTATGGTGCATGGTGGCGAGAAGTTCAATAAGAGTGTTCTGCTCACTCCGGAGGTAATGGAGGCTTTTGCTCAGTGCAACGACCTGGCTCCTCTGCATAATCCTGCAAACATCAAGGGCGTGAATGCTGTCAGTGCTTTGCTGCCCAAGATTCCTCAGGTAGGAGTTTTCGACACGGCCTTCCACCAGACAATGCCTGATTACGCTTATATGTATGCTCTGCCTTACGACCTTTATAAGGAACATGGCGTACGTCGTTACGGTTTCCATGGAACAAGTCATCGTTACGTTAGTCAGCGTGTTTGCGAGTTCCTTGGCATCAAGGCCGAAGAGAGCCGCATCATCACTTGCCATATCGGCAATGGTGCCAGTATCGCTGCTGTTAAAAACGGTAAGTGTGTTGACACGTCAATGGGTCTCACTCCACTCGAAGGTCTTATCATGGGTACCCGTTCTGGTGACATCGATGCTGGAGCAGTCACTTTCATTATGGATAAGTTCAATCTCGACACAAAGGGCATTTCGAACCTGCTGAACAAGCAGAGCGGCTTAGCTGGTGTGAGTGGACTGAGCAGCGATTTCCGCGACATTCTGAAGGGCATTGCTGATGGCAACGACCGCGCTCGTCTGGCAAAGGAAATGTACACTTACCGCATCAAGAAGTACATCGGTCAGTATGCTGCCGCAATGGGTGGTGTCGATGTTATCCTGTTCACCGGTGGTGCCGGTGAGAATCAGTGGGAGGTACGTGAAGGCGCCACCAATGGTCTCGAGTTCATGGGTGTGAAGATGGATGTTCAGAAGAACCGTTCGTGCCGTGCTACGGAGGCTATCCTGAGTGCTGACGACTCAAAGGTAACAGTTTGCTGCATCCCTACCGACGAGGAGCTGATGATTGCCCTCGACACTTTGGCTCTCGTAGGCTAACGCGCGTGTATATATAAATAAAGGTATATAAAAATCCCCGGCTCATTTGAAGTCGGGGATTTTATTATGTGTTGTACAAAAGTCTCATGCCTCGGCTGCGGACTTCAGCACTTCGCTCAAGGTGGGGTGGATGTGCACGGTGTCGCGCAACTGGTGGAGTGTGGCTCCCAGTGTGATGTAGGCTGTGGCTTCCTGTACGAGGTCGGCTGCATGTGCACCGAATACATGAGCACTGAGCAATCGTCCGCCGTTTGGTTCGCAGCATAGCTTCACCATTCCTTCCGTCGCATTCATGGTTAGAGCCTTTCCGTTTGCTCGGTAGAAGGCTTTGTGACATTCGAAGGCCTGTCCGTCGGCTTTCAGTTGGTCTTCTGACGGTCCTACGCAGGCAGCCTCGGGTGTCGTGAAGATAGCTGAAGGCATCACGTCGAAACGTATTCCGTCTTCTTGTCCCAGGATATGGTTCACCACGTGGATTCCTTGCATCTCCGCAGCGTGAGCCAGCATCTGCCGACCGTTCACGTCGCCAATGGCATAGATACCTGGCACAGTGGTTTGGAACTGAGCATCCACAGCAATACCACGACGCTCGTCGAACTCGAAACCAGCAGCTGCAAAATCTGCGGACACGTTGGGCTTGCGTCCTGTAGCCATAAGAATGATATCTGCCTCCACCTGCACTTCCTTGCCCTTCTGCTCGAATATGACTTTACCGTTTTCTACAGACTTCACTCCGGCACACATATAGAAAGTCACGCCTTGCTTTTCCAAAGTCTTGCGCAGTCGCTTGGCGATGTCGCTATCGAGCATGGGCAGGCATTCCTTTAGGTACTCCACTACGGTAACTTCTGTGCCAAAACGATGGAACACGCTTGCAAACTCCATACCGATAACACCGGCTCCCACGATGCATAGTCGCTTAGGTTGTTGACGTAGAGCGAGCAGTTTAGTTGAAGTGACAACTTGCTTGCTGTCGGCTCCAGGTATTGGCAAAAGTTTTGCACTGCTTCCTGTAGCTACGATAATGTTTGGTGCCGTGTATTGCTGCCCGTCGGGCGTTGCTACGGTGTGGGTATCTACAAACGTAGCTCGTTGGCGTACCAGCGTGATGCCCTTATGCGAGAGCAGAGTCTCCACACCACTACGCAGGGCCTCCACCACCTGTTCTTGGCGTTCTGTGGCTTCGGCAAAAGTGGTGGAATGAACATAGGTCTTCGTGGGAATGCATCCAACATTGAGGCAGGTTCCTCCCACATTCCCCTCTTCAAAAATCGTCACGCTTAGTCCGTGCTTGGCAGCATGTTCGGCAGCCTTGTAGCCCCCCGGGCCGGCTCCGATGATGATAAGGTCGGTGTTCATAGTATGTGAAATATTGCGACTCAAAGGTACGAATAAGCGAGCAGAAAAACAAAAATAGGGACGTAATTTTCACAAACTATGTGCCATATGACGCGCTAATAGTCTTCCATGCAACGCATTACTAATCTTCTGCATGGCACACTAGTAATCTTCCATGCGACGCATTAGTAGTGCATCGTCCCGACCCTTAATAGTCTTATATGAAAAATTTTAGAGCATTTGTTTTGACCATATTAAATAAATATGTAAATTTGCAGCGGTATCGGGGGAGAAATCCCGAGCCGCAGATGCATTAGCTTATTATTTCGCACTTAACCGAAGTGACCTAGGAAATCTCTTTTGGAATAGTTCGATTTAAGAAGCAGAGGGAAGGACTAAAGCGTTAAGTCCCTTCAGTTACCTATATAATGCTATGCACACGCTATTGGCGTGGAGCATTCTTATAAGGTAACAGGGGTTCCAATTCCTAGGTCCGCCCCTCAGGTTAAGTGCATAAGAGTGGCCACGCCATTTTTGTGACCTTACCTATTTGCCGCTGCTTAGACATTATTAACAAACTTAAATGATAAGCAAGATGAAAAAGATTCTAATTATTGGAATGCTCTTTGTAAATGCCTTTAAATCAAATGCTCAGTATCAAACCCTCAATCTTATACCTAGTACCTATGTGACAGTCAAATCACATGAGGGAATTCTTGTTCAAGGAACCACCCTTAATCAGGACAAATCTATCACGGTGACATTCTTGAATGGGAATGACAGCAACTACAACACAAGTGGTGAAGTAAGGACTTATTCTTTTGATTGGTATTTCTCCTACAAAGGAAAGCGTATCAGCGACTATTACACAGATGCAGCTCGATGTGGAAAGACAGTATCGCATACTGCACATTTCTGGCCTGGTGTCGTTCCTGCTGGCTATGAGAAATATGTCACAGTTCAGCTTGGGCGGGAACGTAAGTCAATAAAGAAAGACCGACGCGATGACGATTAAAACTTTTCAATTCAAATAACAAACCTTTAAGAAGTTGCGCACGACACGAATCCAGTGTGTGAGAAAATGAAAAAGGCAATAATGATGTTATTAATGGGTATATTCACAACATGTGTATTTGCCCAAGAAGTAAGAGGCATCGAAACTCGAAGAGCCATTTATATAGGCGAAAAATATGAATTAAATTATTCGTATAATTATAGAAGTTATGATTTTGGAAGTTCAGTAGAGTATTATGGTTTTGAATTCACAAATCTAAATAGTATTTCTGTCTCTGTAACAATCGAGGTTTATGAAAAGGGAAATCCTGATAAAATGATAGATACAAAAGAGATTGTATTAAAGAGCCAAGAAAAGTACATTCATAAATACCCCATTCTGCGTAAATTCATTCATCGTAGTGATTACAGTTATAAAACAGGAGATTGTTGGGGTAATGACGTTTTTTCATCCAGTGACAATGATGCGGAGCGTTGGAAAAAAGCCAATGAACGAGGACAGTATAATGCAAATAATTTTTATGTAAAATATAAAGCCTTTAAACTACAATAGTATGATGAACTCAACTTTTGCTCAAAAAGTTATTCGAGATTGAATACAATGAATGAAGCAATTTATTCAAATGTGAATGATAGAGGATTATAAATATGAGAGAAGTGCCGTGCTCTGATTAGGAGGCGGCACTTCTCTTTGTTTCTGGAAAAAGGGTGTTACAAAGCTTTGAATGTGAACTTCGGTTCTTTTACGGCTTTCACGTCATCCATGCGGCGGACGGGAGTGGAGTGGGGAGCTGACTTCACCATTTGTGGGTCGGCTTTTGCTTCCTCGGCAATCTTCTTCATTACGGCAATGAAGTCATCCAGTGTTTCCTTGCTTTCTGTCTCCGTTGGTTCTATCATCAGAGCCTCGTGGAACAGGAGCGGGAAGTAGATGGTGGGCGCATGGAAACCATAGTCGAGCAGACGCTTTGCCACATCAAGTGTGGTTACATGCTCTGCATCGTGGTGGTCGCCGCCGTACTCCTCGCGCAAGCCGTCGAAGACGAACTCGTGCTTACAAACAGTATCGATAGGCAACTTGTAATGACTACGCAACGACTCCTTGATGTAGTTGGCATTCAGCACACTCAACTTGCCAGCCATCGGTATGTTCTCCTTACCAAGTGATAGCAGGTAGGCGTAGGCGCGAATGATGATGCCGAAGTTGCCCAAGAAGTAAGAAATGTAACCGAGGGACGAGTCTTCACAAGCCAATTTGTAATTATCAATTTGTCGAACCATGGGATTCGGCAGGAACTGCTCAAGGCCTTTGCGAACACCCACAGGACCACTACCAGGACCACCACCACCATGAGGAGTGGAGAAGGTCTTGTGCAGGTTGATATGCATTACGTCGAAGCCCATATCGCCAGGACGACAAACGCCCAACATCGGGTTCAGATTGGCTCCGTCGTAGTACATCAGACCGCCGCACTCGTGAACGAGTCGTGCTATTTCAGGAATCTTCGTCTCGAACAGACCAAGCGTATTGGGGTTGGTCATCATCATGCCGGCGATGTCTGGTCCGAGCAGAGGTTTCAAAGCCTCTACATCTACAGTTCCATCGGCAAGCGACTTCACCTCCACAATCTGTAGTCCGCATACTGCTGCCGAAGCAGGGTTAGTGCCGTGGGCAGAGTCAGGTACGATAATCTTAGTGCGAGCTGTATCGCCACGACTGATATGGTAACTGCGGATTACCATCAAACCGGTCAACTCACCGTGAGCACCAGCGTAGGGATTCAGGGTAAAACGACTCAGTCCTGCAATCTCAGCCAGCGTCTTCTGCACTTCGTCGTATAGCTTAAGGCTACCCTGCGCATACTTGGCAGGCGTCATTGGATGGATGTTAAAACCTGGCAACTGGCATAGTTCCTCGTTCAGTTTCGGATTGTACTTCATGGTGCAACTGCCCAAGGGGTAGAAGCCAGTATCCACACCGAAATTGTTGTTGGACATGTTGGTATAGTGACGCACAACAGTCAGTTCGTCGCACTCTGGCAAGAGGGTATTGCTTTCGCGCTTGGCAAAAGCTTTGTCATCGTTCAGGCTGTAGCCCTCAAACTCGCATTTAGGCAACGAATAGCCTACACGTCCAGGCTTTGAAAGCTCGAATATCAGCTTTCCATAATATGTTCTGTTCATAAGACTATCGTTTTAATGCGTTCAATCATGTTGTCAATCTCTTGCTTCGTGCGGCGTTCAGTGCTGGCGATGGTCAGGCAGTTCTCCTTGAATAGTGTGGGAACACCAAGCAGATAACCTTCTTCTGCCAGTGCCTCGCGCAACTTACGGCTGTCGCCATTTACGCGCAGTGTGAATTCGTTAAGGAAGGGAGCATCAAATACCTTCTCAAACTTACCTGTCTTCAACAGCTCGTCGTGCAGATAATGAGCAGAGGCATAGCTTTGTTCGTTAACCTCGCGCACACCCTTCGGTCCCATAAGACTCAGGTAGCAAGCCACATAGAGACACATGAAACCTTGTGCCGTACAGATGTTCGATGTGGCTTTCTCACGACGGATGTGCTGTTCGCGGGCCTGCATGGTCAACACGAAGGTGCGACGCCCGTCGGCATCTGTTGTAGCACCCACCAGACGGCCTGGCATCTTGCGTACGAGGGCCTCCTTAGTGCACAGATAACCGATGTACGGACCACCAAAGCCCATGGGAATGCCCAAACTCTGAGCATCGCCGCAAGCGATATCGGCACCCCATTCGCCGGGAGTCTTCAATACAGCCAAAGCAGAGGCCATAGTGTTGATTGCCAGCAGCGCCTTGTGCTCATGGCAAAGGTCGGCAAGTCCCGTAAAGTCCTCGATAAGACCGTAGCGGTTGGGCTGACCCACGATTAGTCCTGCCACATCGTCTGCCTCAATCAACTGACGAGCGGCATCCTTGTCCGTCAAACCATCCTTTTCAGGCACTTCCACAAGGTCTATCCCGTGGAACTTGGCGTAAGTCTTGCAGACAGCCAATACGGCAGGCTGTATGGTGGCGGAGACAAGCACGCAGTTGCGCTTCTTGGCCGCAGCCACGCACATCATCATAGCCTCGGCGGTAGCTGTCGTGCCGTCGTACATCGAGGCGTTGGAGATGTCCATCCCCGTCAGGTCTGCCATTAGAGTCTGGTACTCGAAGATGTATTGCAGCGTGCCCTGACTGATTTCGGCCTGATAAGGTGTGTAGCTGGTGCTGAACTCCGAACGACTGGCGATAAAAGGCACGACGCTGGGCGTATAGTGGTCGTAACTGCCGGCTCCTGCAAAGCACACGAGCGGCTTGTTCTGTGCGGCCAGACCTTGTATGATGTCGCGCACCTCTTCCTCCGACTTAGCAGAAGGGAGGTCGAGCTCGCGGTGGAGTTTTATCTCCTCGGGAATCTCGGCATACAGATCGTCCAAAGACCGCACACCGATGACATCGAGCATCTGCTGAACGTCATCGGCGGTATGTGGAAAATACTTGTACATCTTATTTACAGATTGCTTCGTAGGCCTTAGCATCCATCAGGTTGTCAAGTTCGCTCTTGTCGGAGAGCTCGACCTTGATAATCCAGTTTGCGAAGGCATCCTTGTTGATGAGTTCTGGTTCGTCCTCCAGAGCCTCGTTTACCTCAACGACGGTTCCGCTGACGGGGCTGAACAGGTCGCTGGCAGCTTTCACGCTCTCAACAGCACCGAACTCTTCGCCTGCTGTTATTTCGTCGTCAACTTCGGGCATGTCCACGTAAACCACGTTGCCCAACTGGTCCTGAGCGTAGTCGGTGATACCGATGTAGCCAAACTCGCCTTCCACTCTCACATACTCGTGGCTCTCAGCATAATAGAGCCCTTCAATTACTTTTGCCATTTATTTAATTACGAATTATGAATTACGAATTACGATTGTTCTTGTGTGGCGTAGCCGAAATCGTAATTCGTAATTCGGATTTTGGAATTATTTTTTATAGTTTTTGTCGTAGAAACGCTTTTTGATGACCTTGCCTGGCTGCAGCTTCTTGTGGATGCGCACTTCCACTGGTGTGTCCAGTTTGGCATAGTCGATGTCCAGCAAAGCCATGCAGACGCTCTTGCCTGTGGAGATGCTGTTGTAGCCGGTCGTCACTTGTCCGATGACCTTATCGTCGGCAACCACCTCGTAGCCGTGACGAGGAATGGCACGACCTTCGAGCTCTATGCCTACAATCTTGCGCTTCAGTCCGTCGGCTTTCAGTTGAGCAAGGGCTTCTTTGCCCACGAATTCTTCCTTGTCCATCTTCACGAACATTCCCAAACCGGCCTCCAGAGGCGACAGCTCGTCGGTCAGTTCATCACCGTACAAAGGCAGACCAACCTCGAAGCGCAGTGTGTCGCGACAGCCGAGTCCGCAGGGCTTGGCCTCACCGCTCTCCATCAGCTTGTCCCACATCTGCTGGATAAGCTCGTGCGAAGCATAAATCTCGAAACCGTCCTCGCCCGTGTAGCCTGTGCGACTGATGATGATAATCTCGCCGCCCACATCCATCTTCTTGAACGTGTAGAACGTCAGTTCTTGGCAGGGCAGGCCCAGCACCTTTTCTACGACCTCTTCAGCCTTCGGACCTTGCACGGCCAGTTGTCCGTAGTAGTCACTCTGGTTTTCGGCTGTGCAGTCGAACTGCTTCACCTGTTCCGAAATCCATGCAAAGTCCTTGTCGATATTCGCAGCGTTGATGACGAGGAAGAACCTGTCGTTTGCTTCCTTATATACTAAGAGATCGTCGATGGTGCCGCCGTTGGGGTGGAGCATCATGCCGTAGAAAATCTTGCCCGTGGGAGCACCGCTGATGTCGTTGGTGAAGATGTGCTGCACGAAGCGCTCAGCCTCGCGCCCAGTCACCAGCACCTCGCCCATATGGCTCACGTCGAACACACCGCAGGCAGTCCTCACTGCCACGTGCTCGTCGGTAATGTCTGTGTATTGGATGGGCATCTCGAATCCGCCGAAGCTCACCATCTTGGCGCCCTGTTTGATGTGCCTCTCATAGAGGCAAGTTCTCTTGTCACTCATGGTATTATAATGTGTGTTCTGGTTAATTTGTGCTCAAAAATAGCAAATATTCCTGACATAGCAAAGAAAACCCGCACAAAAAGTACTTGCCATAAATTTTGGTGTGAGTGTGGGCGTGTCGGTTTTATTTTGTATATTTGCAGCGTGAAATAACGTTGTAGAGATGAATGCAAGACTGATAGACCTGCCGAAGATTGTTGACCCGCGTGGTAATCTGACGGTGGCGGAGCAGATGAAGAATATTCCTTTCGACATTGCCCGCGTGTACTGGACTTACGATGTGCCGAGCGGCGAGCGACGTGGCGGTCATGCTCATCGCACTTGTGAGGAGATAGTGATTGCTGCCGGCGGTTCGTTTGACGTGGAGGTGTTCGATGGCTTCGAACGGAAGGTGTTCCACTTGAATCACCCTTGGCAGGGTTTGTACATCGGTACGAACGTGTGGCGCACGTTGGAGGATTTCTCCTCGGGAGCCGTTTGTCTGGTGCTGGCGTCGGAGCTGTTCGACGAGGATGAATACATCTACGACTACGACGAATTCCTGAAAACAGTGAAAGGATAAAAAAAAGAAGAGCGGGCCAAATTGAAGGTCCGCTCTTTCTTGTTAGTTGTGGAAGGTGAGATGGTCGCCTTCTGACTCCACAACGATGGGGCGTGTCTTGTCTATGCCAGTGCCCAGCAGAGCCTTCGAGAGGTCGTTGAGCAGGTAGCGCTGTATGGCTCGCTTTACAGGACGTGCACCGAAGTCGGGGTCGTAGCCCTCGCGTGCCAGGAAGTCGATGGCAGAGGACTTGACGTCGAGTCGTATTTCCTGCTGGTCGAGCATTCGCTGCAGGTTGTTCAACTGGAGCTGAACCACCTGACGGATTTCCTCTTTCTTGAGCGGCTGGAAGGTTATTATCTCGTCGATACGGTTGAGGAACTCTGGTCGCATGGCTGTGCGCAGTTGCTCCTGTCGCAGGTTCGAGGTCATGATGATGATGGTGTTCTTGAAGTTTACCGTACGTCCCTTCGAGTCGGTCAGACGTCCGTCGTCGAGCACTTGCAAGAGAGTGTTGAAGACATCGGGATGAGCCTTTTCTATCTCGTCGAACAGCACTACGCTGTAGGGTTTGCGACGTACTGCCTCAGTGAGTTGTCCGCCTTCGTCATAACCGACGTATCCTGGAGGTGCTCCGATGAGTCGCGACACGCTGAACTTCTCCTGATATTCCGACATATCGATACGCGTCATCATCTGTTCATCGTCGAACAGGTATTCTGCCAGAGCACGAGCCAGTTCAGTTTTACCAACACCAGTGGTGCCGAGGAAGATGAACGAGCCGATGGGGCGCTTGGGGTCTTGCAGACCTGCACGACTGCGGCGTACGGCATCGCTGACGGCGCTGATGGCTTCGTCCTGACCGATTACACGCTTGTGCAGTTCCTCTTCAAGATGTAGCAGTTTGTCGCGCTCCGACTGCAGCATCTTGCTGACTGGTATGCCCGTCCAGCGGCTTACAACGTCGGCAATGTCGTCAGGTGTTACTTCCTCCTTGACCATAGCCTCGGCGCCTTGTGCCTCGCGCAGTTGGGTCTTGATTTGCTCGATGTCCTGCTCCAGTTGCTGAAGTTTTCCATATCGGATTTCGGCAACTCGAGCATAGTCGCCGCTACGTTCTGCACGGTCGGCTTCGAACTTCAGTTCCTCGATTTGCTGCTTGTCCTGCTGTATCTTGTTCAGCAACTCCTTCTCGCCCTGCCACTTGCTGCGGAACTGCGTTTCCTGTTCGCGCAGGTCGGCAATTTCCTTCTCCAGTTGTTGCAACTTGGGCTGGTCGTTCTCGCGCTTGATGGCTTCGCGCTCAATCTCAAGTTGCTTCAGCCGGCGCGTAATCTCGTCGAGTTCTTCAGGCACCGAGTCGCGTTCCATACGGAGCTTTGCAGCAGCCTCGTCCATGAGGTCGATGGCCTTGTCGGGCAGGAAACGGTCGGTGATGTAACGGTGCGAGAGGCTGACGGCGGCAATGATTGCATCGTCCTGAATACGCACTTTGTGGTGGTTTTCGTAACGCTCCTTCAGTCCTCGCAGGATGCTGATGCTGGAGGGAACGTCGGGTTCATCGACCATTACGCTTTGGAAGCGTCGCTCCAGCGCCTTGTCCTTCTCGAAGTACTTCTGATACTCGTCGAGGGTGGTGGCACCGATGGAGCGGAGTTCGCCGCGAGCCAAAGCGGGCTTCAGGATGTTTGCGGCATCCATTGCACCTTCGCCCTTGCCAGCGCCTACGAGCGTGTGTATCTCATCTATAAACAGTATGATTTGTCCCTCGCTCTTAGTGACTTCGTTGACTACCGATTTCAGTCGCTCCTCGAACTCGCCCTTGTACTTGGCCCCTGCGATAAGAGCACCCATGTCGAGCGAGTAGAGTTGTTTGTCGCGCAGGTTCTCGGGCACATCGCCGCGCAGGATTCGATGGGCAAGTCCTTCCACGATGGCAGTCTTACCGGTTCCCGGCTCGCCAATCAGGATGGGGTTGTTCTTTGTGCGCCTCGACAGAATCTGCAGTACGCGACGTATCTCCTCATCACGCCCTATGACTGGGTCTAGCCTTCCGGCACGGGCTTCATCAACAAGGTTCTTGGCGTACTTCGACAGGCTTTGGTAGGTGTCCTCGCTGGATTGCGATGTAACTTTCTGTCCGCCGCGAAGCTCCTTAATGGCTGCAGAGAGTTCCTTCTCCGTCACGCCTGCGTCCTTTAGAATCTTCGATGCTGTACTGTTGACGGCAAGGATGGCTTCAAGCAGATGCTCGATGCTTACGAATTCGTCGCCTTGCTTCTGTGCAAGGTCCTCGGCCTTGGTCAGCACTTCGCTCGACTGACGACTCAGATAGGGCTCGCCGCCTTGTACTCGCGGCAGACTGCCAATCTGTGCATCGGTGGCCTGCTGTACGAGGGTGGGGGAGACACCAAGTTTGCGGAATACGAACTGGACTACCTGTTCGCCTGCCTTAAGCACACCGGCCAGCAGATGTTCCGGCTCGATGTTCTGCTGCCCTTGTCGCTGAACGCGAGCAACGGCTTCTTGTACTGCCTCTTGGGCTTTGATGGTGAATTTGTTCAGGTTCATAATCTTTCTCCTTTCTTTTTATTGTTTTTGTTCCTGCCCAATGTGTAACAAATAGTGACGCAATGTGACAGTTTGCGGCAAAGTGTCGTTTTTTGTGACATCTTGACAAGTTTAATGCGTTGATATAGTAAGTTTTTTCGTATATTTGCGAGCCGATAACAGAATATGGGACGCAAACAGCGACTTCTGCAACAGTTGCGAGACGGACAGCAAATGATTCGCCGAGACAAGGTCAACCTCGTCTTCTGGCTTAGTATGCCTGCCATCTTGGGACAGTTGAGCACCATCGTTATGCAATATATCGACACGATGATGGTGGGACAGTTGGGAGCGAACGCAACGGCTTCGATAGGACTGGTCTCTACCACGTGTTGGCTTTTTGGCGGTCTTACGGCCTCCATTGGTGCTGGTTTCGGCGTCGTTGTTGCACAAAGCATCGGGGCGAAGGAATACGCTGAGGCTCGTGATGTCCTGCGACAGGCCATTACCGTTTGCCTGGCTATGGGTATTACCATTTCTCTGTTTTGCGTATCCATTCATTCATGGTGGCCTGTACGTCTGGGAGGTTCACCCGAGGTGGCGTCTCTGGCTTCCAAGTATTTCCTGATATGGAGTCTCACGCTGCCTGTAATGCAGATGCTCTTCCTTTCGAATGGAATGTTGCGCAGCAGCGGTAACATGAAGACTCCCATGATGTTGGGCGTTCTTATGTGTGCCCTCGATGTTGTCTTTAATCTGGTGTTCATACCTCTGTGGGGCGTGGTCGGAGCGGCTCTTGCTACTTCTGCTGCAGCCGTCATCACAACTTCCTGCTCGCTCTACTATCTCGTTGCACGCAGTCCGGAATTACGCTTATTAGGAGAAAAATTTTCAATATTCAATATTCAATTTTCAATTATAGGGCGAAGCCTAAAGATTGGCCTCCCGATGGCTGTGGAACATGCTGTGTTCTGCGGAGCTCAGATTGTCAGCACTATGATTGTTGCTCCATTGGGAGCGGTGGCTATTGCTGCAAATACAATAGGCATAGTGGTTGAGAGTCTGTGCTACATGCCGGGATATGGTATTGGTGACGCTGCCAGCACCCTTATCGGGCAGAGCTATGGAGCACGGCGTGGCGACCTTATTCGTTCCTTCTCCATATTGACTGTTGGAGTGGGCATGGGAGTGATGACGCTGATGGGCATAGTGATGTATATCCTAGCTCCCGAACTGATGCTAATGATGTCGCCCGATGTTGCTGTGCAGGCCGAAGGCGTTATGGCTTTGCGCATTGAGGCTTTTGCCGAACCTATGTACGCGGCCTCTATCGTTGTATATGGCGTATTCATGGGATTGGGCGACACACTCGTTCCCTGTATAATGAATCTTGGCAGCATTTGGCTTGTGCGCATTCCTCTTGCTTACATCCTGTCGCAGACAATGGGACTGCGTGGCGTCTGGCTTGCTATGTGCATAGAACTTACCGTTCGCGGACTTATCTTCCTCCTGCGTCTGCGTCTCAAGAAAATAAGAATATCCTCAAACCCTTTAACTCCATGAAACTAATCAAAAACCAAGAGTTTGGCGGTGAACGTCCTCTTTATCGCGAACACGATCTCAAACTTGAAAACGTTACCATTCATCTGGGCGAGTCTTCAATAAAGGAAACTCGCAACATCGAGGCTTGCGACTGTCGCTTCGAGGGCAAATATGTCTTTTGGGAGTGCAGGGGTTTCCGTGTTCACAATTGTTTCTTTGCCGAGAGTGCTCGTTCTTCGTTGTGGTACAGTCAGGATGGCGACCTACGGGATTGCAGGGTAGAGGCTCCCAAAATGTTCCGTCGCATGAGCGGCATCAAATTGCATAACTGCATATTCACCAATGCTCTTGAAACTTTGTGGGATTGTGACAACGTTCACATCGAGGATTGCCGCATCGAGAATGCCGACTATCTGGGGATGCATACCAATAATGTATTCATAAGGAATTATCATCAGGAGGGCAACTACTCATTCCAATACAGCCATAACGTCGAGATTCACAATGCTTTGCTTAATTCTAAAGATGCTCTCTGGGAGGCAGAGAATGTCAGCATCTTCGATTCGGAGATTAATGGCGAGTACCTTGGTTGGTACTCCAAGAATCTGCGTCTCGTCCGCTGTCACATTACTGGCGAACAGCCGCTTTGCTACTGCGAGAATCTTGTGATGGAGGACTGCACCATGGGCGATGATGCTAACCTTGCCTTCGAATACAGCACCATTCATGCAACAATAAACGGACCTGTTCACAGCATCAAGAACCCCACCAGCGGCAGTATCCTCGTTCGCGGCTCTGTAGGTGAGGTGATAATAGATGCCAACCAGAAGGCTCCTGCTGACTGCAAAATTGAAATCACCCAATAATAGTCCTGTGTGCTGCGATTTATCGCAGCAAAAAAACACCCCTCATGAAATACGACTTTAATGAAATCGTCCCTCGTCGCGGAACAGACTGCATTAAATGGGACTCGTGCGACGACCCTGATATGCTGCCTCTTTGGGTGGCAGATATGGACTTTCGTGCAGCTCCTTTCATCATAGAGGCGATGCAACGACGTCTCAATCATGGTGTCTTCGGATATGTGAAAGTGCCTGAGTCTTATTACGAAAGCGTTATACGTTGGTTCGCACGTCGTCATGGATGGCAGATTCAGCGAGAGCATATGCTCTACACCATTGGCGTGGTGCCTGCTATTGCTGCCATCTTGCAAAGCATAACACATCCGGGGGATAAGGTGATCGTGCAGACTCCTGTCTATAATTGCTTCTATTCATGCTTGCGTGATGCCGGCAATGTCCTTGTCGAGAATCCTCTCGTTTACGAAAATAATTATTATCGTATTGATTTCGAGGATTTTGAACGGAAGATCATATCTGAACAGCCCAAGGCGTTCCTGCTGTGTAATCCTCATAACCCGGCAGGACGAGTGTGGACGAGTGACGAACTAACTCGTTTGGGCGAAATCTGCATTCGTCACAATGTCTTTGTGATAAGTGATGAAATACACAACGAACTCGTAATGCCTGGCTATCACTATACGCCGTTTGCCAGCATATCGTCGGAGTTCGCTGAAAACAGTGCCGTATGTATCTCGGCCAGCAAAAGTTTTAATATAGCCGGATTGCAACTCGCAAACATCATCTGTTCGCGCGAGCGCGTACGCGTATTAATAGATAAAGGTATAAATATTAATGAAACCTGTGACGTGAATCCGTTTGGCATAGTGGCTACGAAGGCTGCTTACAGCGAGGAAGGGGAGGAGTGGCTGAGACAACTTATGGAGTATGTCCATTCCAACTATGAATTCCTTTGCCAATATCTTGCCGACAACCTTCCACAGGTGTCTGTAACACGCCTCGAAGGTACTTATCTTGCATGGCTCGATTGCTCGGCTTTGGGCATTCCGTCATTGGAATTAGGACACCTTTTACAGCAAAAAATACACGTCTGGTTCACTCCAGGACACGAATACAGTACATCCGAAAATTACTTCCTTCGTGTCAATTTGGCCTGTCCTAACGCGACTTTAAGACTAGCGCTGCGGAAATTTTGCACTTTTTTGAAAGAAAATCATTAAAATATTTGGTTAGTCCAAAAAGTCGCCGTACCTTTGCATTCGCGTCCAACAAAAAACGGGCGCAAACGAAATAGTTCTTTGAAATATTTACATAGACAAGAAGTAGTACAAGAAATGAGAATCGAACCGTCGATTCTGTAGATTTTCTAATAAGTTTACTCATGTGTCGG
>CACZJU010000021.1 GCA_902781515.1 uncultured Bacteroidales bacterium | reverse complement strand
GGCTACGAGCAGACCACATTCCACAAACTGACGGGATGGGGCAACTGGCTACGCACCAACCAGCAACTGCTTTGGGGCAATCCCACAAGCGACGGCGGTGGTCCGCTCAAGTGAATGTAACATAAGTACTAAAACCAATAAGCTACCGTCGGTGAGTAGGGCCTAACGCCAACGATACTAGCGTGATTGTTTTTTCCGAATTTGGTAAAATCCCCCGAAAATTGTGTTAATGCAGTTTCGGGGGATTGTCGTACCTTTGCACTCGTAAACTCGTGCGAAGATGCATTCCCGAGCAGAGCTCGCCTACCCGTAGCCTTTCATGCTCGGCATAGCTCAAACAAGTTTCTTGAGACCCTCCGGGAACATGCGACCAAAGGTCGAGCGGGCTCTGCACTCGCTTAATCGTATCTTTGCGGTGTAGAAATATCAAAAACGAGTGATTATGGCAACTTATGCAATCACATTGAACGAGCGCAGTGCCAAGGGCAAGGCTCTAATGGAGTACTTACAGGCGCTGGGAGTGCTCATTTCCAAAATCACGCCCAAAACCGCCCCTAAGACTCGCATCTACGACCCTGAGACAGGTTGCTACTTGAAGGACAGTGTGGTGAAATCCATTGAGCAGGCTCATGAGGACATGAAGCAAGGCAAGTTGAAGGCTTACGAGTCTGTAGATGAATTGTTTCAAGAACCGGCACACATTCAGACCTCTTTTAACTACTAACCCTAGAACAATATAACATCTGTACATTGGCTCGCCCGAACCGAGTAAACAGCGAGATTAGCGCTAAGCTCACTTAAGTAATGCCGAGTGGCGTAGCTCGCGTTTTCATTACCTTTGACCTTGCTGCAAGGTCGAAAATAGGATGCGGCTCGATTTTCACAACTTTGAGTCTGCGTTGCAGCCTCGAGAGTAGGAGGCACCTCGGAAATAACAAATAATGAACGGGCGTTTGCCCTTTTCAGCCTGTCGGCTTCACATTCTTGCCGCAGTGGCAGAAAATCAAACAGGTTCGTTTTCGTGCCCTTGCCGCAGAAATGTTGTTCATTATTTGTTATTTCGCTCGGTTTTCACTACCTTTGTCACGCTCAAATTATAAGGTAAAAGGATATGAAAGAGAAAATCACAGGTGCTGAGGCCTTGATGAGAAGTCTTGAGGCGGAAGGCGTTGATGTGTTGTTCGGTTATCCTGGTGGTGCCATTATGCCCACCTATGATGCTTTGTACGACCACAAGAAAACTCTCCATCACATTCTCGTTCGTCACGAGCAGGGCGCTGCCCACGCTGCTCAGGGTTATGCCAGAGTGAGCGGTAGGGTAGGCGTGGTCATTGCTACGAGCGGTCCGGGTGCCATGAACACCATCACCGGTATTGCCGATGCTATGATAGACTCGACCCCGATGGTGGTCATCTGCGGTCAGGTTGGCGCTGCTATGCTGGGAACGGATGCCTTTCAGGAGGTGGATGTTATCGGTGTGACGCAGCCAATCACGAAGTGGGCTTTCCAGATTCGTAAGGCCGAGGATGTGGCTTGGGCCGTTAGCCGTGCTTTCTATATTGCCAAGAGCGGACGTCCCGGTCCTGTGGTGCTCGACTTTGCCAAGAACGCCCAGACGGGATTGGTGGACTACGAGCCTGCAAAGGTGGATTTCATTCGTAGTTATCGTCCCGTTCCTGTTCCTACCGATGAAAACATACAGGAGGCTGCCGACCTGATAAACAAGGCCGAGCGTCCTCTGGTACTTGTGGGACAGGGCGTGGAACTGGGTGATGCCCGCGAGGAACTGCGCCAGTTCATAGAGAAGGCCGACATGCCTGCCGGTTGCACCCTGTTGGGACTGTCTGCCCTGCCCAGCGACCATCCCCTGAATGTTGGTATGCTGGGTATGCACGGAAACTTGGCTCCCAATGTGATGACGAACAAGTGTGACCTGCTGATTGCAGTGGGTATGCGCTTCGACGACCGTGTGACGGGCAACCTCGACACCTACGCCAAGCAGGCAAAGGTGATACATTTCGACATAGACCCAAGTGAGATAAACAAGAATGTCAGCGTGGATGTGGCTGTTGTGGGTGACTGCAAGTCAACCCTCGCCCGCGTGACTGCCCTGTTGAAGGAGCAGCAGCACAAGGAATGGATAGAAGGCTTCCGCCCCTATTGGGACAAGGAGCGCGAGATGGTCATTGAACGTGCCATTAATCCCACCGAAGGCCCTCTGCTGATGGCTGAGGTAGTGCGTGCCGTGAGCAATGCCACCGAGAAGAAGGCCGTATTGGTGACCGACGTGGGTCAGAACCAGATGTTCGGTTGCCGCTACTTCCAGTTCTCGCAAGGCCGCAGCGTAGTAACCTCCGGCGGTTGCGGTACGATGGGCTTCGGTCTGCCCGCAGCCATTGGTGCTACCTTCGGAGCTCCCGAGCGCACAGTGTGTCTGTTCGTGGGTGACGGCGGCTTGCAGATGACAATTCAGGAACTGGGAACCATTATGGAACAGGGATGCCCCGTGAAGATTATCCTGCTGAACAACAACTTCCTGGGCAACGTGCGCCAGTGGCAGTACCTGTTCTTCAACAAACGCTACTCGTTCACACCGATGCTCAACCCCGACTATGAGGGCATCTGCAAGGCATACGGCATTCCGTCGCGTACGGTAATAGACCGAAAGGACCTTGCCGATGGCATTAAGGAGATGCTGGAGACGCCAGGTGCCTTCCTGTTGCAGTGCGCCGTCAAGGAAGAAGACAATGTCCTGCCGATGACACCTCCAGGAGCCAACGTGGACGAAATGATGATGGAAATAAAGTAATATTATGGATTGTGAATTGAAGAAAGGCGGACAGTGCGGCGACTGCGACCAGTGTGGACGTTGCGACATGCAGAAGCACGTGGGCGAGACCCTGTACACGATGCTTATCTATAGTGAGAACTTCGCGGGCATACTGAACCAGATTACTGCGGTGTTCACACGCCGTCAGGTTAATATCGAGAGCCTGAATGTTTGTGCATCTTCTACACCAGGCGTACACAAGTACACCATCACCTGCTACTGCACGGAGGAGATGGCGAAGATGCTCACCAAGCAGATGGAAAAGAAGATAGACGTGCTGCAGGCGCATTACTTCACTGACGACGAGATATTTATTCTCGAAGCCTGCCTCATCAAGGTCAGCACGCCCATGATTCTGGAGAACAAGGAGGTTTCGCGCATCGTTCGCAAGCATGGGGCACGCATAGTAGAGGTGAATCCCACCTACAGCATCATCGAGAAAAAGGGCATGACGGAGGATATTCTCAGCTTGTTCCAGGAACTGAATGCACTGGGAGCCGTCCTGCAGTTCGTGCGTTCGGGCCGCATCGCCGTTACCAAGAGCACGGAAGAACGTCTCGACAAATA
Organism: uncultured Bacteroidales bacterium; assembly: GCA_902781515.1. Lineage (GTDB taxonomy): Bacteria > Bacteroidota > Bacteroidia > Bacteroidales > Bacteroidaceae > Physcousia. Next base: position 42,818 of record CACZJU010000021.1, on the reverse strand, counting down.
CCTCGAGGAAATGGAAAGGTTGAGAAAATGAGAAAAGTCGACTCATATCCATTCTATGTTGAGCCGTTCCATGTGGACTTCATGGGACGGATGTTCTTGGGCATACTGGGCAACCACCTGCTAAACGCTGCCGGCAACCATAGTCAGCGCAGAGGGTGGGGCATAGGTGCACTGAACGAAACACGCCATACATGGGTGCTGAGTCGTCTGAGTATCGAACTGGAGGATATTCCCCGCCAGTGCGAACACGGCAGCATTGAGACTTGGGTGGAAAGTGTCATCAAACTCTTCACGAATCGTAACTTCGCCATTCTGCGGGAGGACGGAACTCCATACGGCTATGCCCGTAGCATTTGGGCAATGATAGACCTTGAGACACGTAAGCCCAGCGACCTGCTGACGCTCTATGGTGGTGATATCCTCAACTACGTGGTATCGGAGGAGGAAAAGCAATGCCCGATAGCCGGACACGGACGATTCCGCTTCCGTGATGCTCAGTTGGTGCGCACTATAGATACTCACTATTCTGACGTTGACATCAACGGACATATCAACTCGATAAAGTATATCGAGCATATCTTGGATCTGTTCCCAATGGAGCGCTTCCGCGACCAACGGTTGCAGCGTTTCGAGATTGCATACAAGACGGAGAGTTACATAGGAGATAAACTTTCGTTTTTCGTTCAGGAGATTGACGAGAACGAGACAGATGTGGAGGTACGTAAGAACGAAGGCGAGGTCGTTTGCCAAGCCAAAGTCCGTTTTAAATAACTTTTAATTTTTACTTTTTTATTTAATCATATAACTATGGCAAAAATGAATTTTGGCGGTGTCATCGAAGAGGTAATGACCCGCGAAGAGTTTCCCTTGGAGAAGGCACGTGAGGTGCTGAAGAACGAGACCATCGCCGTTATCGGTTATGGTGTACAGGGTCCCGGTCAGGCTTGCAACCTGCGCGATAATGGCTTCAACGTAATCGTTGGTCAGCGTCAGGGTAAGACTTTCGAGAAGGCCATCGGTGACGGATGGGTTCCCGGAGAGACTCTTTTCAGCATTGAGGAGGCTGCCCAGAAGGGTACCATCGTAATGTGCCTGCTCAGCGACGCTGCAGTGATGAGCGTTTGGCCTACACTGAAGCAGTATCTGACTCCCGGCAAGGCTCTGTATTTCTCTCACGGCTTCGCCATCACTTGGAACGACCGCACAGGTTGTGTTCCTCCCAAGGACATCGATGTTATCATGGTTGCTCCCAAGGGTAGCGGTACCAGCCTGCGTACCATGTTCCTCGAAGGTCGCGGCCTGAACTCAAGCTATGCTGTTTATCAGGACTATACAGGTCGTGCTCTGGAGCGCACACTGGCTCTGGGTATCGGTATCGGTTCTGGTTATCTGTTCGAGACCACCTTCCAGCGTGAGGCTACCAGTGACCTTACCGGTGAACGTGGTTCGCTGATGGGTGCTATTCAGGGCTTGCTGCTGGCTCAGTACGAGGTGTTGCGTGAGAATGGTCATACTCCTTCCGAGGCTTTCAACGAGACAGTAGAGGAACTGACACAGAGCCTTATGCCTCTGTTTGCACAGAAGGGTATGGATTGGATGTATGCCAACTGCTCTACTACAGCTCAGCGCGGTGCTCTCGACTGGATGGGTCCCTTCCACGATGCCATCAAGCCCGTGGTTGAGAAACTGTATGCAAGTGTGAAGAGTGGTCACGAGGCTCAGATTTCGATTGACAGCAACTCTAAGCCCGACTATCGTGTTGGTTTGGAGAAGGAGCTCGCCGCTCTGCGTGACAGTGAGATGTGGCGTACGGCTGCCGTTGTTCGTCAGCTTCGTCCCGAGAACAACTAATAGAATTGGACTCATACAATAAAAGAATTATTGCTGTCCGCTAAAACTATTTTGTGTTGAGAAAAAAAGGCTGAAGTCCTTATTTGGATTTCAGCCTTTTTCGTTACCTTTGTTTTTACCACAGAACATTTCGAATGCTTACGAACCATTCAATAGTCCTATGTAAGACAGTTACTCGGTCCTATGTTCCAATAATTTATTTATTGAAATAGGTCTGCATTATTAGAATTTACATTAAGTTTTTCTATAAACTTAGGATAATTTAATTTGTCAATAAACTCATCTAGTTCTGTTACAGATTGGAATACCCAGTAGAATTCTTGGTCAATATATTCGTTTGATGATGCAGTAACTTTTGCCGTCATCACAATAATCTTTTTACCGCTATCTAAAATTATAAAATCAAAGTTTAGACGCTTATCAAATGCGAAGTACCATTTTATTCCATACCAACATACTGTTACTTTAGGCATATTTACAGGTATTTCCTTGGTCATTTCTGTAATATGATTATCTTCTGCAATCTTCGCCCATTCTGAATATTTATTGCGCACTTCTTTTAGAGAAGATAAAAACAACAACGGATTCTTGTAATGAAGTGTAACCGTTTTATTCTTACTTTCACCTGCAACCTCTATATAAACGTCTGAAATAGTAGATGGATCATTTTTTTCTGTGGATACGGATATTTCATAATCCCTATCAAAATAGTCACTATGGTAATCTGCCACTGTTTTTTGCGCAAATGTGTTAACTGCGCAAATCACAAACAAAAGACTTAATAATTGTTTCATAAATAATACTATTAAAGTTTTACATTTGGTTAATTAAAATTTCATCTTTCAGGGTTTTGTCTAATTTAGTTTCCACATTCCACACAGTAACATGTATAATGTATGGGTATTATTATCAGGAAAGATTCTGTTTCATTTTGTAAAATGATTGTTCAATATCTAATCTACAAGAAAAGACAAAAAGAAAACGTGGACTTGTTACTTCGTCTACGTTTCTGAGGTATCGCCAAACACCCAACCTACTATATCCGAGTAAAAGCCCACGCCATCGGCGTGAGCATCCGAGACTTTTACTCTTGTAGGTTTCTTTGATTTTGGCGAATTTCAGAAACAAGAATCTAAGCGGACGCTTCTTCCAATATGTCTTTATTGTTTATTTCATAACAGTTTAATGGTTTAAGAGGTTTAATAGTTTGATAGTTATTGAACATCCTCGGCTATGCAAGGGGTTGCGTTTTCCGATATGGAATAATTTACAACACGATTATTAATTACGCTACCTGAATGCAGTTGCTCGATTGGGAATATCAAATCCCAGTTCTTACCCCATACAATGTTTCCATTCTCGAGTTTGAACTGGCGGAATTTCTTTTCATCGAGGTATTTGTTGTACTGGGGATGGGGATGACGACGGATATACTCACCGATATCTACCGTCTGCGAGGTATTGTCGCTAAACTGAAGACTTACCGATAAGTTGCCGGCATTCGTTGCATCTGTAATATACAAGCGTCCCATCGTTACAGCTTTTTTCGTATGTTTGTACTTCTAACTACCTGTTTCATCACAAAGAACCGAACCCACTTTGAAATGATATTCTTCTGATATTTCCTGATGAATGCTTCGGCTGTCTTCTTGTCTTTGCTTGATAGAGGCTCCTCGCCATCCTTTTCCCTTACCCTTATTTCCACGAGTTCACCATTCAACATAATCAGTTCGAAGATGCTCTGGCATCCCCCATGTGTTACGTGCACATGAATTGGTTCGTGCTCGTTGGAGTAGAAAAAGAATATGAATCCGAAGTATTCAAATATCTTTGGCATTTCATCATGGATTAGGTATCACGTCTGCAAAGATAGTGAAAGCCGAGAGAAATGCAAAATTATAGAGCATTAAAATATAAACAATGGAGTAAATAGAGAAAGGGCAAGCCGAAAAATGTTTGGGCAAAGGTTCTATAACTTACACCTGTAGGTTAACTTAACTTATGGGCATAGGTTAAGTTAACTATTAGTTCGTAGCCGGTTAGACTATTAGACTGCCAGATGTCTCACTATAGGAGTTCCGTATGTCACATTATTAGTCTGCCGTCTTCCTCATTATTAGTGAGCGTTCTTGCTGACTATTAGTGAACAACCCCTGTTCATTAGTAGTGAGGCGAATTGTTCATTATTAGTGAGAATCCTGATACTCTAATAGTGAGGTTCTCGGCGCTCATAGGAGTGGAGAAAAAAAGCGCGAGACCCGGATGGACCTCGCGCGTATATAAAATATAGGTTGGAATTACTGGTAGAACTTATAGCGGTCGTCAACAATGTTGGCCTTGCGAACCAAAGCTTGCATGAAGCCGTTTGCGCTACGCATATTCATGCTGGCCTGCTGTGCCTGCTCCTGCTTCTGGTCGAACTTACCTTCGAGCTTGTTCTTTGCCAGTACTTGGAAGGCATATACACCAGCCTCGCCCTTGATAGCGTTTACGAACTGACCCTTCTGGGCAGCTGTGGCAGCACCACTAAGTGTGGGTTCGCTTGCCATACCTGCGATGTAAACAGGATTAGCGAAGGTGATGTGGCTGATGGTATCTTGCTTGGCCTCTGCCATCTTTGCTACCTCGGCTACGCTCTTCATTGCCTGCATCTTCTCAGTGAGGATGGCAGCTTTCTTGTCCTTCAGAACCTCGTCGCGTAGAGTCTGCTGCAGGTATTCATCCTTAAAGTCGCGCATACCCTTCTTATGGATGGCTGTAACCATCACTACCAGCAGTTGGTCGTTGGCATTGCCTGCCTCATAGAGCTCACTCACGTCGCCAACTTTGCTCTTGAAGGTCCAACGCAGAGCGTCTGTAGTACCGGGGACATTAGCAATATAGTGGTCGCCAGAGCCGATATAGCGTGCACTCTGCACCATGTAGCCTTCCTTGTCAGCATTAGCTTCGATGTCCTCCTGCTTGGGATTGGCAGCCAGGAACGAGCTGAACTTGTTCCATACGTTATTGTGTGTCTCCTCGCTGAAGTCGATGGGGCGCTTGATAATGGCTACGTCGTACTTGTCGATGATGTTGCGACGGTCTGTAACCTTTACGATGATGCTGGCGTTGGCGAGGTCAAGCTTCTTGACGCTACCAGCGGGAGTGTTGAACAGAGTTTCTACGAACTTCTTATCGTCGTCACGCAGACTGCTGCCATCAACCTGTGCAGATGTAATCCACTGTGCAGCAGCGGGCTGATTGTATTGCTTGGCAATAGTGTCGATGGGAGCACCTGCAAGCAGAGCATTGTAAATACTGTCTGCGCTCTTCTTAGCCTTATCGTCGTTGCCAGCTACAGATATAACACGATACTCAACAGAGTCGGGCTGCTGTACCTTTGCGATGTACTTGACAACGTTCATGGTGTTGTCGGCTGCGTTAGTTGCAGGAGCTGTAGTTGTACCAACAGCAATGCTGTCGAGCAGTGCTGCGATGTCGGTAGGCAGAGACTTGCGGCTAACTGGTACACCATTATAGCTGATTGAAGAACGGCTCTCACGAACTGTGTTGGCGATGTTTGCACTGCTGTCCAGAGCAGCCTTATATTCCTCGAGCTCGGCAGTCAGGGCCTTCTTGTCGGCATCGCTGGCGGTAACGGGAACCACGATGTACTTGATGTCGCGAGCCTCGGTCAGCATGTCGAACATATCGGGATACTGCTTGCTCATCTCATCGTACTTGGCCTTCAGTTCAGCCTCAGTGGGCTCAACATCAGTGTCCTTCACTGAGGTGTAGGGTACGCTTGCCAGCAGGATGCTGGTCTCGTTGTTGCGAGCTTCGAAGGCGGCCTTTGCGCTAACGGGGTTAGAAATCATGCAAGCGCCAAGCAGAGTCTGGTACTTCTGTGCCAGAGCCTCGTCGCGTACCTGCTTTTCAACGAACTTCCAATAGCGATAGTAGCTGTTCAGAGTCTCTTTCTGTGCCTCGGGGTACTCGGGATTGTTCTGAATCTCCTCGTAGTTAGTGAGGAACTGCTTCAACTGGTTGACGTCGAACATACCTGTCTGTTGGTTGACGAACGGAGTCTGACGCAGCAACTGGCTTGAACCGGTGTTGATGATGTTCTGCAACTCAGCATCAGTAACCGTCAGACCAAGAGCCTTAGCCTCGTGCTCGATAATCTGCTGGCGCAGGAAATCATTCCACACCTGATCACGCAACTGAATGTTCTGAGCTTCGGTCAGGTTCTGACCGCCGTTGCCCAGCTTTACAGCGTTCTCGTATTCGTCTATCAGTTCGTTGTATTCCTGATAGTTAACATCGTTACCGTAAACCTGACCGATAGTCTGACGGTTGGCATTACGGTTTGAAGAGAGGGCGCGAACCAACTCTTCGGCAATGAATGCAAACAGTGCAAGACCCAGAATGAGAATGAGGGCCGTGCCTTTGCTTCTGATTTTTTGTAGTGTTGCCATTTTATTATTTATTGTTTTGTTTGTTATTTCTTTTTCAGCAATCGGGCGCAAAGATACAAAATAATTACGAATTACGAAATACGAAATGCGAAATATTACTTATTTATTTTAATACGCGCAGGCGCACGAGCTCAATCTTTGTTGTCGTATTCTTCACAATCTTGAATTCCCAAGAACCAAACTTCACCACTTCATTAAGTTTTGGGAAACTCTGGTATTCGTGAAGAATGAGTCCGCCCAATGTAAGGTATTCCTCGCTTTCTGGAAGGTCGAGGTCAAAGCGTTCGTTGATGGTTTCAATCTCCAAACGAGCCGACAAAAGATATTCATTATTGCCTAAATCCTTAGCTACATATTTGTTGCTGTCGTGTTCGTCCTCAATCTCTCCGAATATCTCTTCCACAAGGTCTTCAAGGGTTACAATGCCGGATGTGCCTCCAAACTCATCCACAACAATCGCCATTGACTTCTTTTCCTGCATGAATTGTTTCATCAGGCGCTGTGCCGTCATTGTCTCAGGAACAATTGGTATTTCGCGAATGCTCTTTGTCCAATCCTCGCCGGCTTTCAGGCGGAACATTTCACTTGAGTGGACAAAACCTGCAATATCGTCAAGGTCCTCGCGGTAAACAATAATCTTAGAGTGTCCGCTCTCTATGAACTCGTTCTTCAGTGTATCGAGTGGGGTGTCTATGCTTACTGCATCTATTTCAGTACGAGGCACTATGCAGTCGCGTACCTTGGTTTCTGCAAACTCCAAAGCATTCTGGAAAATCTTTACCTCTTCGTTGATTTCACCCTCATCGCCTACGTTGTCAATATTGCGCTGTATGAGGTCGTCAAGATCGACTTTAGTGAATGATTTGTCATTGTTGGTGCTCTTAACTTTCGCTCCCACTAGCCAAAGGAAGGCCTTTGACATACCACTGGTGAACTTGCTGATGGGGTAGAGCACAATATAAAATAAGTATGCCGGAATGGCAAAGGCATTCATCATGCCGTTAGGATTCAGGTGAAATATTGTCTTTGGCAGGAATTCACCAGTAACCAACACTATACACGTGCTGATTAAAGTCTGCATTATCAGACGTAAAGTCTCGTAGTCCACTAATCCCATAGGAATCAGTATGTAGATGTCGATGATGCGAGCCATCAATATGCCATATACAACCAATGCTATGTTGTTGCCAACAAGTAGTGTGGATATGAAATTGTTGGGATGGGCATAGAATACACCAAGAATGCGAGAGGTAAGACCTTCATTTGAGGCTTTATCCATCTCAATGCGTAGTTTGCTTGATGATACAAAGGCTATCTCCATACCTGAGAAGAAAGCCGAACAGATAAGTACTATTATGCAACTTATAATCAACATCTATACTATTAACTCTTATTCCTTAATAATCTTTAATCCTATTTACTTCTTTTGTGCCGAAGGCATAGCACGTTGTGGCTTTTCATTTGCAGCCTCAGTGGCAGCTACTGCAGCAGCCGTATCTTTGGGTGCTTCTTCGTTCTTGTTGCCATCAACATCACTAACAGGAAATGCTCCAACGGAGTTCGATACATAGTAGTCGGTCATTTGTTCGTTGGAACGGAAATCTGTACCTTCAAGCTCTTGGTCGGTGGTCTTGATACGCATGTATTTTGTACTCCACATCTCATGCTGGTTCATATCCCAGAAGAGTTCCTCTGTACGGAACAGAGTGCCCTCAATATTTCGGATTACAACTCGTCCGCGCAATTCCCATGTTCGCTGCTCGTGAAGGTATGCCGTATCTGCCTGTACGTGCAGGTCGATATGGAATGATTCATCAAAGCGTTCCATTAGCATTCCTTTCATGAATTTCCACGTTGGCGGGTTTGTATGGGTGTATATGTCCCACTCCTCGGCTACAAGCTTGTAACGCAATATTCCTGAGTCCGAGATGAGTGAACTTATGCCTCGCGAACGCATGAATGCGGTTGAGTCGTTTTCTCCTATCGCTGCTGCCGTATTGTCACGTTCATCCTCACATGATAAAATGAGAAATTGAGATAATGAGATAATGAGAAAAAGGGAAAGCCATCTAAGACTTCCCACTCCTCGATCTCCGTATGTACTTTCTTCTCTCATTTTATTGGAATCGCCACTTCATGAACCACGATTCGTTGAAGGTCACGCCAAGGTGCAGCATGAGGTAGTTCTCGCTGATAAGACCTTTGGCGGCAGGCGCACGACGAAGCCATTGTGCTGTCACATTGATAAGGGAATGTGTGCGTGTTGTCAGTGGTAGTGCAACGCCAGCGGTGACACTATATTCACGTGGACCATCCGCCCCGTTTACTTTTACGTATGGTGTTGTATAAGAAGCTCCCAGACGGTATCTTATCAATTGCCCATAACGGCGTCCGATAGGGTTCTGCATATATTCTGCTCCCAATGCTACACGGTGGCGGTTGCTGTATTGGTCAGTTGCAATTAAAATGCTGCTGGATGTTGGTGTGGTTAATGATACGGGTACCTTGCAGTTTTTCCAATGCTCCATCGAATAATCTGCGGCAAGGGTCACCTTCTCTTTATGCTGCCATGCAGCACCGGCACTAACAGTATATGGCATATCAAAAGCTTTCTTTGCCTGACTCTCCAATGTGTCGCCCATACTGGTATAGCGTATCATTGTTACTTTACTGCCGATGGTATGTCCTATGCTTGTTGAGGCTCCCAATGTCAGTTTGTTGCTTTTGTTCAGCACTATTGGATACTGTACGCCAAAATCTAGCTTATATGTTTTGATATCGCTGTTCCAAACCTCGTTTTGTGCATTAAAATTAGAACTAACGCTTCCGCCTTCAAGGAATGTTTGTGCAAGACTGTGGCTGTATGTTCCCCATACATAGCCGATATTTGTACCAATGCTGAGGTTGGCAAACGGATTCCATCCAACACCCAAATACATCTCGTGCAGGCCTCCATTGCCGTAATATGTGGTTTCTGAAGTAATTGCTTGTGCCGATGTGTATGAATATCCTACTTGTTTAGTATTGGAAAAGTTGTATCCAATAGTGGAATAGGGTACAAAGCCGATGCTCATTCCAATACCACGATGCAAACGGAAACCGGCATTTACATATTCTAAAGATGCATTGACTGCATTAACAGTCGTGCCATTACCTTTCATATGCACTTGTTGTATGCCCATACCGACATCAAATAGGAATGCCAACGAGTCTATAGCAGCATATGATGCGGGGTTTAGCATGTTCAGACGGCCTCCATCACGCAATCCCTGTGCAGTGCCTGCCATACCACGATTCCAACCTTGTGATTGGTCGTTCATCGTACCCAACCCAAAACGTGAGTACGAAGAATTGCTGCCATTGCTTTGAGCCCACGCAATACTGGTTGTCAGCATAACAATGGCTATGGTGAGAAATCTCCTTATTTGAATCATTTGTTGTAGTTCAGAATCAGGTTAAGTCCATATGGGACTAGATAATCGGCTGCAAAGATACAACTTTCTTCCGACATACCCAATTTCTTTGCGTCTCCGCCCGTTAAAAAAACTGAAAGAGTGGTAAATTCCTGTTTAAAATGACTAATGAAGCCTTCTATTTCGTGTCTAAGCCCTAATATAGCACCGCTGCGAATGGCAGTTTGTGTGTCATAGCCTACATCTGGCAAATCTCCGTCTGCTGTCACTAAAGGTAGTTTCGCTGTGAGATTATGCATTGCCTGGAGTCGCATGTTGAGTCCAGGTGATATGTTGCCTCCCCAATAATTCCCTTCTGCATCCAAAATGTCATAGGTAACACAGGTTCCACAGTCAATTACTAATATGTTGCTTCTCGGTTTCATGTCTTGGGCTGCCACTATGGCTGCCAAACGATCAGTTCCGAGCGTTTTCGGTGTCTTGTATCGCACTTTGACTGGCGTTGGCGTATTTCCCGTCATTCGTAATATGTCGAATGGTAACCCGTTGATTTGATGTTCCGCCTTCAGCGTGAGTTTGGCAGTTGTGGAAAGTATGCCTTGTTTGCACTCGTTTTTCTCGATGAAATGGATTATTTCTGATAAACTATCGCTGCATACAATATGGTCAATTAACTGATTGCCGTTGAAGGCAAACAGTTTCGACCTTGTGTTCCCTATGTCTATTATTAAGTTCGTCATCGGAGGACAAAGTTACGAAAAACTATCGATTTATATTATTGGTAACAAATTTTTTTGTATATTTGCAGGCAATTTGCGCGTGTATGCTCGCGTGTATATAATAATGAATATTATGAAACGACTGATTAGATGCGTTTTAGCTATGTGGATGATGCTATTAAGCTCCACATCTGTTGCCCAACAGTTGGGTGACAGTTTGCGCGTGTCGTTGCTTACATGTTCACCTGGTACTGAAGTATATCAACTTTATGGTCATACTGCACTGAGGGTAGAGGATGCTACTACTGACCTTGACATTGTTTTTAACTATGGTGTTTTCGACTTTAATACACCTCATTTTGCGTGGCGTTTTGTTTTGGGTGAGTGTGATTATGAGGTGATGTACTATCCTTTTGGTCTTTTTATAGAGGAATATGCTCGTCGAGGTTCTGAGGTTGTTGGTCAGCCTTTGAATCTGACTACTCGTGAGGCCTTGCGTCTTGTTCACAATCTTATAGTGAATGCCGAGCCCGAGAATAAGACGTATCGATATAACTTCCTGCAAAATAATTGTACGACAAGAACTCGCGACATGGTGGAGCAATCTTTAGATGGTCGTATTGTGTATGCCGAGGCTCCATATCGAATGACATACCGTCAAATGTTGCATCAGTATACAGATGGTTATGAGTGGAGCGAACAGGGTAATGATATATTGTTGGGCTCGGCTTGTGATACATTACTTGACGACCGGGCAATGCAATTCCTACCCGAACAACTTATGGCATACTTCGATGAGGCAATGATTTATGACACGCTTGATAATCGCCGTCCATTGGTATTAGGACGCGAAACTCTTTTGGCAGCAAAATCTGTACAGAGCTATGGCGAGCATTATATGCTGACACCTGTTGTGGTTGGATGGTCACTATTAGTGTTAGCTATCGTGATAGCGCTGGTGGAATTTATCACAAAACGTCAATGGTGGGGAGTGGATATTGTGCTGATGTCTCTTCAAGGTGTTGCGGGTTTGTTTCTCTGCTTTATGTTCTTATTCTCGCAGCATCCCACTGTTAACTCAAACTGGCAAGTATGGCTGTTCAATCCGCTGCCTCTATTTTTTGTTCCATGGGTTGTGAAGTGTGCACGCAATCGTTGTCAGTGTCCATATCACTATGGGAATCTGCTATGGTTGGGTCTATTCGTATTGTTTTTTAAGTGGTTGCCACAAGATTTCAGTACACTTACACTGCCTTTGGCATTAGTTTTGTTGACACGACCTATTAGTTACTATATAAGATATCGCCGATGACTACTCGACAACACAAACTACTTGCTACGCTGTTGCTGATGATGCCTGTAATGGGCACAGAGGCGCAGTCTGCTCCCGAGGTGCCTCGCCTTGTGGTGAATGTGGTTATCGATCAGTTGCGTACCGACTATCTTGAAGCATTTTCGCCTTTATATGGTGAGGGCGGTTTCCGACGGCTGATGGAACAAGGTCGTGCCTACAGCCAGGCTGAATATCCTTTTGCCACTCCGGATCGTGCTTCAGCCGTTGCTGCCTTGATGACTGGTTCCACGCCTTATGAAAATGGTATAGTAGGTGAGCGATGGCTCGATCGTGCGACATTGCATACTGTGTCTTGCATTGCCGATAAAAGTCAGACTGGACATTTTACGCAAGAACAGGTTTCTCCAGTAAATCTTGGTGTCACTACCATATCTGACGAACTCAAGGTTGCTACTGATGGTAAGGCGCTGGTATATAGTATCGCTCCCAACAATGATGCAGCACTCTTTGCCGCAGGCCATGCAGGTGATGCCGCTTTCTGGATTGACGATGAAACAGGACAATGGTGCACAACCAGTTATTATGATGCCCAGCCTAATTGGCTGTCGTATTATAATAACAGCGACCATGCTGCAAGTAAAATAAACACACTCTCCTGGGAACCTCTGAACGACCTTGTCGGTCAGTTCAACTACTTCGTATCTGGTGGTATGAAGAAACCATTTCGTCATCAGTTCAAGGGTGATCGTCGCTTCCGTGAGTTTAAGGCCAGTGCTCTTGTAAATGATGAAGTTAATGATTTTGTAAGCCATTGTTTGCAGAATACTTTGATGGGTGTAGATCCCATTACCGACTTTCTTAGTGTTGTTTACTATGCGGGGAATCTAGATCATAAGACAGTTGGCGAATATCCCATGGAGATGCAGGATACTTATGTCCGACTCGACGAGCAATTGGGACACCTTATTGATATGGTGGAGAAAAAGGTCGGTCGTCAGCGTGTTCTCTTCGTGGTTACAAGTACTGGCTACAGCGATTCTGAACAGATAAGTCAAAATTTGTCTCGATATCGTATTCCTTCTGGTGAGTTCAATATCACCCGTGCCCAACTGTTGCTCAATATGTATTTGTCAGCCGTATATGGACAGGGACAGTATGTTGAGGCTTGCATGGGCAACCAGTTATACTTCGACCTCAAGGGTATCGAAAAGAAAAATATCAATCTTAGTGAGTTGCTTGAGCGAAGTGCCGATTTCCTAATACAACTGAGTGGGGTGCGCGACGTTTATACTTCTCAGCGATTGGCTCAGGGGGCTTGGACGCCTGGTATTCGTAACCTTCGTAATGCCTACAACCCACGTTGTTCTGGAGACATATTTATTCAAGTGTCACCGGGATGGATTCTTATAAATGACCAAATGGGTGAACGCTTACACCACCGGGAGTCATACATGGGTTTTCCGCTCTATTTCTACGGACTATCCATACAGCCAGAGGTTGTGGAACAACCTGTTACAGTTGACCGTATCGCACCTACTTTGGCTCGATGTATGCGTATCCGCGCTCCGAATGCTTGTTCTGTAGCCCCATTAACAGGAATTAGGTGATAATTGAAAATTGATAATTGAAAATATAACATAGAATGAAATTTATAGATTTTTTAAGTAGTATCTTTGGTAACAAAGCTCAACGTGATATGAAGGCCATACAGCCTTTGGTAGAACAGGTTAAGGCCATATATCCTGAGATTCAAGCATTGTCGAACGATGAACTTCGTGCCCGTTCACAAGAGATTAAGAACCAGGTGCAACAAGCACCAGCAGAATTGCGTCAACAAATAGCAGACTTAAAGGCTAAGATTGAAGAAACAGAATTGCAGGACCGTGCTCCCATCTTTGCACAAATCGATAAGTTGGAGAAGGAAGTGCTTGATGTGCTTGAAAAGGCTCTGGAAGAGGTCCGTCCTATAGCCTTTGCCATTGTGAAAAGTACTGCAGAACGTTTCACAAATAATGAGAATATTGAGGTTACTGCAACCGACTTCGATCGTGAACTTGCAGCACGTCACGACTTTGTGGATATTGAAGGTGACAAAGCCATTTACCATAATCATTGGGTTGCTGGTGGTAACGAGACTGAGTGGAATATGATTCACTACGATGTTCAGCTTTTCGGTGGAACGGTACTGCATCAGGGTAAGATTGCAGAGATGGCTACGGGTGAAGGTAAGACATTGGTGGCTACGCTTCCTGTATTCTTGAATGCTTTAACTGGTAATGGCGTACATGTGGTTACCGTCAACGACTATCTGGCCAAGCGTGACTCTGAGTGGATGGGACCACTTTATATGTTCCATGGTCTAAGTGTGGATTGTATCGACAAGCATCAGCCTAATAGTGAGGCGCGTCGCAAAGCATATCTGGCAGACATTACCTTTGGTACGAACAACGAGTTCGGTTTCGACTATCTGCGTGACAATATGGCAACTGATCCTGCTGACCTCGTGCAGCGTGCTCACAACTATGCCATTGTCGATGAGGTTGACTCAGTACTTATTGATGATGCGCGTACCCCTCTCATTATATCAGGCCCTGTGCCCAAGGGCGATGACCAACAGTTCGAGCAATATCAGCCTCTTGTCGAAAAACTTGTAGGTGTACAGCGTCAACTTGCCACTCAGTATCTTGCTGAGGCTAAGAATCTGATAGCCAGAGGCCAGGAAACCAATGATAAGGAAATGCTTGCACAAGGCTTCTTGGCTCTATATCGTAGCCATAAGGCCTTACCCAAGAACAAGCCTCTCATCAAGTTCCTGTCCGAGCCTGGTATCAAATCTGGCATGCTGGCTACAGAGGAAATCTATATGGAGAACAACAACAAGCGTATGCCAGAGTGTATTGAACCCTTATATTTTGTTGTTGATGAGAAACAGAATAGTGCAGATCTTACCGATAAAGGACACGCATGGTTGGCAAAGGAAGTCAATGATGCAGATTTGTTCGTGCTGCCGGATTTGGCTATGCAGATGGCAGAAATCGACAATCTGCCCGAAGAGGAAAGACTGGAGAAGAAGGACCAACTTTATACCGAATATGCAATCAAGAGCGAACGTATGCATACCATTCAGCAGTTGTTGAAGGCTTATGCGATGTTTAATCTCAATGAGGAATATGTCATCATAGACGGTGAGGTTAAGATTGTTGATGAACAGACTGGCCGTATTATGGAAGGACGTCGTTGGAGCGACGGACTGCATCAGGCTGTGGAAGCCAAGGAACATGTTCAAATTCAGGCTGCTACGCAGACATTTGCCACCATTACCCTGCAGAACTATTTCCGTATGTATCACAAGTTAGCGGGTATGACAGGTACTGCTATTACCGAGGCTGGCGAATTCTGGAACATCTACAAATTGGATGTTGTGGAAATTCCTACTAATCGTCCCATTGCCCGTAACGATATGGACGATCGCGTTTATAAGACGCAGCGTGAGAAGTACAAGGCTGTCATTCAGGAGGTTGAGCAGATGCGTACCAGCGGACGTCCCACACTGGTAGGTACTACGAGCGTGGAAATCAGTGAAATGTTGTCGAAGATGCTGCAGATGCGTAAGATACCTCATCAGGTGTTGAATGCCAAACTCCACCAGAAGGAGGCCGACATTGTGGCACTGGCAGGTCAGAGTGCATTGGGCAATGCTTATATAGCAACGGATGGCCGTGGTTTCTGTGAGAAGAGTGCAGCCGTCAACTACCAGACACGCCTCGAGGAAGAAGCTGCCAAGAAGGAGAAGCGGGAACCTCGCGATGCTGCTGGTCTCGTGAAGACAGAAGAGCGTATGTTGGGTGCCGTTACCATTGCCACCAATATGGCTGGTCGTGGTACCGATATCAAGTTGAGCGAACCCGTTCGTCAGGCAGGTGGTCTGGCTATTATCGGTACGGAGCGTCACGAGAGTCGTCGTGTTGACCGTCAGTTGCGTGGTCGTTCAGGACGTCAGGGAGACCCAGGAAGTTCTGTCTTCTACGTTTCGCTAGAGGATAAACTGATGCGACTCTTCGCCTCTGAACGTATTGCCAAGGTTATGGACCGTTTGGGCTTTGAGGATGGCGATATGATAGAACATCCTATGATTTCGAGCAGTATCGAACGAGCCCAGAAGAAGGTGGAAGAAAATCATTTCGGTGTACGAAAACGTTTGTTGGAGTACGATGATGTCATGAACAAGCAGCGTACAGTCATTTACGAGAAGCGTCGTCATGCTTTGATGGGTGAACGTATCGGAATGGACATAGCTGATATGATATGGGATCGCGTGTGCAATATTCTTGAAAACAACGATTTCGTGGGTTGTCGTGAACGTTTCCTTGAAGTATTTGCTATGGAATTCCCAATAACTCAGGATCGTTTAGAGGGCAACAAACTTGATGATGTAGCCGAAGAGGTATATCAGAAGGTAATGGACCGCTTCAAGGAGAAGACTAACCTCATGGCAGCTAATGCGAATAAGGTTATTAAGCGCATCTATGAAAGTCCTCAGGGACAGCAGTTCGAGAATATTCGTGTTCCAGTTATGGATGGACGTCATGTTTATCAGATAACAGTTGGCATGAAAGAAGCCTATGAGACACAGTCTCAGGCATTGGTAAAGGCTTTTGAAAAGGCAATTCTTCTGCATACAATAGATGAGGCTTGGAAGGAGAATTTACGTTTGCTTGACGAATTGAAGCACTCGGTGCAGAATGCCTCGTACGAACAGAAAGATCCTCTGCTCATCTTTAAATTGGAGAGCGTGAAATTGTTCGACGATATGGTAAATCGTATCAATAATAAAACTGTTAGTGTTTTGATGCGTGGACAGGTGCCAGATGTTGACGTTGAGATGACACAGGCTCCTGCACAGCAGGCTCCTCGTCAGCGTCCTCAGTATACTGAAAGTCGTACAGACTTGACGGATCCTGCACAGCGTGCAGCTGCAGCTCGTGATACTCGAGAACAGCAAGGCCCCGTTCAGCCTATTGTGGCAGAGAAATTGCCAGGACGCAATGATCCTTGTCCTTGTGGCTCTGGCAAGAAATTCAAGAACTGCCACGGCCGCGGACTATAAACAATTCATAATTCTTGAATGAATCAAGCGACAAAGTCGATTACACAATGTTAATGCATAATAACATGGAAGCAACACCACAGACAATTCAGCAACTGGAACGTGCAATACGTAAGGTCGCAGAGAATTTTCCTGCAGAGAAAGATGCCATTATGACTGACATTCATCTGCAAGTGAAGCCTTCATCGGGCGAGTTACTGGCCTACGATGACAATGATGAGGAGTTGACTCGCATCGTTGTAGAGCAGTGGATAAACTCTGGCGATGAACTATACGATGAGGCAGCATCATTGATATGTCAATGTATAGAAGAAATGCGCGAAACAATCATCGAGCAAATGGCTGTATTGCATCCTTTCTCGTTTGTATTGATGGACGAAGACGGAGAAACTCTACGTGACCTTTATCTTGTTGATGATGATACGGTTATCCTTAGCAAGGATTTGTTAGAGGGACTCGATGAGGAACTAGACCAGTTTCTGCATGATTTGCTAGGATGATGTTGCTTATGTAGGAAGGAAACAAGATTTGATGAAAAGATTAAGTCTATTGACATATTTTGCCGTGTTAGCATTTTCAGCAGCATTGGCAATACCAGCTAAACGAGGTGTATATAGAACAATAACACTGCCAGATGGTTCTATGGTGAAAGCAGAGCTACGTGGGGATGAATATCTGCATTATTATAAAACTGCTGATGGGCGCGCATTTGAGCAGGTAGATAATCAATTTCGATTAATCGAGCGTGAAACTCTTGAAACAGAACGTAACGTTCGTATCCAGGCACGTAATGTAGCTCGTGCCAATAAAACTAATCGACTAAAATATAGTGGCACGCGTCGTGGATTGGTGATACTGGTAAACTTTCAAGATGTTAAGTTTACATATTCGCGAGAAGTCCTTGATAGTATGTTTAATCAAAAGGGCTTCAATCTTAGTGGTATGGCAGGCTCTGTTCACGATTATTTTTATGAACAGAGTTATGGGAATTTCGATTTAGAGTTTGATGTAGTTGGGCCAGTCACAGTAAGTAATACAGCGGAATATTATTCCAAGCAGAAGAACTTTCCCAGACGAGTACCCGATATGGTATATGAGGCTTGCTCAAAAGTTGATAGCCAGGTAAACTTTAAGAAATATGATTGGGATAACAATGGGGAGGTTGATCAGGTTTTTCTCGTATATGCGGGTTATAGTGCTGCACAGGGAGCCGTGAATACAATTTGGCCTCATGAGTGGACTTTGTATGCCAGTAGCAATGGTTCCTATAGAACTGGGGACAACGTTTATGTGGCAACATATGGCTTGGCATGTGAAATGCATGGCGATGGTATCGTGAATCCAGGAAATCTTGATGGTATAGGTACGGCGTGTCATGAGTTCAGTCATTGTTTGGGACTGCCAGACTTCTATGATACACGTGAAGATGGTAATAACTTTGGCATGAATGTTTGGAGCTTGATGGATTATGGTTGCTACAATAATGATGGTCGCTCGCCAGCCGGTTATACTGCATATGAACGCTGGGTTAGTGGTTGGCTTGAGCCTGTGGAACTGAATACTGGAGAGGAAATTATTAATATGCCTGCTATTCAGGATGAGCCTGTTGCTTACATTATATATAATGATGCAAATAAGAATGAGTATTACATGCTCGAGAACTATCAGCGAAAAAGTTTTGATAAGTCAGGCTATGGACATGGCCTTCTGGTAATGCATGTCGATTATAGTAAGAGTGCATGGGACGGTAATACTGTGAACACAGATACCCTTCACCAACGTATGACGATTATTGCTGCGGACAATACATATACTACACGGACACTTACAGGTGACACGTATCCAGGTACTCGGCAGGTTACGTCCCTCGCGGACAATACTACCCCTGCAGCAACTATATACAATAAGAATGTCGACGGAAAGAAGTTTATGGGTAAACCCATTACGAATATTGTCGAGAATAATGGTCTTATCTCATTCGATTTTATGGGAGGATTGGAAACATATGTTCCTGTGGATGCCCCTGTTGTATTGGATGCAACCGATGTCTCGCCGAACAGTTTTATGGCGAATTGGAATTCTGTAGAAGGTGCTAAGAAATATAACCTATTACTTATTAAGGAACTTACCTACGATGGAAATAGCATTATCCCTATTTTTGAGGAAAATTTTGAGAAATTCAGTAATGGTGTGACCATCGATGTTACTGATAAACTTGACGAATATACCACCAATCCAGGTTGGTCTGGAAAGAATCTGTTTACAACTCCTCAAAATAAGCTTCGTATAGGGAAAAAGGATTATCCTGGAGAGTTGCTGAGTCCAGAATACGAGGCTCCTATCCGTGATTCTATTACCATATACCTAACGGTAAATAGTCCTATTCGGAATGCCAAGGCTGCTTTGCAGTTGCGTGTTTATCCCATGAATTTAGGAGATGATATTGAATTTTTGAATGATAATAATTATTATATTCCTATAAATGTAGGTGAGATTCCTCCAACATCCGTTGGGAAATATGCTCTGTCAATAAAGCTCCCTTGGTATGCTGACTATGGTCCTATACGTGTGGCTGTATATCCTGATTCAAACGGAAGTGGTGTGCTGATAGATTATCTTGCAGTGTACGATGGGGTCGAGGGCTCTGTTAGTCAAGGTTTGTCTCAGCCTATTGTACGTAGGACAACTCAAATGTTTACGACTCTAGACACCAATTATAGTCTGACAAATCTTGAACCTGCGAAATATTATTATAAGGTGCAAGCATTAGGACGTGGCGGCAGTGTTTCAGAATGGAGCGATGAGGTGGCAGTGGATTTAACTACAGCTATACATCCTATTAGTGTTGTTTCGAAGAGTGGATACGAAAATGTGATGTATGATATTATGGGGCGGATTGTTTCTCATCCGGCCAAGGGACTATATATTCGCAATGGACGAAAATTCCTTGTAAAATAGTCTTATTTTGTTCATATTTGTTACATTTTGCCCCTTGATTTTTAAATTATTTAACTAATTTGAGGCTGTTTGCAAATATTTTTATATCTTTGCACGCTGAAATAAAATCCTGTGATGGGACTTAGTTATATATATTATATAATATAATAAAGAGGTAAAAGGACACAGGGGGACATGATGTCTTCCCCGAATTATTGGTAATATAATAAGAAAAATATCAAAATTGAGATGATTTTATGTAGAAGATTGACTCTCGTCGTAACGATGCTTTTCCTATATATTGGAGTTGCGATAGCTCAAACGAGAGTTTCCGGAATTGTTATTTCTGCTGAGGATAGCGAGCCATTGATAGGAGCAATCGTCACGGTTGAAGGTTCAAAGACTAGAACCGTTACGGACATTGATGGTAAGTTTACTATTTCAGTACCTAACACCAATTCTGTATTGGTGTTCTCAATGGTGGGTATGCACTCTAAGAAGCTTAAGGCAAAGAATGGAATGCGTGTAACACTTGAGAGTCAGGACAAGCAGATGCAGGAGGTTGTTGTAACAGGTATTCAGCAGACTGATAAGCGATTGTTTACCGGTGCCGCCACAAAGGTTGATGCTGAGAAGGTTAAACTGTCGGGTATGGCTGATGTGAGCCGTTCTCTCGAGGGTCGTGTGGCTGGTGTGCAGGTTACCAATGTTAGTGGAACATTTGGTGCTTCGCCAAAGATTCGTGTCCGTGGCGCTACCTCTATTTATGGTAACTCTAAGCCCTTATGGGTCGTAGATGGTGTGATTTATGAAGACAACGTCGATGTTAGTGCAGATGATTTGGCTTCTGGTGATGCCAAGACGCTGATTTCTTCAGCTGTTGCTGGCCTTAACTCTGACGATATTGAATCTTTCACCATTTTGAAGGACGGTTCTGCAACATCTATTTATGGTGCAAGAGCTATGGGTGGTGTGATAGTTGTAACGACCAAACGTGGTTCGAAAGGACGTGCCAGTGTCGGTTATACAGGTGAGTTTACAACTCGCTTGAAACCTAGCTACAACAACTACAACATCATGAACTCGCAGGAGATGATGGGCGTATATAAGGAAATGTCAGACAAGGGATGGCTGCAACTTGACAACATGGTAAATGCGCAGAATACAGGTATCTACGGATATATGTTCCAGCAGTTGCGTGAATATGACCCTGCTACGGGTCAGTTCGGATTACTAAATACTGAAGCTGCGCGTAATGCTTATCTTCAGGCTGCCGAGTTCCGTAATACTGATTGGTTCGACCTGTTGTTTACCAATAAGGTTCAGCAGAACCATTCGGTTAGCATATCCGGCGGTACAGAAAAGTCACAGAACTATTTCTCAATGTCACTATTGTCAGACCCAGGTCAGTTCGTAAACCGCAGTAGTGTGCAGCGTTACACCTTCAACGGAAATACCTCGTATGATATTTTAAAGAACCTGACTGTTAAGTTGGCTGCACAGGGTAGCTATCGTAAACAAGAGGCTCCGGGCTCACTTAACCAGACAACCGACGTTGTTACTGGTGAAGTTAAACGTGATTTCGATATTAATCCGTTCAGCTTCGCAATGAACACCAGCCGATGCCTTGATCCCAATATTAGCTATACTCGCTTCTACACAGGTTTCAATATTTTTGATGAGTTAGAGTATAACTACAATGATATTCAAGTGACGGAGTTGATGTTCCGTGGTGAGTTGGAGTATAAGCCAATAAGGTCTGTTCGTATTAGTGGACTTATCTCATCACGTTTGTCGCACACGCGTCGTCAGCACAATGTTATGGATGATGCCAACCAGGCTAATGCATATCGTGCCGGTACCGATGCTCAGGATGACAATTCAACTGTCCGTGATGCTAACAGCCTGCTTTATACCGATCCAGATAACGAGCTGGCTCTTCCTGAGTCAATTCTTCCTTCTGGTGGTATTAAATACCAGTATGACGACAATATGCGTAGTAACAACTTCCGTCTTGTTGCCAATTACAATAACGTCTTTAAGGAACTGCATACCCTTAACGCATTGGCTGGTACAGAGTATTCTTCAGTACGTCGTACATCTACAAATTGGACAGGCTGGGGCTACCAATACAATAATGGTGGTATCACCTATACTCCGTATCTCTGGTTAAAGCAGATGAACGAAGAAAATACTGAATATTTCGGAGAGAGCTATACGCTTACAAATACATTAGCATACTACGGACAGGTGAACTATAACTATGACCAGCGTTACACTCTCAATGGTACAATCCGATATGAGGGAACGAACCGTTTGGGTAAGAGCCGTCAGAGCCGTTGGCTTCCTACGTGGAATGTTTCGGCAGCTTATGACATCTTTAATGAGAAGTTCATGGAAGGTACCAAGAAATGGCTGTCGCAGTTGAAGTTCCGTGGTAGTTACTCACTGACAGCCGATACAGGTCCATCTTGGGTTACCAATGCCAATGCCATCTTCATGACAAAAAATTCATGGCGTCCTTTCACTTCGGCTGCTGAGACTCAGATTTACATATCAGATCTCGGAAACTCGGAACTGACATACGAAAAGAAGCACGAGTGGAACTTTGGTGTTGACATTAGCTTTATCAAGGATCGTATCTCTCTGACTTTCGATGTATATGGTCGTAACAACTATGACCTTATCGGTCGCACCTTTACACAGGGTGCCGGTGGTCAGATTGATAAATACGCCAATGTTGCCGACATGAAGTCTCATGGCGTAGAATTAGGCTTGTCTACCGTTAACCTTAATAAATCTGGTTTCCGTTGGACTTCCGATTTCATATTCTCGGATGCTAAGAACAAGATAACTTCTCTTGAGGTTGCCAGTCGTGCCGTAGACCTTGTAACGGGTTTGGGTTATGCTATCGAGGGGTACCCCGTACGTTCTATCTTCAGTTATCGCTTTGCCGGTCTTAATTCGGAAGGTCTGCCTATGGTTTACAATGAGTCAGGAGTAAAGACTGTCGGCGATGTTAATTTCCAGGAGACGGAGAATCTTAAGGACTTCCTTGTTTATGAAGGTCCTTCAGACCCAACATACTATGGCTCGTTCAACAACACTCTGTCATATACTGGCAAGTGGGGACGTATTAACCTCGACCTCTTCATTACATATGCCGGTGGTAATGTTGTTCGTCTCGATCCTGTTTTCTCTTATGCTTACAGTGACCTCTCGGCTCTTCCACGTGAGTTCAAGAACCGTTGGGTAATTGCTGGCGACGAGTTTGTTACAACCATACCCACCATTGCTTCACGCAACCAGGTTGACCGTTATGGTGGTACAACATTGCGCACAGCATATAATGCTTACAACTATTCTACAGAGCGTATCGCCAATGGTGACTTTATACGTCTGAAGGAAGTAGCAGTGACTTATGAACTCCCTAAGCGCTGGCTTGATAAGACTAAGGTCTTTAGCCGTGCTTCTGTAAAGGTTGCAGCCACTAACCTCTGTCTGTTATATGCTGATAAGAAGCTTAACGGACAAGACCCAGAGTTCATAAACTCCGGTGGTGTGGCAACGCCTATCTCTAAACAGTTTACAGCCACAGTACGTCTTGGCTTCTAAGGATTTGAATATTGAACGTTGAACATTGAAATAGAACATTAATGATGAATACATATATAAATAGAGTTATTGGGTGGTCATCTCTCTGTGCTCTCAGTCTTTTCTGTGTGCTCAGTTTTGTTTCCTGCGATGCTCTTGACGAAGCTCCTGACAATCGTACTGAAATCGACAGTCCCGAAAAGATTCGTAAATTGCTTACTTCGGGTTATCCTACTTCTGTTCCTGCTTTAATCTGTGAACTTAGTGGTGACAACCTTGTTGATAACAATGTCGTGGTTCCTGCCACTCATAACGTAGCTAATTCTCCTTTTCATGATCAGGCTTATAATTGGGAGAATATCGATAACTATAGTACAAGTGAGCAGGATACTCCTTATAAGGTATGGGAAGCTTTTTATCAGGGCATTGCTGTTGCGAACCATGCCATTGAGGCTATGCGTATGATGAATAGCAACCCAGCAAAGGATCGTGAGCTTTCCCACTCATGGGGTGAGGCTCATATCATGCGTGCTTATTTCCATTTCGTTCTCGTAAATGTATTTGCTGAGGCATATAAAGATGAGACACAAAGTGCAAACGACGCTGGTATACCATACGTTTGCGATGTTGAAACTACTGTCAGTGTGGATTATAGCAACCCCAAGTATCGTAAGAGTGTCGCTGAGGTTTATCGTCTTATCGAGCAGGATATTTTGGAAGGTATTGACCTTATCGACGATTCCAAGTATGAGGTTCCTGCTTACCACTTCAATCGTAATGCAGCCAATGCCTTTGCTGCACGTTTCTACCTTTTCAAGCGTGATTACGATAATTGTGTGAAACATGCAACTGCAGCTCTTGGTGCCAATCCTGCCTCTTCACTTCGCAAGTGGGCTTCGATGAATTCCAACACCATCAACACTTTGCTTAATGCATATAACGATCATACAGCTCCATGTAACTATCTCATACAGGCAACATTTTCAGTGCAGGACCGTATGCTTTCTGCATGTCGCTATGCCATTAATTCTGGAAGTCTTTCTGAAAAGGTTCCTAACACAAACGATGTCCTTTACGAAGGTGGTGGTCCTAACTGGGACGGTCGTTTGAAGGCTTTTGACGGTAAGATTTTCCGTTGGGGTGCCGGCTCAGAATATGGTTCGTGGCTTTTCCGTGTTTATGAGTATTTCGAATACATCGACAAAATTGCAGGTATCGGATTCGTACACATCCTATATCAGCCTTTCACTGCTGAGGAAACATTGCTTTGCCGTGCAGAAGCCGAGGTCTATCTTGGTCGTAGTGCTGACGCTATTCGCGACTTGGGTTATTGGACCGCGTCCAAGATGGTAGATAAGGAACTAACTCAGGACGGTATTAATTTCTGGTATAATCCCAACAATAGCACTAAGAAGGACTATATTAGCGATGTTCATCCTATGGAGATGAGTTCTGAATGGAAGTGGAGCACGCTTACTGAGGATGAAAAGCGTATCATACAGTGCATTCTCCATTTCCGTCGTATTGAGACTATGTTCGAAGGTCTGCGATGGTTTGATATCAAGCGCTATGGTATTACTGTACATCACGCTTATCGCAGTCCGGTTGAGGATGAAATCCATCACGATTATCTTGAATGGAACGACCCTCGTCGCGTGCTGCAGATTCCACAGAATGTAGTCAATGCTGGCTATCCATCCAACAATCGTACTCAGATGTTGGGTAACAATGCTGGGGGTTACGCAACAAAGCCTGTGCTTCGCGAAAACGAGCTTAAGGAAAACGATGATAATGAATAATATGGAGGAATGAAGATGAAAAAGATATTATATATACTGAGTTTGACTACTTTTATCGGTGTGTTTTCATCCTGTAGCAACGATGATGACTTTACTGAATCCATATTTGATACAACAGTTCCGGTTGTAGATGCGACTAAGGCCACTTATAAGTTCGACCAGTGGCTTTACGATAACTTCATGGTTCCATACAATACCGATATCCAGTATCGTTTCGATCTGTCGGCTTCGGATATGAATTTCCAGTTGACACCAGCCGAATACGGACGTTCACAATTGCTTGCACATTTCATCAAGCATCTGTTCTATGATGTATATACAAAGTATGCAGGCGACGAATTTATGAAGACATACGGCCCACGTATTTTTCACTTTATCGGTTCTTCGGGCTATAGCCCAACCACAGGTACCGAGGTCCTTGGCTATGCATCTGGTGGTGTGAAGATTACCCTCTTCAACATTAACAAGATGAAACCATATACGCCTGGTGTTACTTATAGCAGCGATGACCTTTTGGTGCTCAACGAGAAGTACTTCCATACTATGCATCATGAGTTCTCGCACATTCTGCATCAGACCAAGTCTTATCCTATTACTTTCGGTCAGGTAACTTCTGGTTCTTATGACCCAATCAATTGGCAGGAACGCGACTCTGTAGAGTCTCATCAGCTTGGTTATGTCACTCATTATGCATCATCTGCAACATACGAGGACTTCGTGGAAACTCTATCATGCATAATCACCGACACAGACTATCGTTGGATGATGCGTCTCATCAACGCTGCATCCATGGGTGTGCGTCAGGGCGACAAGGAATCCATGCTTGAGCTTATCGATTCCCTTGACATAGATGTTGATCTTGCCGGTGCACATTGGAATGACTTCACGCTATATGAGGAGTCGAAGTACAACGACCTTACGGATGAGTACGATCCTACCAACCGTTATGTGCTCGACGTTCATCGTTTGTTAGGTGATAAGACAACTCATCTCCATCAGGTCATCAACAAGGACCAGGATGCCTATGTCGATGAATTTAAGTACAAGGAGTTACGTAAGTTCACATCCTTTAAGGACGATTTCCTTCCATGGGTAAAGATTTCCTCTGAAGACAATGTTGCTGGTTTCAATGCAATGATGAAGAAGATAGATATCGCCACAGAATGGTACACAGACAAGTGGGGGCTCTATGCATTCACATTGCGTCGTGAGGTTTCCGACCGTCAGAATAAAATCAATGACTTCCTGAAAGATGAAGTTACCATTTACGACCTCCAATAATATATATAGATGTATATTGATATGAAGAAAAATATTTTGTTTTTACGTGCAATTCTGAGTGTGATGGTAGTATTCTCACTCATTGGATGCACGAATTTCGAAGAAGATGATTTGTTCACGGAAAGTGCAGCATTGCGTACCGTGAAGAATGGAGACAGACTTCAGGAGATATTGGTTGCTGCTCCACAGGGATGGGTTGTTCAGTATCATGTCGGCATTTTTTCTGCTTTGTTCGAGGGCTTCAATCTCTTTGCGAAGTTCGAGAACAATGGAAAGGTGACTTTTGCCGGAAACCATCGTTTCTTGCGCGATGGCAATGCAAATACCTACACCGAACATTCAAGTCTCTACGAGATGATTCGTGAGGAAGGTCTGGTACTGGCATTTAATACATGGAACGATGTGCTCACTCCTTTTGTTGACCCTGTGGCACATTGGGCCGCTCCAGACATTCTTATTTCTGACGGAGCCGGAATGCAGGGCGACCAAAACTGGGTTGTTCTGTCGTTTAATGATAATGAAATCATTCTTCGTGGCGAGCGTTATGGCGCTGAAATACGCATGATTAAGGCCGACCGCGCTTGGGCTACCTATATTGCGGATACAGAGACAATGCGCAACACTATTGCCAGCGAAGAAGTTCCTTCATATTACTTCACCGATGGCAGAGATACGCTATACCTTACTGGTTTGCGCGATGGCAGATATCGTATATGCGATCGTGTTGTCAATCCTTTGAGTTTTGACTCTATTTCTTGCTGTTTCACTCCGACGGGCTTCCGCAACGAACATAAGGATGAATTCTTTGGACATTCTTATCAGGAGTTTACTTTGTCTGATGACAAGACCTGCTTGGTTAACGAAGACGGAACAATTAAGGTCATCGCAACTTGGGATCGTATGTTGGCTACCAGCACACAAATCATGTGGATGGATACTCTGACTATGTCAAACGACCTGAAGACCCTATACTATCAGTTGGACGATGCATTCAAGGCTTCCGGTAAGAACAACTCCTTGTCACGTATTGGTATTGGCGAAACAACTAATGCCAATAAGGTAACTGGACTTGTGATAGAGTGGAAGGTTGGACGCTCCAAGAGTGTGGGCGGTATGGCATTGACGCGTCTGACTCCGAATTTTGGTCAGGTTAAGATTGTAAGCCAGCCGGATAACATGGACAATAAACTTTTGGAGAAGGATGCCACTGTGCTCGATGCAGTTAGGGCATTCGGTGCTGTTCTTGATGATACATATGACATGACTCCGGAGAACTATTTCAATTTGTCCACTACAGTATTCGTATCAGCCGACGGAACCAAGACTTTCAAATTAGTCAAATAATATAGAGATAAATATCATTTTAATTAACTAAACATTTACATTATGAGGATTAAGAATTTTACTCTTATGGTGTTGGCACTCCTGATGTCAACCGTATCCTTTGCTCAGAAGCCTGCCAATATAAGTCAGATTCTGAAGCAGAATGTTGCTCTTCAGCAGAGGTCATCAAAGGCTCCCCTGCAGTTCTTTAATAAGGACATGAAGAAAGTTCGCTCGCAGCAGGCTACTGCTGCTAAAAAGGCTCCTGCCAAGACTCCCGAGGTGGTTGTTCCACCAGCAGGCAGCGAGGCAACCTATTACACTGCTACTGGTACTGGATATACCTATGGTAACTCTGGTTGGAATCAAGTGGCTATTAATCGTACTGTTGAGGTCGTATGGGATGGCTATGATGTTGTGTATATTAAGGGTCTGAGCACTTATATGCCAGAATCTTATATTAAGGGTACTTTCAAAGATGAAACTACTGTAGTGTTTGAGAAAGACCAGTATCTGGGTGCATTACAGAGTGGTGGCCAATCATACCCCATTTATGCTGCTGCACAGGATAATAATGGCGCATTTATCGACATTGAGGCCCAATACGACGGTGACGCTGATGCATTCACTTTTACTACTGTTATTGGTGATGTCAGTGAGGAGGATATAGAGGGTAAACGTGGACTTTATGCATACATTGGTGCCGGACTTGTAGTAGCTTATACAGAGGAAGTAGACATGCCCGTTGAGGCTCCTACTGATTTGGTAGCAGAGGATTATCTGCTCAGTGCTTATGATGGTGATGATAATCCTATTTCTTTTTCTGTAAAGATTGGTTTCAAGGGTAGTGACGTATATGTTCAGGGTCTCTGCCAGAGTTTACCTGAGGCATGGGTTAAGGGTACACTTGAAGATGGTAAGATTACTTTCCCAACTGGTCAGATGCTTGGCACTATGCATTCTTATACCCTTTGGTTCCTTGGTACCTATTGGGCTTCATATGAAGGAGTAGATTTGGTATTTGACTATGATGCAGAGAATGGCGTTTTAGCAACAGAAGGTACTATGGTTATTAGTATTGATAAGACGATTTTCTATGACCTACAGGCTAAAGAGAGCAATATATGGACCTATTATGAGGGCATTACTATACAGAAGGTAAGTGAAAAGCCTGGTACTCCTGCTAACCCGACTATTTCTGGCATCAATTTCTCGGCCCGATAAGGTTACATATAAGGTTTATTGCGACAAGGGTGAGGGCGAGCCTCAGTTGGTTACATTCTCTACTGAGGACTACACTAAGTTGACTGAAGATATGACTGAGATTCCTTTCAACTTCACCGACAACTACGACTTCGTCACTGGTCCCAAAATATACTTGAATATGGAGGATTATATGACGTGGAAGCGAATTGGTGTGCAGACCATTTACTATGGTGGTGACGAGCGTCATGAGTCAGAGATTGGCTGGTACACTCCAGTTTGGCCTAAGACTTTCACACTGCCCAGTGGCTTGAAGAAGACAGAAGTTGCATTCAAGGGTTCTACTGTATCACGAGGCGAAGAGACACCATTTGAGCGTAACGTATATATTGCTACAGTTGAGGATAGCATCTATATTCAGGGCATTGGAGAAGAGGATGCAACTGCTTGGGTAAAGGGTGTGAAGTCAGGAGATGATACTTACATCCTTGAGAATGCTCAGTATATGGGTGTTTCCGGTAGTTATGTTGTCATATTTGTAGGTATGGACGCTGCTGAAGAGGAAGTTGCCGACATCGTATTGAAGAAGGATGCAACTGCTGGCGTTTACGAATTCCAGAATGCATTTGCTGAGAATGCCGGTCGCACAGACAGACTTTACACTTTCACAAAGTATGCTAAGGGTGCTACTATTGCCATCAATGGTGAGGCTATAGCTCCTGTTGAGGCTCCTGAAGACTTGGTTGTAGAGAACTATGCATACAAGGGCGTCTCTTATTCTAAAGAAAGTAATGTTTCTAATTCTGTAAAGATCGGTTTCAAGGATAATGATGTTTATGTTCAGGGCATTTCTACTGATATGCCAGATGCATGGGTAAAGGGTACTCTGAATGAGGGTACGGTTACCTTCGCTGCTGGTCAGTTCTTGGGAGGTGAGGACGAAGATGAACTTTATTTCATTGGTTATAACGTTAAGACCAAGGAAATTGTTGATGTTGTCTTCAATTACAGCTCAGAGAGCAACACGTTTGAAATCGCTGATGCAGATGTTGCAGTTGCAATTAATGCTTATAAGGACCAGATAAACAAGTCTATATATCAGGCCGAAAAGAATGTTACAATGACTAAGATCAATGACGTTGCTGCAACTCCTGCTGCTCCTGTTGTCACACGTCTGCGCTTTACAACTGTTGGTAATGTTCTTGAGAGAAGCATTCCTCTGCAGGATGTTGACGGCAACGACCTTGTAGCTGATAAACTGTCATACGTTGTACTTGCCGATACAGGCGAGGGCGAGCCCGCTGTTGTTACATTCACGAAGGACTTGTATCCAAAGTTAGAAGCAGACATGACTGAGATTCCTGCAACGTTTACTGACAATTATGATATCTTTGCCAGTGGTATTTATTTGAACATGGATCACAGCACATGGAAGCGTGTTGGTCTTCAGAGCATCTACAGAGGTGGTAACGAAGAGCATAAGTCTGAAATTACATGGTACAACATCACATGGTATACCAAGAATACTCTGCCCGAAGGCCTGCAGGCATCTGCTCACGACTTCAAGGGTCAGATTTTCTTAAATGGTCAGACAAGAGATTATTCTTCCGTTGTGAATGTTGCTATAAGTGAGGATCAGAATGACTTCTATATTCAGGGTCTTGGTCGCGCTGGTGCCACAGGTTGGGTGAAGGGTTCCAAGAACGCTGATGGAAACTATGTATTCAGCAATGGACAGTTCATGGGTACTTATAAGACTTCACAAGTTACTTATACCCTGTTCTTCACCGGTGTTGAAGTAAATGATCAGACCACCAGCACAACTGATGTAACTCTGCTTACAGATGTACTTAATGGTGAATGGAAGTTCCAGAATAACTTCAGTGAGAATATTTATTACGTAGATTCTGTGAATCCTCTCTCATACTTCCTTGCTGGTGCAACAATCTCGTTTGCTGGTACTGGCATCAATGGCGTAGAGGCTGATAAGGTTGCTGGTAAGGCTGTTCGCTACAATATGGCTGGTCAGCGCGTAGGCGCTAACTACAAGGGCATTGTTGTAGAACAGGGCCGCAAAATCGTTGTGAAGTAATTCCTGAACGATACTATTCATAAAAGGGGCGCTTCCATTCGGGAGCGCTCCTTTGTTATATCCCTTCGCCTCAAGCATTACTAATCTTCCGCCCTATACATTAGTAATCTTCCGCCCCATACATTACTAATGTTTCGCCCCATACATTACTAATGTTTCGCCAAAGGTTATATTAACCTATCGCCATAAGTTATATTAACCTATCGCCAAAGGTTATATTAACCTATCGCCACAGGTTAAGTTAACCTCTGAAGATAGATATAAGAATACCCCCCTGCAGCGATTAGGCGCAGAGGGGTATTGTATAAGATGTAGGAATGTGTCTCTTTATTTGCCCAGAGCTTTCAGCGTTTCACGCAGAGCTGCAATCTTGCTTTCTGCGTCGCTTAGCTTCTTGCGCTCAAGCTCTACAACCTGTGCAGGAGCGTTCTGTACGAAGCGTTCGTTGGAAAGTTTCTTCTGAATGCCTGCCATGAAGCCTTCCAAACGCTTGATTTCAGCTTCAGCCTTCTCTGCCTCAGCATCGGTGTCAATGAGGCTTCCCAGAGGCACAGCATACTCATCGGTTCCTACCAAGAAGCTTTGCGAGCCTTCGCCCTTCTTCTCCACGTATTTGATAGCAGAGAGGTTGGCCATCTTCTTGATGGTTTCGGACAGAGGCAATGAACCTTCGGGCTTGCCGATGGCTTCCAGCACGAGTGCTTCCTTCTGTGCGATGTTCTTCTGATTGCGAACGGCACGCACGTTGCTGATAATTTGCTTCGCCTCCTCGTATGCAGAAATAATCTGAGTGTCCTCTTCGTTCAGAACATCAAGTTTAAGCGGGTTCACCATTATGCTGTCGCCCTGTTCGCGTTCTGCAAGGGCTTGGAAGAGTTCTTCTGTGATGAACGGCATGAAGGGGTGGATAATCTTCATCAGCGTTTCGAAGATGTCGAGCGTGGCCTTCAAGGTCTGGCTGTCGATGGGCTGCTGATATGCAGGCTTAATCATTTCGAGATACCAGCCGGAGAACTCGTCGGTGAACAGCTTGAAGGCTGCCATAAGGGCTTCAGAGAGGCGATATTTCGAGAATGAATCCTCTATCTCGGCTCCTGTCTCGCGTATCTTGGCCTGCATCCATGCAATGGCATTGGCGTTAATCTCAGGGAACTTAGCGCTCTCGGAAACTTCCCAGCCCTTTACCAGACGGAAGGCATTCCAAATTTTATTGCAGAAGTTGCGTCCCTGTTCGCAGAGAGCCTCGTCGAAGAGTATGTCGTTGCCGGCAGGAGCTGCCAGCATCATACCCATACGCACACCGTCAGCACCGAAGCGGGCAATGAGGTCCAGAGGGTCGGGACTGTTGCCCAGCGACTTAGACATCTTGCGGCCCAGTTTGTCGCGCACGATACCAGTGAAGTAAACATTGCGGAAGGGCATCTTGCCTTCATATTCGTAGCCTGCCATAATCATGCGGGCTACCCAGAAGAAGATGATGTCCGGACCGGTTACGAGGTCGGCAGTGGGGTAGTAGTACTTTATCTCTTCGTTGCCTGGATTGTTAATGCCGTCGAACAGCGAGATAGGCCAGAGCCAACTGCTGAACCAAGTGTCCAGAGCATCCTCGTCCTGCTTCAGTATGAAGCCAAGCCCCTCTCCATCTCCCCCCGAAGGGAGGAGGGTTTTAAGAGCGGGATATTGCTCAACAGCCAGTTTATAGGCTTTTTCTTCACTTTCTGCTACTACAAAGGCACCGTAGGGAATGCCTAAATCCTGCAATGAAGGTGATGTTTCTCCCTTCCCTTTGGGGAGGGTTGGGGAGAGGCCTATATAATATGCAGGAATGCGATGTCCCCACCACAACTGACGGCTGATGCACCAGTCCTTGATGTTCTCGAGCCAGTGGCGATAGGTGTTCTTGTATTTTGCGGGATAGAACTTGATATCATCGTTCATAACGGGACCGAGGGCAATCTCTGCCAGATGCTCCATCTTCAGGAACCACTGCATAGAAAGACGTGGCTCGATGGGCGCACCTGTACGTTCCGAGCAACCAATCTTATTGTCGTAGTCCTCTATCTTCTCCATCAGACCGGCCTCAACCATATCCTTAGAAATCTGCTTGCGGCAGTCGAAACGGTCCATACCAACGTAAAGCTTTGCAGCTTCTGACAGAGTACCATCGGGATTGAATACATCAATGGCTTCCAGATTGTATTTCTCGCCCAGCATATAGTCGTTGACATCGTGGGCAGGAGTAACCTTCAAGCAACCAGTACCAAACTCAATGTCCACATATTCGTCCTCAATGACGGGAATGACACGACCAACGAGGGGCACAATTACTTTCTTGCCCTTCAACCACTGGTTCTTGGGGTCATTGGGGTTGATGCACATTGCCACGTCGCCCATAATGGTTTCAGGACGTGTAGTTGCCACTACGGCATAGTAGCCTTTCTCGTCCTTGTGAACTACGTTCCCTTCTCCAGCGATACAATCACTCGTTACAGGACTTTCTACATAGTATTTCATGTAGTAGAGCTTGGTGTGCTCTTCCTTATAGATGACTTCCTCGTCGGATAGGGCGGTCAGGGCCTTAGGATCCCAGTTGACCATTCGTACGCCACGATAGATGAGGCCCTTGCGATATAGGTCGCAGAAGACCTTGATGACACTCTCGCTACGCTTCTCGTCCATAGTGAAAGCCGTGCGGTCCCAGTCGCAGGAACAGCCGAGCTTACGAAGCTGTTTCAGGATAATGCCTCCGTGCTCCTCAGTCCAAGCCCAAGCATGCTTCAGGAACTCTTCGCGTGTGAGGTCGGTCTTCTTGATACCTTGCTCAGCCAGTCGGTTTACCACCTTGGCCTCAGTTGCAATGGAGGCATGGTCTGTACCAGGCACCCAGCAAGCATTCTTGCCTTCCATACGGGCATGGCGAACAAGGATGTCCTGAATGGTTTCATTGAGGACATGTCCCATGTGCAGCACACCTGTTACGTTTGGTGGAGGAATGACGATTGTGTATGGCTCGCGATCGTCGGGTTTGGAACTGAAAAGTTTATTGTCTAACCAATACTGATACCACTTGCCTTCGACATCGGCAGGGTTGTATTTTGTTGCTAATTCCATATGAATGGTTATAGGTTATGGGTTATAGGTTATAGAGTACTAAATCGGATTTCGTTAATTGCGTGCAAAGATACGAAATAATTTTCAATTTTTAATTTTTAATTTTTAATTTATTGACTACTTTTGTAGTCACTATGCATACACGAGAAGAGAAAATGGCAGCATTCGGGCGGGTGCTCGATGTGCTGGACGAACTGAGAGAGAAATGTCCATGGGACAGGAAGCAGACTAATGAGAGTCTGAGACAGAACACAATCGAGGAAACCTACGAATTGTGTGATGCCCTGATTAAGGACGATGTACAGGATATTTGCAAGGAATTGGGCGATGTATTGCTACACGTATGTTTCTATGCTAAGATAGGTGACGAGAAGGGGCAGTTTGACATTGCCGATGTCTGCCACAAATTGTGCGACAAGCTCATCTTCCGCCATCCCCATGTCTATGGCGATGCTGTGGCAGAGACGGCTGGTGATGTGCTCAAGTCATGGGAATTGATAAAGCAGAAGGAGAAGGGTGGAAATATGACAGTCCTTAGCGGAGTTCCTGCAGCATTACCTTCAGTAATAAAGGCTGAGCGCATACAGGAGAAGGCCCGTAACGTCGGTTTCGACTGGGAACAGCGTGAGGATGTATGGGCAAAGGTTCAGGAGGAGTTGGGAGAACTGCGTACAGAGATAGAGAAAGGTGATAAGACGCGTAGCGAAGAGGAATTCGGAGATTACCTGTTTAGTCTTATCAACATGGCCCGTCTCTATCATATCAATCCCGACAATGCTTTGGAACGCACCAATCAGAAGTTCATTAGCCGCTTTAATTATGTTGAGGCAAAGGCTAAGGAGCAGGGACGTGAACTAAGGGATATGACTCTTGCCGAGATGGATGCCCTGTGGAACGAAGCAAAAAGAAGGAACCTCTGCTAACGCTCCAAAGAGGGGAAATACAACAAAGCAACATATATGAAGAACTTTGGGGCGTAGAGAGGTTCCTAAATCGTGTGTCTTTATTCTGGGTAAGATTTATTTACGTTGTTTATTATTGAAATGGCGTAGCATATCGCGGTGGAAAGCGTCTTCGGCCAGTGTTATGGCGTAGACTTTATGGGCCGGAATGACCTTGCACATCTTCTTGTAGTATGTTTCTTCTATCTTGGCAGCTTCAATATGCAGTTGTGCAATACCGACGAGCGCTTGCTGATAGTCTTTCTCATTCTCATATTTCTTTTCGGGGCGCTTCAACTGCATTTCCTTCTGCTTAAGGCTGCGTTGCTTTTCCTTCATCTCACGATAGATGGGGAATACCTTTTCACATTCTGTCGGACATAGTTCTGCTTTTTGGGCGATAAACGTTTCCAACTTTACCCTGAATTCTTCTGGATTGAATCTCTGCTGCTTGTTGTCATCCGCCATTGTGGTCAGGGTGGCGAGCATTGATAGTGCAATGATGATAAATAGACGTTTCATTTTTTCATCCTCCTTACTCTGCTGCAGTTAAATATTCCGCTATTTCGGCATTGCCAACCATAATGTAGTCGAGGGCATCATTATAGTATTCCTCCTGCGACTGCTCGGCCAGTGATGTCTTTCTTTCTTGTGTCCAATAGAGCCCGCCGCCAAGCATAAACACAAAGGCAATAGCTGCGGCTGCGCGCCAAAGGTGTGGACTCATTCGCACGACCTTGGCTTCCGTCTTTTGTGGCAGACGTGCAAACAGACGTTCGTTGAATCCCTCGAAGTATCCTTCGGGAACGCGGAACGGGTTGTCGTTTCCACAATGTTTACGTAATTCCATTTCGTTCATCGTCGTGCGTTTATTTGTCTGTGTACTTGTTAGATAGCTGTAATCTGCTATGGTTTAATCGAATTGCTCAAAAAAATCACTTATTTTTTTTATTGCGTGATGGTAAGACGCTTTCAACGCTCCCACACTGGTGCCTAAGACCTCACTCATGTCTTCGTATTTCATCTCTTCGAAGTACTTCATCGTGAACACCTGACGCTGCTTGGGCGGTAATTGGCTTATTGCCGTTTGCAGTTGTTGCTGCGTCTCGTCTCCATCGAAATAAGGGTCGCTCTGTAATGCAAGGGCTGCATGACTGCTTTCTTCATCCAGGCTGACAGAATTGTGTTTCTGCCGTTCCAGGAAGTTCAACGTTTCATTGGTGGCAATGCGGAACAACCATGTTGATAGTTTACTGTCACCACGAAATGACGATAGACCGTTCCATGCTTTTATAAATGTATTTTGCAGGATATCATCTGTGTCATCGTGACTGGTCACCATCCGACGAATTTGCCAATACAGTGTTTCCTTGTATTCATTTACGACATCGGTGAAAGCAGCAACACGAGTGTACTCGTCTTGCAGACGGGGAATTATGCTGTGCTCGTCGATGTGCCTCATTATTAATTAGATAGTGGCTAAGCGAAATGGTTTAAAGT
Organism: uncultured Bacteroidales bacterium; assembly: GCA_902781515.1. Classification (GTDB taxonomy): domain Bacteria; phylum Bacteroidota; class Bacteroidia; order Bacteroidales; family Bacteroidaceae; genus Physcousia. The sequence goes on along the minus strand of CACZJU010000021.1, from coordinate 6,196 downwards.
GATTTTAATTTTTTTTCGATTGTTCTATCGTAACCATAGTTGTCGGGATACGATTCCATTCGTCCATCTGGTGTAGGATAGAGTGTCCAGTAGTCGAGCCAAACGTCAACAGGACTGGAATACGAGATGTTCGGCATTGACTTGGCATCAGGGTGAGCTGCTTGATAGCGTCGTCCTTCTGCAGTCAGGGGTGCACGGTCAATGGCAATGCGTATCCGGTCAACATATAATGGTGTTGGATTATCGAGGAAGAAAAGTGCAAGGTCCAAAGGATGTTCAACGCGCACGCAACCATGACTTATAGCACGATTGGCATATTGGAATGCACTATGATTGTTCGTATCGTGTAGATATACTGAAAAATCGTTTGGGAAGCGGAATATGACTCGACCGAGAGAATTTCCAGCTCCTTTATCCTGACGTAGGGTGTAACGGGCGCTACGTAGCTCGGCGGCAGAGAGCGATGCTGGGTCAACCATCTCTTTTGTTTCCTTGTTGATGGCCCTATAGCGATTGCGTGCAAAATAGGCACTGTCGCCAGTGTGGCTGGGCATAATCTCTTTGCTGACAATGGTCTGAGGTATCACCCAATATGGATTCAGTTCCACATGGCTTATCTTGCTGTGCAGCAAGGGTGTTTTGTGAGTAGCATTTCCACAACATACAAGCATTGTGGTGGCTGTATCCCGTTGTGTATCAACAGCCGTTAGTTGTTGTGCTGCTAGGTTTACGAAAATGTAACGGCCAGTATTGGGACGTTGGTAACGCCAGCGGGCGCGTTCCATATTGATGCTGGCCAGACGCAGACGGGTGGTATCACCGCTTTGCTTTGCCGCATGGTATTCGTTACGCATCTGACGATAAATAGTATCGGTTGGCTGTACGGAGCTGAGAAAGTCGCTGATACGATGCTGATGAATTTGCTCAATTGCTGTATGGGCAAAACTGTCGGTAGCTTCTTCTACGTCGAGGGCGAAGATGCGTCGGTATGTTGTTGTGCTTCGTTTCTCACTGTTGGCTGGCTGGTCTACCAGTAGGTGATTGAATGTGTATCGTGGATTTATGAAACCATAACGCTGACCACATGCATAGCGCATATATGCTCTGGTGAGCAGATATTCAATGCTTCCCAATGTCTTTGCTGCGGAATGATTAGAGCAGTTGAAATTACGGACGCTGTCAATCATAGCCTGCAGTGTGTCGAGCGCGAAAGCTTGTTGCGAAAGTCCTAAATCACCGTATTTTGTGATATAAGACATTAGGGTATCAGCCTCTCTCCTTACACCCATGCGGTCAATCCATAAAAGGGTAGCAGCGTTATTCTGGTAGTATTTATTGGTGTATTTGTCGGCATACATGCTCTCAGACCATGTTTCAACGCAATGTTTCAACTCATTCGCTACGCTCTTGCCGTCAATGGTGTATTCCGGACATGTCCACGATTGTAGTTCTTCAATAGTGGGCATATTGACTTTGTCTGCATTGTCGCAGGACACAAAGAAAGATAAAAGGAGTGTAAAATATAGCGCTATGGTTGTGAATCCGCAACGCATGGCACAAAGAATATTAACGGATGGAAATCTTGCGTACGACCTTGCCGACCTTCAGAATGTAACAACCACGTTGTAGATTCAAAGAGAAGGCTTTGTCACTGCTGTCAATGCGGATAGAAGCAACTTTTACACCAGTGAGATTATATATCTCCAATGTTTCTCCCTCTGCATTGGTAATGTGCACGCGTGAGCCGTTGACGGAAAGACTTGTTGCTGACAATTCGGTTTCCACCTCATCGCGCTCCGCTTGTGCCATAAGGCTTACGGGAACTGCTGTGAGAAGCATTGCGAAAACCAGTATTTGCAGTTTCTTAATCATGTCTTTCTTTACGTTTTACACGCTTTGCAATGGCAAAATTAGAATTTTTTTTCGTTCCAACAAAATATTTTCGCCTTTTTGTTACAATTTTTCAGATGTTTATGCGTTGTCCCTCGTCGGCAAGTATTGTATTTGGGAAAATCTGCTGTGCTTCAGCAAGCATTTGTGCTTCATCGCGCATCCTTGATGAGTAGTGTCCGATAATCAGTTGTCCGACCTCTGCGTCGTGAGCAATCTGAGCCGCCTCGGTGGTGGTTGAGTGGAACGTCTGACGAGCACGGAATTCATTAGCTTGGTCAAATGTGGCTTCGTGAAACAGTAGGTTTACTCCTTTTATCATTGGAACGAGTGAGGGTAGTGGGGTAGTGTCGCTGCAGTAAGCAAACGAGCGGGTTGGTGATGGAGGTGTAGTGAGACGTTCATTGGGTATAGTCGTTCCATCGGGTAGTGTCCAGTCCATTCCTGCCTTGATGTTGCTTATTTGACTGACAGGAATTTCGTACATATCTATTATATCGCGCAAGATATGACGCTGTCCGGGCTTTTCATGAAACATATATCCGCAGCATGGAACGCGATGGCGCAAGGGCAGGCTCCATACTTCAATGCTTCTGTCTTCAAATACTAACTGGTGCTTTGTAGTATCTACTGCGTGGAATATTACTTCGAACTCAAGGTTGGGACAGAACAGTTTCATTGCAGCCTGTAGGTATGATTCCAATTCTTGTGGCGCATGAATGTGTAGCTGTGATGTACGGCCCAATAAACTCATGGTGCAGATGAGTCCCGGAAGCCCAAGGCAATGGTCAGCATGAGCGTGTGATATGAATATGTGCCCCACGCGCTTCATACTTAGCCCGCATCGTGCAAATCTTGTTTGAGTGCCCTCGCCACAGTCTATCATGAAAAGTTTTCCGTGTGTCGATAGAACTTGACAAGCAGGAAGATGACGTTGCGTGGGATTGGCTGAGCCACAACCTAATATATATAGTTCGAATGGTTCCACATGTGTTAAATTGAAAATTGATAATTGAAAATTGACAATGAAATAGACGTTGTGGAAATAAAAGAGAGAGTCCGCAGTTTTGCAGACTCTCCCAATCATTATCAATTGTCCATTGTCAATTATCCATTGTCCGCAGGACTTACTTTTCGCCTTCCATCTTAGCCTTCAGTTCAGCCAAAGCGTCAATGTCACCAAGTGTGGTGCTGGCAGCTTGGTTCTGAATAGCGGGAGCCTCAGCGGCCTTCTTGGCACGAGGAGCCTTAGCCTTCTTCTCATCGCGAGCAGCAGCACGCTGAACATCTTCATAGATGCGGCTGTGGCTGAGGATGATGCGCTTGTTCTCCTTGTTGAACTCGATTACCTTGAACTCGAGTTTCTCGTTCAGTTGAGCCTGGCTGCCATCCTCCTTAACGAGGTGCTTAGGTGTGGCAAAGCCTTCTACACCGTACTCCAACTGGATAACAGCACCCTTGTCGAGCATTTCAACGATTGTACCTTCGTGTACGCTGTCAACTGTGAAGATGGTTTCGAATACATCCCAAGGATTCTCTTCCAACTGCTTGTGGCCGAGAGAAAGACGACGGTTAGCCTTGTCAATCTCCAGTACGCAAACTTCCAGTTCAGCACCAATCTGTGTGAACTCGCTGGGGTGCTTAATCTTCTTGGTCCAGCTCAGGTCGCTGATGTGGATGAGACCATCTACACCCTCTTCGATTTCTACGAAGATACCGAAGTTGGTGAAGTTGCGAACCTTAGCGGTGTGCTTGCTGCCAACGGGATACTTATCCTCGATGTTCTGCCAGGGATCTTCCTTCAACTGCTTGATGCCCAGAGACATCTTGCGCTCTTCGCGGTTCAGGGTCAGGATAACTGCCTCAACCTCGTCGCCAACCTTCATGAAGTCCTGAGCACTGCGCAGGTGCTGGCTCCAGCTCATTTCGCTAACATGAATCAGACCTTCAACACCAGGAGCGATTTCTACAAATGCTCCGTAGTCGGCCATAACGACAACCTTACCCTTTACGCGGTCGCCAACCTGCAGGTTGGGATCAAGAGCATCCCATGGGTGAGGAGTGAGCTGCTTCAGACCAAGAGCAATGCGCTTCTTCTCGTTGTCGAAGTCGAGAATAACGACATTAATCTTAGAGTCGAGTTCTACAACCTCGCGAGGATCGCTTACACGGCCCCAGCTGAGGTCTGTGATATGAATCAGACCGTCTACGCCGCCCAAGTCGATGAATACGCCGTAGCTTGTGATGTTCTTGACAACACCTTCGAGCACCTGACCCTTCTCCAGATGGCTGATGATTTCCTTCTTCTGAGCTTCGAGCTCGGCTTCGATGAGTGCCTTGTGGCTAACAACGACGTTCTTATACTCCTGGTTGATTTTCACAACCTTGAACTCCATTGTCTTGCCAACGAATATGTCGTAGTCGCGGATGGGCTTAACGTCAATCTGGCTGCCGGGCAGGAATGCTTCGATGCCGAATACGTCGACAATCATACCACCCTTTGTGCGGCACTTGATGTAACCCTTGATGATTTCTTCGTTCTCCATAGCCTCGTTGACGCGGTCCCATGAGCGGCTTGCGCGTGCTTTCTTGTGAGACAGGATGAGCTGGCCCTTCTTGTCCTCCTGGTTTTCGATGTAAACCTCTACGGTGTCACCAACCTTCAGGTCGGGATTGTAGCGGAATTCGCCTGCGGGGATGATACCATCGCTCTTAGAGCCGATGTTTACGACAACCTCGCGCTTGTTAATAGAGATGACCGTTCCGTCCACAACCTTGTGGTCGTCGATCTTGTTCAGAGAGCCTTCGTAGGCACTCTCCTGTGCCTCGCGGCTCAGGTCGCTGTTTGCATTACCATTGGCATAGGCTTCCCAATCGAAACCTTCCAGGGGTGCGACATTCTTGTAGTCTGCCATTTTTTGTTTGTTTTTTGTTTAATTAATAGAGTTAGACTTTATGTTGTGCATAAAAAGCGGCGCAAAGGTAGTGTAAATCGAGTGAAATACCAAATAAATGTGCGAAAATTCTGTCTAAGATGGTGAAATATATGCAGTCGGCATCATGTTTTGACTATTTTAGGCTGCAGGTCAAAGGTTATTACATGTATTACGCGCGTGCGTGTATATAATAGGTATATGTGCATATGCGCGCGCATTGCGACATTCTGTCAAAAACTCCATAATGGCCTGCCAACCTGTCACGCTTGCCTTGACGAATGTCAATAAACGGCTAATTTTATGCTAAAAAACATATTTTTGCTTGGTCGGGGTCGTGAAAAGGCACTAACTTTGCACCGTCATCTAATGAAAGACGTCCCTGGCGAGGGGCGCATAGAATAACAAAAATAAATAAAAGGTAAAAAGATTGAGATTATGAAAAAGATGATGATTCTGGTGAGCGCCATCATGATGGTAGCCACCGCAAACGCAAAAACAATTGAGACAAAGCCTTTCGAAGGCGTAAACGTGAATGTACCCGCATGTGTCCGCTTCGTGAGTGGCGAAAACTATGAGATGGGCGTTCGTTCCACCGATAGCGTAGCCGCAAACAATATACAATGGACCGTAGAGAATGGAGTACTGAACATTCGCTCCCTGCATTCGACAGACACGAATAAAGAGACGAACGTGTGCATTACAATTGTTTCACCTATAGAACCGAAACTGACGGTCGGACGTGATTATCAGGTCGTATCCAGTCGTGGAATTCATGATAAAACTACGTCTGAGAAGTAAAAATCAAAAGTTTAATGAAAAAATCGCCAAAAAGTTTTGGTAGTATAGGAAAAAGTCGTACCTTTGTACCCGCAAAACAGAAACAGAGGTTTCGACAGGGCGCTTAGCTCAGCTGGTTCAGAGCGTCTGCCTTACAAGCAGAGGGTCGGCGGTTCGAATCCGTCAGCGCCCACAAACAAGATAATGGCTCCTTAGCTCAACTGAATAGAGCATCTGACTACGGATCAGAAGGTTACAGGTTTGAATCCTGTAGGAGTCACTTGCTAAAGCAGCAGCAGTCTGCAAGGGTGGTTACCAGAGTGGCCAAATGGGGCAGACTGTAAATCTGCTGGCTTACGCCTTCGGTGGTTCGAATCCATCACCACCCACTTCTTTGAAAGATTGATAAAACGGTGCGTTAGTTCAGCTTGGTTAGAATACATGCCTGTCACGCATGGGGTCACGGGTTCGAGTCCCGTACGCACCGCTTTAAAAGTTTTGCGGCAATAGCTCAGTTGGTAGAGCACAACCTTGCCAAGGTTGGGGTCGCGAGTTCGAGTCTCGTTTGCCGCTCTTATTTCATTTTGTTTTTT
>CACZJU010000020.1 GCA_902781515.1 uncultured Bacteroidales bacterium | reverse complement strand
AGGTACCTTATCAGGTAACTTGGTGTGTGAGGTTTGAGGTACCTGTCAGGTACCTGTTGCAGACACAGGTACCTCCATTCCAAGCCCGATGAATACTGGGCTCAACGCCTGTTAAGGTAGTAAGTTACCTGTTTCTTCCCAATGGAGGCTCAAACTATGCCCTGAGCCATCATAGCTTTGGCAACCTTCATGAAGCCGGCAACGTTGGCACCGCGAACATAGTTGATGTAGCCGTCGGGCTGAGTGCCGTAGGTGACGCATTGCTTGTGGATGGCATGCATGATTTGGTGGAGTTTCTGGTCAACCTCTTCTGCCGTCCACGAGAGATGCATGGCATTCTGACTCATTTCGAGGCCGCTGGTGGCTACACCGCCTGCATTCACAGCCTTGCCTGGTGCATAGAGCATCTCTGCCTCAATGAAGGCATCTATGGCTTCTGGCGTACATCCCATGTTGGAGATTTCGCCTACGCAGGTCACTCCATTGGCAATGAGTTGGCGAGCGTCCTCACCGTTCAACTCGTTCTGCGTAGCACAAGGCAGGGCGATGTCGCACTTCACCTCCCAAGGCCGTTTGTCGGGCACGAAGGTGGAACCTGGGAACTCGTCGGCATAGGGCTGACAGATGTCGTTGCCTGAAGCACGCAGTTCGAGCATGTAATCTATCTTCTCGCCGCTGATGCCTTCTGGGTCGTAGATGTAGCCGTCGGGACCGCTTATGGTGATGACCTTAGCTCCCAGTTGTGTTGCCTTTGTGGCAGCGCCCCAAGCCACATTTCCGAAGCCAGAGATGGCTACCGTCTTGCCCTTGATATCGATTCCTCGCGTCTGCAGCATCTCGTTGACGAAGTACAGTCCGCCGAAGCCTGTTGCCTCTGGACGAACAAGCGAGCCTCCGAACTCCAATCCCTTGCCCGTCAGGACACCGCTCCAGTCGCGTGTCAGTTTCTTGTATTGTCCGAACAGGTAACCCACTTCACGAGCTCCCACACCGATGTCGCCTGCAGGAACATCGATTTCCGGTCCGATATAGCGATAGAGTTCGTTCATGAAGGCTTGACAGAATCGCATCACCTCTGCATCGCTCTTACCACGAGGCGAGAAGTCGCTTCCGCCCTTTCCACCGCCCATCGGCAGGGTTGTCAGTGCGTTTTTGAATGTCTGTTCGAAGCCGAGGAACTTCAGGATGCTCAGGTTAACGGAAGCGTGGAAACGCAGACCGCCCTTGTAGGGACCGATGGCGCTGTTGAACTGCACGCGATAGCCCAGATTTACCTGCACTTCGCCCTTATCATCTACCCAGGGCACGCGGAACGTGATAATGCGTTCCGGCTCCACCAGTCGCTCTATGAGTTTTGCCTTTTCAAATTCGGGGTGCTGGTTGTAAACTTCTTCAATACTCAGCAGGACCTCGTGTACTGCCTGCAGATATTCTTTCTCACCAGGGTGCTTAGCCTCCAGTTGAGCCATGATTTTGTTAACATCCATAGTATTATATTATTAAATTAAGAATTAGAATTCTTACTTTTTAATTTCTATGTAGTCGATATCCGGCATCCAGTCGTTGGCATTAGACAGACGGATAACATTGCGTCCCTTCTTTAATTTAATAGGAACGCTGACACGTCCGATTTTATCCCATCCGCCGCTTGTCACAGACAGTTGCTTTACTTCCTTGCCATTCACGCTTACAGTGACATTGCGCTCATTGCCAGAGATGAAAGCAATAGTGAGTATGCGTTTACCGCCTTTTTCGGTATATACATTATCCCACACGAGATCGTTCTTCTCGCTCATTCCCAGCCATGTAGCTTTATATCCGCTGCTGCAAGCGTTGTCAGAGGTATATATTCCCGTCTTTGCCTCTTGGTTGTTGCGAATTTCCTGATAATCGCTGATGAAGGCTGTTTCTGCCTCATAGCGTATGCGTTCCAAACGCTGCTCGCCCGTAGCCTTATAAATTCGCGTTCCGTGGGCAGGAACGGAAATTTGGAATCCTCCGTTGAATTCGCCAATTTCCTTCTGCTCAAAGCAATCGCGAAGAGAGACTTTTCCTGCGAGGTCGAGGTCTTGGAAATTCACCGTTACGAATCTTTCGTCATCGTTGGGGTTATAGATGGCAAACACACGCTTCACACCATTCAGCATCTCTACGTCGCGCACCAGAATGTAGCATTCATTCGAACGCTTTACCAGATATGCCTGTTGGAAGGTCTTATCCTGATTAATGCTGATTAAATCGCGGTTTTTCATCAGTTCCAGGGCATCTGGACGAACGTTAGCCATATCACACCCGATTAGGAGTGGCGAATTCATAATGCACCAAAGACCGAAATGCGTCTTGTCCTCTTCTGCAGACATTCTGCGGCCCACCTCAAGCATATCCATATCGTTGTAATGTCCAGGCCCGCTATATGCCGCGAGATATAGGTTCTCTGCGAGTATGCCCTTCACGGATTTCCATTCGTCACGAATGTCGTAGGTGGTACGCCACGAAAGGGCGACGTCCTTGACCCATGTGCCTGGATAAGCCCAACGACATACGTTGAGAATAGCATCAGGACGACGTGTGTCTTTCATCGTCTTACTGATAGCAGTATATCGTTCGCGTTCATCGAGATATAGTTCCTGTCCCTTCTCACCCCAGTTTCCTCCGCAATAATCGACCTTTATGAAGTCGAAATTGAGGTCAGAGAAGAACATATCGAGGTCCTGTTTGTCGTGACCGTATAGGCCTACTCCCCTACCCGACCGGTCTGGATTGCCCCACGAGCCGCAGGTGTTGACGCCAGCATCGCTGTATATTCCAGCCTTTAAGCCCAAGGAATGGATGTAATCGACTATTGGTCGCAACCCTTTGGGGAATTTCTGTGGATGAATGAGCAGGGCTCCTGTTGTTTCGTTACGGTTGTAGAAATAACCGTCGTCGATATTAATATATTGGTAGCCTGCAGCTTTTAATCCTGTAGAAACCATTGCCAGAGCCTGACCTTTTATTACGTCCTCGTTGATGTTCAAAGCAAACGTATTCCACGAGCTCCATCCCATTGTGGGAGGCAACTGGGCAAATGCTGTTTGGCAAAATCCAACGTAAAATGTAAAATGTAAAACGTAAAGCAATAATCGTCTCATAATTCTTAATTCTTAATTCTTAACTCTTAATTCTTAATTTATTATCAGTGCGCTTCGAGCCAGTTGGAGCCTTTGCCGCAGTCGGCTACGAGAGGTACGCTGAGTTGACAGGCAGACTGCATTTCCTCAACAACCATCTTCTGTAAACGCTCCATTTCATCGGGTAAAACGCTGAAATTCAGCTCGTCGTGCACCTGAAGTATCATCTTGCTCTTGAAACCTTCGTCGATAAGTCTTTTATACACTCGCACCATAGCTATCTTAATGATGTCGGCAGCAGTGCCCTGAATCGGGGCATTGATGGCATTTCGTTCAGCATAACCGCGAACTACTGCATTGCGGCTGTTTATATCTGGCAATACCAAGCGACGGTGGAAAAGTGTTTCGGTATATCCCCTGTCGCGTGCCATCTGTATTGAACGGTCCATGTATTCACGCACTTTTGGATAGGTTAGGAAGTATCCGTCGATGAGTTCCTTGGCTTCCGAACGGCTGCAACCTATGCGTTCGGCTAATCCGAAGGCACTGATGCCGTATATGATGCCAAAGTTGGCTGTTTTTGCCTTTCTTCGTTCATCGCCCGTGACTTCTTCTATTGCCTTGTGGAATATCTTTGCAGCCGTAGCGGCGTGAATATCGTGTCCTGAACGGAATGCCTCAATGAGAGCCGGATCTTGACTTAAATGTGCCATTATTCGCAACTCTATCTGACTATAGTCGGCGGAGAAGAAAATCTCGTTGGAATCGGGAATAAATGCACGTCGTACTTCTTTGCCTTCTGCATCTCGAACAGGGATGTTTTGCAGGTTTGGATTGCTGCTTGAGAGGCGTCCTGTGGCAGCTACTGTCTGGTTGAAGGAAGTGTGTATGTGTCCCGTCTGAGGATTGATGAGTTGTGGTAATGCATCAATGTATGTGCTTAGAAGCTTCTTTAGCCCTCTGTAGGCTAATATTTTCTCCACTACTGGATGCTTGGTGCGCAGACTCTCTAAAACCTCCTCAGACGTAACGTATTGCCCTGTTTTTGTCTTCTTGGGCTTATCTACAATATGTAGGCGGTCAAACAGGACCTCTCCAACTTGTTTGGGTGACGATATATTAAGGTCTGGTACACCTGTTAGCTGGTGTATTTCGTCCTCGATTTGCTGCATCCTTTGGGTGAAAAGGCGACTAGTTTCGCGCAGACCTTCTGTATCTATGCGTACACCGTTTCTCTCCATGTATGCCAGAACAGGCATCAAAGGCATTTCTATATCGCGGAACAGCTCGTAGCATCCAAGTTCCTTTAGGCGTGGTTCAAGAACTTTCCATAGTCGCAGCGTCACGTCAGCATCCTCGCAAGCATAGATGTACACCTCTTGAGGACTGAGGTCTGCCATCGATTTCTGTTTCTTTCCCTTCGGACCTATAAGTTCTTCGATATGGATGGTTTGATAGTCTAACAGCGTTTCTGCCATATAGTCCATACCATGATGCAGTTCAGGACTAATAAGGTAGTGGGCTATCATGGTGTCTATCATGGTTCCACGCAGCGTGACACCATAATTGGCAAGCACCATGAGGTCGTATTTAAGGTTCTGACCTATCTTGGGAATGTCGCTTTCATAGACGGGTTTTAAGGCCTCCACTACCCTACTGGCACCCTCGCGGCTTTGTGGTACAGGAACATACCAAGCTTGGTGTTCTCGAACGGCGAACGAGAGTCCTACCAGTCTGGCTTTCATGCTTTCAGGTGATGTGGTTTCTGTGTCGAGGCATATCGCTTCGGCTTTCAGTAGGGTTTCTCGCAGTTTCTCAATGCCTTCTTTTGTGTCTATTAGCTGATAATCGACATTAAGGTCGTGCCAGGTTTGTCTGTTTGTTTGCTTAATCTCTGTGTTTTCTGTCTCCTCTGTGCCCTCTGTGCCAAATCCAAAGAGGTCGAGCTGCCCACTTGGAGCTTGCTGCTTCTTAGAGCCTACTTTCTCTGTGACCTCTGCCTTCTCTGTGCGCTCTGTGCGCTTCGCCAGCAGGGCTCTAAACTCTAGTTCTTCGTATAATTGACGCAGTTGTTCAATGTCGGGCTGCTCTACGATGAGTGATTCCATATCCAGTTTGATAGGAACATCGGTCTTTATCGTTGCCAGCCATTTCGAGAACTTTATCTGTTCGCGATTATCCTCTACTTTTTGCTTTATTGCTCCTTTGAGTTCATCTGTACGTTCTAATAGGCCTTCTACGCTGCCAAATTGCTGAATGAGCTTCTGGGCTGTCTTCTCCCCAACTCCAGGACATCCAGGAATGTTATCGGCTGCGTCTCCCATCAGTCCAAGCATATCGATTACCTGCAGACAGTTCGTGAGTCCGTATTTTGCCATAACTTCTTGCGGACCGAGAATCTCAGCATCTTGTTTGCCAAGACTGGGGCGATACATCTTTACATGACTGCTTACCAATTGGGCATAGTCCTTATCTGGTGTCATCATGTATGTATCAATACCCTGAGCATCAGCCTGTTGTGAAAGAGTTCCAATGACATCGTCGGCTTCGAATCCAGGTGTTTCAAGCACTGGAATATGGTATGCTGCAAGTATCTTTTTAATATATGGTACGGCTACGCGTATGGCTTCTGGTGTCTCTTCGCGCTGAGCCTTGTATTCAGGGTAGGCCTCGTGTCGGAAAGTCGGTCCTGAAGGGTCAAATGCCACACCTATATGCGTCGGATGTTCCTTTTCAAGCACTTCGTCTAACGTATTCACAAAGCCCATAATGGCACTTGTGTTCATTCCCTTCGAGTTAATTCTGGGGTTCTTTATGAAGGCGTAGTAAGCGCGATAAATCAGTGCGTATGCGTCAAGAAGAAATAGTTTTTCCATGCTTAAGGTGTTTATGCGAAGTCAAAGATAGGGAATATTATGCAAAATGTAAAATGTAAAGGATTAAATATGAAGATATTTTTGTATTTTTGCACTCGTAGAAAGCATAAGATGGATAAACTTGAAGATATCAGACGTCCAATAGAGGTAGAACTGACAGCGTATAGAACACTGTTCGAAGATACGCTGCAGACTGATAATCCATTGTTGATTTTAGCCCTCAAACACCTGCTTAAGAGACAGGGAAAGATGATGAGGCCCATACTTGTGCTTTTGGCTGCCCGTTATGTCGGCAAGGTAGGGCAGGAAGTTCTTCATGCTGCCGTTGCCCTTGAACTTTTGCATACAGCTTCGCTTGTTCACGATGATGTGGTGGATGAAAGCGACCGCAGACGTGGACAGAAGTCGGTGAATGCTTTGCTCAGTAATCAGGCTGCAGTACTTGTTGGTGATTTCTTGCTTTCCAAAGCACTTTATCATTCTGCAATGACTGGGTCGAATAGGGTAGTGACGTGGGTTTCAGAACTTGGTCAGACATTATCGGACGGTGAATTGCTTCAGCTCGCAAATCTTGACAAAACTTCTATATCTGAACAGGATTACTACGATGTTATCCGTAAGAAGACAGCTTCTCTCTTCGAGACTTGTGCCAAGGCTGGTGCAATGCTTGCAGGGGGTGGGGAAGAGGACATTCTGCAGATGTCGAATTTCGGTGAGACTTTAGGTATGTGTTTCCAGATGCGTGATGACCTGTTAGATTATGATAATCAGCACGATACAGGTAAGCCAAGTGGTAATGATATGAAGGAAGGCAAACTGACTCTACCTGTTATTCATGCACTATTATCAACATCTGATGATGCAATGATGGCTCTTGCTCTAAAAGTGCGTAGGGGAGTGGCCAGCGATGATGAGATTGCTCGTTTGGTAGCTTTCACTCATGCAAATAATGGTATAGAATATACAGAGAAAAATATGTACAATTTGGCACAACGGGCGACAGCCTTACTATCAAAGGAAAACAGAGACCCGGACATTGTCGAATCTCTGTTGTCTTATGTACATTTTGTTGTAGGAAGGGAGCTTTGATGTTCCCTTTTATTGTGCTGAAATCATTTCGTAGAGCTTATCAAGCTTTGGTGCAATGATGATTTCCGTACGACGGTTACGAGCACGTCCTTCTGGCGTTTTATTCGTGTCAATAGGTTTGAATTCACCTCTGCCACATGGCTGTATCTGCATAGGATTTACTCCGTAATCGGCTGTAAGTATGCGAACTACGCTTGTTGCACGGAATACCGAAAGGTCCCAGTTATCGCTGAATACGGCAGTTTTTATGGGCACAGAATCTGTATGTCCTTCAATATAGACATCAATGTCCTGTTGCTTATTCAGCACGTTTGCAAGTTTACCAAGTGCCGATTTGCCCATTTCGTTTACTATTGCCGAACCTGATTCGAACAGCAACTTATCGCTCATGGCAACATATACCTTACCTCCTTCTTCTCGCACAGTGAGTTCGTCGCTACTGAATCCGGTAAGTGCAGACTTTACATTATCTAATAATGATTTTACGCGTGCATTCTGCTCGTCAATAACACCTCGCAATTGACGGATGGTTTCTTCACGTTCGTCGAGTTGCTTCATTTTGTCGTTAAGTTGTGTTGACAGCAAGTCACGTTCGTTTCGATTCGTCTTCAACAGATTCTGGTAGTTTCTGATTCCGTTTCGTAATTGTGTTGTATCTTCGCGCAATCCGTTGTGCGATTTTTGTAACAGATCGAATTCTGCTCTTTTTGAAGTCAAAAGGTCGTTCACACTGTCACAACTATAGAGTGCTGCCAACCTTCCAGCCTCTGCTAAGTTGTATTTTGTTCGACTAACCAAGCATGAGGTGGTAAGAAGGGGTAGAGCAAGCAAAAATAGCAATTTTGGTGTCTTCATCTTCTATTTCACTTTTTATCGCGTTATTAAAAAATGGTCGTTAGTGCCCGTAAATCAGTACTTTATGCTCTATTTTACCCCTCTGAGAATCGCGTAGAATCCTTTAACTCGATAGACGGGCTTGAATTTTTGACTCTCAAGAGGGTAAAACGGAGCTTTTCAGGTCATGTCTTAGAAGAATTTAATCTCCTTGCCTTCGACCTCACTCAAGAGCAGGTTGGCAAGACGAGAAGTTCCAAGACGAAGGTACTGATTCGTCAGCCACTTTTCGCCGAGAATTTCTTTTACAATTGTATAGTACACGAGAGCATCGTGAACAGTGTTGAGTCCACCGGCGGGTTTGAAGCCAATCTGGATTCCAGTCTTATCATAGTATTCCTTTATGGCCTGGCACATCACATAGGCTGCTTCTGGAGTTGCAGCTGGTTTCTCCTTACCTGTGCTTGTTTTGATGTAATCAGCACCAGCATACATGGCAAGAATGCTTGCCTTTTTAATGTCTGATGCACTTGGCAGAAGACCAGTTTCGAGGATACATTTCAGCTTCTTTTCTCCGCATAGTGCTTTCAGTTCGAAGATTTCATCACATACTGTTTCATAGTCACCGCTGAGATATTTACCAACGCTCATCACCATATCAATCTCTGTTGCACCATCCTTCAGGGCAAGGGCTGTTTCTGCAACTTTTACCTCAATCAGTGCCTGGCTTGAGGGGAAACTACCGCTAACACAAGCGACTTCAACTCCGTCCACTTCGAGGCTTTGGCTTACGATACTTGCAAAGCAGGGGTAAACACAAATTGTAGCAACGTGGGGTAGGGCAGGGTAGGCGTGATAGAACTTGTTCACTTTCTCTGTTAAAGCCAGCACGCTTTCATCGTTATCCGTTGTCTTCAAAGTTGTCAATTCAACGCTTCCCATGAGGAATTTTTTCACCTCTAAAGTATCGTTTTCAGGTACTTTTTCTTCGATGAGACGTGCTACTTTCTGTGCAACTTCCTCGTCGCTGATGTTGGTGTCGTACAATGCAAGTGCCTGTTCGTACTTGCTCATTTCTTCTGTGTGGTGGTCGTGATGTTCGCAACCACAATTGCAATGTTCACTCATATTATTATAGTTTAAAGGTTTATTAGCTTAATAGTTTAAAAGGTTTAAAGGTTTAATAGTTTAAGGGTTTAAGGGGTTAGTTTGGGGTTGTTGATGTGGCGTGTCTTGTCACGATTTGTCTTCTTTTCGATGCTTTGTTTTAGTGCTTCGGTAAGGTCCACTCCTGTTTGATTTGCGAGGCAAATAAGTACCCAAAGTACGTCTGCCATCTCTTCTTTCAGGGCTTTTTGACCATTATCTTCTGCACGTGGATCAGTTGCTTTCCATGATTGTTCACCATATCTGCGTGCGATAATTCGAGCCAATTCGCCCACTTCCTCCGTTAGAACTGCCATATTTGTCAGTTCGGAGAAGTAACGGACGCCGTACTCCCGAATCCATTTATCGACTTTCTCTTGTGCTTCTTTTATGGTCATTTATTCTTTATTTTTGGTATCGATACAGATGGTGACAGGACCGTCGTTAAGGATAGAAACCTTCATATCGGCTCCAAATTCGCCCGTTCCGATGGGTTTTCCGAGTAGGGTAGTGAGGTGCTGACAGAATGTTTCGTATAGTGGTATGGCTGTCTCTGGACGTGCAGCACGGATGTAACTGGGACGGTTTCCCTTCTTCGTGCTAGCATATAGAGTAAATTGACTTACTACTATAATATCGCCTCCAGCTTCTAAAATACTGCGATTCATCACCCCGTCCGCATCATCGAATATACGTAATGCAACTATTTTGCGACAGAGCCATTCAATGTCCTCGTGAGAGTCTGCATCTTCTATGCCGAGGAGTATGAGCATACCCCCTTTGATTTGGCTTTTTGTGTGTCCGTTGATGGTTACACTTGCCTCCTTTACGCGTTGAATTACGACTCTCATTGTGCGAAATTACGTATTTTCTTGGTTACGCGCAAGTGCATCATACAGAATTTTAGCTTTATTAACGCCTATAACTTCACTTAACACTTCAAGTGAAGCCTCGCGAATGCGCTTTACGCTACGGAAATGTTTAATCAAAAGCTCCCGTGTACGTGGTCCAATACCCTTGATTTCATCCAATTCTGATGCCACCTGATGTTTACTGCGCTTCTCACGATGGAAGGTGATAGCATAGCGGTGAACCTCGTCCTGAATCTGTGTGAGTAATCGAAACATGGGTGAATCAACCTTTAACCCTATGACCTGTGGAGGGAATCCATAGAGCAGTTCGTGGGTACGATGACGGTCGTCTTTTGCCAATCCAGCAATGGGAATCTGCAAGTGTAACTCGTCTTCAACAACCTTTCGAACAACCTCCATTTGTCCACGACCACCATCAGTGATAATTAAGTCGGGTAGGGCATTCTGTTCCTCTATCATACGAGTATATCGACGACGAACCACCTCCTGCATAGAGGCATAATCGTCAGGCCCCTGTACAGTCTTTATTATATATTTACGGTAGTCTTTCTTCGACGGTTTGCCCATACGAAATACTACGCAACCAGCTACAGCATCAGTTCCCTGACTGTTTGAATTGTCGAAACATTCTATTGTCATAGGCATACGTTCCATACCTAATAGAGTCTGCAGTTCCTTCATTAGTCGTACACCTTTCTGCTCTGGGTTCAGTTTATCGGCTTGGTTCAAGCGGTCCTTCTTATACTGCAGGACATTAAGGCGTGAGAGTTCAAGGAGCTTTTTCTTATCGCCCCTTTGAGGTACTGTTAGTTCCACACCTTCGAGTGATAGTTCCACGGGGAACGGTATGATAACTTCCTTACTATCACTTGGATAGCGCTTTCGCATTTCACCAACACCTAACACAAGTAACTCTTCTGGTGTCTCATCCAAGCGTTTACGTATTTCGAAGGTGAAAGCCTGTGTAATGCAACCATTTACTACGTGGAGATAGTTTACGTAGGCTTCTTTTTCGCCTGCTTCGATGTTGTAAACATCTACGTTGTTGACTGTGTTGCTCACAACCTCGCTTTTGCTCCTGTAATTCTCGAGTAGCAGGTATTTGCGTTTCAGTTGCTCTGCCTCTTCAAAGCGAAGTTCTGTTGCCAGGCGCATCATCTCGTCGCGCAGTTGTTGCTCTAGTTCGCGAGTATTGCCTTTCAGTATCTGTTTGGCTTCCTCAATCCAACGCATATACTCCTCGTGGCTGACTTTCCCTATGCACATTCCTGCGCAATTGTGGATGTGGTAGTCGAGGCATTCGCGATAGCGTCCGGCGGCTACGCCTTCTGCTGTTATTGGCATTTTGCAGCGTCGTAGTGGATAGAGATTCTGAATGAGTTCGAGCAACATGTACATCGTTGGCACGTGGCTATAAGGACCGAAGTATGTGCCAAATCTTTTGTTTATCTTTCGTGTCTGGAAGATGCGTGGAAAGTATTCGTTTGTGACAACAATGCTGGGATAGGTCTTACCGTCCTTCAGCAGAATGTTGTATTTGGGATTCCACTGCTTTATGAGGTTGTTCTCAAGTAGCAGGGCGTCCTCTTCGGTGTTAACGACAATATACTTTATGTCGCGGATATTCTCGACAAGGTGCGCTGTCTTCAGACTCTGGTGCTCCTTCTGAAAATATGACGATACGCGCCGCTTCAGCCGCTTTGCCTTTCCCACATAAATGATGGTTCCCGTATCGTCGAGATACTGGTAACAGCCAGGCAGGTCGGGCAGGTTGCTAACAATGCCTTTTAGGTGCTGTTTTACTTCCTCTGTCATTTGATGGAGCTAATGGAGCCTGTGAATCCGAAGTATTAGATGGTGATGAGAGTGGTGATTTCGGTGTCATCGTCGAACACTTCGCGACCGTTCAGTCCCTCTATGGTAAGCTCGATGATGAAGTTTATGTATGTCTTCTTGGGGTTGAATTCTTTCACCAATCCATAGGCAGCCTTCATGGATCCACCGGTAGCCAGTAGGTCATCGTGAAGCAGTACGACGTCGTCCTCAGTAATGGCATCAGAGTGAATCTCGATAGTGTCCTTGCCATATTCCTTCATATAGCTAGCCTGACGAGTTTCGGCAGGCAACTTACCAGGTTTGCGACACATGACGAAGCCAGCACCAAGACGCAGTGCGAGAGCTGCGCCTACTATGAAACCTCGACTCTCTATGCCTACAACTTTGGTAATACCTTTGTCCTTGTATATTTCATACAGTTCGTCCACCATGATGCGCAGACACTCGGCGTTCTTGAAGAGTGTGCTGACGTCCTTGAACTGAATACCCTTGATTGGGAAGTCGGGTATATTGCGTAGGTTTTGAAGTAAGATAGGGTTGTTCATGTTGTTTAATTAGGAATTAAGAGTTAAGAATTAAGAAATATATGTTGTTTCACGTGAAACTAACGACCGAGAAGAACGAGCAGGACGTTGACATCGCTGGGTGAGACTCCTGGTATGCGACTGGCTTGGGCGAGGGTCTCTGGGTCGATGTGTGCCAGCTTCTGTCGAGCCTCGGTTGAGAGCGACTGAATCTCCTCATAGTGGAAGCGCCCCCTAATGTGTAGGTTCTCCAACCGTTGCATCTTCTCAGCCATCTGGCGTTCGCGCTCGATGTAGCCTTTGTACTTGATTTGTATCTCAGCAGCCTCTGCTATCTCCTCACGACGATTTGGTGTGACGTTGAGCGTTTCTCTTAAACGTGAAAGGGCGGGGGAGAGGTTGTCAAACGTGATGCCTGGACGTGTGATAAGGTCGATAAGTTTACATCCTTTTGCCAGTGGTGTGCTGCCTATAGCCTCCAGATGTGGATTGATGAGTGCTGCCTTTACTGAAAAATCTTGACAGAAGGTAAGGATTCGCTCAATTTCATCGCGCTTCTCTGTCCAATGGTGGTAGCGCTCTGCAGTAGCGAGTCCTAATTCGTAGGCGCGTGGAGTTAGACGTGCATCGGCATCGTCCTGACGAAGCAGGATGCGGAACTCGGCACGACTGGTGAACATTCGATAGGGCTCATCTACACCTTTCGTCACAAGGTCATCGATAAGCACTCCGATGTAGCTCTCGTCACGATGCATTACGAACTCGCCGCCTCCGCTACATTTAAGAGCTGCATTCACGCCTGCTACCAGTCCCTGACCGGCTGCTTCCTCGTAACCTGTGGTACCGTTGACTTGTCCTGCAAGGAAGAGTCCTTCCACTCGCTTACTCTCCAACGTGTGGTGGAGCAGGGTAGGGTCGAAGTAGTCGTATTCTATGGCGTAACCAGGACGATAGACCTTTAGGTCGCGGAAGGCTGGGATAAGGCGCAGAGCCTCAAGTTGTACGTCTATGGGCAGTGATGATGAAAATCCGTTTAGGTAATACTCCTGTGTGTGCAGTCCTTCGGGTTCGAGGAACAGTTGGTGCTGGTCTTTGTCGGCAAAGGTCACGAGTTTTGTCTCGATGCT
This sequence comes from uncultured Bacteroidales bacterium, assembly GCA_902781515.1. Taxonomy (GTDB): domain Bacteria; phylum Bacteroidota; class Bacteroidia; order Bacteroidales; family Bacteroidaceae; genus Physcousia. The sequence continues at coordinate 22,501 of CACZJU010000020.1, read as the reverse complement.
TGGACAATAGCGAGGACCTATCGACTGAATCTGTCCGTTGAAAAGTGGGGAGTCGGGCAGACCTTGACGTAAGCGTTCGTGTACAGCAGGGTTCGTATATGTTATGTAGCAAGGGAGAGTGTTTTCTCCTCCCCTCGGGGAGGTTGGGAGGGGGTTGAGATAACTGAATCTATGGAAGTCTGTGTCGCCTGGTTGCAAGGTCATTTCGTCGAAGTGAACCGAGCGCCCGTCTATGCGTACAGGTGTTCCTGTCTTCATTCGCCCAACAGTAATGCCATGCTGTGCTATACTTTCAGAAAGGCGTAGCGAGGGCGGTTCGGCACAGCGTCCGCCTGCCAACTTTGTGCGCCCAATGTGCATCAGTCCATTGAGAAATGTTCCTGCCGTTATGATTACGCAGCGAGCAGTAAATGTCACTCCCAGGTAGGTTTCGACGCCAGCCACTCTTCCTCCTTCGACCAGCAGTTCCTTTACCTGGTCCTGCCAGATTGAGAGGTTGGGTTGGTTCTCCACCATCTGACGCCAAGCCCAGATAAAGCGACCTCTGTCACATTGGGCACGTGGACTCCACATAGCAGGTCCCTTCGAGCGGTTAAGCATTCGGAACTGAAGCGTTGTTGCATCAGTAACCTGTGCCATGTGTCCTCCCAGTGCGTCGATCTCACGCACAATCTGTCCCTTCGCAATGCCGCCAACTGCGGGATTGCACGACATCTGTGCTATCTTGTTCATGTCCATAGTGATGAGCAGCGTCTGTGCGCCCATCTGTGCTGCCGCGCAAGCCGCCTCGCAACCTGCATGGCCTGCTCCCACCACTACGACGTCGTAATGTTCCTTCATCGTTGTCTTTTGGATTCCACTGCAAATGTAGTGATTTTCCTTGACAATTCCCCTCTTACGCGTGCATATTTTAATGTAAGGTATGATAACCTGCTGTCTTGTCAATACTAATTTTACCTATTTACAGCGTAGCTTTTGGCTGAAATGTTTGTGAGAATGGTAAAAAAATCTTAAATTTGCGCCATTCTAATACCCAAAACTAAGTAACAACAAATTATTAACAACTTTAATCAATCCTAAATTCTATGTGGTTAACTAATTCATCAATCGGCAGGAAAGTAATCATGTCCGTTACCGGCTTGGCACTTATCCTGTTCCTGACGTTTCATGGTAGCATGAACGTGGCGGCCCTTTTCTCGAAGGATGCCTACAACACGATTTGTGAACTGCTTGGTGCCAACTGGTATGCTGTTGCTGCAACCTTGGGACTGGCTTTCCTGGCTGTTCTGCACATCGTTTATGCCTTCGTGTTGACGATTCAGAACCGTCGTGCTCGCGGAGCCAGCAGTTATGCTGTGACCGACAAGCCTGAAAAGGTGGAGTGGGCAAGCCAGAACATGCTGGTGTTGGGCATTATCGTGTGCCTGGGTCTATGCCTTCATTTGTTTAACTTCTGGTACAACATGATGTTTGCCGAACTGATGGGCTGGGAAGGCCTTACCTGCTCACCCACCGATGGTTTCGGCTGGATTGTCGAGACATTCTCTTGTCCTGTCTATGTTGTATTGTACATCATCTGGCTCTGTGCCCTGTGGTTCCACCTGACACATGGTTTCTGGTCGGCTCTGCAGACACTGGGTTGGAGCGGTAAGATATGGTTCTGCCGCTGGCGTGTTATCGGTTGCATCTATGTGACCCTTCTGGTGCTCATGTTCCTTGCAGTAGTGCTGGCCTTCGCTTTCGGTTGCGCTCCCAGCCTCTGCTGCGCTGCTTAATCGTAATTCGTAATTCCTAAATCGTAATTAAAACATTATGGCAAAAGTAATAGATTCTAAGATTCCTGCAGGTCCAGTGCCTGAGAAGTGGAAGGAATATAAGGCACACCAGCGTTTGGTGAACCCCAAGAATAAGCTGAAGCTCGACGTCATCGTAGTAGGTACAGGTCTGGCTGGTGCATCAGCAGCTGCCTCATTGGGCGAGATGGGTTTCAATGTGTATAATTTCTGCATTCAGGACAGTCCCCGTCGTGCACACTCCATCGCTGCACAGGGTGGTATCAATGCTGCTAAGAACTATCAAAACGACGGTGACTCTGTTTATCGTCTGTTCTACGATACTGTTAAGGGTGGCGACTATCGTGCACGCGAAGCCAACGTCTATCGTCTGGCAGAGGTTTCTAACAACATCATCGACCAGTGCGTGGCACAGGGTGTTCCCTTCGCTCGCGAATACGGCGGTATGCTTGCCAACCGTTCGTTCGGCGGTGCTCAGGTAAGCCGTACATTCTACGCCAAGGGTCAGACAGGTCAGCAGCTTCTGCTGGGTGCTTACTCTTCTCTCTCTGCTCAGGTGAAGACTGGCAAGGTGAAGCTCTTCACTCGCTACGAGATGGAGGACGTAGTAATCGTTGACGGTCGTGCTCGTGGTATCATAGCCAAGAACCTCGTAACAGGTAAGCTGGAGCGCTTCACAGCTAATGCTGTAGTAATCGCCACTGGTGGTTACGGTAACGCATACTTCCTTTCTACGAACGCTATGGGTTGCAACTGCACCGCTGCCATCCAGTGCTACCGCAAGGGTGCCTATATGGCCAACCCCGCTTATGTGCAGATTCACCCCACCTGTATCCCCGTTCACGGTGACAAGCAGTCAAAGCTCACTCTCATGTCAGAGTCTCTGCGTAACGACGGTCGTATTTGGGTACCCAAGAAATTGGAAGATGCCAAGAAACTGCAGGCTGGTACACTGCAGGGCTGGGAGATTCCCGAAGAGGACCGCGACTACTATCTGGAGCGCCGCTATCCTGCCTTTGGTAACCTCGTGCCTCGCGACGTTGCCTCTCGTGCAGCCAAAGAGCGTTGCGACAAGGGCTTCGGTGTCAACAACACAGGTCTTGCCGTATTCCTCGACTTCTCTGAATCCATCAACCGCTTGGGCCTCGATGCTATGAAGCAGCGCTACGGCAACCTCTTCGATATGTACGAGGAGATTACCGACGTATATCCTGGCGACCTCGCCAACGAAATCAACGGCGTGAAGTACTACAAGCCCATGATGATTTATCCTGCTATCCATTATACAATGGGCGGCGTTTGGGTTGACTACGAGTTGCAGACCAGCATTCCTGGCCTCTTCGCTATTGGTGAATGTAACTTCTCCGATCACGGAGCCAACCGTCTCGGTGCTTCTGCTCTTATGCAGGGTCTTGCCGACGGTTACTTTGTACTTCCTTATACCATTCAGAACTATTTGGCAGACCAGGCTATCTGGCCGAAGGTCAGCACCGATCTGCCTGAGTTCGCTGAGGCTGAAAAGGGTGTTCAGGCCGAAATCGACCGTCTTATGAACATCAAGGGTAAGCGTTCTGTTGACTCTATCCATAAGGAACTCGGACACATTATGTGGGAGTATGTAGGTATGGGTCGCACAGCCGAAGGTCTTAAGACTGGTATCCAGAAGATGAAGGAACTGCAGAAGGAGTTCGACACCAACCTGTTCGTGCCCGGCTCGAAGGAAGGTCTCAACGTAGAGCTCGATAAGGCTATTCACCTTCGCGACTTCTTCACAATGGGTGAACTCGTGGCTCACGATGCTCTCTCTCGTAATGAGTCCTGCGGCGGTCACTTCCGCGAGGAATACCAGACCGAGGAAGGTGAAGCTAAGCGCGACGATAAGAACTTCTTCTATGTTGGCTGCTGGGAGTATCAGGGTGCTGACAAGGATCCCGAACTCATCAAGGAGCCCCTGGAGTATGAGGCAATCAAGGTACAAACACGTAACTATAAGAATTAAACATCATGGCTAAGAATATATCAGTTACCATCAAGTTCTGGAAACAGAACGGCCCCAAAGAAAAGGGCCACTTCGATACCCATGTATTGAAGAATATACCCGACGATACCTCATTCCTCGAGGCCCTCGACATCATGAACGAGGAACTCATCGCCTCGGGTAAGGAGCCTTTCGTGTTCGACCACGACTGCCGCGAGGGTATCTGCGGAATGTGCTCGCTGTACATCAATGGTACACCACACGGTAAGACCGAGCGCGGAGCCACCACATGCCAGCTCTACATGCGTCGCTTCAAGGACGGTGACACCATCACCGTAGAGCCTTGGCGCTCAGCCGGCTTCCCAGTCATCAAGGACTGCATGGTTGACCGCGGTGCTTTCGATAAGATTATCCAGGCTGGCGGCTATACCACCATCCGCACTGGTCAGGCTCAGGATGCCAACGCCATCCTTATCCCCAAGGAGGATGCCGATGAGGCTATGGACTGTGCTTCTTGCATCGGTTGTGGCGCCTGCGTAGCTGCTTGTAAGAACGGATCTGCCATGCTCTTCGTAAGCTCGAAGGTCAGCCAGCTCGCCCTCCTTCCACAAGGTCGTGTAGAAGCTGCTCGTCGTGCTAAGAACATGGTGGCTAAGATGGACGAACTGGGCTTCGGCAACTGCACTAACACTCGTGCCTGCGAGGCCGTTTGCCCAAAGAACGAGACCATCGCCAACATCGCTCGTCTCAACCGCGAGTTCATCTCCGCAAAACTTTGCGATTAACGAAGGCATATTTAAGAAAGCACCGCGGAATACCCTCTGCGGTGCTTTCATTTTTATATTATGTTAGTAGGAGGCCGGTGAAGATGCGGCCGGAGTGGATAGTGAGGCGACGGGCGGAGAAGAAAGTGTCTGGGTTTTGATAGGTGCAGAAGGTTGAGACGGCAATATTGGGGGATGGTATTCCGCAGGAAAGCAACTGAAGGCGGTTGCATTCGGGCAGGTCAAGGTGCCATTTCTCATATCTCTTGCTGATGAGAGACATATCGAAGTTCGCTTCTCGGAAAGCGTCATAGACTTCATCACCTACTTCAAAACTATCGAGACTGATGCCTGGACCTATCTGTGCCACCATATCATTTGGCTTTGAATCGTAATTTTCGCTCATCGTCTTTATGGTCTTTTCAATGATACGTGCAACTGTGCCGCGCCAGCCGGCATGAACGGCAGCTACAACATGGTGAACAGGGTCGTGTAGAAGGATGGGAATGCAGTCTGCTGTGGAAACTCCGATGCATACACCTGACAGGTTTGTTACTACGGCATCTACGCCTTCCAATATCTCGTTGCGCTCAGTTTCGGGAAGGGCAAGAAACGCTTCATCAATCTGACGGATGTTTGTTTGGTGCGTCTGTCGAGGAAGAATAAGATGATCGTCTTCAATGCCTAATACATTGCATAAAGCCTTGCGGTTTTGCTTTACAGCCATTGGGTCATCACCGCAATAGTGAGTGATGTTGAACTCTGCATAGTTTCCTGTGCCGTAACCTCCTTGACGTGTAGTGCTGAACGCCACCACGTCGGTTCCTAAGTTGTAATATTTGAGTTGAGGTGCTTTCATACGGTACAAAGTTACACATTTCTTTTGTCATATATTTATAATATAGTATATTTGCGGCAAAATCATTTAATTATTAAGGTATGAACATTGGAGATAAGGCACCCGAGGTGCTGGGTAAGGACGAACAGGGACGAGATATCCATCTGAGTGATTACAGGGGACGCAAACTGGTGCTGTACTTCTATCCCAAGGACAATACCAGTGGTTGTACGGCTGAGGCCTGCAGTCTGCGCGACCGCTATGGAGAATTGCAGGGTGCTGGATATGAGGTGGTAGGCGTGAGTAAAGACTCTGCAGCTTCTCATGTTAAGTTCAAGGAGAAACATTCTTTGCCATTCCCGTTGGTTGCCGATGTGGATAGGACACTGATGGAAGCTATGGGTGCATGGGGCGAAAAGACTATGTATGGCAAAAAGACGATGGGCACCATACGTACTACCTTTATTATTAATGAAGAAGGCATTATCGAACAGATATTTGCAGGGAAACAGGTAAACACTAAGGAACATGCAGCCCAGATTCTGAAATAATGCGAATAAGGTTGTTATGTTTCTTATTTTTAATAGGAGCTTTAGCTGCTGAAGCCAAAAAGCCGCACCCAGCTGTAGTTAGGTTAGAAACTACAATGGGTATGATTCGTGTGGAGCTTAGCGACGAGACTCCACTCCACCGCGACAATTTCCTGCGTTTGGCTCGTGAGGGACAACTCGACTGCACGTTGTTTCATAGGGTTATAAAGCGATTTATGATTCAAGGTGGCGACACACGCAGTCTCATAAAAAGCCGCGATTCCATCGATTATACTTTGCCTGCAGAAATTCGCTTGCCTTGGTTGTTCCATGTTCGTGGTGCCTTGGCGGCAGCTCGCGAGCCTGACGATGTTAACCCCGAATGGCGTTCTTCAGGTTCGCAGTTTTACATAGTGTATGGCGAGTCATGGAGTGAAACAGCTCTCGGAAAGGTACGTGGAATGCTTGACGAAAAAGGCATAGAGATGTCTCGCGATATGTGGAACGATTATATGCAATATGGCGGCTCGCCTCATCTCGACGGACAATACACCGTCTTCGGTCATGTGATAGACGGAATGAAGGTGGTAAAGGCAATACAATCCGTTGCAACCGATTCAACAGACCGCCCTATATCAGATGTCATCCTTTTGAAAGCCGTTGTAGAATAGTTACGAGGCTTTATTTCTCCATTTGTCGAAGCGTAAGAATAGACCTGCCAGAATGGTACCGCTAATGCTGTGCCAAGCACATGATATTGCACAAGGCAGAACGGCTAAAGGCTGAGCTGCAAAGAAATTTCCTGCAAGTACGGTCGCCAGTCCTGCGTTCTGCATACCAACCTCTATTGAGATAGTGCGTTTCTTTGCTGTAGAGAAATGTGCCATTTTACCAGCGGTATAGCCAAGTATATAACCCAGAGTATTATGACAGAATACGACGGCGAACGTCCAGATGAAAAGTATCAGACCACGTGCAATGAGGGCATCGTGTACGGTGGAGATAACGCCACCTACTATGCAGGCCAGACTTATTACGCTCAGACCTGGCATCAGGCTTTGAATCGTTGGAAAATGTTTGCTCTTGGAATAGGTGTAGTTGAGAAAACATCCAATTCCAACAGGAATAATCGTTACTATGAGAATATTTAGGAACATTCCTATTGTATCTATCTTGATGATTTCACCAGCCGTTATTTCCATAAGTAAGGGAGTCATAACTGGAGCCAGTAGGGTAGAGGCACATGTCATACCTACGGAGAATGCTACATCTCCACGACATAGGAATGACATAATATTACTTGATACACCGCCTGGGCAACATCCTACCAACAGTATTCCCAATGCCAATGCGGGCTCTAGATGAAAAACTCTCACCAGCAGCCATGCAACACATGGCATAATAAAGAACTGAGCACAGGCACCAATCAATATGTCAAACGGACGATGTGCTAATATGCGGAAATCATTGGTGGTCAGGGTTAATCCCATCGTCAGCATTATAATGCCGAGGATTGCTGTTTGTGTCGTTCCGCGTACCCATACGAAGAGTTCTGGAATGAAAAATGTAATAACCGCAATAGCGATGATGAAAAGCGATGCGTGTGATGCGAGCCAATGGCTTAGTTTTATTAGTGCATGCATAGGTTGTATGTTGTTTTATAAAAGACGATATGTTCCACCGCTTAGCAGACGAACAATGCCGCGCATTTCCATTTCAAAGAGTATGCTATTAAGTTTGCTTACAGGCATATCAGTTTCTACGGTTAGCGAGTTCAAAGTTTTTCCCTCAGTATTCTTAAGTGCTTGGAATATGCGTTTTTCATCTTCGCTTAGTTCTGGGAACAACTCCCGTTGAATCGGGCGGTTTTCCATATCCTTCGAAATCCATCCCATCGCTTCAACAAATTCTTCTGCCGATTGTAGCAGGGAGGCTTTGTTGTCACGAATCAGTAGGTTACAGCCTGTTGAGGCCGCATCGCGTATCCTTCCTGGAACAGCAAAGACGTCGCGTCCATAGTCATTGCCTAAGCCTGCAGTGATAAGGCTTCCACCTTTTTCGGCGCTCTCTACCACAACTATGGCATCAGAAATGCCAGCTACGATACGATTTCTGCTTACGAAGTTCAGTTTTTCGGCTGTACTTTGGCTCATATATTCTGTCAGCAGTCCACCATGACTTAGCATCTCTATTGCCGTCTGCCTGTGCATCCTGGGATAGATTTGGTCCATTCCGTGAGCCAGTACTCCTATGGTTGACAAATGATTTGCCAGCGACTGACGATGAGCACAGATATCTATACCATATGCCAAGCCGCTTATTACCAGGACATCAGGACACATCTTTGATATGTCGCGCAGGAAGTGTGCACAGAAATCCCTTCCGTATTCGGTTGCCTTTCGTGTTCCTACTATACTCAGTATGTGACGGCTATTAAGGTCTGCTGTTCCGCGATAAAAGATAATAATTGGTGCATCAGGACATTCTCGCAATCGTGCCGGATATTCGGAATCATCGTAGTGAATGATGCGTATATGATTCTTCTGGGCAAAATTCACCTCCTGTTCTACTCGTTTCAACTGGCTGCCCATTTCTGCTATTGTATCGCCCAACCTGTCCGAAACTTCTGGTATGAGTTGTTTTAGGTCTTTGTGCGCTTCGAACAAAGCCGTAGCCGAGCCTGCAGCATCCAGCAAAGTCTTCTGCACCTGTGACTGGTATGGTAGCACTCGTGTTAGTGCCATGCTGTATAGAATCTCTTGCTCGATCATATATTTCAAATAAAGAATTGATCCAGTTCCGGACATTGAGCTACCAATTTACCGTTGACCACTGCCACAATGTCCACTTTAGCGCGACAGGCCAGTTTTTCGTCAGGCAGACGAACGATATCCTGATGAAAGACATATTTTATGCCTTCTTTCTCCACTTTAGAACGCACAACGAACTCGTCCTGACTATGAAGCGGAGTCTTGTATGACAGGGTGATTCTGGCAACCACAGCATCTATCCCTTTGTTGTGCAGTTCTGCGAATGATGCTCCAAGTCCTAACAGCATCTCATGTCTGGCGTGTTCTGTATAATGTTGGTAGTTTGCATTGTTGACAATGCCCTGAAGGTCACATTCATAGTCTCGCACCTTCATTAGAAGTTCGTGTGTCATAGTCGGGAACTTAAATATTCATATCCAAAACTGCAACGCAGACAATCGTTGCGGTCGCAGTATTGTTTCTTCAGTTGTATCAGTGCTTGGCTGTCGGCAGCCGTAGTAACCTTCAGACCACATCCCAACCACTGTCTCATGATGTAGTTTTCCTCTGCAGGTAGCATTCGCAATAAATCCAGCACCTTTTCACGCATCACCCAGTCGTTGTGTGTCATAGCATAGGTGTATAGAACTGGTATCACGGTGTTTATAATGATAAGGTTTTGCGAGCTGCGGCTCAGATGCAATTTACGTTCGTCGATAGGACAGCCAAACATCATGTGGGTATTCCAATAATCTGGAGTTTGTGCCACCAGAATATTGCGCAGAGCCTCCAGAGGCTTTTCCTCCATTACTGCTTCCTTCAGTTTCGACAGGGTTACACAACCTTTATGGTACATCCAGGCAAGTTCTGATAGACGGATGTGGGGGAAGTTCTGCGGATGGAGTCGCAGGTATTTCCATTGTTGATAAGGCATTATAGCCCCAAGTCCGAACATGTGGCATTGGTATGAAAATTCGCGTTGAAGCTGACGGAAATAGTCATCGGGTTTCGAATTAGAAGGCAGTGAGGCGTCCTCCAACAATCCTGCCATTCCAAGAAATATAGCCTCTATTTGGAATAGTTCGTCGCGATGTTTCCCTATTTTGTCAAGAGGAATGCGATTAGCCCATGTCTCAAAGGCATCGCCGTTAATGCCGAAGCCGAAGTTTCGCGACAGTGTCACGAACAAAGCCCATTCCCAGTTTCCCTGCGTGTTTTGCAAACGTTGTTTAACCTGCTTAGCCCTGTCTTCAAGCCGTTCCACCATTAATGTGTCCATCCATGCATGAACTTTAAATTCGTTGATGGTAGGAACTACACGAAAGCAACGCGGATAGTCCTCTGTTCTTTTCAACGTTTCGTATCTCAGGCTCATATCAGCAGGAATGTCCAGTTGCAGTTGTGGCAACTTTTTACCTGAAGTTGTAAATACATCCATGTCCACAACAGAAGCCACATGCAAAATAACATTGTCGTAGGCTTCGTCAGTATCATGTCCATGCCGATACCAGTCGCTGGAACGCAAGTGTATTTCCACGTTGCCAGCCCACATGGTATTGCCAATGCGTACTTTCGCATTAAAGAAATCGGGACCAGCGTTCTGGTTTGCCAGTCCTGTATCTATAATTTCCACTTCCTGCCCGTCGGTCGTTAACAGGGCTTTCAGGGGTAAGAGTTTGTGTTTCCAGACGTAGTGTAGGAGTTTCTCCACAGTATAAATCTTAAAAATGCATAACAAAAGTACGCTTTTTCGCTGATATTCCCTATCTTTGCAGAAATTTTTATCACTATAAATATGAAAATAGCTCTTATAGGTTACGGTAAGATGGGTCGTATGATAGAGGAAATAGCCCTCAGTCGCGGTCACGAGATTGTATCCATCATAGATGTTGATAACCAGCAGGACTTCGATAGTCCACAGTTCCAAAGTGCCGATGTTGCCATCGAATTTACAGCTCCCCATGTTGCTTATGATAACTATTTGCGTGCTTTCAGTCACAATGTGAAAGTGGTAAGCGGCAGCACTGGATGGCTGAAGGAACATGGCGATGATGTAAGACGTATGTGCACCGAAGAAGGTCAAACCCTTTTCTGGAGTTCCAACTTTAGTCTTGGAGTTACTATATTCCGTGCTGTAAATCGCTATTTGGCTCGAATTATGAACCAGTTCCCGGCATATACGCCTGTGCTTGACGAAGTTCATCACATCCACAAACTCGACCATCCCAGTGGCACAGCCATCACTTTGGCAGAAGAACTGACAGCCGAGATAGACAGGATGAATGGCTGGCAGTTTGGTCAGCTCACTCAGCCCGATGGAACCGTAGAAGGTAGTGCTGATGTTCCTACCGATAAACTTTGTGTTAATAGTGAGCGTCGCGATGAGGTTCCTGGCATCCACAGTATCACTTGGAACAGCGATGCCGACCAGATTACTATTACACACGATGCTCACAATCGTCGTGGCTTTGCCCTTGGTGCTGTGCTTGCTGCAGAATATACAGCTAAGCATAGTGGTCTGCTCACTATGGACGATTTGTTTAATTTCTAACCCATCCAGACCATTCACCCCATAAATATAATTATGAAAAAGATAGAAGAAAATAAGCTAACTTGGAAGGATTGGACCTACGGCATTGGTTTCAGTCTTGCTCTCGTGGCTTTCCTTGTGTGGATTAAGGCCTCTTGGTGGGGCTATCTCACAGTCCCCTTTGTTTTTGATGCCTACATTACCAAGCGCATTAAGTGGGGCTGGTGGAAGGAACTCGAGAACCCTCTCACCCGCTCAATCATGAGTTGGGTAGATGCCATAGTGTTCGCCCTTGTTGCAGTATATTTCGTGAATATCTATTTCTTCCAGAACTATACCATTCCATCGAGCAGCTTGGAGAAAAGTCTTTTAGTGGGCGATTATCTCTATGTATCAAAAACTGCGTATGGAGCCCGTGCTCCGATGACACCACTTTCTATGCCTCTCTGTCAGCATACGCTGCCTATAGGTGGAATACAGAGCTACATTCCTTGGCCTAAGTGGGAATATAAGCGCATTTCCCCCAAGCCAGTCCAACTCAACGATATTGTGGTGTTTAATTATCCTTCTGGTGACACGGTGGCTTTAGGTCAGCAGAATCAGGACTACTACATCATGTGCTATGGCTACGGACGCCAGCTCTATGAGCGTAATTTCGGACATTTGGAACTCGATAGTATGAGTACCCTTGATCGCCGTCAGATGTTCGCAGAAATTCACGATATCGGTAGCCAGTACATCCGTAATAATCCACAGTTGTTCGGTGAGGTTGATAGTCGTCCTGTCGATCGTCGTGAGAACTATGTCAAGCGTTGTGTTGGCTTGCCCGGTCAGACTTTAGAAATCAAGGACCGCATCATCTATCTCGATGGAAAGGCCAATAAAGAGCCCGATAATGTTCAGTATCTCTATCAGGTGGAGCTGGCACAGGCCTCGCTGCCTGAGGACTTTATTCGTGAGATTGGTTTGTCCTTTTCCGACTATCGCGACCTCTACAACGGTGGTATATGTCCGCTTACAGCCAAGATGGCTGAGGCTATGCGTCAGCGTAAGGACCTTGTGCTCAGCGTGGAGTTGCTGCCGCAGGACGATAGCGACAATCTGTATCCCTTGAATGGTAATAAGCATTGGACTGTTGACAACTACGGACCAATATGGATTCCTGCCAAAGGAGCCAGCATAACGCTGAACATTGAGAATCTGCCTGTATATGAGCGTTGCATCCGTGAATACGAGGGAAACAAGTTGGAGGTCACTCCCGAGGGTGATATCCTTATTAATGGAGATAAGACAAATTCCTATACCTTCAAGATGGACTACTATTGGATGCAGGGCGACAATCGTCACTGTTCTGCCGACTCTCGTTATTGGGGCTTCGTTCCTGAAGACCATATCGTTGGTAAGCCCATTATGATATGGTTCTCAAAGAGTCCCGACTACGGAATGTTCAATGGTGGAATCCGATGGAATCGTCTCTTCCGTTGGGTTGATGGGATAAAATAAAGGACCCCTTCCCCAAGCCCTCCCCGAGGGGAGGGAGTTGATTCTGACATAAAGATTGTGGTAATCGAAAATAAAACGCAAGTTGCAAAAGTGACACGCACCCTCCCTCGGGAGGGGTTCGGGGGTGGGGTCGTTCCTTCCTTTTACCTTGCTCCTATCTCTTATTATGCTCAGTTGGTGCGGGAACCATCGGTCGTTATTGATATAGACGAACCATATAGTAAGCAGACTCTTCGCAATCGTTGCTACATAGCATCGCCCAACGGTCCTCTTGCCCTTACCATTCCTGTGGTGAAATTCGTGCCTTACCATACTCCTATGCGTGACATTCGCATCAGCGATCATGGTAATTGGCGTCATCTCCATTGGAATGCCCTCGTGAGCAGTTATCGTCGTACTCCGTTCTTCGAGTATTATGCCGATGATTTCGCTCCTTTTTACGAAAAGAAGTGGGAGTTCCTTGCCGACTATAATCAGGCTCTTCAGGAAATGGTTATGGAGCAGATAGCCCCCCTCTCTCAACTCTCTCCGAAGGGAGAGGATAAAATAAGGAAGGACTTTCCCCTCCATCGGGAGGGGCAGAGGGGAGGGGTTCCCTATTACCAACTATTCTCGGACAAGAATGGTTTTATGCCTGACCTCAGTATTGTTGACCTCCTTTTTAATCTCGGTCCCGAGTCCCTCCTTTACCTATTGCAACCGTAAAACCTCAAAACCGTATAACCGTAAAACCTCATAACCTCACAATGATAGAAACCACAACCCTCGATAACGGACTTCGCGTGGTAGTTGACCAACATCCGGGACAGGTCGTTTATTGCGGACTGGCAGTAGATGCCGGAACGCGCGACCAGCTGGAATCGGAATCCGGAATGGCACATTTCATTGAGCATATGTCATTCAAGGGAACCCAGCGGCGGCGCTCGTGGCATATCATTAATCGCATGGAGGCAGTAGGCGGTGACCTTAATGCTTACACTGGAAAGGAACACACAGTATATTATTGCACTACTTTGCGCAAGTATCTTTCGCGGGCTCTCGACCTTCTTTTTGACATCACTTTCTTCAGCACCTTTCCACAGAACGAGATTGAGCATGAGGTGGAGGTTGTTATAGATGAGATAGAAAGTTATAACGACTCGCCGTCAGAACTCATCTACGACGATTTCGATGCGTTGCTGTTCCCCAATCATCCCATTGGACGTAATATCCTTGGCGAAGCCGACCGCTTGCACCAGTACCAAACTAAGGACCTTGCAGCTTTCACCCGTCGCCTCTATCATCCCAGCCGTATGGTACTTTTCGTATATGGCGACGTCACTCTTCGAGTTGTAGAAAAGATGGCTTCCTCCCTAATATCCTCTACAGAAAAGAATCTTTATGCACATATAGAACCTCGTTTCTCACCTCTCACTTCTTCTCACCTCTCACCTCTCACTTCTCGCATAAAGAAGAACACCCATCAAGCCCATGTCATCATTGGCTGTCAAGCCTGTGCCCTTGGTGACGAGAGATATATGGGACTTGCCTTGCTCACCAACATACTGGGCGGACCAGGCATGAACTCACGCCTTAATGTAAGTCTGCGCGAACGACGAGGTTTGGTTTATACCGTCGAGAGCAGTCTTACCGGTTACACTGATACTGGTGTTTGGACGACATATTTCGGTTGCGACCACGAGGATGTAGAGCGTTGCCGGAAATTAGTACACCGTGAATTGGAGAAACTCATCGATTCACCACTATCTGCGAGTCAGTTGGCAGCAGCAAAACGGCAGATGTGCGGACAGACTATTCAAGCATGGGAAAATGGCGAGAATGTAGCAATAGGTATGGGACGCCGACTTCTGCATTTGGGCGATACATGCTCCTTGGAGCAGTATTGTGCTGACATCAACCGTTTGGAGTCGCAGCAACTTTGCGATATTGCCCGTAAAATGTTCGACACTTCACGATTGCATACATTAATCTATGATTAAGTGCTGTTTTACACATATTAATACTTGTTATTTTGTGCATTCACGATAAATGCGTACCTTTGCAGCACTTTTGGAGAATGATTCGAAATTAATAACATATACTTATCAACGATGAAAAAGTATTTTCTCTTTGTTGTGGCTACAGCCACAATGCTGACAGGTTGCAGCAAATTAGGTAGATTAACTTCCGATAATTTCAAGGTAACACCAACTCCTCTGGTTGAACAGGGTGGTGAGGTTCCTGCACAGATTACCGTAACCTTCCCTGAGAAGTTCATGAAGAAGAAGGCTCAGATTACTGCCACTCCCGTGCTCAAGTATGCTACAGGCGAAACCAGTGCCCAGAGCGTTACATATCAGGGCGAGAAGGTAGAAGGCAATGGTACTGATGTAAACTACAAGTTGGGTGGAACCTACAATATGAAGGCCAACTTCCGCTATACTCCTGAGATGCTGAAGAGCGACCTCATCATGAAGTTCGATGTGAAGCTTAAGAACAAGGTTAAGGAGATGCCGGATGTCAAAATTGGTTATGGCGTAAGAGCTACTGAGGACTTACTGACAAGCTGTCTCAACAGTACAAGCATGTCCGTTGCTCCCGACCAGTTCCAGCGCGTGATATCTCAGAAGCAGGAAGCCAATATTAAGTTCCTCATTGCTCAGTCAAACATTCGCACCAGCGAACTTGAGAGCGTGAGCCTCAAGGACCTTGTTCGTGTTCTGCGTGAAATCAACGACGATGCCGAGGGTCGTGCCTTGGATGCCATCGAGGTCAGCGCCTATGCTTCTCCCGATGGTCGCTATTCGTTCAACGAGAAACTGGCCGAGCGCCGTCAGAATGTCAGCGCCGAATATCTGAAGAACGAGCTGAAGAAGATTAAGATGGATGCCGACATCAATACTCGCTACACTGCTGAGGACTGGGAAGGTTTCCAGGAACTTATTAGTGCCAGCAACCTTCAGGACAAGAAGGTGATTCTGAGCGTCCTGTCTATGTACGAAGATCCAGAACAGCGCGAGGAGCAGATTCGCAACATGAGTGCCATCTACACCGACATCAAGGACGGCATCATGCCCGAGTTGCGTCGTGCACGCCTCATTGTAAACTACGAGGTAATCGGTCGTAGCGACGATGAAATTCTCGACCAGTACAAGAAAGATCCCTCAAAGCTGAGCCTCGAGGAACTGGTCTATGGTGCTACCATGCTGGTGGAGACTCCTAACGAACAGAAGGAATGGAACCAGACTATCCAGCGTCTCTATCCCAACGACTTCCGTGCCCTCAACAATCAGGCACAGGTGGCTTATGCTCAGGGCGACTATGCTGCTGCTTCCGAGTATTTGGCAAAAGCCAAGAATGTTAACACACGTTCATCTGAAGTTAACACAAATATGGCTCTGATGTCTCTCCGTCAGGGCAACACGGCTCAGGCCGAGTCTTATCTGGCTCAGGGCTTCGGTGCCAATTCTTATCAGGAGGTTATGGGCTGCTACAACCTTGCCAAAGGTAATTATGCTCAGGCTGCTCAGAATCTCAATGGAACTGCCAGCAACTCTGCTGCATTGGCACAGTTGCTCAACAACGACTATGCTGCTGCACGTCAGACTCTGTCAGCCATCAAGAACGGCGACGGCGTGACAGCCTATCTGCAGGCTATTCTGGCTGCTCGTACAGGTGACACCGCAGGTGTTGTCAACAATCTGCGTCAGGCCATCGAGCGCGACGAATCACTCAAGGCTCGTGCCAAGGATGACCTCGAGTTCGCCCAGTACGCCAGCACCATCGCATCCCTTGTGAAATAATGCCCAATTTACCACATCCCATAAGTGTTTACACTCCCTCCCCTTGGGGAGGGTTAGGGGTGGGGGTTGTCCTTTTCCTTTTCTTACTATTGTCTTCCTGCGGACCGCAGCGAGGGAGACTACGCATAACTGGCGAGTACGAAAATCTGCCACAGGCCGACCTTCTTCTTTTCAGTCCCGATGGCGGTCTTTCTACCATCGATACCCTGCATGTTGTTCGCGGCAAGTTCAAGTACGAAACTCGCTTGCCCGATGCTAATGAGCAATACACCTGGGTTATTCTCTATCCCAACTTCTCTACGCTTCGCTTCATAGCTCATTCTGGAACCGAGGTTAGCATCAAGGGCGATGCTTTCAGTCTTGGCAACGAACGAGTGGAGGGAGCCGATTCTGTGCTGCCAGTCGAGCAACATCTTGGCAAGCAGCTTCTGAAGGTTGGTGGAAAATTGCCCAAGAACAACATCGTGAAAATGCAGCGAGGCCGTTGGATGCTTGTCAGTTTCTGGGCAGAGTGGAAACACGGTTCGTCCACAGCCAACTACTTTACGCGTCAGGCCTTGCAGCAATATCCAGATAGTTTGTCGGCACTCACCTACAGTCTCGACCTTGCTTACAGGGAACAGAACGAAAACAGCGGCGACACACTGCATTGGCACACCTATTGCGACCATCGCGGTTGGGCAAGTCCTCTTGTCGGAAAATTCGGCATCCGCAATCTTCCGTACTTCATACTGCTGAATCCCAAAGGACGCATAGAGGCTTTGGGCACAGACTACACTCGCGATATCAAGCCTACCATCCAGCGCATCGGCAGCAATCAATCAAATAATTAAGGCTATGGCAAAGACAGAGGGCTTAACACCGATGATGAAGCAGTTCTTCGACTTGAAGGCGAAACATCCGGACGCGATATTGCTGTTCCGCTGTGGCGACTTCTACGAGACCTACTGTCAGGATGCAGTTGAGGCTTCTGCCATACTGGGAATTACCCTTACTAAGAGGAACAACGGTGGTGAAAACCCAACAGAGATGGCGGGCTTCCCACATCATGCGCTGGATACATACTTGCCGAAACTTATAAGGGCAGGCCGAAGGGTTGCCATATGCGATCAGTTGGAAGACCCGAAACTGACGAAGAAACTCGTGAAGCGAGGTATCACGGAACTTGTGACTCCTGGTGTGGCAATGAGCGACAATGTGCTCAATTACAAGGAGAACAACTTCCTGGCTGCAGTACATTTCGGCAAAGCCACTTGTGGTGTTGCCTTCCTCGATATCTCTACTGGTGAGTTCCTGACCGCTGAGGGCACTCCGGAATACGTGGACAAACTGATGGACAACTTTGCCCCCAAGGAAGTGCTCTTCGAAAGGGGACGTCGTCCTCAGTTCGAAGGTTCATTCGGCACTCGTCATTGTGTCTTTGAAATGGACGACTGGGTGTTTACCGAGCAGTTTGCCACAAACAAACTGAAGAAACATTTCGAGGTTAAGAACCTGAAGGGCTTCGGTATAGACCATCTGAAGAGTGGCATCGTAGCCAGTGGAGCCATACTGCAATACTTGGAGATTACCCAGCACATACAGATTCGTCATATCACTTCCCTGCGACGCATCGAGGAAGAACGC
Source organism: uncultured Bacteroidales bacterium (assembly GCA_902781515.1). Taxonomy (GTDB): domain Bacteria; phylum Bacteroidota; class Bacteroidia; order Bacteroidales; family Bacteroidaceae; genus Physcousia. Next base: position 4,407 of record CACZJU010000020.1, on the reverse strand, counting down.
TTCGTGCGGCTCGACAAGTTCACAATGCGCTCACTGGAACTGCTGGGTTCTATGAGCGAAGAGGGAAAGTCGTTGTGCGATGTCATTGACCAGACCATCACTCCTATGGGAGCCCGTATGCTGCGCCGCTGGATAACTTTCCCCTTGAAGGATGTGCGACTGATAGAACAGCGACTGGATGTGGTGGACTACTACTTCCGTGAACCGGATTTCCGCGACTTCATCGAGGAAAACCTTCATCCCATCAACGACCTCGAACGCATCATCTCTAAGGTGAGCGTGGGACGTGTTTCGCCTCGCGATGTGGTGCAACTGAAGGTTGCCCTGCAGGCTGTTGAACAAATAAAGCAAGCCTGCGAACAGGCCGACGACCCAACAATCCGTCAGATAGGCGAACAGTTGAGTCCCTGTGCCAACATCCGTGAACGCATAGCCCGTGAGATTCAGCCCGACCCACCATTGCTTGTGAACAAAGGTAACGTCATTGCCAACGGTGTGAATCTGGAACTCGACGAACTTCGCCAGATTGCCTATGGAGGCAAGAACTATCTGCTGCAACTGCAACAGCAGGAGGCTGAACGGACTGGAATAAGTAGCCTGAAGATAGGCTATAACAATGTGTTCGGCTATTATTTGGAGGTTAGGAATACGTTCAAGGACAAGGTGCCTGCCGAGTGGGTGCGCAAGCAGACTCTGGCACAGGCTGAACGTTACATTACTCAGGAACTGAAGGAATACGAGGAGAAGATTCTGGGGGCTGAGGACAAGATTCTGGCCTTGGAGACACGCCTCTACAACGAACTCGTCGTTGCGTTGGCTGAATACACTCCGCAGATACAAATCAATGCCAACCTCATAGCGCGGCTCGACTGTCTGCTCTCCTTTGCCCTTTCGGCTCGCGAGCACAACTATATTCGTCCCGTTGTTGACGATTCCTATATCATAGATATTCGTCAGGGACGTCACCCGGTCATCGAGACACAGATGCCTGTGGGCGAGCGCTATATCCCCAACGATGTGTTCCTCGACAACGAGACGCAGCAGATAATCATCATCACTGGTCCCAACATGGCTGGTAAGAGTGCTCTGCTGAGACAGACGGCTCTCATCACTCTTATGGCACAGATTGGCTGCTTCGTGCCTGCCGAACGTGCCCGCATCGGTATGGTGGACAAGATTTTCACCCGTGTGGGAGCCAGCGACAATATCTCTATGGGCGAGAGCACCTTTATGGTGGAGATGAGCGAAGCCTCTAACATCCTAAACAACCTTTCGCCGCGCTCGTTGGTAATCTTCGATGAATTGGGACGAGGAACCTCAACCTACGACGGCATCAGCATCGCTTGGGCTATAGTGGAATACATACACGAGAACCAGCGAGCTCATGCACGCACCCTCTTTGCCACTCATTACCACGAGCTGAACGAAATGCAGCAGACCTACTCGCGCATCAAGAACTTCAACGTCAGCGTTCGCGAGATTGACGGCAAGGTCATCTTCCTGCGCAAGTTGGAACGAGGCGGCAGTGAACACTCCTTCGGTATCCATGTTGCCAAACTTGCAGGTATGCCTTCAAGTATCGTGAAGCGTGCCGACCAAGTGCTGAAACAGCTCGAAGCCACCAAGAACAGCGAGGTGGGCGGCAGCATCCAACTGACCAAGAAGGAAGACAACGTGCAGCTCAGCTTCTTCCAGCTCGATGACCCAGTGCTGGCTCAGGTTCGCGATGAAATACTGAATCTCGACGTCAACAACCTTACACCTCTCGAAGCCCTCAACAAGCTCAACGATATCAAACGCATAGTGAAAGGGTAGGGCAGAGACGAAAAAATACCTTACTATGAAAGACATTTCCATCTACACTCTTACGTCACAATTGCACGATGAAAAGGCAGTTTCTGCCAATACACAGGCTTTCCTGAGTTCGCTGAATATCGAATACAACCTGCGAGGAGCCGACTTCTCCGACTACGGTCAGGCTGTGCTCAGCCTCATCTATGTCCGTACGGGCGGCACGGAAGGCATTTTCAAGTCTCTACTCCCTCAGATCAAGAAGAGCGGCAAGCCCGTCTATCTGCTCACATCTGGCACCAGCAACTCGCTGGCTGCCTCAATGGAGATTCTGTCCTTCATGCAGCAGAACCACATGCAGGGCGAGATTCTGCACGGCTCGGCGCAGTACATTGGTAGCCGCATCGAAAATTTGATTCGCCTCGAACAGGCTCGTCTGCAACTGCAAGGCTGTCGTTTGGGAGTAATAGGTCAGCCCTCCGACTGGCTCATCAGCAGTGCTACCGACTATGAGGCTGTTCGTAACCGACTGGGCATCGAAATCATTGACATTCCCCTCGATGAAGTGCTGACGGCCCTTGGTACTACGCAAATCGATGGAGGCAAGGAAGGGGCTTTGCTCATCTACGAGGCACTTCGTAAGGTAGTGGATAAGTATCAATTGAAAGGCTTCACGCTACGCTGTTTCGACCTCCTCTCCGTGCTTCACAACACAGGTTGTCTGGCTCTTGCCAGACTGAATGCCGAAGGTCTGGTTGCTGGCTGTGAGGGCGATGTGCCTGCAATGCTTTCCATGATGGTGGTGCGTTCCCTGTTCGGCATCTCCGGTTTCCAGTGCAATCCTGCCCATATCGACGTTGAAACGGGTGAAATGATGCTTGCCCACTGCACCATTCCTCTCGATATGGTCACTCGCTACGAGTTCGATACACACTTCGAATCGGGCATCGGCGTAGGCATTCGCGGCTATATGCCCGAAGGTCCAGTCACCCTCTTCAAGGTTTCTGGCGACCTCACCTGTCATTTCGTTGCAGAAGGCCAGCTGCTGCGCTGCGAGGCTCGTCCCAATCTGTGCCGCACGCAAGCCGTAGTCCAGCTCTCCAATCCACAGGATGCCCGATACTTCCTCACCCATCCCATCGGTAACCACCACATTCTCCTTCCTGGTCACCACGCCTCCCTTCTCTCCTCCCTCCTCTCCTAATCCCTACCCCCCGAAGCCCTACTATCGCTTCCCGTCGCGAGATTTAGGACTTATTGCCTTAGGTTAGAAAAAACCTCACAACCTCCCCCAGACCCGATGAATAAAGGCTTGGAGGCGGTGAGGTTTGCTCTCAAACCTCACCCGAAAGTCCCCCAAACCTCACTCTATGCTGCCTTTAAGGCTACAACCACCTTGTAGTGGATTACATGGTGCTTCTCTGTTTGCTCGTAACCAAATTCCTTCATCGCGCGAGCCAGGTGAATCTTCGCACTATGGTCAACCTTCAGGCTTGGATACTCCGAATTGATGATTTGCAGCATCTGCTGGCTGTTCATCACATTTGCCACTTCTCCCTCCTTTGGCTTACGGAAGCAGGCTGCCACCATCTCCCCGATGTCCTTCTTCTCGGTGAACTCGATGTTGAGTTGCTGAATTCGAGCCACCTCATCGTTGTTGAACCAGTAGGGAGCCTTCTCCTCGCGAACCTCGTGGAGAACCTGAGCGTAAAGCTGCTCGTAATCAATGTCCCCTACATTATTAATATACTGCCCTTGTGGAATATGGAGACAGATGTAGCGACGCGAGCCTGTAGCATCAGTCAGAGGATGGGGATTGTTGGTGGTAGCCACGAAGGAGGCGAAGCGCAGACGGTCCTCCTGAGCCTTTCCGAAGATGGGACGTCCGTTCACCTTGCTTTTCGAGAGCGTCTGCTTCAGGGCAGCGTGCTGACTGGGACGGATAGCATCCAGTTCGTCGAGGTTGACAAGCAGGTTGTTCGTCAGAGCCATATCCTTGTCGAACTTGTTCGAGAGATTCAGATGGTCGAGATAGTACTGACGCAGGTGCTTAGGCAGAAGTCGACGAAGGAAGGTGGTCTTTCCACAACCCTGTGAGCCGATTAGCGTAGGCACACACTCGTTGCCATGAAGAGTGTCCATCTGCAGCCAGTGAGCTACAGTCGAACGGAGCCAGATACTGAGGAACGACAGTTGTTCGCTGCTGATGCCCGGCAGGCGTCCGAAGAGGTCAGCCACGTGGTTGTGCCCGTCCCAAGCAGGCAGTCCTTCGAGGAACTCCCTGATGGGATTGTGCGTAGGAATCTCCTCCGAGTTGACGTACTCCACGATGTCCGACTTCGGATTTTCGTCAACTTCCTCTCGCTTAGCACGGAGGATGATGCTGTTCAGCGCCTCCTGTGTCAGCGGACGGAAACTGGAAGCCGTTTCCCCTTCGGCCGGCTTGTTGGTAAACTCAATCTTTCCGTTCAGCACATTGCGACGGAACAGATAATTGTCACTTAGGAACTGCTCTGCTGCGAGCATTCCCTGAACAGACGAATCCATAGTCTGCCCATTCACGAGTAGATTGTTTTCCATTGATATAATGGTTTTAAAAAGTTAATATTGGGGGCT
>CACZJU010000019.1 GCA_902781515.1 uncultured Bacteroidales bacterium | reverse complement strand
TAAAACGTGTTCTTCAGGCTTGCTTCGTCATCTTTAATATTACAAACACCATGCCAATTCGCCCTTTCCTTACTATAGATTTTATATAAATGTTTAGTGGTTTATTCAACTCTATCTTTTCTCGCTGCAAAGATATAATATCAACAATGCGCTTCACGAATCTTTTCCAAAAAATTTTTAAAGAAGCCGAAACATTTCGGAAATCAAAATTGTAATGAATTGATAATTCATAAGTTAAGTGTCAACTGAAGGCATTTAAAGAGACAGTGAGGTTATGAGGTACCTGTTAGGTACCTGTTTGAGCAGCAGGTACCTCCCGTTCAGCCCTTTATTCATCGGGGCTGGAAGGGTGTTGAGGTAGTAAGGTACCTGTTTTCACGCGTTACTATCGCATCCCACGAAGGATTAGTAATCCTCCATGCCAAGGGATACTATCCCTCCGTAGAAAGGTTCTAGGACCTATGGCGATAGGTTCTAGAACTTGTTGCCATAGGTTAACTTAACCTTTGGCGATAAATTAAGTTAACCTATGAGCATAAGACGCAGGTCTTGTGGCGATAAGGTCTAGGTCTTATGACGATAAGACGGTGAGCTTGCGAAGAAGGCTTTACAGCGTCCAGGTGACGGGGGACTTGAGGATGTCGAGGTGGCGGCCATGACCAGCAACAGCACAGTGGGGCTCAGTGATGCTGCGGGTGATGGTGGAGTTGGCAGAAATGATGGTGTCATCAGCCACAGAGACGCCTTTCAGAATAGTGTTTCTGCAGCCTATCCATACGTGGTTGCCGATAGTGATGGGCTTGGGGGAGTTTATTATCTGGTCTTCGCCATTGAGAACATGGTGGAAATCTGTATCCATAATGAGGATATCCCACGACAAGAGGCATTGACTGCCAAAGGTTATCTCTTTCTGGCAAATGATTTCTGATGCCCCAGTGAGGTCAAAACCATCACCAATGGTCAGGGTTGCACCTTTCCCAACGCAGATTTTGCTGCCTCTTCCTATCCTTGCCTCCCCTTTAAAGACAACAGTGCCCCTGACATCCCACTTGGTCCTATTGAAAAAAGAGTCTTGATGTCCCAAGCTGTGAACTCCAAACTTTATCATTCCAGCCGTAACAGGAGCATCAATGATGAGTTTTCCCCTCATTTTGGAAAGGTCGGAGCGCCAGTAAATATAAACTGGCAGATGGATGGCTTTCGTGAAGGGGAGATAACGGAAATTGAAATATAGCGTTTTCCAGAGGTTGACTTTCTTTATTACTGAAAAGATAGACATAGCGGATGGGATATTATTGGGGATTCAGATGCCAATGATTTTGAGGACAATGGGTGCAAGGAGGGCTGTGAGAAGACCATTTAGAATGAGCCCAAGAGAGGCATAGGCTCCATAGGTCTCACCCTTCTCCATAGCACGTGAGGTACCTACAGCATGTGAGGCAGTGCCTATGCTAAGGCCCTGAGAATAGGGGTTGCGGATGTGCCACACCTCCAGCACCTTGAAGCCGAATACAGCACCAAAGAGTCCCACAGTGACCACAATGGCTGCCGTGAGTGATGGAATGCCCCCCATAGCCTGACAGACCTCCATAGCAATTGGGGTGGTGACAGACTTTGGAGCAAGGGAAATGATGGTCTCGCGAGAAGCCCCCATCACCTTTGCAATGAGAACCACACTGACAAGTCCCACAAGACAACCTGCAAGTTGCGAGAGGAAGATGGGAAGGAACTGACGGCGTATCTGTCCAAGGTGCTGATAGAGAGGTACTCCCAGTGCCACAATAGCTGGTTTGAGCCAGAACTCGATGTAACTGCCAGCGTGCTGATAGGTCTCGTAGCTGATGCCTGTGAGTTTCAGCAGGGCAATGAGCAAGATGATGGTGACGAGAATGGGGTTGAGCACTATCCAGCCTGTCCACTTCTGCAACTGGCGGGCAGCATAGAATATGCCGAACGTCAGTGCCAAGAGGATTATGTGGTTCTGGAGGAGTTCCATTTTATTTATCATTTATCATTTATTATCTATCATTTATCATCTTTCACTTTTATCTTCTGGTGAGTCCAGCCGGTGACAATGAGGACGAGGACTGTGCTGACCACCGTTGCCACTGCTATGGGCAGGAACTCAGCCTTTATAAGGTCGAGGTAGAGCATCAGAGCCACACCTGGCGGCACAAAGAAGAAACCCATGTTGGAGATGAGGAAGTCGGACATACCCTTCACCCACTCCAGTTTTATTACCTTCATCTGCAACAGAGCCGCCAACAGGAGCATTCCGATGATGCTGCTGGGAATGGTGATGCCCGTGAGCCATACCACCAGTTCGCCCAGGGCCAAGCAACCGAAAATGATGAAGCACTGACGAATCATTGCAGCAAAATATTAGGGTTTGACATACTCATAGGCTCCGGCATCAGGCTCTCCATCGGCAAGGCGGGAAATGCCCTTACGGTCTATTGGGAAGAGTTTGCTGTACTCGGAATCGGCCAAACCGCGAATTGCAGACAGCGAGTCAGGGGTGAAATCATAGAGGAAGTTCTCTGTATCAAAGAGCATGAAGTGATCCTTACCGCTCACCTCCAGACTGTCTGGGTTGTCATAGATGATGCCTTGGAATCGACTGTCATCTGTAAAGACAGTACGCAGCAGGGAGTTCTGGAACAGGAAATCAGCATCTGGGAAGGTGTTCTCGGAGAGGTTTCCCATTATGACATCATCGGCATATCCAGTGATGACACAGTTGATGAAGTAGCACCAGAGGAGCGGACGATAGATGTCTGTGCCCTCCATGTCAGCCATATACAAGGCATCGCCACGCTGGGCAGAGAGGGGATAGAACTGAGCAATGGTGCAGTGGATGAAGGTATGTGCTCCACCTTCTATGTCAACACAGCGACCCAGAGTGTTGCTAATCTGAGTGCCAGTGACCTGTGTGCGGCAATGAGTGAATGTGAGACCAGGTCCACCAATATTATGCACCACACAGTCGTACATCAGGAGCAGAGCATCGCTGTCCTCGTTGAGGGCTGTGCTGTCACAAATCACACCATAGGCACCACTGTGTATGTCGCACTGTGTCAGTTCATTATCCTTGCTGTCGGCAAAGAAGTGTATGCCTCCCCAGCGGTTGGGAGTATTGTCATAGGGCAGATAAGGGAACATACGGTCTGTGCGGTCACCACGGAATGTCACAGGTTTGGCAAGAGTGCCATTAGCCACCAGAGTGCCATGAACAAGCAGGGACGTCTGGTCGTGGAACATGAGTGTGCAGCCCTCGGGCAGTGTGAGCTTGACACCAGGAGCCACCACCAGAGAGTCATAGATGACATAAGGACGTTTGGCATCGAGAGTGCGGTCAGATGTTATTGTTTCTCCCTTCAGGATGATGACATCAAGACCAGAGGCTGTGAGCACCACCTTCTGCTGTACTCCACTTTCAAGAGTGAATTGCAGTTCATCCTTGAACTCACGGATGTCATCACTGTCTTCATCGGGCAGAGTGACTTCTATGCGGACATAGATGCTGTCCTTGCGACGCACCTCAAAGTCCTCCCCTACTCCTCCTGAAAGATACTGTCCGTCAACATTCACACGGAAATGTGATGCTGCACCCTGAGCCAGAGCCACACGACTGATGCGGAGACCTTTGTCATTGTGGTTGAAGGCTATCAGTGTCTTTGTTGCCGAGCCTTGCTTGGTGATTATGGTGTCAAAGGCTACAGTGTCTGCCGACAATGTCAAGTGTGCCGCAGGGCTTGTCGTCCAGCTATCATAATCATCACAGGAAGCCCCCACCAAACCTCCCCCAAAGGGAAGGAGGATTATCAACAACCGATATACTATATTCCTAAATGTCATTATCATTATATGCTTCCCCTCCCATTGGGAGGGACAGGGTAGGCCTTAGATGTTTGCCAGGATTGCGAGCAGGTGATCCCAAACCATTTGGACGGTGGGGATGAGGAGCTTTTCGTCAGGAGAATGGACACCACGGAGAGTGGGACCGAAGCTGACCATATCAAGGCCAGGATACTTCTCGCTGAAGAGACCACACTCAAGACCGGCATGTATGCCACGCACAATAGGTTCCTTGCCAAACAGACGCTTGTATTCAGCCACAGCGACCTTCAGGAGGTGACTGTCGGGATTGGGTTTCCAACCAGGATAGCCCTCACCAGTCTCTGTGTCGGCACCTGCCAACTGGAAGATGGCCTCAAAGGTATTTGCTACATTGTGACGGGCAGAGAGCAGAGAGCTGCGCTGACTGCTGTTTATCTCTATGGTCTTGCGCTCAGGCACCATGTGTATGCTGGCAAGATTGGTACTTGTCTCCACGAGGGCAATATCCTGAGACATAGCAAAGACACCATTGACAACACCCTGCAGGGCTGTTATCAGGCGCTGACTTGTCTGACGGTCAACAACCACTGGAGTGGCATCGGCAGTCTCAAGCAGGAACTCTATGGTGGGCTCAGTAACACGGTATTCCTCCTCAACATCGGCAGCAAAGAGATTCCAGTCAACACGGATGGTCTCCTTCATGGCAACAGGAATGGCAATGGTGGCACGAGCCTCACGAGGAATGGCATTGTGAAGACCACCAGCCTGAATGTCGGCAATCAGCACTGGCATCTTCTTCAGCTCCATATACAGGAAGCGAGCCAGCAGTTTGTTGGCATTGGCACGTTTCTTATCAATGTCGTCACCAGAATGACCGCCAGTAAGGCCCTTTATGCAAAGCGATACAAAGAACTGACCATTGGGAGCAGGCTGTTCCTCGTAGTGGAAGGTGGCAGTGGTACGGCATCCACCAGCACATGACACAAAGATTTCACCTTCATCCTCAGAGTCGAGGTTGATGAGGTACTTGCCTGTCATGAAGTCTGAGCCCATGCCTTCAGCACCTGTCAGACCAGTCTCCTCGTCACGAGTAAAGACACACTCCAGAGGACCGTGCTTGATGCTGTTGTCGGCCAGAATAGCCATCTCCATAGCCACACCAATACCATCGTCGGCTCCCAGTGTAGTGCCCTTGGCCTTCATCCATTCACCATCAATATATGTCTCTATGGCATCACGGTCAAAGTCAAACTCACGGTCGGCATTTTTCTCACACACCATATCCATGTGGCTTTGAAGAATTACTGTGGGCTTATCTTCCATACCTGCTGTGGCTGGCTTGCGGATGATGACATTGCCAGCCTCATCACGACGGGTTTCCAGTCCCAGACTCTTACCATAATCGAGCAGGAAGTCTATCATCTTTTCCTCGCGCTTTGAGGGACGAGGCACTTTGTTGACCTGTGCAAAGCAGTCAAACACACTCTTGGGTTTCAGCATTGTTTCGCTCATATTCTTTTGTTTTTATGTTAATTCTGTACAAAGGTATAAAATCGGCCTTAAAAATGAAATACCGAGAGGGGAAATTACTCCTTTTTGCGATAGTATTTATCTACAATGAGGGCTATGGCACCGTCGCCAGTGACATTGCAGGCAGTGCCGAAAGAGTCCATAGCAATGTAGAGGGCAATCATGAGGGCCTGCTGGTCGGCATCGAAATGCAGTATGCTTGCCAGTACTCCAAGAGCTGCCATGATGCTGCCTCCAGGTACTCCAGGAGCTGCCACCATGACAATGCCCAGCATCAATGTGAAATGGATGAAAGTGGCTGCATCGTGAGGCATGCCAGTCATCAGACAGATGGTGAGGGCACATGTGGTAATCTTCATTGCCGAGCCAGACATGTGGATGGTGGCACACAGGGGAACAGTGAAACCTGCAATATCGTCGGAAACACCATTTTGCTGTGTCTGCTTAAAGGTAACGGGAATGGTGGCTGCACTGGACGATGTGCCCAAGGCTGTCATGTATGCCGGCAGCATATTCCACAAAAGACGGAAGGGATTCTTCTTCACAATGGCTCCTGCAATGAAGAACTCATAGAGCAGAATCAGCAGGTGCAGGATGAAGATGACAACTATTATCTTTGCAAAGACTGAAATGATGTGATAGGCCTCGCCTGTCACTGTCATCATGAGGAAGATGCCGAAGATGTAGAGAGGAAGCAAGGGGATGATGACATTCTTGATTACACGTCCGATGATGGAACGGAACTCTGACATTGCACTCTTCAGTGTTGTAAGTCCCTCCTGGTCGAAAGCAATGCCCAGACCAAGCAGCAAGGAAAGCACAAGGGCAGTCACCACATCGATGAGAACAGGTATGTTGATGATGAAGTACGGAGCAATGGTCTCCGCCTGTTCCATGGGAGCATCCATAAGCCCCTGCCCTATCAGCGAAGGGAATGTAAGAATGCCCACACCATAGCCCAACATGGCTGCAAGGAATGTATCGAGATAGGCAATGGACACTGTGGCGAGCAACAAACGGCCTGCAGTGCGTCCCACATCGGCTATGGCTGGAGTCACCAGTCCCAGAATAATCAGGGAAATGAGGAATGACAGAAACTGACCAAAGATGGAATTGAAGGTTGCAAATATGCGCACACCACCCATCGGCAGGAACTGACCAAAGACGATGCCCAGCACAATGGCTAAAAGAATGCGAGGAAGGAGACCGAAATGTTTCATCTTTTTCTGCTTACTTTATTATATAACGCGCGCGAAAGCTTTTTCGTATATCTGCAAGCCGTTAAAAAAGCATAAAACTAATACAATTTTTACTTTTTACTTTTTTACTTTTTACTTTACTTTGTACCTTTGTCCTCCGATATGCTGAAACTCGCTCTCATAATATTTGTACTGCTGGCAGTGGCTATGTTGCTGCTGACGGTGAATATATGGCTTCGTGGTGGTGAATTCCGCAGTCAGCACATAGGACAAAGCAAGGAAATGCGCCGCCGTGGCATTCATTGTGTTCAGAGCATGGATGCGATGGAGAGGAAGAAGAGAAGTAAGAGGTGAGAGGTAAGAGGTAAGAGGTAAGAGGTGAGAGATGATAAATGATAAATGATAGATAATAGATAATAGATAAAGATGAAAAAGATTTATTTGATGGCCCTCGTTGCAGGGTTTGTGGGTTTAACCAGTTGTGACAAAAAAGCTGAAGAGGAAACAAAGGTTGTCACAGAACAGGAAGAGCCGAAGGAACTGAAGATTGCTTACGTGGAGATTGACACTCTGATGTCGCAGTACCAGTTCTGCAAGGACTATACCGAGCTGGCAAACGTGGAGGGTGAGAACATTCAGCGCACCCTGACTGGCAAACAGCGCACTCTGGAGCAGCACGCAGCAGCAATGCAGAAGAAATATGAGTCAAACGGCTTCACAAGTCAGGAAGAGCTGACTCGTGCACAACAGTCGCTGCAAACTGAGCAGCAGGCCATGCAGGAGTTGTCGGAACGTTTGCAAGCTTCTTTCATGGAAGAGCAGGCTAAGTACAACGAGGAGATGCGCGACTCTATTCAGAAGTTCCTGAAGCAGTACAACAAGACTAAGAAGTACGACTTCATTATGGCTAAGGCTGGCGACAATATACTACTGGCAAATCCCAAGTATGACATTACGGCTGAAGTGGTGAAGGCTCTGAACAAGCGCTACAAGATTAAGCCTGAAGTGGCAGAGAAAATAAAGAAATCTGATGAAAAGAAGAAGAAATAATAGATAATAAATAATAGATAATAAATAATAAAGGTTGACGGGAAGGTCAACCTTTTTTGTATTCTGCTGAACGGACTCGGCTGAGTGTTTCAGGTGTCATCTGCAAGAAGGATGCTATATGGAGCATTGGGGCTCGGAGGATGATTTCAGGCTTGGTCTCCAACAAACGGGCATAGCGCTCAGCAGCATTCTCAAAGCGCTGTGAGTCGGCATGTTCCTGACTGCTGATGAGAGCGTGCTCCAAAATCTTACGATAAAGCATCTCCATCTCCTGATTCTGCAACATGGATATGTGCCATGCTTCATAGGGAATGGCATAGAGAACGGTATTCTCCAAAGCCTCAACTATAAGTCGGCTGGGTTCCTGCTTCAGAAAACTTTCAATGCAGAAGACTATGCGACCTTCAAAAGAGAAATGCTCGGTGACATCCTTACCGTTCTTATAATAGAACTGGCGCACCATACCCTTGTCAACAAAATACATCGCGCGGCAGATTTCACCCTCGGGCAAAACAATGTCTCCCTTCTGCAGCTTGATTGGTACAAGTATCTGCGAAAGTACATCAACGCCCATTGGACTCATCTTGCAATAAAGGCGGGCAATCTCTCTTGCTACGTCTCGCGTGGTGTTTATCATGGGTATAACATTATCAGTCTAGTTTCAGCACGGCAAGGAAGGCTTTCTGAGGCACTTGCACATTGCCTATCTGCTTCATGCGTTTCTTTCCCTTCTTCTGCTTCTCCAACAACTTGCGCTTACGGCTGACATCACCACCATAGCACTTTGCCAGCACATCCTTGCGCACCTGCTTTACTGTTTCGCGTGCTATAATCTTGGCACCGATGGCTGCCTGTATGGCAATGTCAAACTGCTGACGAGGCAACAGGTCCTTGAGCTTTTCACACATACGGCGACCAAAGTCAACGGAGTTGTCAACATGTGTCAGCGTACTGAGTGCATCAACAGGTTCTCCATTCAACAGGATGTCCAACTTCACCAACTTTGAGGGACGGAAACCGTCCTGATGATAGTCAAATGAAGCGTAACCCTTGGATATGGATTTCAGTTTGTCATAGAAGTCTATCACTATCTCACCAAGCGGCATTGCGTATTGCAATTCCACACGGTTGCCGCTGATGAAGTCCTGCTTCAGCAACTCACCACGTTTGCCCAGACACAGGGTCATGATGGGTCCGATGAAGTTGGCGGTGGTGATGACAGAAGCATGGATGTATGGTTCTTCAATGTGGTCGATGAGTGTTGGCTCTGGCATTCCCGCTGGATTATGGACTTCCTTCACCTCACCCTGCTTGTCGTAAACCATATATGACACATTGGGCACAGTGGTGATGACATCCATATTGAACTCACGGTCGAGTCTCTCCTGCACAATTTCCATGTGTAGCAATCCGAGGAAGCCACAACGGAAACCAAAGCCCAGAGCTACTGATGATTCTGGTTGGAATGTCAGTGAGGCATCGTTGAGCTGCAACTTCTCCAATGAGGCACGCAGGTTTTCAAAGTCCTCCGTCTCAATGGGATAGACACCGGCAAACACCATTGGCTTCACTTCCTCGAAACCTGCTATGGCTTCTTTTGTGGGGTTGGCAAGAGAGGTGATAGTATCGCCCACCTTGACTTCTGTAGCAGTCTTGATTCCTGACACAATATATCCCACATTTCCACAATGGAGCACCTGTTTAGGCACCATGTCCATCTTCAGGATTCCTATCTCATCGGCCTTATATTCCTTGCCGGTATTGATGAACTGCACCTGCTCTCCGCTCTTGATGCTTCCGTTCACAATCTTGAAATATGCAATAATGCCTCGGAAGGGATTGAACACAGAGTCAAAGATGAGGGCCTGCAACGGTGCATTCTCATCACCACTGGGTGGAGCAATACGGTCAACAACGGCATTCAATATCTCCTCTACGCCCTGCCCTGTTCTGGCACTGGCACGGATGATATCCTCATGCTTGCAACCTATGAGGTCCACAATTTCGTCCTCAACCTCCTCCGGCATGGCATTGGGCATATCGCACTTGTTCACAACAGGGATTATCTCCAGGTCGTGATCAATAGCCATGTAAAGATTGGAAATGGTCTGTGCCTGTACTCCCTGAGTAGCATCCACCACTAGCAAGGCTCCCTCACAGGCAGCAATGGAACGACTGACCTCATAAGAGAAGTCAACGTGTCCCGGTGTGTCAATAAGGTTCAGAATGTATGTCTGTCCGTCACGCTTGTATTCCATCTGGATGGCGTGACTCTTGATGGTGATGCCGCGCTCCTTCTCAAGGTCCATATCGTCAAGCATCTGCCCTTCCGTCACTTTGATGGTATTTGTATATTCCAACAAGCGGTCGGCCAAGGTAGATTTTCCATGGTCAATATGTGCAATGATGCAGAAGTTGCGGATATTCCTTTGCATGTACTAAAATTTGTGCAAATATATTAAAATAAATTGAAAATTGAAAATTGGGAATTGAAAAATGGGAAGAGAACACAAAAAAAACGCCTCGGACCATGAAATCCGAGACGTTTATTGGAAATAAACTAATGTAGGAATATTAGTTCAGAGCTACAACGATGTCCTTCTCAACCTCTGTGAGGGCAACCTTGTCCTCGCGGAGCAACCAACCGAGACCCAGGAAAAGGTCCTTGTCGTTCTTAACCTTAGCGGCCTTCTTCAGGTCCTTGGTGTTCAGAGCACCGTTCTCGTTCAATGCATTCCAGATCTGGCCTGCGATTGTACCTACTTTTTCGTTCATAATCTTTTACCTTAAAATTAAATTTGTATAAAGTTCTATTCTTTGTCTTAATTTGACAGTACAAAATTACATATTTTATAATAAATATCATTCCTAAAATGAACAATATAATAATCCCTCGCAGTTTTCTTGATTTATATCAAGATAATACTTATCTTTGCACCCGCTAAAATATAACATTCTGAAATAAAATGAAAAAGGCATTCTTATTCATCGTTGCGACTGTTCTTTTCACGGCATGTCACAAGCAGACTTTCGACGAGAGGCTGATAGCTGAAACTGAGCATTTCAACACGAAGGAAGCACCAAAGAGACTTGATTATTACACATCATTTGACAGCATGAGCTACGACAGGGACACACAAGTGCTCACCTATTTCTATACCATGAGCAATGAGATTGACGAGCAGATTCTCCCTGCTGATGAGTTCAAACAGAAACTGCTGGAGAACCTGCGTAACTCACTCACACTGAAGCCTCATAAAGACCACAATATCAACTTTCACTACGTTTACTATTCTGAGGCAACAAAAAAGCCACTAATTGACTGCACTTTCGTGCCAGAGGACTACAAATAGAATGGTTTGCCCACCTATGATATAGAAAAAACGGCATTTAAACTAACTTTTTTCCGAAAACGTTTGGTGGATTACCAAAATTGCATTACCTTTGCACTCGCAAACAAGAAACGATGCGTCCTTAGCTCAGTTGGTAGAGCAATTGACTCTTAATCAATGGGTCCAGGGTTCGAGCCCCTGAGGGCGTACAAGAGAGACCTCTTCATCATACGATGAAGGGGTTTTTTCATCACCCACCCTAACTCTTAAACCCTTAAACCATTAAACTACTAAGCTATTAAGCTACTAAGCTATTAAACTACTAAGCTACTAAACCAGAATCAGAACGGCAGTCCCACAGCAAAGTGCAGAGAGAAGTCGCGCTTGAAGCGTGGATGAATAATGGGGAAATGGTGACGTGCATCACTATAAGCAGGATTCACGGCCTTCATACCTCCATCAAGACGGAGGATAAAGAAGTTGAAGTTGAGTCTGATACCCAATCCGTAAGAAGCTGCTATCTGCCGCCAGAACTTGTCAAAGCGGAACTGTCCTCCAGGTTGGTCGGCATAGTCACGGATAGTCCAGATGTTACCAGCATCAATAAATGCTGCTCCGTCAATCTTCCAGAACAGATGTGAGCGGTACTCCAAGTTCATATCCAATTTGATGTCACCAGTCTGGTTGATGAAGTCTATACGTCCATCCTGTCCCTTAAACGAGCCAGGACCTAAGCCGCGTACAGACCAACCACGGACACTGTTGGCACCACCACTGAAATATCGCTTTTCATAAGGTAAGATACTGCTGTTGCCATAAGGGATTGCCAAGCCCAAACCGAAGTGCAACGACAAGGAATGGTCTGGGGTTATGCGGAAACTCTTGGAGAAGTCAAAGTCTCCCTTGGCATACTGAGCATAGGCAATATTGAAGAGTGTGTACTGGTTCTGACTATTCCTGTTGGTATGCATCAATGTCGTCAGTCCATAAAGCAGATTACCTGCTGTCTCCACATTCAGACGTATGCTGTAGGCATTTGTGCCATAGTTACCAGTGGCTCCTGAAAGCGGCTGAGAGGTATAGCTGAACGTGTAGCCCCACTTCATAATGAAGAGGTCCTCATAGTTGTAGCGGAGAATGGCATTACGGGATGTGGCATTGTCAAGATAGTCGGCACGGAAAGTCCTTGATATCCAGGGCATGAACACATAGTTCAAATCAAGCAGGTCTATTCTGTGCTGACGCTGGCGATTCTGTTGACTCCAGCGGTAACGCCATGTTGCTGACACTAATCGGCGATGGAACTCTGGACGGTTCTGGTTGTCATACATCACAGAAATCTCACTCGTGGCATTGCTGCTGCGACGGAAATCACGACTGATGCCTGGCAACTTGAAATCGGGGAATGCCAGTGATACCTCTGCACCAAACTCCAAATAGTTCTGGTTCTCATAGCCTTCCAATCCCTTGATGGCCTCAAATGCACCACGCAGCTTTACATTCAGCAATTCTGAACCTCGGAACAGGTTCCTGTTCTGGTAAGACAATACCACTGCTGCACCAAGGTCACCAGCTGAGTTCGTACCCTCCACCTCTAAGTTGAAGGCATGGGGCTTGTTGGTGGTCACAGACACCAGTGCATCAAGTTTTGTGCTATCTTTCTCATCTGGTGTTATTGCAACATTTGAATTCATCACAGCTCCCAAAGAGGAGAGGTTGCTGTATGTCTGTTGCACCTGCTGGTCGCTATATAATGAGCCTTCCCGAATAGCATTCTTAACCCTCAGCACATTCTTACGCAACAGATTTCTACTGGTACTATCCTGCTGGAAATTAACATCATCAAAATGGTATTGCTGATGCGGTGCACGACTGGCCCCACCTGGCACTATGGCATTATCTATTATCATTGCAAGCGAAACCAGATTGTTGCCAAGTGTGGTGTCTGCCTCAAAACGGATGTATTCCTTATTAAATCTATAATAGCCTTTGTTGCGTAGCAGACGGTTGATACGACTGCGCTCTGCATCAAGCACATTAAGGTCAAAGGGCATTCCACGATAAAGATTTGATTCGGCAGAGGCACTGTCAAGATACACCTGCAGGGCACTATCGGGGATAATGAATTCAAGGTCGCGTACATGATAGCGTGGACCTGTCTGAATATCATACAAAGCATTCAGTTTGAAACTCTTCTTGCGCTCAAGCAAATCAACATGAGCCCCAAGGAATCCCATATTACGGACAGCAGCCTCCATATTGCTGCGCGTCTTCATTGCCTTAGTCTGATCGTAGATTACAGGAGCCTGTCCCACACGCTGCAGGAAACGGTTGATACGCTTTGTTGTATCACGACCGCTCATAAGGTACGGTCCCATAGGAACCTTAACAAGACTGAACCATCGTGAATTGGGGTGCTGCAACACATAGCCTTGCATCTGCGATGTTGACACTGCCTTATCGGTAGAATGTATCTTGACATCATTAAGCAAATGCTCATTCTCTGGTATGAATCGGGACACACTACAACTTGCCATCTCAAGCAATAAAGACAGCAATAACACTACGTGTAGAAGAGCACGACGGCATTTCACATGACAAAGATAAAAAATAATTTACTATTTACCATTTACCATTTACCATTTATTTTGTAATTTTGCCGAGAATATGATTAGCAAGGCACGCATAAAGCAAATACACGGTCTGGAACGCAAAAAAAACAGACTGGAAGAAGGTCTCTTTGTGGCAGAGGGACACAAGTTGGTGGGCGAACTTCTCACTACCATGCAACCTACTTATATCGCTGCCACAAGCGAATGGCTGAAGGCACATTCCCACCTCTTAGGAAACATTTCCTATGACACTGTGGATGAAGAGGAACTGCGACGCGCCAGTTTGCTGCAACATCCGCAATCTGTGCTTGCACTGTTCCCTTTGCCCAAAGCAGAGGCAACACTTGCCGACGTGGCAAAAAACGAGCTCACACTTGCTCTCGACGGTGTGCAGGACCCTGGCAATATGGGCACCATAGTGCGACTGGCAGATTGGTTTGGCATCCATCATGTTTTTTGTTCTCTTGACAGTGCCGACATCTTCAATCCCAAAGCCACACAGGCAACAATGGGAGCACTGGCACGAGTAAATGTCCACTACATCAACCTTGCTGAAGAACTACAGCACACCGATGTTACCATCTATGGAACATTCCTCGACGGTGACAATATTTACAATCAGCAACTCTCGTCATCAGGAATCATCATAATGGGCAATGAAGGGAAAGGAGTATCTGCAGAAGTAGCCCGACTGGTCAATCGCCGACTATACATCCCTCCCTACCCTGCCGACAGCCAGACTGTAGAGAGCCTGAACGTTGCCATTGCCACCGCCATCACCTGCTCCGAATTCAGAAGAAGAGGATGCCCCTCCTGAGCACCCTCTTCCTATAAATACTTGCAGGAACAAACCTGCAAAACCAATAAAATCAATGTAAGATATTATCTTGCCTGAGCCTACTCTTCAGTTGTGGAGACAATACACGGATTGTCATTTCATAGCCCTTACCAATCTTTGTTGTATTCTTATTGGCAGAACGTTTTCTCGTATCATCAAGAGATACATATTCTTGATAATCGCCACCATCTACAAAGAATCTGTCAAAATAGCTCTCATACTTTTTACGGGCATCCTTTTCTTCTATCATAGGTTTAGGATTGCCACCTTTGTAGCCATCCTTAACGCCTTCGAAGAGTACAGTATATACAGCATTCTTCATTGCCTGTTCCTTTGCATCCTTGCGATTACGGCCAAATCCTGTAACGCGCAGTGTCACTGAACCATCGTGCTCAACATTCAAGAGTCTTACAGTATTCTTATACAATACTTTTTGCTGAGCGTTGGCAGGCATCGCAAGAGCGATAAAAGCCAACATTAATAAAGCAATTCTTCTCATAATTGTAATTCTTTAAAATTCACAACCCTATTAATCTCATCTACATCCTTAAGAAACAGGCAATAGCAAGTTTTCTCGGATGCTGGGTCTTCATTCTGATTGGCATAATAAATCATCCCCACTTTAGTGTCGCTAATCTCCGTTGACTCCTTAGCAATGAGAAGGCAGGCGTTGTATTTGTTGGAAAAATACTTTTCAAGCACAAACGTCTGTCTGTCACGTTCAAGACGACTGTCAAGGATTCTCCCTGAATATTTCAGTTCTCCATTATATAATATGCGACAAATTGAGGTTCGCGTGTTTATGTCATACTTCACTTCAACCCTTGTTGTTGACGGAGATACTATGGAATCTGTATATTCTGAAGAATATTCTATCTCATAAGTAAAGGTCAAAGGATTGGCGAAACTATCCTGTGCATACACTTGATACGCACAGGATAGTAACATAAACATGCTTATTGCCAACCTTTTCATTACCACCAAGTACGATAATGATTATGAACAACTACAGTACGACGAGCATATGCCACAGCCACATCACGACAAGCATTGATACGTGCCTTAGCAACCGATTCAGCTACTTTCAGACGTGCACGCTCCATTTCCTGTTCGTTGCGACGCTCCTGGTCAGTGACACTTTGTACGCGCTTAGAAATCTTATCCATCAGAGCCTTTGCCTGTGGGTAGCACTGGGCAGATGTGTCAATAGTGGAAAGGATTGACATTGCCTGCTCTGCTGCTGGACCTGGATTTGGATCTGCGCTCCAAATGGCTTGAGCCTCATTCAGCACCTGCATAGCATCGTGGTTGATGTGGTTGCTATAGGTTGCCTCCATCATAGCCAATGCCTCGGGATAGCAAGCGCATTCCTGTGGAATTGCTGAAAGTTCGTAAAGAGCTTCCTCCCACTTATGAGCGGTCACAAGTCCCTTTGCTTTCTGGATGATAGCAGGACCATTCTGGTTATAATAGTCAATGATGCGCTCCTTGCTTGTAGCAACAAGGTCCTTCAATTGCTTGTTAGCCTTGATGTTCTTCAGTGCGCTGGTCATTGCCTGCTGCTCAGTATTTCCGATACCTATGCATTCGGTTGTTGTAGAACCAAAGCAAATATCGCTCATGTTATCTCCGATAGCAAATGATACCTCAAGATGCTGTATCAACTTTGTTCCGGAAACCTCGCGTTGCAGAGCAGCAACTTTGCAGGCAAGTACAAAGCGACCACCATAGCCACTTACCATGCCCATGGAAGAAATCAAACTCTGCAGACGACCATTCAGAATGGATACGTTATTTTCATTCAATCCGTCAATCGCAGCATCATATACTGGTGAAATCATAATCTGCGCAGAAGCAGTTAATGAGCCCAATAACAACGAAACTGCTATAAGAAATTGTTTGATTTTCATAATTGTAGTCTTGTACGTTAATTAATACTCTCCTTATTCCTGACCAACCAAGAAATTCACACGTCCGAGTGTATTGCCCTGACCTTTAGCGACTTTAATGCCGGTTTCAGCCTTGAAAGCCTTTCTAATTCCCTTAGCCCAGTCTTCAGCCTCAATAGGTTCACCTTCAGCATCGAAGAATGGTATGCGCACGGCCTTGAATTCCACCATATTGGCAGACTTACGTCCTTTCTTGCAAGCACTGTTTACTGCATGCTTTTTCATCCAGCCATAGAGGAATTCATCATAAGTATCTTCATCGTCGCCAATCTCATCTTTGATGAAATTGATGCCAGAACCTTTTGCGGCACGGAATATAACATTAATTTTACGTCCGTTGTCACGAAGGTCAAGGAAGTAATCAATCATCTGCTGACAGAAATCATCACAATTGCCAGCAACAGCCTTACGCATTGCAAGGTCAATAGGATCCATTGTCATCTGTATAGAACCTTCCGTTGCAGCTACCTGCTCCGAAGTGTATGCATCAACAGCCTTTAGTGTAAAACTAATGTTCTTTCTCGGACCAACAGGTTGTACTGCGTAAAATACATCTACACGGATATCAGGACGCGCCTGCTGCATCAGCTCATCCATCGCACCCTTCTCAGCTGCGTCACCGTCAGCCGCATTGGCAAGTTCTTCTGCACGTTCGCGTTTCATGTCCTTAAGAAGACTTTGGAGGTCCTCATGTTCAAACTTGCGTTCTTCAAAAACTTTTTGTAGTGCCTGAATAACAGTTCCCATTTCATGTGTCTGCACGAATGCATCATTATATCTGGGAATATATTCCGTTTCACCATCATTATCAAAAGTACGCATATATCCGTGATCGTTCATCCACGCGTCTGAGGGGAATACGATAATTGTAGGCATTGCTGCCTGCTGAGCAAATGATGCAAGACTTATAAAAGTGAATGCCAGAATACTGAAAATAATTTTTTTCATCTTTCAATCAATAATTAGTTTGTAAATCATTCTCTTAGCGAGAGAAAATGCCTCTTGCACCTTGTAGAATACCATCAGCTTCAAGACGCTTGCGAAGGGCATTTACGTTGACCTGAACCAACAGACCAACCTTCCACTGCTTGTTAGCTTTCACGACATCTCCAGCTTGCATAGCACCTTTGCTCGTCATCTGAACAAACTGTCTGTAGTCACCAGACTCAAAGAAGCCATCAAAATACTCCTGATGAGCATCATAGCCTTCTGGACACAAAGCCGGGAAGTTACCCTGAGTACCAACATCTGCTGCTGCCAGGCCCTTGAATAACAAACCATGAACTGCATTACGCATGCAGATATCCTTTGTAAGCAACTCTCTCTTCTTGCCATAGCTCCATACCTTGAAAACCTTGAAGCCAGATGTAGCCGCAACATTTTCTTGTGCTAGGCTCAGTTCATAGTCGTAGCCAACAACTGCTTTCTTCTGAGCATTGGCGGCAACCGTGAAAGTGAATAGCATTAAAAATGCAAAAAAATACTTTTTCATAACATTCTTCAATTAAAAGAGTTGAAAGCATAAGGAACCATTAAATACTAAAGTCCCTTATGCTTATAACTAATGAATTAATAATATTACTTTGCAAGACGAATCATGCATCCCTCATAAATCTTCTTACTGGGCTTGCCGTCGAAGATTGTGTACTTAAGAGCTGGTGCATCTTCTTTTGCTTCATCATCCTGAGCTTCACCCTCGATAGTCTGACCAGCACCTTCTCTGTTATCCCATACACTCTTCTTCATAACCTTGATGGTACCAACCTTCTTCCAAGTGATGCTCTTGTCCTTTTCTTCCACTGGATTGAAGACGTCAAACTTATCACCGTCCTTGACACCTTCCTTCTTACCAATATAGGCAACGAGTTGACCATCCTCCTCATGGAGTGAGCACATAGGACGGAAATCCTCATGGTCACGCTGAAGGGCTGCTATAGCTGCATCTGTAGCACGGATTGCACCACGGGCAGTCAACTCGTCAACCTTTGCTGCCTTCATTGTCATACCAGCACCAGCAGTTTTTGAAGACTTACCAACATACTTCAACTGATAGTTAGCATCAGAATTAAACTTAGCTTCCTTACCACTCCAATAATCAGCATAGAATTGGTCACGCTTTGCATCATCCCAATCCAACTTGAACAAATAAGCATTTGTCTTTACGAAATAACCCTTAATCTTATCAGCGGCAATCTTTGCAGCTGTTACAGCAGCCTGACCAGCAAGCTTTGCAGGACCGGGCAGGAACTGTACGGTAACTTCTGCAATAGCAATTGCAGTTGCACTTCTTTCCTGAGCAGTCAACATACGGTAGTCGTTAACACAAACATAACTTGTATTAAGCAGCTTGCTCTCTGAATTTGCGCAGGCATTAATGAGATTTTCACTAGCCTTTGCATTTGCACGATCTTCTTCACTTAGGCCCTTCATACCAAGTTCCATAATCACTGCCAGTTGATCATCCCATTTAGAAACTTTCTTTGTATCAGCACCAGCAGGGAGATGCCATTTAGCAACCAGTTGGTTACCAAATTTGTTTTCGTTGAAGTATTTCAGAAGACGCGCAGCATATTCACGTTCTGCGATAGGGTCAACCTTAATACCCATTTTCTTAAGTTGCTCCTTAATCAGCACATCCTTCTTTGACTCCTTCTCAATAGCATCCATTTCTTCTGCTGTAGCAGTAGGAACCTTTGTCCAGTCAATATGACGACCTTCAGCAAGAGAGAAATCGTTGTAACGCTCATAACGCTTAGCAAAGTCAATTCCGTCAAAAGTCTTGTTCATGACTTCGAAAGCATGAGCATACTCTGAATTTTCTGCAGCCTTGTCCAGCTTCAGCATGTAAAGTGAGTTACGAATGTACTTTGATTCGTCATTACTCTGTGCCATAACTGCTGTGTTTAAACTCAACGCACCAGCAAGCAATAAAAATACTTTCTTCATAATAAAGTGTTTTTAATAGATATAGTTAATTGTGTTATTACTTTTGTATTATAAGATATGGTGAGATAGCCCAGAACTTCTCTGCATCAGTGATTTCAAGAGTTGCTGTACCATCACCGTTCTTTGTAATCGTGTATGAACTCTCTGGATTGTTGGTGAGCACCTTAGCATCCTTGTCGTCAATAGCAATAGTCTTCAAGCTACGTTTGTCTGCAACCTTGAAGAGGTTCTTATCGATATTCTCGCTCAACACCTTCTTACTGAGGGCTTTTGTCTTGAGCAGACCTAAATCCTTGAGTTCATTTTTCGATGCTACAATATAGTAAACTCTGTTCATCTCTCTATCCTGCTGATAGTTCTGCTCTTTCAGATACTCCGATTCCTTGGACAATTCATTGAGACCATAGCGGAGTTCATCTATCTTGGCATCCTTATTCTGAACTGCCAACTCAAGAGATTCAACTTGCTTTGTTTTTTCTGCAAGCTGTGCACTGATGAAGTCAACCATCTTCTGCAGATTCTGTATGGTCTTCTTAGAAGAAGCAGAGATGTTGTCTTTTTCAGCAGTCAGAGCATTAATCTGGCTCTGCTTACGAGCAAGCAGGTCCTTCAGACTACGGAGTTGTATCAGCATCTTCTCCCTATCCGTTGTGCCCTCCTTGGCATTGAATATTAAGTTCTCCTGTATCTGGATGGAATCGATGCAAGAAGAAACTTCATTAATGAGTGAGGACATCCTGTCAATTTCCTCCTCCTGTAACACCTCTACTGATGTGCTGTCTGCAGCAGAGTCACCAGCTTGAGTTTGTTTGTTACATGACACAAAGCATGTCGCAACAAACATAAAAGCAAAAATAAAAATCTTTTTCATGGTTTTAAGGTTTATGGTATATCCTTATATTAATATCAGTGTAAAATGATATAATCAATTATTCTTCAACGGGGAAGCCTTCTTCGTCTTCTTCCTTCACCTCAGCCTCGGCGGCATAGGATGAGTAGAATGTGTCATCTGAAGAATCATCATCGCGATCTATGTCGCGGTCTTCATCAAGGTCCTCGTCCTCCTTCTGGATGATGTTACCATCCTCGTCGTACTGAACATCAACGTTGCAGCGCAGCTTCATCACTGGCTCCTTTTTCTTGGCAAAGATGGCCTCTGTCCATGTGCCTTTTTCTACTTCAAGTACCTCAAAGCCCTGTGCAACCTTGCGTTCCAGAGTTCCACCCGGAGCGTGCATACGGCTTGTGGGAAGCTGTGTGGTGCTGATATCAAAAGCTGACTCAATGATGTCCTTAATGCTGAGTGGTATGCTGTCCCATCCACCTCCAAAGTTACGGTCGATGAGTTCCAGCAGGGTGGCAGCGGTGATGTGCTTTACATTCTCGTAGCTGAGGTCTGTAATGCGCTGTATGTGCTTGCGACGTATTGCCACCCAACCTTTTTTGCTATTGGCACGTGCAAAAGTAACCCAATCTCCCTTCTCGTATTTCACACGCTCGCGCTCATCCTCTGGCTTATAGTGAACCACCTCGAAGCACAGACGCACAATGTTCAGCAGTTTCTCCTCTGATGATGAGAAGCCCTCCTCCTGGCGTTCCTGGTCCCAGAGGGCTGCAATCTGTGTTTCGTTAAGGTTCCAAACGTTATTGCTGTTAAGGTCCAAAATAGACTCTAACATTATCTCGGTTTCCTTCTTTTCTTTACCCATTATTCCTTTTTTATATATGTACCGTGGGGCAAATATACAACAATTAATTAAAAGTGGAAAAGGAAAAGTGAAAAAATATTCTTACCTTTGTGCAAAATAATCATTATGAGAACATTTCCTTGTGCGAAAATTAACTTAGGACTGTATGTTGTTGAACGCAGACCTGACGGTTATCATAATCTGGAAACCATCTTCTACCCTATCCCACTCTGCGACGAGTTGGAAGTCACTCCGTCAGATAGTGATTGCCTGACGGTAGAAGGGCTGAGTGTTGATGGCGACTGGCACGACAACTTAGTTTGGCGCGTAGTAAAACAGTTGCGAGAACTTGGACATTCCGTTCCTCCCGTATCAATCCGTTTGCGCAAGATTACTCCTATGGGAGCTGGCCTTGGTGGTGGTAGCAGCGATGCAGCTCATACCATGACTATGCTCAACCAAATGTTCCAGTTGGGACTTTCTGAGGACGAAATGGAACGTATGCTTGCCAAGCTTGGTGCAGACTGTCC
This sequence comes from uncultured Bacteroidales bacterium, assembly GCA_902781515.1. Taxonomy (GTDB): domain Bacteria; phylum Bacteroidota; class Bacteroidia; order Bacteroidales; family Bacteroidaceae; genus Physcousia. Next base: position 17,704 of record CACZJU010000019.1, on the reverse strand, counting down.
GTTCTTTGTGCGTTGCAAGCCAGTCTTTGCCACAGGTATTGGCGATAAGTTCCAACCAGCTTCCATTGACCTCTCAGGACTGCACCTGCTATTAGTGAAACCTTCTGACCATGTTTCTACTCGCGAGGCTTATTCACTTGTCCACCCCCAGCAGCCTAAGCACTCACTCCTTGAAAGCATACAGCGCCCTATCAGCGAGTGGCAACAACTTATTGCAAATGATTTTGAGCAGAGCGTTTTTCCCAACCATCCAACCATTGCCGATATCAAGCAAAGACTCATTGACAATGGTGCTCTTTATGCAGCAATGAGTGGAAGCGGAAGTGCAGTGTTTGGTCTTTTCGCTAAGGCTCCAACGCCAGAGTTCATAGCCTCCTTTGAGCCTCACTTTACCTTCACATCTTCCCTTTAGCATCTATCTTTTAGACTTTATGCTAAATTTATAATCAGCAAATTACCAGTCTATTACACCAAAGCCATTAAACTTATAGACAAATACAATAAGACCCGACTCCATAAAGAAATCGGGCCTTATTTATTTAGTCTTATTTGCTTGCTATTACTCAGCAGCAGCCTCCTCAGCAGGAGCCTCTTCTACAGCGGGAGCCTCCTCAACGGCAGGAGTTTCCTCAACAACGGGAGCACCTTCAGCGATTACCTTGAAGGGAACCTCAGCGCTAACCTCCTTGTGAAGCTTAACAACTGCAACGAAGTCACCAACGGTCTTAACGTCCTTAACGACAATCTTCTTGCGGTCAATGTCGAAACCAAGCTTCTGGAGCTCGTCGGCAATCTGCAGAGAATTTACAGAACCGTAGATAACACCTGTGGCGCTAACCTTGGTGGCAATGGTCAGGGCAACACCTGCCAGCTTATCAGCAACAGCCTGAGCGTCAGCCTTAATTTTGGCAAGCTTAACAGCCTGCTGGCGCAGGTTCTCAGCAAGTACCTTCTTGGCGCTTTCGCTAGCGATGACAGCCTTACCTGTGGGGATAAGATAGTTACGTCCGTAACCAGACTTCACATTCACGATGTCGTTCTTGTAGCCTAAGCCCAGAACATCTTCTTTCAGAATAATTTCCATAATCTTACCTCCTTATTAATTACTTCATCATATCAGTTACGAAGGGCAGCAAAGCCAAGTGACGGGCACGCTTAACGGCCTGAGCAACACGGCGCTGGAACTTCAGAGAAGTACCTGTGATGCGACGGGGAAGAATCTTACCCTGCTCGTTGAGGAACTTCTTCAGGAATTCAGGATCCTTGTAGTCGATATACTTAATACCGCTCTTCTTGAAACGGCAATACTTCTTACGCTTTGTGTCAATAGCGGGAGCGTTGAGATAACGGATTTCAGATTGCTGTGTCATGATTAAGCCTCCTCCTTGTTAGATTGTTTGTTACGACGCTTTTCAGCATACTCAGCGGCATACTTCTCATTCTTGATAGTCAGGAAGCGGATGACGCGCTCGTCGCGACGGAAGTTAACTTCCAGCTTCTTGATGAGTTCGGGCTGTGCCTTGAACTCGAACATTACATAGAAACCCGTAGACTTCTTCTGGATAGGATAAGCCAACTTCTTCAGGCCCCACAGCTCTTCGTTGAGCATCTCTGCACCATTATCGGTGAGCAGACCCTTGAACTTGTTTACCGTTTCCTTCATCTGATCATCAGACAAAACGGGAGTTAAAATGAAAACGGTTTCGTACTGGTTCATAATACGTTTTTAATTAATTAATAGATGTATATTTTGCTAAAAGCGGTTGCAAAGATAGTGCTTTTCGCCGAAATGACCAAACAAATTCCTACATAAGTGATAATTATCGCGGAAAAGTTTCGCAGAATGGAAATTTTTATTTTACTTTGCAACGATAATGTGTAGTAAATAACAAAAATATCATAAAACTATGAAAAAGTATTTAGGCATACTGCTTATCGTTCTAGGAGCCTTGGTGCTTCTGGTGAGCTATTTCTTTGAGTTGGTTGACTACAACCCAGTACAGTTCTTTGGTCTGGCTCTCATCATTGCCGGCCTCATTGCTCACATCTTCATCACTAAGAAGACGAAGTAGTCAGCAACCCAAACTAATCACACAAGAAGAGGATACGTGAAAAAGGCGCATCCTCTTCTTTTATATGGTCTTATGGTTTTTCCCACCTATGGGAAGAGGTTTTCCCAAATATGGGAAACGCTTTTCCCACGTATGGGAAAAACTCCCACACCTAAGTTCCTGGCTTTACTCCAAGTATTCCTTGACCTCGATGCCAGAGGGAACTATGAGCTTGTAGCCCTTGCCGTGAACATTGTTGATTTCAATGGTTGGGTCGGCCTTCAGGTGCTTGCGAAGCTTAGTGATATAGACATCCATTGAACGGGCGTTGAAGTAGTTGTCGTCAATCCATATCCTCTTCAGAGCCAGTTCGCGCAGCAGTACATCATTGGCGTGCGAGCACAGAAGTCCCAACAACTCACTTTCCTTGGTGGTGAGTTTGGTCTGCTGACTGCCAATGGATAGAATCTGGCGCTGGGTGTCAAAAAGGAACTTTCCGAGCTTATAGAGAGCAACCACCGGTTCCCGAGTCTTTACACGACGCAATATGGCTTCCATACGATACACCAGTTCATCCATTGAGAAGGGTTTGGTGATGTAGTCGTCGGCACCTATCTTGAATCCCTCAAAGATATCTTCCTTCAGGTTCTTTGCCGTAAGGAAAATGATGGGTACTTCGGCATCAATATCACGGATTTCCTGTGCCAAAGTGAAACCGTCCTTCTTAGGCATCATCACATCAAGCACACACATATCAAAGAAGCCCTCCTGGAATGCCTCATATCCGGCCTGACCGTCAAGACAAAGCACGGTTTCATAATCCTTGGCATCAAGGTAGTCGCGAAGCAGCATACCCAGGCTCTCATCGTCCTCACAAAGCAGAATGCGTTTTTTCAAGTCCATAATGTTTATGATTTTAGTATTGGTAATATTATAGTAAATGTCGTCCCCTGCCCCGGTTCGCTCTCAACACGGACTGTGCCCTTATGCTGGCGAACCATATTCTTCACATAGGCAAGGCCGAGACCGAAACCTTTTACATTGTGCTGGTTACCGGTATGTACACGATAGAACTTCACGAATATGCGCTTCAAGTCCTCACGCTTAATGCCGATGCCGTTGTCCTGAATAGAGAAGCAGTACTTGTCCGACTGATTCCAACTGCGCACTACAAGATGGAGGGGAACATCATCGCGACGGTACTTCACAGCATTGTCCATCAGAGTGCTGATGACGTTGGTGAAATGCATCTCGTCGAAATATATGTTGGGATTCTCTGCCTCAAACATTGCCTCTATATCACCTCCCATGCGTTCCACTTTCAAGGCAAACGATGTACCGATGATATTCTCAATAAGCTCGTCGGCATTCATTTCAACAGGTTTCAAGGCAATGTTGTCGTGGTCATAGAGCGACATCTGCAGCACCTTCTCCACCTGATAGCGCAGGCGCTTGGTCTCTGTGTCTATCACCTTTCCGAGATTCTCGTACATAGCAGGTGTCTTCTTCAGGCTGTTATCGCCAAGCATCTGTGCAGCGAGAGAAAGACTGGCTATGGGTGTCTTGAACTCATGCGTCATATTGTTGACAAAGTCATTCTTCATCTCATTAATCCTGCGCTGACGTGCAAAAAGATAGATGGTAAACATGAAGGTGACGAAGAGCAGCAATGTGAATATCATAGCCGGAGCCATCAAACGGGCTACACCACGCACATACCTGTTACGGCCTGGGAAGTGTACACGCACAATACCCATATTATTAGCAGGGTCGTTACGGAAGAGCACCTGAGTATAGCAGTATTCCTCACCACGACTGTCATAATCTGTGCAACGATATACCTCACGTCCGTCGCTTGTTGTGATAACAAAATGGAACGGCAGCGTCACTCCGTTCTGCTCCAAAGCCTGACGCATACAAGCATCAAGGAACTTGGGATTGACACGTTCCTCAAACGAGTTCTCGCTTGCACTATAGAGAACACTGTATATGACCTCATCGAGTATTCCCTTCTGATAGAGGTAGGCATTGCGGACAGCCATACGAAACTGCTGTGTTGTAATGCCCACCGATGGACGTTGATGAAGTCCCAATGACAAGCGTGGCATAGTGCTGATGGTATCGAACCGTTGCACTCCCATTAAAATAGGATTGCCAAGAATGTGTGTTGAATGGGGAGAACTTATGGTATCGTCAATTTCTGCCAAAGCCTCAACATAGTTGGAAACGATGCCCTCAAGATAATTAAACGTCTCGTTGCGTTCCAAGTCATGTGAAGCCTGGTCAAGACTGCGTTTTACGCTCTCATCAAACTGGTCGGTACGCATCTTCACCATCAGTCCGGTGTACTGACTCTGCAATATCAGCAGAACCACAAAACTGACACCGATGCCTATGCTTATTATCCAGACGATGGAACGTTTCATCCTATCTTTTAACAAATGGTACTGCGAAGTTAATGAAAAATGTTAAAACAAAGAAAGGGAGCATGAAAATCACGCTCCCTTTTTAACATTCTTAACGTTTAGCCCCCTATTTATGCACTTTTTAGCATTTGGGGAACGTCATTATTCAGCCTGTTCAGCCTCGTGTTCCTTGATAAGTTTCTGCTGAACATCGGCAGGAACAAGTTCATAACTTGCAAAGCTCATGATGAAGCTTGCACGACCACCTGTAAGACTGCTCAATGCTGTGCTGTAAGAGCTCATCTCCTTCAACGGAGCCTTAGCGGTCAGCTTCTCGTAACCAGCCTCACTGGTCATACCCATAATCATGGCACGACGGCCTTGCAGGTCGCTCATCACGTCACCCAGCTTGTCACTTGGTACGAATACCTCAACATCGTAGATGGGCTCCAGAATCTTTGGACCAGCCTCACGGAATGCCTGAGCAAATGCCTGACGACCAGCCAGCATGAACGACAATTCATTGGAGTCAACTGGATGCATCTTACCATCGTAAACAATAACGCGTACGTCGCGGGCATAGCAACCTGTCAACGGTCCCTGTTCCATACGCTGCATTACACCCTTCAGAATAGCGGGCATGAAGCGAGCATCAATGGCACCACCAACAACGGAGTTGATGAATACGAGCTTACCACCCCATTCAAGATCAATGGTTTCCTCGCTCTTGGCATTGATGCGGAATTCCTGACCTCCGAACTTATATACCTCAGGAGCGGGCATACCGTCATAGTAAGGCTCCACAATGAGGTGAACCTCACCAAACTGACCTGCACCACCCGACTGTTTCTTGTGACGATAGTCTGCACGTGCGGCTTTAGTGATAGTCTCGCGATAAGGAATCTTTGGCTCGTCAAATACAATCTGAATCTTCTCGTTGTTCTCCATACGCCACTTCAGAGTGCGCAGGTGGAACTCACCCTGACCGTGAACCAGAATCTGCTTCAGCTCCTTAGACTGCTCGATTATCCATGTGGGATCCTCTTCGCGCATCTTCTGCAGAGCATTCATCATCTTTTCGGTTTCACTCTCATTGACGGCACGGATGGCACGTGAATACTTTGAGTTAGGATATTTGATGAAGTTGAAACGGTTCTCTGAGTTCTTGTCATTCAGAGTGTTACCAGTCTTCACATCCTTCAACTTAACGGTACAGCCGATATCGCCAGCAACCAGTTCCTCAACCTTGATACGGTTCTGACCAGCGCAGCAGAAGAGCTGAGCCATACGCTCCTTAGAACCACGGTCAGCATTAGTCAGGTCATCGCCCTCGCGAACCTTACCGCTCATAACCTTGAAGTACTGAACCTCACCAATGTGGGGCTCCATAGAGGTCTTGAAGAAGAACAAACTGGTAGGACCATTTGGATCGGGAGCAACCTCTGCACCACGGGTGTTGAATACCTTGGGCATCTCGTCAACGAAAGGAACAACATTACCCAGGAACTCCATCAGACGACGAACACCCATATCCTTACCTGCACATACGCAGAATACTGGGAACATACCGCGCATAGCCAAACCCTTGCGGATACCTTCGCGCATCTCGTCCTCAGTCAGAGTCTCACTCTCAAAGAACTTCTCCATCAAGCCCTCGTCGTTCTCGGCAGCAGCCTCAACAAGTGCCTTGTGCATCTCGGTAGCCTTCTCCAACTGGTCGGCAGGAATCTCCTCAATAGTGGGAGCACCACCTTCAGGACCCCATGAATACTTCTTCATCAACAATACATCGATGAGGGAGTTGAAGTTGGGACCTGTCTGCAGAGGATACTGAATGGGCACTACCTTAGAACCGTAGATCTCTGTCAACTGCTCAACGATACGGTCGTAGTCACAATTCTCATCGTCCAACTGGTTTACGAGGAAGATGACGGGCTTGCCCAGCTTTTCGGTATAGCGGAAGTGGTTCTGTGTGCCCACCTCAACACCATTGGCACCCTTCAGCAACAGGATAGCTGTGTCTGTTACATTCAAAGCTGTGATGGCACCACCGACGAAGTCATCCGAACCCGGACAGTCAATGATGTTCAGCTTCTTGCCATTCCACTCTGTGTGGAAAACTGTGCTGAATACCGAATAGCCATACTCCTGCTCTACAGGGAAGTAGTCACTTACGGTATTCTTCTGTGTGATGCGTCCACGACGCTTGATGATGCCTGCTTCGTAAAGCAGGCTTTCTGTCAGGGTTGTTTTACCTGCACCATCATTGCCAAGCAAGGCAATGTTCTTAATCTCATGGGTCTGATAAACTTTCATAGTGTTAGTATTATTAAGATTATTTTATGCCATTTTCGTCGCTTTTTGCGCGATTCGGTTTGCAATTTAGCGAAAACCTACGACCTGACCAAATGTTTAATGTCATTTTTTCTTTGTAACCTTTGCATGTATATAAAATTTCACTACCTTTGTGCCATATACCTATTATATAATACGCGCGTGAAGACCACTTTCCCATTTATTATCATACTCTTAACCATGCTTACGGCGTGTTGTAAAACAAAGACTGAATACAACAGTCTGTTGCCTGACTCTGTGACGCTGCAAGAGGGAGATGTGGTGATGCGACGCTGCACCAGTTTGAGCAGCAGAATGGTAACCTGGACCGATACGGATGGAGCATTCTCACACACAGGTATTGTTGTAGATTCTGCAGGCATTCCCATGATAGTTCATGCAGTTCCCGATGAGCCAGATTATGCAGGAGACCCAGACCGTGTGAAGATGGACACGCCGGCACGATTCTTCTCCTCTGCACACGCCATAGCCGCAGCAGTCCTGCGCCACCCGGATGCAGAAGTGGCAGCCAGTGCCGCACGCTGTGCCGCCGAGAAATATCGTCAGCATGTTCTCTTTGACCACCATTTTGATGATGCTGATACTACTGAACTCTACTGCACCGAGCTGATAGTGCACGCCTATCGTCACGCAGGCGTTGAACTGGTGGACAGCCAGCGTCATGTAGTGGACTTACCTGGTATCTACTATCGTTGCATACTACCTTCACAACTGGAACATTCAACACAACTACAAACAATATTTATGTTTCACTCTTAAATCATTACAACTATGAGAAAACTGATTTTTTCAACATTCGTGGTTCTCGCAGCCATCTTCATGGCAGCATGTAGCAGCAACAGTCCCAAGGCAGCAGCAGAAGCCTATTCAAAGGCAATCATAAAGGGCGACTACAAGACAGCTCTTGAGTATGTATATATGAAGGGCGAGCCCGAAGAGGTACAGAAAAAGAAGGAATTCTACCTGCAGATGGTGGAAAACAAAGTCAAAGACGGACTGCCCGAGGACAAGCAAATGACAAAGTTCGAGGTCATAAGCGAGGAGTTTGATGAGGACGAGACTCACGCTACTGTTGTTGCCAATGTCACCTATGCTAATGGCAATACGAAGGAGGAGCGCTCCAAGATGATTAAGACCGAGGACGGCAAGTGGATGGTTGACGGCGAGAAATAACCTCGACCGGTGACAGGAATTTACATTCATATTCCTTTCTGTAGAAGTCGCTGTATTTACTGCGACTTCTACTCTACTACCCTGTCCTCAACGTGGCAACTGCCCTACGTCGAAGCACTGGAAAAAGAACTACAGCTAAGGATTAAGAATGCAAACGACAAACCCTTAACCTCTATGTATATTGGCGGCGGAACGCCTTCTCAACTAACTGGTGAAGCACTCCGTCGCCTCTTCAGTTCTGTTTGCAAGCAAGTGACGCTGGCACCAGATGCAGAAATAACCATCGAGGCAAATCCCGATGATGTCAACCAGGACTGGATTGCTCTGCTGAAAGAAACACCCGTCAACCGTATCAGTATGGGCGTACAGAGTTTTAACGACGGAACACTGCAACTACTTAGGCGGCGACACTCTGCCAAACAGGCCATTGAGGTTGTGCGACTTCTACAAAAGGCTGGTTACTCAAACCTCAGTCTCGACCTCATCTATGGTTTGCCCAGACAGACTCATGAACAGTTCACAAATGATGTCCGAACGGCTTTATCGCTTGGCATAACACACCTGTCAGCCTATGCCTTACAGTTTGAGATGGGCACACCACTCTACTCTATGCTGGAGCGTGAAGAGATAAATGAAGCCGACGAAGAACTTAGTCTGGCTTGCTACAACTCTCTCATAGACATAACTGCCGAAGCCGGAATGGAACACTATGAGATATCTAACTTCGCAATGCCCGGTTACCGCTCGCGCCACAATTCTTCATACTGGACCAACCAACCCTACATAGGTCTTGGAGCTGGGGCTCACAGTTATAACCCCAAGTCCTGTGTTCGCAGTTCCAACTGCGAAGATATAAAGCAGTATATAGATAGCATTTCTCGCGGCGAATTACCTTCAACAGAAGAGCACCTGAATGAGGAGGAACGCTACAACGAGCTAATAATGCTATCATTACGCACTGTTGAAGGCTTGTCCTTATCAAGACTACTTGGCGAGTTTGGACAAGAAAGGCTTGACTACTGCCTTCGAATGGCTCAACCACACATCAATAACGGGAACTTAAGAAAAACGGCGGACGAAGCTCTCTGCCTCACCCGCCGCGGTTTGTTTGTCAGCGACAGCATCATCCGTGACCTGATGCTTTAATACCGCTTTTTTAATCGCGCATTTGTTGGTAACTTATTTCATAGAAATAGGGAGTAACTGTATTTGTAGCTGTTTGAGTACCCTGACTATGAGGAATAAGAACACGCACCAAGGCTATTCCGTCCTCACTTGTCTGACGTCCTACCTTGATATATGACATCGGTACAATCCATCCCGAAGGCACAGACTTACTGCCGTTGCCATAAAGCATATACATTGCTCCACCGCCATTTGCTATTTCATCATCAATGTTGAAACTGGCAGTAATAGTACCGGAGTTCATGCTAACATCCATTATTTCGGGATTGGTCATCCAGAAATACGTTTTATCGGTGCTCTGCAAGCTGTCGCCCATAAGACTGTATTCCCAATAGCGACTGATGATGCGCTTATTGTCGCCGCTCTTCAACTTCTCGCCAACACCCTGACGCACAATCTGCATATAAATGCCCGTCTTCTTGAACATCACATACTCGTTCTTCGCCGTATCCGTCATCTCTCCCTGAGCCTCAAACTGCTCCTCAGAGATTACATTTATACGCGAAGTGCTCAATAGAACATTGCCCTCAGAGTCCTTCAAAATCAATGGATCACGAGCCAGGAAAGCCTCCACAGCCTTACGTTCCTTCTTTTTCTGGTCTGCATAAGTCTCGTCGTCCTTACAACTCACGCACACCACACAAAGCAAGCAGAGAGCACATAGATATTTCATTGTCTTTATCATAATTCAAAACCTTATAACCTTAAAACCGTATAACCTCATAACCGCAAAACCTCACGATAAGCCAACACTGCGCTATGAACAACCTGAACAGCCTCCTCCATTGTCATTTTCAGCGAGCCGCCTGCTGCATTCTTATGACCGCCGCCGTTGAAGAAACGGGAACACATCTCGTTGCATGGGAAATCATCAACACTGCGGGTTGAAACTCGTATCAGTCCTTCCTGCTCCGTATCTTCACGCAGGAATATGCTCAACTTCATGCCCGACATCTCCAAAGGTATGTTCACAAAGCCCTCTGTTGAACCATTCTTTGTATTGAAGCGCATTCGCTCTTCATTGGTCATTGTTATCAGGGTCGTGTGCAGTTCATGCATTATCTCCATCTTCTCGTATAGCAGATATCCCATTAGACGGAAACGTCCTTCGGTGTGGGAGAAGAATACATTACGATATATCTTATCCTTGTCAATCCCCGTAGTCAACAGTATGCTGACAGCCTGGAACACTTCTGGACGGTTAGATGCGTATGCAAAATTACCAGTATCTGTCATGATGCCTGTATAAAGGGCACGGGCCTCGTCGGCAGTCAGTCCTTCCGTCCATCCCATGTCGAGCATCACTCGCAGCAACACCTCACAGGTGCTACACATCTCCGGATGTGAGATAGTCAACTGGCAGCAGTCTTCTGGATTCAAATGATGGTCTATCATTATTCGTGGAGCACTGCAAGCTGCGAGCTTGTCTGCCAGAAGTTGACCGGCACGACTGAGTCCGTTGAAATCGAGCATCAGCACGAGGTCGGCATTTGCAAAAGCATTATCCACTCGCCTATGCTGCCTGTCGCCCAGAAGAATATCGCTGTTCACTGGCAACCACGACAGGAAATCGGGGTAATTATTAGGAACTATAGGTGTGGCTGTCTTGCCTAAGCGACGCATCAACAATGTTGCGGCTGTCATGCTGCCGATAGCATCACCGTCAGGATTCTGGTGACACAACAGCACAACATTCTTTGCTTCAGCCACGAGCCGCTGGAGCGTCAGTCGTTCGTTGTCGGATAATATGCTGGGAAGAAATGTCATTTAATATATTGTTTCTTACCACCCACGATATACAAACCTGGACGAGTGACGACATTCAAGCGGCGACCGGCAAGGTCATAAATATCCTTTTGACCTTTATCTTTAGCCTTTAACCCTTCTATGCCATCTACAATAGGTTCTTCATTGACCGAACGACGATACAGGGCAATGGGCTGCTGGGACGACTTCTTGTAATATCTGAAGCGTTTGCCACTTTCATTGTAACGAAGATAGGTATTATACTCAGACTTGATGTTAACGCCATCGTCGGTAAGCGTGATGTAGTTTACAATAGGACTGTCTTCGCCTGATGTCGTTATCTTGTTGTCTGCAGTCAACGTACCCATGAATCGTCCGCTTTTACCCAGGAATACATAGCCTTGTCCGTAAGAAGTCACCTCAAACTCTGCCTTCTCCGTTTCTTCGTTGACTGCAATTGTGTCGTTCTCTATCGTTACGGTGATAAAGTTATTGGCCATATCGATTTCTATAAGCGTACCATTTAAGGCAACACTATTCTTCTCGTTGACAATCAAATATGTACCAGACCAATCTTCTGGTGTCGTTTTAACACGCGCATAGTAACTGCCGTCAGCATGTGTGGGGATAATGGAATCAACAGGAGGATTGACTGGAGGATTGTCAGGGTTATCTGGATTGTCTGGAATATCACCAGTAAATGGGTCGACATATTCATCTACATTCAAGGGCACCTCTGTGTATAGCCCCCAAACATATTGTTCCAGACCTGGAAAATCAACATAGGGATTGCGGTTGCCCTGAACCTCCATCACGGCATTGTTGCGTGCTGTCTCCACACTATCTACAGGGTCATTCTTGGCCCAACGTATGAACATATCAAGCGTCCACTTTTCCAGTCCTGGATAGGTGGATGTGCTGAACACACTGTGCCCCCATCCTTTGGCTTTCTCCTCGTAACAAGTGACTACATAAAAGTAAATACGCGCAATATCGCCTTTAATATCATCACCTGGCTCGAACACTGTGCCAGAATAACCTTGTGTCTTACATGAACCAAGCTTACAATATCCTCCATTCGAAGTATAAGTGGCAGAACCCACTTCACCAAACGGGTAGTTGGAACGACGATTATTTACATATCCATCAGTGGGAAGAACATGCACAATATCGCTCTTCATAGCATTTATATCAAACCACGATTGAGGAACAGAATGCTCACGATTATAACAGTCGCCTTCTTTATTATATGAACCAGCCTTATCAGTTACATGACGGTAGTTGGTAGTCTTGGAATACCAATCACGTACATATCCGTCAGGACGTGTGTCTGTCTTCTTATAGCCTTCGTACAAGCCATCATAGCTCGTTACACTAGGGTTCTTGATGATGCTATATAAAGCTGTCTTCAGGGATGCTGCCGACTTTCCATTGGCATTACGGTAATAGGTCGCACGATCATAAGCATGTAACGACACTGCCAACAGGAGCAGCAGACACGACACAGTGAATTTCAGTTTATTTATCATTGCTTTGTATGTATTAGATTTAGCGTAGGAAATAGTCAACGGCAAAATATGTGATGAGGGCTGCTATCCATCCCAACAGAACCTTGCCGGAGATGTGACGGAAGTACCACCACATACTGGAATCCTCGCTCTTCATCAGGGCATAGCCTGCAGTACTACCGATTGGCAACAGACAACCGCCGATTCCGGCTGAAAGGATTACCAAATGCCAATATTGTCCGTTCTGAATGAAGAACTGCTGATAAGAAGTTGTGGCCTGAGCATCGGGCAACACATCGTAGATGCTGACAGCAGACAGCACCAGACATACATTATCCAATACTGCCGACAGAGCACCAAGGAAGATGCTTATGACGTAGATATCGTGTACATAATGGTCGAGCCAGCGTCCAACGCTCTGCATAGCCCCAATCTCCACCAACGCGCTAACAGAAAGTGCCACACCGATGAAGAACATTATTACCTGCAGCACCTCATACTGTAATCGGCGGTCACTGCCCGGCAACAAGGTGGGTTGTTCTGTACGCAAACTGCTACGGTTGAACACCTCGTTCAACACCCAAATCACACCAAGCACACAAAGGGAGCCGAGGAATGGGGGCAACATTGTCAGTCGGTGGAATGTGGGGACGAACCACAATCCGCCTATTCCCAATATCAGCATCACCATACGCTGCCACAAAGGCATTGACGAGTCGTCGCCACGATACACGATATGCGGACGGTTAAGGTCCAACGTCTCTGGCAGTTCAAAACTGATTAAAAGGGTTGGCATCAGCATTCCCACCAATGCAGCAGGCAACATTGCGTATGCAAAGGCCGTTGGAGTGACTGCTCCACGCGTCCATATCATCAGCGTAGTAACGTCGCCTATCACCGTAAAGCAACCTCCACAGCAGGCTGCCAGCACTATTGCCGACCCTACGTAAAGTCTTTGTCTTCGGTTTGTAAGCAGGCGACGCATGATTATCAGCATCAGCACCACCGTAGTGAGATTATCAAAATTGGCACTCAGTATAAACGTGATGAACACCATTCCCCATAGAAAACGGCGCATGGAACGTGTGCGCAGAAAGTTCTGGATGAAATCGAAACATCCGTTGTTGCTCAACACCTCCACTATTGCCATAGTGCTCAACAAGTACAGAACGACGGAGCAGAAGTAGGCTGAATGCTGTGGGAACACGCTGTCTGCAATCACAGCCTTGTCGTTTCCTACATATATTATATATAATATCCATCCCACCACGCCAGCAAACATCGCCGTTGTAGCCTTGTTGATATGAGTCAGATGTTCGGTGGCTATCAGGAAGTAAGCCAGCAACATCAGCGCAATAATAGCAATAGTCATGTGCCTAATTATGATTAATCGGCTCCAAAGATAGCAAAAAATCGGCAAACGTGTTACCTTGTTTACCGATTTTATGCATTTTTAATGTGATATTCAGTCTCTTTGTCACAAACGGCTAATTCTGTCCGGCTTTCATAAGGCTACGCCAACGACGATAGCCGAGGATGGCTATGACAACATAGAGAGCATAGAGCGAGGCCTTAAACGGTATATCTTTATAGAAATACAGCACTGAAGTTACTACATCAACAACTATCCATATAAGCCACTGTTCCAAGTACTTACGAGCCAACGCCCATATTCCCACGAAGGACAAAGCGGTAGTGAACGAGTCGGCAACAGGAACCCGCGAGTCGGTACAGGTCACCAAAAACAGATACAGCGCTCCCCAAATGGCAAGGGTGATTCCCGTCCATAGTACCGCTAATCGCACTGGAAAGTGCCTAATCCCTTCTCCCCCTAAAGGAGGTTGGGGGGTCTTCTCTAAAGTGGGCTGGGGGGTCTGCCAGTTCCACCAACCATAGATAGTCATTGCCAGATAGTAGAACTCCATTCCGCAGTCGGCATAGAGTCCCTTCTGATAGTAGAGCACGATGCCAAGACTCTGCATCGCAAAGCCTACAGCCCACAGCCAGATGCTGGCTCTGTACTCCAGCAGTATGTATGCCAAGCCCAACACGGTGGTCAGCAGGTCGAGCCAATGAGCAAGCAGGAACGCTCCCATATTCCTTATTAAAAGTTTATAGAAACGTATCCAAGTACATTGAAAAGAGCAGATGGAGCGAAGCCCACAGCCTCAGAGTCGCGCAAGCCCCATGTATTCACGGCATAAACAGAGCCGTCGGCATACTGTCGGAACTGCGGAGCTGCCCATCCGTTGTTGTCGTACTTTGAGTTGAAAATGTTGTAGAGGGCAACACCTGCCGTGATGTCCTTCAGCCATTTTGCCTTTGGAATCGAGAAGGTGTAGCTGAGGTCAACGTCTGTCGTGAAGAATGCTCCCAGCATCAACGTCTCACTGGTCTTTGTGGCATCTGTCTGTGTCCACGAGTTCCAGCATGTCATCTTCTTCACGCCGTAGTTGGTGAGATACTGTTCGCCCACGTATTTGCTTGTAATTTCGGCACGCATTCCCTTGTATTTAAACGTAAAGCGGTTGTTGAAGATAAAACCTGGTGAGAAGGAAAGCGGCGTCTCGCCTATGTTCACCTTAGTGGTGTAGTCGTCGAGCGTCACTATCATATCCTTGGCACGGTTGCGGCTCAACGTAGCGTTGGCATCCCAACTGAACCATTCTACGGGTTGCCAGCCAGCCTCAATTTCCATTCCCATTCTGTAGCTTTTGGGGATGTTCTTTGTAATGGCAACTCCCTCGTCGTCGAGTTCGCCCGTCAGCACGAACTGGTCTTTGTAGTGCATGTGATAGAGGTTGATGCCGGCACTGAAGCGCTTGTGTTGGAACTTGTAGCCCACCTCCACGTCGCCCAGTCGCTCAGCTCGCACATCCTCGCCGAAATGCTCTTGGTAGTGGTCGCGCGTTGGCTCGCGATGGGCAATGCCGTACGAAGCATAAAGACGGTGGTGGCGCAGGAACTCATAGTTCACACCGACCTTCGGATTCAGGAAGTGGAAATTCTTGTCAATGTCGATATTCAGTTGTTTGTTGTTATTGTCCCAATCGTCAAGCACTCCATACAATTCGTAGTTGATGAAGCGGTACTGCAAATCGCCGAAGAGCGCCAGTCCACGTGTCACTTCCCATGTAGCCTTGGCATACATGTTAGCATCCGTCTTATGCGAAGTGGTGTTGTAATAGGGGTTATTGGGCGTAAGACCTGACAGGGGGAGGGCGACATTCTCGGCACCCTTGTAATATGGCGTTCCCACCCATATCACGTTACCGTCGTGCTTTGAGTAGAAGCGGTTTACAGCTCCTCCCATGTTCACCTCCAAGCCTTTGGAGTTCTTATAGTTGGCGGACGCCACTACCCCATAGAAGTCCTTCGTACCACCCTTGCGTTGCACAAGGTCTCCACGCATCGCAGTATCGTCTGTCAACAGCCACTGGTACAGTTTCTTTCCCGTCTTCATCTGGTCGTAGTCATATCCGTCTCGAGTGTAGTGAAGGGCAAGGTTAGTAGTCCACTGTTTACCGACATGCTGGTTCCAGTGTAGCTGATAGTGTTGCTGGTGATAGTTGTCGTACTGATCTTCATAGAAACGCATGTTCCCATTCTTGTCATAATAAAGTCCACAAGAATTGTATGTACGTCCGTAGAGACTTTGCTCATACTTAGAAGTATAGTTCCAAGCCATATACGTGCGTTCCTTACCGTTGAAGGTTATAAACTTCACTACCGTATTGTCGCCAAACCATCCCGCCTGAAGGAAATACGAATTGAGCGACGACGTAGCACGGTCGATATATCCGTTGCTTCCGATATTCGAGAGACGTCCCTGAATGCCGAAATGCTCACCGATAAGCCCTGTACCGAAGCGCACCGTTTCGCGATGTGTTGCGTACGATCCAACTGCAGCATCAAAAGATACAAAAGGCTTCGAGGCAACTGGTTCGGTAAGCATGTTCACCGTAGCGCCGAAGGCTCCCGCACCGTTGGTGCTGGTACCCACGCCTCGCTGCATCTGTATCGATTTCACACTGCTGGCGAAGTCGCCCATGTTTGAAAAATACACAAGCGAACTCTCTCCGTCATTCAGAGGCACACCGTTGGCTGTGATGTTGATACGTGAAGGATCAGTACCACGTACACGGAACGAGGTGTAGCCAATACCGGCTCCAGCATCGCTGGTTGTTGTCACACTTGGCATCATCGAGAAGAGTGAAGGTACATCCTTACCATGATTCGAGGCCTTTATTTCCTCACTTTTCAACTCTAAAACTGCCATTGGTGTACGTTTACCAGCACGAGTGGCCTTCACCGTCACTTCCTGCAACTGCTCCATCTTCACTGAATCTCCCTTCCCCTCGGGGGAGATCAGGAGAGGGGTCTTTTGAGCACTGCTCAAACTCGCCATACTCAATGCGAGTATCGCAAAACACAATCTTTTCATGTCATTCCTTGTAATAAATTTGTTCATACTTACTACGCCGGCATTACCCGGTTCAGCTTCTTAGGGTCTGTTCTCAGCCACGCCAACGGCGCAGCACCCCTGATTAACGTCTGCAAAGATACGATTAAGTGAGCGAAATACCAAATTAATTTGAGTATTTCCGAGCGTGAGTATCTAAAACCGTAGGTTAAAGGTAGTGCAAATCGAATGAAAAAACAAATTTATTTGAGTTTTTCTGAGATGCAGCCTACCTTCGACCGAAGGTCAGAGTTACAAATTGTTTTTGAAACGGCAAAGGGACAAGGGCTGAAATTTCAGCTCTTGTTATAGCCCAGGGAAATTTTTCCCTCAGCGAAGTAGCCGGGCGCAAATTTGCGCTCGGGTGATCACAAGGTACTAGTCCTTATCGAAATAGGTTCTAGTACCTTTGACCTTAAGTTCTAGTACCTTCCATCGGAGAGATAGTATCCCTATGAGGGAAGGAATAGTATTCCTAAGCGTAAAGCGATAGTAATGATCCGTGCTTAACACTACTATACCTATGGCAATAGGTTCGCCAACCTAAGCGCAAAGGTTCACCAACCTTAGGCCATAAGTTAAGTTAACCTTTGACATGTGTTTATGCCTGAAAATGAAGAAATGTGTGAAAACAGGTACCCAGGTACCTCTACCGTCTTTAAGCCCCGATGAATAAAGGCCTCGTCAACAGGTACCTGTCAACCCAACAGGTAACTAACAGGTACCTTATCAGGTAACTTGGAGTGTGAGGTTTGAGGTACCTGTCAGGTACCTGTTACTGATACAGGTACCTCCATTCCAAGCCCGATGAATACTGGG
>CACZJU010000018.1 GCA_902781515.1 uncultured Bacteroidales bacterium | reverse complement strand
GGCTATACGTCCATTTCCATCCTCAAATGGGTGAATACGGATGTATCTGTAGTGGAATAGTGCAGCTAACTCCACTGGAGAAAGTTTTCCTTCCTGCTCAGCCATGTTATACCAGTCCACCAAATCTGTCATCAAACTGGGAGTTTCCTCTGGTGAGGCGTATTCGAATCGGTCGCCATAGCGAGTGATGACACTGTTGGGGCGAGTCTTATATTGTCCAGCATGGATGACATAGCTAGTTTGTACACCCCCAGGAAGCTCTCGATAGACAGTATAGTCCTCACGTAGCAAGGTTTTATGTAACGTCCGAATAAAGTTCTGTGTTAGCGGAACCTCCTTCACTGATGCCTCTTCAGACATCATACGGAGTCCCACGTTACTTGCAGTCATCTCCTGTACATCACGCACATCAGCTTCGCCAATTACCTTACCAAATAGCAACAGGATTTCCGTCTGACCATAAGTCAGCGTATTACCTTCAATATGATTGCTATTGTAATTGAAGTCCACAGTGAAACGACGGCTAAGTCTATCCCTGTCTCTTTCAGACAATGGTTGCAAACTTTGCCATGCTGCTAATGCCTTCTTAATATTCAGATACTTCATACGGTCACAATAAATATTATATTAACGCCACAAGGATGCGGTTAAGCGAGTGCAAAGAGAACATGTCCTCATTTGCCGAGCGGGAGCACTCTCGCAACTATCATGCTGCAAAGATACAAAATGTTTTTGATATGGTTGTATCATTACAACCTTTTTAGCAAAGTTTACTCATTTTTTAACAAAAAACACATTAAATACAACCTTTTATCTGAACGTAACAGAGACAAAAATACTATTAGAAGATACAAAAATGGAATTGCCATCAAAAAAAGAGAGATAGAAAGCTCGGTTTAATTGGACAAGGCATGGTTTAGTTTATTCCCATATTAAATATCCATAACCTAAACTAAACCTTTTATCTTCCGACAATGAAACCTAGTCATCAAATGCGTTTCTCTAAAAAGGTTGAAAATAACAATAGGCATCACTAAAGGACATGCAAGTTTCATTCCTTGCTCGCTTCACAGCGATTGCAAGAATGTGCAAAATCTGCGTTAAAAAGTGTAAACGTGCAAAGAACTGGAAAATCGATTTTGCAGATGTTTGCATTTTCTTTTTTTGAAGACAGTCATATTTAACTTCGTTTTCTTCCGTCACGACTCGGCAGAGTTCAAGCCCGCTTGACTCTGCTCTCGTTGCTCCGTCAGTTGCAGATTTTTGCCTATTTTGAGTCACTCCACCGTCCCTCGGAGTCACTTTAGTTACCCTAGAACAAAGGCATTTGCTTTGATTATCAGTCACTTATATTTGCAGATAGTAACTTCTGCGTGGGAAAGTAGATTCTGCGTGGGGAAGTAATGCTTCAGCACCTTTTGCTTTTATATTGAAGTCTTTAATAAATAAATACGAAAAAATTGAAAGATTTTTTGGCGGTTTCGTATAAAGTTATTACCTTTGCCTTCGATAAACAAACGAATTGTTATTTAAGATGTTACAAAATACTTGGTCTTACGCCTACTTTTATTACTTTTACTTTAGCAATGAAGTGAAGCGGGAAGGCTGTAAGTAAATGACAACTGAAAAATGATAATTGAAATTTGAAAACGACATAAGTCCCGCTTCCATGAAAAAGGAGCGGGATTTTTTATACATTATATAATATATATGATACACAGAGTTGCAATACAAGGCATTGAAGGCAGTTTCCACGATATTGCCGCAAGACATTACTACGAAGGCGAAGACGTGGAATTGGTGTGTTGTGATACCTTTGAGCAGGTGTTTGACGAAATGAGCCGCGACCCAAGACTTATGGGACTGGTGGCAATAGAGAACACCATAGCAGGTTCGCTGCTACACAACTACGAGCTGTTGCGAGACAGTGGAGTGACCATTATTGGCGAATTTAAGTTACATATCAGCCACTCGATAATGTGTCTGCCGGAGGATGACTGGGAAGACCTGAAGGAGGTTAACTCCCACCCCGTAGCACTAATGCAATGCCGCGATTTCTTGAGCCGACACAAAGAACTGAAGAAAGTGGAAGTGTCAGATACAGCTGGAGCTGCAGCCGACATCAGTCGTGGACATATGCGTGGGCACGCTGCCATATGTCACAAGGACGCAGCTAAGCGTTATGGTATGAAGGTTCTTGAAGAAGGTATTGAGACAAACAAGCATAACTTTACACGTTTTCTGATGCTTGCCAACCAACAAGAGGCAATAAGCCTGCGCAATCTGCAAGAAGTAAATAAGTCGAGTTTGGTATTCACTCTGCCACATGAGGAAGGTAGCCTGTCAGCTATATTGAGTGTGCTATCGTTCTACAAACTGAATCTGACGAAAATTCAATCGCTACCCATTATCGGCAAAGAATGGCAGTATATGTTCTACATAGACCTGTCGTTCAACGATTACACACGTTACCGTCAGGCTATCAACGCAATTAGCCCTCTCACGAGGAACCTCAAACTCTTAGGAGAATACAAGGCGGTGAAGGATTAAGAATTAAAAATTAAGAATATGGAATTGAAAATTAAGCCTGCAGACAGACTGGCAAACGTACAGGAATACTACTTCAGCCGCAAACTGAAGGAAGTGGCACAAATGAATGCCGAAGGAAAGGACATCATCTCACTGGCAATAGGCAGTCCAGATATGCCGCCATCAGAAGAAACCATAGAAGTGCTTTGCCGTGAAGCACGCAAGGCTGACACCCATGGATACCAACCAACAGTGGGTACGCCCGAACTCAGAAAGGCAATGGCAGGATTCTACAAGCGCTGGTACAATGTGGACCTCGATCCTGCTTGTGAAATTCAACCATTAATCGGTTCGAAGGAAGGCATACTGCATGTGACGTTGGCATTTGTTAATCCTGGTGACAAGGTACTGGTGCCTAATCCCGGTTACCCCACTTACACGGCACTAAGTAAACTACTCGGAGCAAAAATTGTCAATTATGATTTAAGAGCAGACAATGGCTGGCAACCAGATTTCGAAGCAATAGAGCGGATGGATCTTAGCCACGTAAAAATAATGTGGACGAACTATCCCAATATGCCCACAGGTGCTAATGCGCAACGTGAGACATACGAACGATTGGTTGACCTTGCACAAAGACATAATTTTATTATCGTCAACGACAATCCCTACTCCTTTATATTAAATCGGAAAGAACGACTAAGTCTACTGCAAGTTCCAGGAGCAAAGGATTGCTGCATCGAATTCAACTCTATGTCTAAGAGTCATAACATGCCCGGATGGCGTGTGGGTATGTTGGCAACAAATGCTGAATTCATACGCTGGATATTAAAAGTCAAATCAAACATCGACTCTGGAACATTCCGTCCTTTGCAATTGGCTGCGGCACAAGCATATCAAAACAGCGACGAATGGCACCTGCAAGCAAATATCGAAACCTATGCACGTCGCCGTCAAATGGCAGAGGAAATAATGACGACACTGGGCTGTACCTTCGACCCATCTCAGGTGGGAATGTTCCTCTGGGGACGCATTCCTGACAGTTATCCAGATGTGGAGCAACTAACAGAACTGATTCTAAAGAAGGCACGTGTCTTCATAGCACCAGGATTTATATTTGGTTCAAACGGAAACCGATACATACGCATATCGCTCTGTGCCAAAGATGAAAAATTCGCCGAAGCTTTAAAACGTATTAAAGAAAATATATAAATATAATGGAACTGGATTTAAAACCTCTCGAATTGCCCAGTGACAAAAAAAGACCATTTGTCATTGCAGGCCCATGTTCGGCTGAAACCGAAGAACAAGTTCTTAACACAGCACATCAACTTGCGGAAAAGGGATGCCACATGTTCCGCGCAGGAGTATGGAAACCTCGTACAAAACCAGGAGGATTTGAAGGACACGGAGAGCCTGCCCTGCCTTGGCTGCAGACAGTAAAAATGGAAACAGGTATGCTAACAGCTACCGAAGTAGCTAAACCTGAACATGTGGAACTGGCATTACGCTATGGTGTAGATATTTTGTGGATTGGGGCACGCACAACTGTTAATCCATTTGCTGTACAAGAATTAGCCGACAGCCTTAAGGGTGTAGATGTACCCGTGTTTGTTAAGAATCCCGTAAGTCCAGACCTTGAACTATGGGTTGGAGCGCTGCTGCGTCTGAACCGTGCTGGAATACGTCGTTTAGGAGCCATACATCGTGGTTTCTCAACTATCGACCAAAAGATATATCGCAACACACCTATGTGGCATATTCCCATTGAGCTACGTCGCCGCTTCCCAAACCTTCCCATTTGTTGTGACCCAAGCCATATCGGAGGACGCAGGGATTTGGTGGCTCCTCTTTGCCAACAGGCTATGGATATGGGATTCGATGGCTTAATTGTAGAGAGTCATTGTAACCCTGACGAAGCATGGAGTGATGCAAGTCAGCAAGTACTACCTGATGTTCTTGACTTCATAATCGATCGTTTGGTCATTCGCGACAATGCCGAGATGACAGAGTCATTGGCAAGTCTGCGCAAGCAAATCGACGAGATGGACAACCAACTGATGGACCTGCTGACAAAACGTATGCGCGTCAGTCGCGAAATTGCCACCTACAAGAAAGAGCACAATATGGCCGTCGTCCAAGCCACCCGCTACAATGAAATCCTTGATAAACGAGGTGCTCAAGGTTCTCTGT
This sequence comes from uncultured Bacteroidales bacterium, assembly GCA_902781515.1. GTDB lineage: Bacteria > Bacteroidota > Bacteroidia > Bacteroidales > Bacteroidaceae > Physcousia. Next base: position 69,189 of record CACZJU010000018.1, on the reverse strand, counting down.
GTGGTATGAGTCCTGATTTTGTACGCCGTGTATATGAAGCCATTCACGAAGAGAGCGTGCGTCAGCAAATGGAGATAATTAATAAATAACAAACAAATATTTATATATATATGAAGGTATTGATACTTGGTGCAGGTAAGATGGGGAGCTTCTTCGTGGATGTACTATCATTCGAACATGAAACTGCGGTATATGAAGTTGACCCAAAACGTATGCGCTTTTTGTATAACACATTGCGATTTACAAAACTTGAAGAAATTCGCGACTTCAATCCCGACATCGTCATAAACTGCGTAACACTAAACTACACATTAGATGTTTTCCATCAGGTAATACCATATCTGAGTAAAGAATGTATCATAAGCGACATTGCCAGTGTAAAGACTGGATTGAAAGGATTCTATGAAGAAACCGGAATGCGCTACGTAAGCACTCACCCCATGTTCGGCCCAACTTTTGCAAACTTGGGAGCGCTCTCGAGCGAAAATGCAATCGTCATCAAAGAGGGAGACTATCTGGGACGCGTATTCTTCCTCGATTTATACCGTAGGCTTGGACTTAATGTTCACGAATACACATTTGAAGAACACGATGAGGCTATGGCATATTCATTGTCGGTTCCTTTTGTTAGCACATTTGTATTCTCGGCTGTAATGAAGCATCAGGATGCTCCTGGCACAACATTCAAACGTCATCTTAAGATTGCACGCGGTGTTCTATCAGAAGACGACACCTTATTGCGCGAAATATTATTCAACCCACGTACAAAGTCACACGTTGAAGGAATCAGGGCTGAATTGAAGGAGTTGATTCAGATTATCGATAATAAAGATGAAGAGGCACTTGCCCAGTACCTCTCCAAAATCCGTAAAAATATAAATTAAACAACTTAGTCAAAGAGTACCGCATCGCGGAAAGCAACGCCTGCGGTATCCTTTGGCGAAAGATTCATCTTTGATTCATCAATAGGCCACTTAATGTCAATTGTCGGATCATTGAAACGAATGCTGCACTCGTGCTCAGGCGCGTACGCATTATCTACTTTATAACAGAAAATAGCCTCGTCGCTCATCACAAGAAATCCGTGAGCAAATCCACGAGGAATGAAGAATTGGCGTTTATTATCTTCACTCAACTCCACCATGATATGACGACCAAATGTCGGTGAAGATTTACGAAGGTCTACAGCCACATCAAGGACTCTCCCCTTTATCACTCTCACAAGTTTGGCCTGACTATATTCTCCTTCTTGATAGTGAAGACCACGAAGAACACCATAAGAAGATTTTGATTCATTGTCTTGAACAAAAGAAATAGGACCAATATGTCGTTCAAAATCAGCTCGTTGCCACGTCTCCATGAAATAACCACGTGAATCACCGAATACTTTTGGTTCAAGTATCCATACACCCTCAATCTCAGTCATCAAATAATCCATTGCAAAGCTATATTATAAATTTCGATACAAAAGTACAAAAAAATCCTTGAAAGCTGACTCACAATACATAAATTATTTGTACCTTTGCACTATGATGAATCAATTTCCAACCTTAATCGAATATCTACTGCTTAGTCACGACTACGTAGTAATCCCTGGGTTAGGTACTTTCATAGTGCAACAGCAGAGAGCCAAGCGCAATGTTGCAGAAGAAGCGTATCTCCCCCCTATACGTTCCGTTCGTTTCAACACAAATCTCGACCATGCTGACGATATGCTGATAGAAGCCATTCAGGTAATTTTTGGCAAGACCGTTTCAGAGGCCGAACAAACATTGTGCACATGGGTTAACGAATTCAAACAAGAACTTGAAGACACTAGTATTATCGACTTTGGAGCAATAGGAACATTTACACAAGATTATAACGGCGACATTCTGTTTGAATCACACGAAGCAGGTGTTACAACGCCTGAATATTACGGTCTTGATGCATTCCATATAAGCGAAATAGCCCCTGCGAAACAGGCTAAGATTGTGCCTATGACAGCATCATTAGAAAATGATGGTGACGCTATAGTAATTCGCATCAATCGCAGCATTGCAAATACAGTAGTAGCAGCCTGTGTAGCAATATTGTTATTCGTATTCTTCAACAATCCCATACCAGAAATTAATACGGAGCAACACAGTAGTGTAAAGGAATTGTTAATGCCAAGTAAGAGCGTCGATAAGGAAGATCCGGCAAAAGTTGCTATTGCTGAAGCTAAGGCTATAAGTTCGACATCTAAAAATACAAATACTATACAGAAACCAACGAGCACAAAAGCAAAGGAATTGGCTACAACAGAAAAATTCTGTGTAGTAATGGCAAGCCACATTTCCCACGCAAATGCAGAACGCTTTGTGCAACAGCTTTCTGAAGAAGGTTTCAGCAACCCACGCATAATAGACAATGGGAAATCCATTCGTGTTGTTGTAGGTCATTATGGTAGCGAAGAAGATGCAAACATTAGTGCACGTGAAATCCGACAGTGCTCAAGGGAATATAATGGCTCTTGGGTTATGAAATTGTAATTTTTCATATATCATTTAATGAAAAGAGTTCGCTGTCCGAAATGTGACAACTACATTACCTTCGACGAAACTCAATACACCAGTGGACAACAGTTGGTGTTTGTTTGTCCTCAGTGCCAGAAGCAGTTTGGCATACGTATTGGCGTAAGCAAGCTACGCGACAAGCATGAAGAGCGCAACCTTGACGAGCAAGAGAACGCACAAAATTGTGGTAGCATTGTAGTGGTTGAAAACGTTTTCCACTACAAGCAAGTAATACCATTGAAGATGGGGGACAATGTGATAGGGCGATATGTAAGAGGTACCGATATCAATACACCCATTGAAACATCCGATCCAAGTGTTGATACCAAGCACTGCATAATACGAGTACAAAGGAACAAACGCGGCGACCTGCAATACATCCTGCGCGATGCACCATCAAACACTGGTACCTTCTATATGAATGACATTCTACGAGACCAAGACCGTGTAAGATTGGAAGAAGGAAGCATTGTAACCATAGGAGCCACAACACTTATTCTTCGCACTGCAAACAGCGAATTCGATGAATAAATTCTTTTTTACCGTAACGCTTTTATTCGTGTGTATTACAACCTACGCACAAAGCGATTGGCAACTAGTCTTCAAAGATGAGTTCAATGGGAACGAACTCAATTGGGAAGTTTGGCAAGCAGAACAAGGCTTTGTAAGAAACGAAGAACACCAATGGTATCAGCGTGAAAACGCACGTGTAGAGAACGGCCTCTTAGTACTGGAAGGAAGGCTCGATAGCATTCCAAATCCCAGATACCGCGAAGGATCAAACGATTGGCGTCGTTCACGACCTTATGCAAAATATTCAAGCGCAAGTATCAATACCGCTCGCAGTTTCTCATTCAAGTATGGACGTTTGGAAGTGCGTGCCCGCATACCAGCAGTCATTGGCTCATGGCCAGCAATATGGACGTTAGGAAGCGATGCTCCTTGGCCCTCATGCGGTGAGATTGACATAATGGAGTATTACCACATAAATGGTCATCCACACATCTTAGCAAATGCTGCATGGGGCAATGACAAACCATTCAATGCAGAATGGAATTCAAAGCGAACTCCCTATGAACACTTTTTAGAGAAAGACCCATATTGGAACGAGAAATTCCACATTTGGCGTATGGATTGGGATGAAGAATATCTGCGCATATACCTTGACGACGAGTTGCTGAATGAAGTTGACCTCAGCAAGACGATAAATGGCAGCATCGGGCACTACTCAAACCCTATGCATAACCCCCACTACATTCTACTGAATCTCGCCATTGGCGGCATCAATGGAGGTGAACCTGTAAAGGAAGCATTCCCTATGCGCTACGAAATAGACTATGTCAGAGTTTATCAGCGTAAATAATCAATACAAAACTACATATTATGGAAGACATAAAGAAATGGACTTTGCTGGATAGCGAGTATCTAATACGTCGCCCTTGGTTGACGGCACGCCGCGATCATCTTCGTCTGCCCGATGGTACAGATATGCCCGATTACTATGTACTTGAATACCCCGATTGGATAAACATCATAGCAATAACCAAGGACGGGAACATGCTTCTCGAGCGCCAGTATCGCCATGCCCGTCAACTGGTGGCATACGAACTGCCGGCAGGTGTTGTGGAGAATGGCGAGGAACCTGTGGAAGCCGCCAAGCGTGAATTATTTGAAGAAACGGGATATACAGGTGGTGAGTGGCGACATTTCATGACCATGTGTCCCAATCCCGGAGCATGCACCAACGTAAGTCATACATTCATTGCCGAAGGCGTTGAGCACACCTCCACGCAACACCTCGAAAACACAGAAGATATTGCCGTATACGAAAAGCCCGTCGATGAAGTCTTTCAATTGCTTAGCGACGGGGAATTTCATCAGGCATTGATGGCAGCTCCATTGTGGCGTTATTTCCACGAGCTGCATTGCAAATAATACGATTATTGTCGCTGGCGTACAGCCTCGAACATCAGTATTGCTGCTGAAACACTGACATTTAGCGAATCCAAGTGTCCCAACATTGGAATGCGGATGTGAGCATCGGCTGCCTTACGCCATTGGTCTGTAAGTCCTGTCGATTCCGTTCCCATGACGATAGCAGTTGCCTGCTTCATATCAGTATCATAGTAAGGAAGCGAATCCTGCAACTGCGCTGTGAGAATACTTACTCCATGCGACTTCATATAAGAAATACACTCTTCTGAGGAGCATGTGATGGTAGGAACTGTAAAAATGGCCCCAATGCTGCTACGTATAAGATTGGGATTATAGAGATCTGTCAAAGGGTCGCAAACTATGACAGCCGTCACTCCTGCCGCATCTGCCGAACGCAGCACGGCACCAAGGTTACCTGGCTTCTCTACACTCTCCAGTATCACGTACAGAGGATTATTACATTTTGGTAATGTATCGAATGAGTGAGACTTAATGCGAACCTCGGCAATAACGCCCTCAGTAGTGCCCCTATATGCCACACGCCCATACACCTCAAGCGAAACATAAAAGACACGACACCCGGGTGGTAACGAGATGTCACCACTAAGTTCAGGACATTGGAATATGGTGTCTATTTCATATCCTGCAGCGATGCAGTGTTCAAGTTCACGCCGTCCCTCCACCACGAACAAACCTCTGCGCCTGCGCTCTGAAGATTTCTGCTGCAACTCTTCAAGCAGCTTAATCTTTGGATTCCTGGCAGATTCGATTTGTTCCATGGAGGTTGGCGTTTAATCGCGAGCGCGACCAAAGAAGCGAAGCATGTAGAGGAACAGGTTGATGAAATCAAGATACAGAGTCAGGCTGCCCATGAGGGCCATCTTACCCATTGTCTCCTTGTCATCGCAGGTCTCTGCCGCCTCGAACCAGTTACGTATTTTCTGTGTGTCGTAAGCCGTCAATCCGACGAAGATAATTACACCTACATAGTTTAGGATGACAGCCAACGCGCCATTATGCAGAAAGATATTAACGATGGTGGCGATAATGAGGCCTACAAGCAACATCAGCAATATACGGCCAAGACCAGAAAGGTCACGCTTAATGAAGAATCCCACGAGAGACATGGCACCGAAAGTACCAGCCGTCACGAAGAATGTCTGCGCTATGCTTTCCTGTGTGTAAATAACGAATATGAGTGACATTGTGAGTCCATTAAGCACGCAATAGACAGCGAACAGTATGCCCATCGTAGAGAAACTCAGTTTGTGAGCAGCTGCTGAAAGCCACACTACGAGTCCTAACTCTGCAATCGCTATACCCCAGAACAAAATTTGGTTAGTGAACAATGCGTAGATAAACTGCTCGTTACGAGCCAGGAGGGCTGCCGTAAAGCCAGTCATCACCAAACCCAACGTCATCCACAGATATACGCTCCGCATGAGGGCGGGGAACGTTCTTGTCCCCGCCTGAGTCATGCGATCGTATTGATTTGAAATGTTCTTTTCGTACATATTTGTTATTTAAATAAATTACATTATGCCGTCGGCACGTAGCTTCTCCTGCCACTTCCATGCCGAAGCCAGCACCTGCTCGGTAGGAGTATCTGCCTTCCAGCCAAGCACCTTGTTGGCTTTGTCAACGTTACCCCAAACCTTCTCGATATCGCCCTCGCGACGTGGTGCATATTCCCAGTTCACCTTCACGCCGGTAGCCTTCTCGAAGCCTTCAACAACCTCCAGCGTAGAGAGACCGCGGCCTGTACCGATGTTGAACACCTCGATAGCATCGCCATCACCCTCGAGAACACGGGTCATAGCCTTCACGTGAGCCTTTGCAAGGTCAACTACATAGATGTAGTCACGAATGCAAGTTCCATCGGGAGTGTCATAGTCATTGCCGAAAATCTTCAGTTGCTTGCGAACGCCGATTGCAGTCTGTGTTACGAAAGGAATCAGGTTCATGGGCACACCGATGGGCAGTTCACCAATCTCTGCAGAGGGATGAGCACCGATGGGGTTGAAATAGCGCAGGATGACGCTCTTGATGGGTGCACCAGAGTGAACGAAGTCCTGAATAATCTCTTCGTTAATCTGCTTCGTGTTGCCATAGGGCGACAGAGCCTTCTGGATGGGAGCCTGCTCGGTGACGGGCAGATTCTCCTTTGTGGGCTGACCATATACGGTGCAGCTCGAAGAGAAGATGATACCCTTCACGTCGTACTTAGGCATGAGTTCCAGGAGGTTAACGAGAGAGATGATGTTGTTGCGATAGTACAGCAGAGGCTTCTCCACACTCTCGCCAACGGCCTTAGAAGCAGCGAAGTGAATGATACCCTTAATCTTCGGATACTTCTTGAACACAGCCTCCGTAGCATCAAAGTCGCGAAGGTCAACCTTCTCGAAAGCAGGACGTATGCCCGTAATCTTCTCGATGCCGTCGAGCACCTCGATACGTGAATTACTCAGGTTGTCCACGATTACCACTTCGTAGCCTGCTTCCTGCAGTTCTACTGTTGTGTGCGAACCGATAAAGCCGCAACCACCAGTTACCAAAATAGTTTCTTTCATAATAGTATAGGTTTATAGGTTAATAAATTATTCAAATAGTTTTGCCAAACCGTTGTTGACACCGCTGAAGCCCATGAAGGCCATCGAGAGCAGACCTGCCACCACGAGGGCGATGGCCATACCCTGCATGCCTTTGGGCACATCCATACGTGCCAACTGCTCGCGAATGCCGGCAAACACGATGAGTGCAAGGGCGAAACCAAGTGCTGTGCACAGTGCGAACCACACACCGCTAACGAGTCCTGGCTCCATGCCAGCAGCATCGTATGTACCATTACCAACCAAGATGGCAACACCAAGGATGCAGCAGTTGGTGGTAATCAGGGGCAGGAATACGCCAAGAGCCTGATACAGGGCAGGACTAACTTTCTTCAGAACAATCTCCACCATCTGCACCAAAGCAGCAATCACGAGGATGAAGGCTATGGTCTGCAGATACTCCAGTCCGAAAGCATTAAGCACATAGAGTTGTATGAGATAGGTCACCAGTGTGGCAATCACCAGCACAAAGGCAACGGCAGCACCCATACCCATTGCTGTTTCCACCTTCTTCGACACGCCCAAGAAGGGACAGATGCCGAGGAACTGACTCAGTACGATATTGTTAACGAATATCGCTGTGATAAATATAAGTAAGAATGCCATAGTTATGCCTTTTTAAGTTTATTAAATACTGCAATGAGGTAGCCCAACACGATGAAGGCTCCAGGAGCCAGCACGAAGAGCAGTGCACCATATTCCTCAGGGAAGCATGTCAATCCGAACACCTTTCCTGTTCCAAGGAACTCGCGGCAGGCGCCCAGCAACGTGAGAGCCCATGTGAAGCCCAGTCCGATGCCCAGTCCGTCGAAGATACTGGGGATAGCACCATTCTTAGCAGCAAAGGCCTCGGCACGTCCCAGAATGATACAGTTCACCACAATCAGGGGAATGAACAGTCCAAGGGCGGCATCCACAGCAGGAGCGTATGCCTTGATGAGCATCTGCAGGATAGTCACCAGCGAAGCAATGACTACGATGTAGCACGGGATGCGCACCATATCAGGAATCAGGTTCTTGATGAGTGCTATGATAAGGTTCGAGAACACCAGCACAGCCATTGTGGCGAGTCCCATAGACATACCATTGATGGCGGACGATGTTGTGCCCAGCGTGGGACACATACCCAAAAGGAGTACAAACGTAGGATTCTCCTTAATGAGTCCGTTTAGAAATACCTTTATGTTATTCATAACTATCAATTATCAAATGTCAATTATCAATTTGCGTCGTAGCACCTGTCTGTGCATCGGTCTTAGCCTCGCTCAGGGCAGCATAGGCAGCATTCACGCAGCGCAGGAAAGCACGGCTGGTGATAGTAGATGCCGTGATGGCGTCCACCTCTCCCCCATCCTTCGATACGGTGAGGTTGCCGGCTTGCTTGCCAATGATGTCACCCTTTTGTCCCTTTTGGAACCACTCGCCAGCCTTTGCTCCCAAGCCTGGTGTTTCTGCAGTCTCCAAAACGCGATAGCCCTGAATCAGACCTTCTTCGTTGAAGCCCACGAGCACTGTCAACTTGCCACCGAAGCCATTGGGGTCGGTTGTCTGTACGGCTGTACCTTTGTCTGTGTAATATATCACGGCTCCGTTGTCACGCGTCTGAGGTTCAGCAACCTGCAGTTCGTCGGCGTTCAGCACAGCCTTGATACCATCGGCCAGTTGTTGTTTCTTAATCTCCTCAATAGGGCCTGCCGTGATACTGTTCACGTAGCCCAATGCCAAACCTGCCACTACGGCAATTAGGGTCAGCACGATTACCATATTAGGTAATGTAGATTCCAGTTTCTTCATTTTGCTGCCTCCTTCTTTACTATTTCGCCGAAGCGTGTGGGTTTGCAATAAGTGTTGATGAGCGGTGTGAACGCGTTCATGATGATGATTGCGAATGACATACCCTCGGGATATGCACCCCAGTTACGGATGATGACGGTCAGCAGACCGATACACACACCATAGATGAGCTGTCCCTTGTGCGACATAGGCGAGGTCACATAGTCTGTTGCCATGAAGCATGCACCCAGCATCAGACCACCCGAGAAGATAACCTGCAAGGGGTTGGCGTAGATGGGGTTAGCCAAGTGGAGCAATCCTGCGAATACGAACACCGTAGCGATGATGCTCACAGGGATGTGCCAGGTGATAATCTTCTTGCAGAGCATGAAGATGCATCCCAGCAACAGCAGCAAGGCACTCACCTCACCCAGCGAACCGCCAGTCTGACCAATGAGCATGTCGATGCTCGAAGGCAAATCGTTGAGTACCGATGGATTCTTTTCCAAGATAGCTTTCTGCATGATACTCAGGGGCGTGGCACCTGTGGTTACGTCGATGTAGTCCAAATCACCCGAAACAGGCCAAGTGGTCATCTGCACGGGGAATGAAATCAAAAGGAACACACGACCTGCGAGTGCGGGATTAAAGATGTTCTGACCCAGTCCGCCGAATGTCATCTTGCCGACGCCAATGGCAAACAGAGCGCCTAACACGATAATCCATATAGGCAGGTTCGAGGGAAGGTTGAAGGCCAGAAGCATACCTGTGAGCACAGCCGAGCCGTCGAGTATGGTCAGTCGCTGTTGCTTCAGTATGAACTTTGTGATGGCCCATTCAAAGAATACGCATGCTGCCACCGAGGAGAGCATTACCACCGCAGCTCCCAGTCCAAAGAAGTAGAAGCTGGCGAGCATGGCGGGCAGCAATGCAAGGCAGACGCCGTACATGTTCTTCTTCACGGAGTCACTTCCGTGAACATGTGGCGATAGTGATACTATTAATTTATTCATTGTTATTCATTATTTTGCAGAGCGAGCTCTGATGATACCCATAACTGTTGATTTACCCAGACGGATGTAGTCGAGCAAGGGGCGATGGCTGGGGCATGTGAACTGACAAGAGCCGCACTCTATGCAGCTTACGATGTCCTCGTGTTCGGCAGCCTCCCAGTCGCGCTGTTCGCTTATGCGTGACAGCAGATAAGGCTCTAGACCCATGGGGCAAGCGTCTACGCACTTGGCGCATCGGATACAGGGTTCTACCTCGGCACGCTTGGCTTCCTTGTCGTTCATGATGAGCAGTCCGCTCGAGCCCTTCGTCATGGGCACGTCCAGACTCAGCAAAGCCTTACCCATCATTGGGCCGCCACCGATGACCTTACCAGTGTCCTCGGGCAGTCCGCCGCACTCTTCGATGAGTTGGCTGAATGGGGTTCCCAGACGTGCCTTGAGGTTCGAGGGCTTTGCCAGACTCTTGCCGGTGATTGTGATTACGCGGTCGATGAGGGGCTTGTTCTTCATCACTGCCTCGTAGATGGCGAAGCACGTACCCACGTTCTGCACGATGGCTCCCGTGTCGATGGGCAGCGCTGGTGGTGCAGGCACCTGACGACCGATGACGGCGTCGATGAGCTGCTTCTCACCTCCCTGCGGATATTTCACCTTCAGGGGCACAACCTCTATCTCGGGATATTGCTTTGCCTTCTCCGTCATCAGCTTGATGGCGTCGGGTTTGTTGTTCTCTATGCCAATGTAACCCTTGGTTACGTTCACGGCCTTCATCACCAGTTGCAGACCTACGAGAATCTCCTCGGGGTGCTCAAGCATCAGGCGATGGTCGGCAGTCAGGTATGGCTCGCACTCCACAGCATTCACGATGACGCACTCTGCCACCTTGCCTGGAGGGGGACACAGCTTCACGTGGGTGGGGAACGTTGCTCCGCCCATACCCACGATACCAGCGGTCTTTATCTTCTCAACTATTGTCTTGCCATCGAGTTCAGGACGGTCAGCGAGACGAACAAGGTCGCTCGAGCGGTCGATTGTCTCTTCCCACTCGTCGCCTTCCACATCAACGGTAACGGCCATACGGCGCAGTCCGCTGGCGTCCAGTGCAACGTCCACCTTGCTCACCTTACCGCTTACGCTGGAGTAGATGGGAGCGCTGACGAAGCCGCCAGCCTCACCCAGCAGTGTGCCCACCTTCACCTCGTCGCCTTTCTTGACAACGGCATTGGCAGGAGCACCAATGTGCTGGAACATGCTGAAAATGGCTTGCTTTGGCAACTGAGCCTCACGTATCGGGCTCTGAGCCGACAGTTTATTCTCTTCGGGATGAACTCCTCCTATCTTAAATGTCTTCATATACATAATTAAATTAAAAATTAAGAATTAAGAATTAGGAGTCTCTGCTTTTGGTGTTTCAGGAGCCTTAGGTGCTACAGGAGCAATGGGAGCCTTAGGAGCTGCGGGGACTTCGGTTTTTGGCTTCCTTGGAGGCATGTTGATGGCGTGGATGGCACCCTTCGGACAAACCTCTTCGCACTTGCGGCAGAGCTTGCACTTCTCAGCGTCAATGTAGGCGAGGTTCTTTGTCACGGTGATAGCCTCGAACTTCTCGCACGCCTTCTGGCACTTGCCGCAACCGATACACGAAGCCTTGCACCACTTGTTGGCGATGGCACCCTTGTCCTTGTTGTTGCACAGTACCACCATGCGGCGGTTCTTGGGACCTTTCAGGCGCACCTCGATAATCTGGCGCGGACAGGCCTTGGCACAGGCTCCGCAAGCCGTACACTTCTCTTCGTCAACCTCGGGCAGCAAGGTCACGGGGTTGATGTGGAGGGCACCGAACTGACAAGATGCCACACAGTCGCCACATCCGTAGCAACCATACGAGCAACCGGTCTCACCCATACCAATCATCTGCTGCACCTTGCACGACTGAGCTCCGTCGTACGTCACCAGTCGCGGACGGTTCTCACACGAGCCGTTGCAACGCACCACAGCCACTTTCGGGGCCGCTGCCTCTACGGCCATGCCCAGTATGTCGGCCACTTGCTGCATCACGGGTTGTCCGCCCACGGGACACAGAAGTCCCTCCAGCGAACCCGTCTCGTCTGCGCTCTTCACGCAGGCTCCAGCAAAGCCGGCACAGCCTGGGAATCCGCATCCGCCACAGTTGGCCTGAGGCAGCACGGCACTCACTTGTCCAATGCGCTCATCCTCGTGCACCGCAAACTTGCGCGAAGCAAAGTACAGGAGCAGTGCTGCGATGAGTCCAATGGCACCCAAGGCAATAATTGCCAAAAGAATTAGATTCATACTTAATTATAATTATTTTATGATTTAATATTTTTCGTAAACACTCAATTCTTAACTATTCTAAATTGGAATGTACGCTGTAACTTGTCGCGAAACAAATATAGTCCTCCACAATAAATAGTCAAAGTAAACAAACAAGCTACTGCAGCTACGCTTTCGCTACCAGTCATAAAGTTCACTCCTATCAATACTGTCATCATAATAAAAAGAGGTACAACATAGGCCAAGAGTGTGGCTTTCAGTCCAAGTCCCAAACTGCCGACAACGGTTACCTCTTGCCCCACTCTATACTGACTGGTATCACATACAATATCCATTGTCTTCTGCTTCTTTTCGGAACTATTGCACAACTGCGCTGCGACACATGTAGCACATGCCGTTTCCTGCACAATAGACACCCGAACAGCGTGAGACATTATCTGTTCTACAACAGCTCGGTGCTCAAAATCTCCTCTCTCCATCCACTATTACTATATAATCACCTACAAAATTATAAAAAAATGACTGAATTGAAAAGACAAAATAAAAAAAGTTATTACTTTTGTACTTAGAAAATGATAAACAATATGGAAATACACTTAAAACCTAAAACAAGAGCAGTAGTTGGAGTATTGCTTTTCATAGCAATGCAAGTAGTTGCAGGTATCCTTGCGCGTATCGGCTTCCACGTAGGATTTAGAATGTCTGTAGCCCTCTCTTACAGTCTTGTATTTACAGGAATTGTAACGATTGTAGCCCTATTGAATCTCAAGATTGTTAAGCCCAAGACCTTCGACCCCACGACAGTACGATGGGAAAAGACGATATGGGCATTCGCCTCAGCCCTATTCTGTTTCATTGCTATGAACCTATTAATGGAACAAGTAAATCTACCGAACCTTATGCGCAAGGAGGTATTTTTACTGGCGCGCAACCAATGGGGCGTCTTCGCATTGGTGTTAGTAGGTCCTATTGTTGAGGAACTTGTTTTCCGCGAGGGAATTATCAAGGCTATGTACCGTTTAAACTACCATAGATGGCAGGCAATACTTGTTTCTGCAGCTGTATTCGGTATCATTCACCTCAATCCAGCACAGATACCATTTGCATTCGTTATGGGACTTATTCTTGCTACCATTTATGCAAAAACGCGCAACATTGTAGCATCATCCATCATACATATTATCAACAACGCAGCAGCGGTTATCGAGATACGTCTTTTGGGCTACGACTACCCCACTTTCCGTTACGCCGACCTTATCGGTGGAAATCTTGTAGCATGGATTATCATCATCATATCCAGTATCCTATGCTACTTCTGCATAATGCGTTTCTGGCACACATATCACCACAACGGAGCCTCCAGTAGCAGTTCCCGTTCAAAGGAAGATGCCTCAAAGAGAATGCGCGAAATAGTTCGGGCTCGCGGCTTATAGAATTATGATTCTGCGGAAACTCTCGATTCTAAATTATAAGAATATTGCACAGGCAGAGCTTGAGCTGTCAACGAGTATCAATTGTTTTATAGGGCAAAATGGGCAAGGGAAAACGAACCTACTTGACGCCATTTACTTTCTATCAATGACTAAGAGTGCATTGTCTGGCACAGACTCCAATTGTGTGCGTCACGGCGAGGAGATTATGATGCTACAAGGACAATACGAACGTGAAGACGGAACACCTGAACAAGTTAGTTGTGGCTTACACGTTGGTCAGAAGAAGATTATGCGACGCGGCGGCAAGGCTTATAAGCGATTGGCTGAACACATAGGACTGATACCACTAGTGGTAGTAGGTCCATCTGACAGTATGCTTGTTGGTGGTGGCAGCGATGAACGCCGTAGGTTTCTGGATATAGTTATTTCACAGTGTGAACCAGCTTATCTCGATGCCTTAATGCGATACAACAAAGCTCTTCAAATGCGCAATATGCTCCTGAAATCCGAATCGGAACCTGACGAAGCATTAATGGAAGTGTATGAGGAAGAGATGGCTCACGAAGGAGAGTTCGTATTCTTGCGCCGCCAACATTATGTAGAACAGTTGCAGCCAGCATTCCAACGTTACTACAGCGCCATTGCTCCTGAAAACGAACGTGTAGGACTAAAATATATTAGTCATTGTCAGCGTGGTTCGTTACTTCAAGTTATTCAGCGCGACAGGCATCGTGACCGTGCTGTAGGATATTCTCTACATGGAATACATCGCGACGAACTTGAGATGACACTCGATGGCTATCCTATCCGTCGCGAAGGTTCGCAAGGACAGAACAAATCTTATCTGGTAGCACTGAAATTAAGTCAATTCAATCTTCTGAAACAGACTTCTGCCCGTACAACCCCTATATTATTGCTCGATGATATTTTCGACAAACTTGATGCTCAACGTGTGGAAGCGATAGTAAGACTGGTATCTGGCGACGAATTTGGACAAATTTTCATCACTGATACCAATCGCGATCATCTTGACCAAATATTGCAGTTGGTACAATCAGGACACAGTCTCTTTCACGTTAATAACGGAGAAATCACATCATGAGACGTACCAATTCAGAACATATTGGTGATTTGCTACGTCGTTTCCTGCGTGAACAAGGAATAGAAACACCGCTGATGGAACATCGCGCTGTGACAATGTGGCCAAAAGTTGCAGGACCAGCTATAGCAAGATTGACAGGTGATGTCTCATTCCGCAATGGAACCCTCTATGTGAAGATATTACGACCAGCTCTTCGTCAAGATCTAATGATGGGGCGCACAGAACTTTGTCGCAAACTAAATGCCGCCGTTGGCTCTAATGTTGTGGAGCAAATATTATTTTATTAATCTTAAACATTTTTATTTGAGAACTTTCCGTCCATCAAAGATATTAATGCCCTTATTAAGTCTTGATTGCTTGCGACCTGAAAGGTCATAAATATTATTCTCAAATTCTCCATTATTCATCATTTTACCCTCTATAGTCTCAATGCCATCGGTACCGTTGGCAACTGCAAGAATTTGATCCGAAGTCAGAGCACGATTAAAGATTCGGACATCATCGATGAGACCATTATATAAGGGATCAGCAAGGAACTGACTACGACCAATATAGTTGAGAACGGGTTTAATATCGCATGGACGAATGGTAATGCCAGTGTTCTCGCTTACAAGCAGACCGTCAACATACAAACGAGCACCATTATTGCCAATAGTCACTGCTACATGCACCCAACGATTATCTGGCAGTACCGAGTTAGAACTTACACGTTGTTCATTCCCACCATTCTTAATAGCAAAACGTATTCCACCGTCCCCATTAGGAGTTAAAAACATATAAGAATTTGTTCCAGTACCGAAATCCCACATACGCTGCCACATATTGCCACCATTCCACTTAGTCCACATGGCAATGGTCATTTCCTCGTGATTGGCAATAGTATAAGGCAACTGAACAAAACTGGTATCACCATCCAAACTGAGAGCCTTTCCGTCATGACCATCAACCCATACTGGCAAGCCATACATCGCAGTATGATTACCATCCTCATTTTTATCTGCAAGCGTTTCATTCATCGTAAGACTCATGATTTCGGCCTCAGCACCAGTAGACATACCCTTAACGGCGTCGCTCCACACGCTATAGTTATATGCCTTATCTACAGCATATACGCAATACGAGTATTCTACACCATCAATAGCTTCATTGTCAACAAATGTAGTTCCATTTACACCACGTGCAATAGCATAATACTCATTACCATCCTCACTTCTCAGCACAGTATATGAAGCGACATCTGTGCTGGCACTAGCTGTCCATTCCAACTTCACGGAAGCGGGCTGAGAAGTTGACACGAGAGCAGTCGGAGCAGCAGGCGCTTCAATCTCTGGTTTAGTCTTTTTATCTATGAATCGCCACTGCTGGTTTTTGCCACCAGTAAAGTTACCCATTTTAACTACAGTTCCAACAGTTGTTGCACCTGTAGGCACCTCCAAGCACTTAGTACTATAACGACTGCGAATGTAGAATGCGCCCTCACCTGCATATTCCAGATACCATTGCTCATTGGTACCTACACCACCCGGAAAAACGCCCACTTGAGCGCCTGCATTGTAGTTCCAATCCTTTATATCAAGCATCATACCTCCGCTGACATTCTGTCGCAGGGTTACATAACTAAAATCGAGATTACGGGGAGTTGCACTAACAACCCACTGCAGATAATTTGAAGTATTACTATTACCGCGAAGAGTCACTTCGTGCCAGTCTTTATTATAAACTTGATCTGTACCTAAGAGACGTCCGCTCTGAACATTCATGATTTTATACGTTCCGTTTGGCCATTCTGGCATGATATCAGTACCACTCTGAACATTGAATACCATCTCTGCATTCACCTGACCTTCTTGGTATCCTGTACCACCTGGTAAATACAAAACGAAGTCGCGCCCCATCTCGCCATTTGTCCACGTGGGACGGTCAGTGCTCACGAAACAGTATCTCGTATCGTAAGCCTGTCGTTCACTGGTACCACCAAACAACTGCATGCTTCCGTCTGTATGACGATAAATGGAGGCCGCAGTCCAGTTGTTACGATGTTCGCCATAGGCAATTCGTTTACCAGGATTGCGATGATAAGTGGCCTTCATAAATTGGCTGCGTGTGTACTCGCACGAGCCCCACCATATACCCGTCTGCATTCCGTATTCCACACCCACCATTGCCTCCATCGTGTTGTGTAATTCATCGTTAGTTGCATGGTGCCCATACTGGCGTACTTGCTTGAAGAAATTTGCATAGTTATTGAATGAACCAGCTAACTGATGTGTATTGCCCTCATCAAGGAATGTCTTCATATAATTCCACCAATCATATGCTCTATCATCATTCAATGTGTTACCACCACATATGCGGACATTGTTATAATCCGGATAGTTATTTTTCAAATCACGTGCAATCTGCTTGAAATCTTCTTTTCTCGTTTCGTAGTCATCACTTCCTTGTCCCCATCCCAAGTCTGGTTCGTTAAAAGGACTAATGCTAACGAGATTTGTAATACCAAGACGCGCGTATTCTTTGATACTAAGGTCAATAACCTTTGACCATCGTTTTGCACGACTAGTAGAAGTAGAAGCTGAATTATACCAAGGAGCTACACAAACAGGGTCACCATGGTCATCGTTAAGGTTATATGTAATGTCACTCTTTAACCATTTCTTGATGATGTTAGCACGAATGGCTATAGTATCGAGTTGTCCCTGACTGAGCGTACCACCTGACACGCTGGCAGAAGGACGATAACTTGTACGAACAATATCTATAAGTTCCTTTCCTGCATATAAAGAACCTGTACGAACGTTATCCTCACTAAGCCAAGCAAGGTCGAGGCCCCACTCTATCGGAGTTTCTACGCCTTCATCAGTTACACGATAAGGAACTGTCACATCAGCCGTTCGTTTGGCTTTCATAAAGGAGGCCGAACTAACAACCTGAGCACAAGCCACAGAAACGGTGGCAATCATTATCAAAAAAGAGCAAAACTTCTTCATCGTTTGTCAGATTATAAGTCTGTTATAAATTAAAAACACTCAAAACACATTCCTGCGTTCTGAGTGTTTAGTCGGGAGAGGTGCCTAGCAGATTCGAACTGCTGTAGACGGTTTTGCAGACCGTTGACTAAGCCACTCATCCAAGGCACCATTGTCAAACCCGAGTGCAAAGGTAGTAATTAGTGGATAAACTACCAAATATATTCAAGTATTTTTTTACTTCTTGGCGTTTTGATGACTTTTCAACATGTTACGTACGAAGTTTTCGCCCCAATCCAGCAGCAAAGCATGACCTTTTGCGTTGAGGTGAGCTTGATCGTTAGGTGCCTGGAAAAACTTTTTCCTGAACTCCTCATCCATAGGACGGATACCACTCTCGCGAGCTGCATCCAACAATCCAAAATGGTGACGAGCACAAGCCTCGCGAATACTCTGTGTCACGACCTCAAAGCCAGAACTCTCAACAGCCCAAGGGGTAACAAAACAGATTGCAGCCTGAGGATATTTGTTACGCAAGGCAACACAAAGCGAATCCAAACGGCGACGAAATATCTCAAGTGTATCAGCATTGTCTTTTACAATTACAGCATCGTTGTGCCCAGCTATCACCATCACCAAATCAGCAGTGTCCGTCATCTCTGTATAGCGTTCGAGTATAGGTTTCCCGAATCCGCGATTCGTACGATCAAAGGCTATGCAGTTTCCGTTTCGTCCATAGTTACGATAGTTCATGCCCAAACGTTCTGCCACACGAGCATGCCAAGTTTCCTGATATGGACGACGATGGTTGCGTACATAGCTGTCACCTATCACCACCATTGTCTTTCCTTCGGATGAATTCCCATATGAAACCGTAACACTATTGACCTTTTCACCTGGTGTGGTATCAGCTTCGCGTGGGAAATAAACTGGCATATTTTCTTGTAGGGGAAGAATACGCAATTCAAGTTCCGTTACATCGGTTGGCACTCTCCACAGTCCCATAAGGAATGGACGACCATTATAGAAATTATCACCTATAAGCTGACCATTTGCATATAAACGAGCCACATCACCACAATAATTGATTTCCATCATACCACGTCGAGCAGGTCCATCCTTAGGCAACTCAATACGATAGACCGCCGCCTGTTCAAAATCCTTGTCCACAGGTTCCTCTGCCACCTTCTGTACTCCTATTGTAACATTTCTCATAGCTCCAGTCTCCTTTTCCTTTTTGACATTCAGTTTTAATGTTGAAAGACTGATGTCATTATTATCATCTGGAAGGAACAGTCTTCCAGCCTCCTCTGTGGTAATTAGGAACAGTTGCACTCCACCGATTGTCATAAAAGGCTTTGTTGTGCTTGTCTGCTTTACAACTCGCACCTTACCGTCAATACTGAACTCCGCAATAATACCATCCTTGCGTTCAAACCACATTTTTCCATCACGATAAGCCACAGGCTGGGCCGTAGCATAGTTGATAACATTTCCGTCTGGCAGTGCGATGTTCACAGGAAAAATTGTCATCATGCCAGCAGGTATGGTAATGGGCTTACGAGGAAACCTTACGCCCTCAACATCAAACTGTACTCCACTCTTCGCTGTAAGATTTGCAAAGCGCTCATAGTTGTTTACAAACACAAAGCCTGTACCCTTAGCTCTGTAGCTCCAACGAAGATACGAATCATCATGTTTCTTTGCCTCCTGTCCAATTGGGAATACGGCTTCCAGAGGAGCAAGCATCTCGCCGAAATCGTGCATAAACAAATGAAGCGGACGAAGGCTGTAGTAATGTGGATTCTCCTGTCCGAACTCACCCAAAGGAGCCTGAAAATCATAAGTTTTCACAGGCAAGTCGTTATGGTTCGTGGCTTTTGTTTTCTGATTTTCATTCAGATATGTCAATTTCCCTTCCGGATTCGTTCCACCATGATACATGTAATAACCCAAAAGGTTACTACCTGAACCCAGTTTCACAAGAGCCATAGAATAGGCATCCTCTGGATAGAGGAAGACTCGACGATGATAGCTTGTCATCATCCCTCCTCCGAGTTCGCAGGTGAAATAAGGATATTGCTCGTCACCCTTTGTAAGCTTTTCTTTCTGGTCTTTAATCTGTTCTGAAGCAATAGCGGTAGAACTACGGAAGCCTTTAAAGTGAAACGCTTTCCAATAGTTGCCTGCACCCTCCTTTATAGTGCGGTCCCAGAATCCGTCTGCATAGTCTCCATATAAGGGAATCATTTCTCCAAAAGGCGTAGGAGTACGCATCTCTGGCCAACCTGTACGAGTATAGAACGGCAGATCGTAACCTATACGCTTAGCAATACCCTTTAGTGCCATCAAATACGACCCATTGCCTCCAAATTCATTATCAAACTGACAAGCTATTATTGGTCCTCCATCTTTCCACTGAAGACCTTGGATTTGAGTGAAAATCTGTCGATATAGCGTTTCCACATAACCAAGAAACTCTACATCCTCACTGCGCAGCCTGCACCCCGAGTTCACAACCCAGTCAGGAATACCCCCACAACGCACTTCCCCATGACAATAAGGACCAATTCGCAAGATAACAGGTAAATTCTCATCCTTACACAGCTCTATGAAACGACGAAGATTACGCTGACCGCTCCAATCGAAAACACCTTGCTGTTCCTCGATATGATTCCAGAAAACGTAAGTGGCGATAATGGTTACACCGCCCAACTTCATCTTCCTAATCTCCTTAGCCCATTCATTAGATGGAATGCGCGAATAATGGATTTCACCCATAACAGGCACAACTCTATGTCCATCGATTATCAGGCTATGACGATCCCATTTAACTTCTGGTACTTGAGCATGTAATGCAAAAGGGAAAAAAGTGACAAAGAATACTATTATAATAAGCAATACACGTTTCATAGATTATTGGTTATCAATGATTAAATATTATTTATTGATTAAAGACAATAAGGTTCTCAATGCATTAGGAACAGGATGATTAATGTCCAACATCTCCACTCTATCGAGATAGCGAAGTCCCTTTTCCTTTTGTCCAAGGCCTATATGTCCCAGTGCCATCATCAGGTTACAATGAATGGTATTCTTCATTTGCAAATCACCGTCCCATATCAGCAAATCGGGCAATGATACTGCGAAATAGTCCATACGTACCTCATCGAAGATATGCTTCTCGCCATATCCCAACAAACGATGGAACAGACTGCGAGCCTTATCCTCCTCACCCAGTTTGCGGTAAGCCAAAGCTGCATAGAAGATTTTATCAGGTTTCGCATCATTGTAGTACATCGCAGCAGCAGGTTCCGTAGGTCCGATGGTAGCTTTCTCGTAGCATTCGTGAGCCTTTTCATTTTCACCATTCTGTTCAAAGGCAAGTCCCATCAGATAATAGAAGTCGTTCTCCTGAGCACCATAGAGCTTGCCCTCCCCAAGATGATGTGGGTATTCGAGACATTCCTTGAGCAAAGCAATAGCCTTATCCGTGCCCTCTGTCTTCTCTGTGTGCTCTGTGAGCAAGTGTTTTGCTTGCTCTACACGACAAATCTGATACTGCGCAGGCACCTTACCTTCGCCACCCTCCCAAGGATGGAACTTATGGGCATCGAGTTTCTTCATAGCCTCCTCGTAGCGTCCCACTTGGTTCAGCAATGTTATTTCCTCAAGTACAAGGTCGTCACGTAGGCTAATGAGATTGGGATATTGCTGCAGGAACTGCAAACGTTCCTCGTGCGGACGTTGAATCACCTTGTACAACTGGTCTAGCTCCATCAGAATGCGACTATCAGTCTCGTCAAGATGGAAAGCACGCTCCATTAATTCAACAGCCTTCTGTCTGTCGTGCTGTTTATTGAATGCAGCAAGAGCCAGATTTCGCCAAACAGCAGGATAGTTTGGATTTATGCCAGCAGAACGTTCCCATAAGCGGATGGCCTCGTCGTACTGTCGCTTGTCATAATAAAGACATCCAAGCAGATAAGGAGCCAACGCATCTTTTTTGTCGAGCTCCATCACGCGTTGAAGAGCCAGAATATCCTCCAAACGATTTGGGAAACATATTGGCAAGGCGGTATCAGGCAATGGACATATTTCTGCTGTAATCCACGTCTTATAATAATAGGTCATAGCATTCACTGCCCCCTGTTCAATGGCAAGGTCGAGTACATCGTTGGCTCGCGTCATGAGTCCTGCTTGGACATAGTCGAGCGCAAGTTCGTGGTAGTTGAGTGGATTACCATGCATCAGTTTCACTATGCGTTCCCGTTCGCCTGCCTCCCACAGAATGCCGTAGTTGAAGCGATCCTGTTCCAGACTTTCCTTCATCAGTTTATCAATGCCGTCTTCAATACCAAGATTAGCCATAATAGCAACCTTTAGGGCACGAGCCTTCTGATTATGGTAACCAGCTACGAGTGAGCGCTCCACTTCCTGCAACGCATCCTCCCAGCGGCCTTGCATCGATGATATCTGTGCACAGGCGAAATAGGCAGTACCCTGCCAACCTCCGTTCCAAGTGGCTTTGTAAAACCAATCGTAAGCCTCATCCAACTGCCATTGGTATTTCAGGCAAAGACCAAGATTGTACAAGGGTTCCCCCCAATAGGGATTGGGATTACGTTTCATCAATATCTTGACAGCACGGCGCAGCAATGGTTCAGCCTTCTCGAAGCGTCCGCGACGCAGATACCACAAACCCATCTGATTCAGACAACGGACATCGTTGGGGTCACGACGCAAAGCTTCCTCGTAATAGTCAAGGGGTGACCATGTGGCGTGGCGATATTGCTCCAGATGCAGACCTGTAAGATAAAGCTGCTCCACAGTCTTGCAATCCTTAGCTGGCAATGCAGCTTCTGCTGCATCAGGCACTCGTCGTACTTCATCCGATTCTTGATGCCACGATAGCGGACGTATGTAACGACCAATCTGATAAACGGTAAGCGTCAGTTTGTCGAAAGGCACGCCCTTCGTGTCCACAATCTTGTCGAACACCGTTTCCGGAGACAAAGTCTCTTCCTTATTATATAATATAGTATTGTCGTCCGAACTAAGTTCTATGCGTACTTTCTGCTTCGACGTAGCCAGAACCTGAATACGGACTCCGTTTTCTGCCTGCGTGAGGTTGAAGATGATATCCTTCGAGGCCTGTTTCACAATGCCCAAATCCCTATAAGGCATAAAGTATTGCGTGAATTCCTTTTCCTCATAAGGCATAATCCACGAGAAGTCTGGCTGATTCTCTGTGTACACACCAGCCATCAGCTCGATGTACGGTCCATCCTCATCTGTGAGATTTCGGTCCCAAGCGCGTCCGAAGTCACCATTTCCCCATGTCCATTGTTTCTTGCCAGGCGACACATGATGGTTTGCAACATGCAACATACCGCCCTTTGTATCATTCTCGTAGCCACCCTCGAAATCATACTTCGAGTTTACGCCCATATACGATGTGGGCACCTTGATGTTTTTGTAGTTCGAAATGTCCACACCTGCCGAATAATCCATCTTGTAATAGGTTCCTGTGGCGATGGGGAATGTAGAAACGGCACGCTTCCCATGATCGAATACAGCATTGATATCTGGTGGGAACACACTTTGGTACTCATCATTTACCGATACTGCGGGATTAGCCCACCATAGGAAGGTTTGAGGCAATTCGCTACGATTATACATACGCACATTTATCTCCAGATAGGCACAACCTGGACGAAGACAGAAACCTACGGTCGATTTCTGATGGAACATACGCTCCATCTCTGAGCACCAGACAACAACACTACCATCCGGCTTCTCCTCTATATCGCAGTCAACAGGCAAGAAAGTCGAAGGACGATGATGCTGAGGCCAGTTGAACTCTATACCGCCACTTATCCAAGGACCTGCCAAACCCACGAGAGCAGGTTTTACGACATGATTGTAATAAACAAAATGGCGTTGCTTAATCTTATCGTAAGCCATTTGCACACGTCCACCCAGTTCTGGCAGAATCATTACCTTTATGTATTCGTTCTCCATCCACAAGGCATGATACGTGTGATCGGTCTTAGTGTCGGCTATCGATTCAATTACGGGATAGGGATACACTACTCCGCTACTGCCCTGATAAACTCTATTCTCTAAGAAGATAGGATTTTTCTCCTCATGTCCTACCTCATACGTCGGAATGACGATATCTTCTCTCCAAACCTTAGTCATAGCTATATTTCTTAATTCTTCACTCTTAACTCTTAGTTTTCCACCAATTCCTGCTCAAGTTGTTCCAGACTCTTTCCCTTCGTTTCAGGACAACGATTCCACAAAAACACAAACGCACACAGGCAGATTAGCGAATAAGTCCAGAACGTACCGTTTGAGCCCAACGCGGCATTCATCGAGGGGAACGAGAAAGTGAGTGTACAACAGCCTACCCACAGGGCGAAAGTGCACGTTGCCATAGCCACCCCCCTGATACGATTGGGGAATATCTCAGCCAGCAGAGTCCAAGTTACAGGTCCAAGCGTCATAGCATAGACCGATATGGCAGATACCACAAGAGCCACCATGAACACACCCGTCACCCCTTGCCAATAGCAGAAGCCAAGAATGCAATATATCAGTCCCAGTCCGCCTGCCCCCAAAAGCATCAACGAGCGACGTCCCCAGCGTTCTATCGTATAGAGTGCCACGAAGGTAAACACAACATTGGCAATGCCGGTAATGACGATATTTATGAACATTCCGTCAACATCGAACCCAGCTCCTACAAATATCTCCTGCGCATAGTTAAAGATGACATTCGTGCCGCACCATTGCTGGAACACAGCAATCACCAAACCCAGGAATAGCACCCTGCGATACTTTGGTGCAGCCATCTCCCTCAGTCCGGCCTTATCATTTTTAATTCTTAATTCTTCACTCTTAATTTTAAGATATACCGGGCTCTCTGGGATGAAGAAACTCATCAGAAGGAACAAAGCCGCAGGCAGAGTCTCTGCCCAGAACATCCAACGCCAGCCCCACTCTAGATTCCACGCTTGAAGAATCTCTACGGATGTATCTTTAGCCAACAGCATATTCACAATCTGTGCCGCCAGAATGCCAAGCACGATAGTCATCTGGTTCAGGCTCACCATTCGTCCACGAATGTCTGCAGGACTGACTTCGGCTATATACATCGGCGACAAAGCAGAAGCAACACCGATTCCAATACCGCCTATGAAACGTGCGATATTGAAGAGCGTGAAATCATTGAACAGACCTGTAGCAATTGCAGAAACGGTAAAGAGAACTGCTGCCAACATCAGCAGAGGCTTGCGCCCCCAACGGTCGGCTGCCCATCCTGCCACCATTGCTCCGACAAGACATCCCACAAGAGCAGTCGTCATTGCCACACCCTGCATCAGCGGCGAATCCTGAATGCCGAAATACAACTCGTAGAAAGGTTTTGCTCCACCTATCACCACCCAGTCGTATCCGAAGAGCAATCCGCCCATCGCAGAGACCATACAAATGAAATATGTGAACAATTTATTGTTTTTCATCAGACAATAAGGTTTGCGTCAGTTTACAGATAAAAATCCCTCGCCAGTTCCTGATAAGCTGAAGTGCGAGTACCATCCCGTTCTTGAAGCACCAGTTCTTCACTTTCGCTGAAGATAGTGCCCTCTCGTGAGAATTCCAGCAGACATCGCTTTGGCTGTTTCCCTACGACTGTCCTCACCCAACAACGCCTCGTGTTCTTCAATCCGTTGTTGAAGCACAGACTTACGAATGCATCAACCTCTGTCGCAGGCAATATAACGTTAAACGTACCGCGATAGTAAAGCAATCGGTCGAGCGATACTATGAGTTCTTCGAAACCCAGCAATGCAACATTACGAGCCATAGCACGCTGAGCATCGGGCGGCAGAGTGTCCTCGGTGAAGAACGGAGGATTACATAGAATGCAGTCGAATGCCTGCGGAGCACTATACTCCCTGACATCTGACTGCACTATTTCTACTCTTTCAGCGAAAGGACTACGCGATACATTCTCACGGGCCTGTAAAGCAGCCTCTGGGTCAATCTCCACTCCAACCACATGAGCCTTTAGCTCACGCTGAGCAGCCATAAGGGCTATGAGACCTGTCCCTGTTCCGATATCGAGAATGTGGCAGCGACCTTCCACCTTTGCCCAAGATCCCAAAAGCACCCCATCTGTGCCGACACGTTGTGCACAACGGTCGTGCCACACTTCGAACTGCTTAAATCGGAAGCTGGACGAGCCCATTTTAGCTCAAATACGAACCCTATTCTTCAGGCTTCATGTTGGTGTAGACGGTCTGCACGTCGTCAAACTCCTCCATACGTTCCACCATCTTGTTGATGGTCTCACGCTGCTCAGGAGTAACCTCCTTCAGATCGTTGGGGATGTATGTGAACTCACCACCAACGTCCTCGAAGCCGTCAGCCTCAAGCTTCTTCTGAATCTCATTGTAGCTTGTGGGCTCACCGTAAATGGTAATGGTGGTTTCATTCTTGTCCTCGTCGAACTCCTCATCGAAGTCCTCATCCACTCCGTAGTCAATCATTTCCAGAATGAAGTCGTCCATATCCATATCGGCCTTCTTCTTGAAGGTAAATACGCACTTATGGTCGAAAAGGAACGACAGTGAACCTGTGGTACCCATGTTGCCACTGAACTTGTTGAAGACGCTACGCACGTCAGCCACAGTACGTGTAGTATTGTCAGTAAGTGTGTCAACAAAGATTGCAACACCGTGAGGACCGTATCCTTCGTATGTCACACTCTTGTAGTCGCTCTGGTCTTTACCCATTGCGTTCTTGATGGCACGCTCGATATTGTCTTTCGGCATGTTCTCGCGCTTGCAGACAGCGATAACACTGCGCAATGCTGGGTTGTTCTCAGGCTCTGGACCGCCAGCCTTCACGGCAATGGCAATCTGCTTACCCAGACGGGTAAATGTCTTGGCCATATGGCCCCAGCGCTTCAGTTTCGTAGCTTTACGATATTCAAATGCTCTTCCCATATTTAATAAAATTGATAATTGACAATTGATAATTGATAATTAACGCAGTTCGGCGTTGAGTTGCTTAGTGAGATTCTGGATGAGTTTTTGCATGATGGCGTCGATTTGCTTGTCGCCCATAGTCTTTGTCTCATCCTGAAGTATGAAGTTGACTGCATACGACTTCTTACCTTCAGGCAGGTTCTTGCCTTCATAGACATCGAACAGGCGCACTTCCTTCAGCAGTTTCTTCTCTGTCTGGTATGCGATGCTCTCAATCTGTCCGAACTCTACGCTCTTGTCAATCAACAGCGCGAGGTCACGACTTACAGCAGGATACTTAGGCAGGTCGGTGGCTGTGAGCTTCTGATTGCGGATAGCCTTCATGAGAGCCTGCCAGTTAAGGTCGGCGAAGAACACTGGTTGTTCTATTCCGAACATCTTCTGCAGCTTCAGACTAACCACACCCAGTTGTGCCAGCACCTTTCCACCACGATTGCGAATCTCAAGGCTCTTATCGAAGAGGTCACTCTCACCATTAGCGAAGACAAGAGAACCGAAAGGAACACCCAAACGTGTGAAGATATTCACTACATTAGCTTTCAACTCATACACCGTAACATCCTCGTCGGCATGTGCCCAACTACCAACAACGCGCTTGCCGGTTTGCCAAAGACCGAGGTGATAGTCCTCCTTGTATGCATCCAGCACATGCTTAATGACCTCTGGGTCACGACTGCTGCTGACACCAGGGATGATGTCCTGACAGCGGCGTTCTGCATGGAAGTAGTAGCAGTTACCGAACTCGAAGAAACTAAGGTCACTGTTGCGATGTGAGATATTGCGTGCTATCGATTCCAAACCTCCGAACAGCAGTGTCTGACGCAGCACGTTGAGGTCCTGACTCAAGGGATTCATCAGTCTTACGCAGTTCTCTGCCTTGAAGCTTTCCAAGCCCTCATAGTAGGCTCCACGCTGCAACGAGTTGTTCAGAATCTCGCGGAAGCCTGCACCTACCAACTGTTCGCCGACGATGTTCTGCAGCTTGTGGCTTTTGTCCACATCGCCCTTCACAGCAGTACAGCTCTTCACAGCAGTAGGAATCTCTACATTATTATATCCGTATATTCTCAGGATGTCTTCCACAACATCACAGGGACGCTGAACATCGACACGATAAGCAGGCACTTGCAACTTCAAGCCTTCCTTCGTCTCCTCCAGCACCTTCATCTCCAGGCTCTCTACTATGCTCTTCACCGTCTCCTGTGGAATGTCCTTACCTATGAGCGAGTTCACATAGTCGAACTTCAGGTCAACAATAGCATCCTCAAATACATCTGACTTTTCACATTTGACATCCACAATGTCCATACTGATTTCGGCTCCGGCAAGTTCCTTTGCCATCAGTGCAGCCTGCTTCAGAGCGTAGATGGTGCCATTTGGGTCAATACCGCGCTCGAAGCGGAACGAGGCGTCTGTCGAAAGTCCGTGACGACGAGCCGACTTACGAATCCATGTGGGATTGAAGTATGCGCTTTCCAGCACCACGTTCTTTGTTGTCTCGTATGTACCGCTACCCTTTCCACCAAACACACCGGCTATGCACATAGGCTCCTCGCTGTTGCAGATTGCGAGGTCGCGCTCGCTGAGCTTATGTTCCTCACCGTCGAGTGTTACAAAAGGTGTGCCCTCGGGCATAGTCTTCACGATGATGTGATGGTCCTTCACCATATCAGCATCGAAGCAATGCAGGGGCTGACCGTATGCCATCATGATGTAGTTGGTGATGTCCACGATATTGTTGATAGGACGAAGACCGATTGTTGTCAGTCGTGTCTTCAGCCATTCTGGACTTTCCTTCACCTCGCAGTTCTTCAGCGACAGGGCAGCATATCGGGGACAAGCCTCCGAAGCCTCCACTGTCACCTTCACGGGCAGGTCGTGGTTGTCAACCTTGAATGCGTCAACCGAAGGACGATGCAGACTTGTCTGCTTACCGTTGGCAAGAAGCCATGCATAGAGGTCGCGAGCCACGCCATAGTGACTGGCAGCATCCGAACGGTTAGGAGTAATATCAACCTCAATCAGGAAGTCACTCTCCAGATGATAGTATTCGGCAGCGGGTGTTCCAGGCACAGCGTCGGCAGGCAGCACGATAATGCCGTCGTGACTGGTACCGATACCAATCTCGTCCTCGGCACAAATCATTCCATTCGACTCAATGCCGCGCAGCTTGCTCTTCTTTATCGTGAACTCCTGGTCGCCGTCGTACAGTTTTGTACCCAATGTCGCAACTACAACCTTCTGTCCGGCAGCAACGTTTGGAGCACCGCAGACAATCTGTTCTGGCTCAGCCTGTCCGAGATTGACGGTGCATACGTGCATGTGGTCGCTATTGGGATGGGGCTCACATGTCAGCACCTCGCCGATAACGATGCCTTGCAGTCCGCCTCGGATGCTCTGCACCTCCTCCACTCCGTCAACTTCCAGTCCTACACTTGTCAGTGCTGCTGCAACCTCTTGGGCAGTCATGTCGAAGTCAACATACTCGCGGAGCCATTTATAAGATATATTCATAATTCTACTATGTTTTTAAATTTCGGGCGCAAAGATACAAAAAATATGTCAAATGTCCATTATCAATTATCAATTATCAATTATCCATTGTCAATTAATTAATGAATTAATTAAAATGGAGGACGGTCGTCGAGTGGGTCAGAAGGACCGAAAGGCGACGATGTAGTGTCCGTCTCAGGCATGTTGAGAGCCATATTGGCAATGCTGGCAGCCTCCTCGCCAGTCAGTTGCGACGACCTTGTAGAAGTGCCTGGATACTGTTCATTGGGCATCGGAGCAGGACTGTTATCATCGTAGTCCTCGAAGCGTGCAAACTGGTGTTTGAACTTGAACTTGATGATGCCCGTAGCACCGTTACGATGCTTGGCGATGATGAACTCGGCCTTACCCGTCATATCCTCACCGTCGATTTGGTAAATCTTGTAGTACTCAGGACGGTGGATGAAGCAAACCATATCGGCATCCTGCTCGATGGCTCCCGATTCACGAAGGTCGCTGAGCTGCGGACGCTTT
This sequence comes from uncultured Bacteroidales bacterium, assembly GCA_902781515.1. GTDB lineage: Bacteria > Bacteroidota > Bacteroidia > Bacteroidales > Bacteroidaceae > Physcousia. Next base: position 39,437 of record CACZJU010000018.1, on the reverse strand, counting down.
CCGTCGTTACCCTCGCGGTTTTCGAGTCCACGGTTGAGCTGCGAAAGGGCGATGATAGGGATGTTGAGTTCCTTTGCCAATCCTTTGAGGTTACGGCTGATGGTGGAAACTTCTTCCTGTCGGCTTCCGAAACTCATTCCTGATGCGTTCATCAACTGCAGGTAGTCGATTAGTATCATCTTCACGCCGTGTTCGCGAACGAGTCGGCGTGCCTTGGTGCGCAGTTCGAAGATGTTGAGCGCAGCCGTATCGTCAACGTAGATGGGAGCACCAATGAGTTGGTTGAGTCGTCCGTCGAGCTGTGCCAGTTCTGGGTCGGAGAGTTGTCCGCTCTTCAGTTTCTCACCAGGTATGTCACACACGTTGACAATCAGTCGGTTAACGAGCTGCACGTTAGCCATTTCAAGCGAGAACATAGCAACTGGAATGCGCATATCCACTGCCATTCGCTTCATCATGGAGAGGATGAATGCCGTCTTACCCATAGCAGGACGGGCAGCGATGATGACGAGGTCGGAGGGCTGCCATCCGTTGGTGGCTTTGTCCAGTTTCTCATAGCCTGTGGATATGCCGGAAAGTCCATCGGTGCGAGCCATCGTTTCGCGCAGTTTCTGCATCGCCTGGTCTATGACTGGGTCGATTTGTGTGTACGAAGTGCGCTGTGTCTGCTGCGATATGCTGAAGAGGTCGGCCTCTGTTTCCTGCATCAGTTCTGCAACGTCCTTAGTTGGGTCAAAAGCATCGCCCAAGACCTTGCTCGCAAAGCGTATGAGCTTGCGGGCCTGATACTTCTGGTTGATGATTTGTGCCTGATACTCGATATGGGCGCTGGTGATGACGTTCTGTGTCAGTTGGGCTATGTACATCAGGCCGCCAGCCTCCTCCAGCTCGCCCTGCGACTCCAGATACTGTGGCACAGTTACCACATCCACAGGACGCTGCTCAATCTGCAACGACTGTATGGCCTTGTAGATTATCTGATGGCGATGGTCGTAGAACGACTCGGGAGTCAGCAGGTTCGACACCTGTTCGTACGACTCCTGTTCCAAGAGCAGAGCTCCGAGAACGGCCTGCTCGAAATCGAGCTGCTGCGGCTGTTTGTTACCAAAGGCATCGGTCTGTGGCACCTCAACCACTTTACGTTGGGCAGGCTTCTTCTGTCGCCCGCTATTCTGACTATTTGTTGGCATATCGAATGAATTTGGACTGCAAATATATATAAAAATGTTTAATTAAGCCACAAAATTTGCAGGTATTGGAAACATTATCTACATTTGCACAGATATTTTCACGGATTAATATACATATTATTTATTATGAAAAGAATGAGAATCGTTATGCTTTGCCTCGTGGCAATGATTATGTGCGTAAGCAACAGCAGTTATGCTCAGAAAGTAAGGAAGTCGGACCTGAAGGTCAACTACGTGCTGTACAACATCGGAGTGAAGCGCGATGTTCAGGCAAAGCTGAAGCCCATATTAGAGGCTTATCTGGCAGACAAGAAGGCTGCAAACAAGGAGTACGACGATGCCAAGACGAAGCTGAAGAACAGCATCAAGACAGGTACGCTCACCGAAAAACAGGCACAGGCCCTGCTGAACATGAAATGGCAGGCCGACGAGAAGGAACTGGCTGTAAAGCGTCAGTACGAGACGAAGTTCAAGACCGTGCTACCCGTCAAGAAGGTGTATCTCTGTTTCAGCTTGCTCAACGACAGCAAGAGCAAGATGTTAGGCGAACCGAAAGATGACAGTGAAGAGTAACGGACTGAAAGCCTGGTTTCTGGCTTCGCGACCAAAGACACTGACGGGGGCAATGGCTCCCGTTATTGTTGCTCTGTCGGCAGCTCTGGCTGATGGCTTTTTCCTTTGGCAACCGGCTTTGCTGTGCCTGCTCTTTGCCTTGCTGATGCAGGTTGACGCAAACCTTGTGAACGACTACCTCGACTTCCGTAACGGAACCGACCGCGAGGACCGACTGGGACCGGAACGTGCCTGTGCCCAAGGTTGGATTACGCCGAAGGCAATGGTCAAGGGCATCACACTCGTCACCATTCTCTCCTGCATCACAGGTCTTCCCCTCGTGATATGGGGCGGCTGGCAGATGATAATCGTGGGCATTGCCTGCGTGCTCTGCTGCTTCCTCTACACCACATCGCTCTCGCGCATTGCCCTTGGCGATTTGCTGGTGCTCCTCTTCTTCGGACTCGTGCCGGTTTGTGCCACCTACTACCTGCAGACAGAAACTCTCACACGCAATATCGTGCTGGCTTCTGTGGCAATGGGACTGGTGACGGACTGCTTGCTGCTCGTCAACAACTACCGCGACCGCGAAACCGACCAGCGAGCCTCGAAGCGCACATTGGTGGTGCTGATAGGCAGTAGGGCTACCGAATGGCTCTACCTCATGCTTGGCTTCGCCGCTGTAGGGCTGTGTCTGAATGCTACCGTAGTGCCCCTACTCTACCTTCCTCTGCACATTCTGAACACTCTCGATATGCGCCGAATCCACGAGGGAAAGGCACTCAACGCAATACTCGGCCGCACGGCTCTCGCCATCCTCGTCTTCGCCCTTCTGTACTCCGCAGGTGTGCTGCTGAATACGAAATTTGACTTCTGACATTTGGCTTTTTACTCGTTTTTTCGTAACTTTGCCCGTTGAAATTAAAAGCATTACAAAAATAGAACACGATATGAAAAAGAAAGTAAGGTTTAGTCTCGTATATAGAGACATGTGGCAGTCGAGCGGTAAGTTCCAGCCTCGCGCCGACCAGTTGGCACGCATTGCACCCGTCATCATCGAGATGGGATGCTTCGACCGTGTAGAAACTAACGGTGGAGCCTTCGAGCAGGTGAACCTGTTGGCAGGCGAGAATCCCAACGAAGCAGTTCGCGCCTTCTGTAAGCCCTTCAACGAAGTTGGCATCAAGACTCACATGCTCGACCGCGGTCTCAACGCCCTGCGCATGTATCCCGTGCCCGACGATGTACGCAAGCTCATGTACAAGGTGAAGAAAAAGCAGGGAACGGACATCACACGCATCTTCTGCGGACTCAACGACGTTCGCAACATCATCCCCAGCATCAAGTATGCCAAGGAAGGCGGCATGATTCCACAGGCTACCCTCTGCATCACCAACAGCCCCATCCACACGGCTGAATACTACAGTGCCATTGCCGACCAGCTCATCGAGGCAGGTGCTCCCGAAATCTGTCTGAAGGATATGGCAGGCATCGGACAGCCCGCAATGCTGGGCAAGCTCACAGGCATGATTAAGAAGAATCATCCCGATGTCATCATCCAGTATCACGGTCACTCAGGTCCCGGTCTTTCTATGGCAAGCATCCTGGAGGTCTGCAACAATGGTGCCGACATCATCGATACAGCCATCGAGCCACTCTCTTGGGGTAAGGTTCATCCAGACATCATCTCGGTTCAGTCCATGCTGAAGAACGAAGGCTTCGACGTGCCCGAAATCAATATGTCGGCTTACATGAAGGCCCGTTCGCTCACTCAGGAATTCATCGACGAGTGGCTGGGCTACTTCATCAACCCTGCCAACAAACACATGACCAGCCTTCTTCTCGGCTGCGGTCTGCCAGGCGGTATGATGGGTTCCATGATGGCTGACCTTGGTGGCATTCAGAGCGCCATCAACATGATTCGCAAGCAGAAAGGCGAGGCAGAACTGACTACCGACGATATGCTCGTAGCCCTCTTCAGCGAGGTAGAGCACGTATGGCCTATGGTGGGCTATCCTCCATTGGTAACTCCCTTCAGCCAGTATGTCAAGAACATCGCCCTCATGAACCTCCTCACTATGGCTCAGGGCAAGGGTCGCTTCGTCATGATGGACGACTCCATGTGGGGCATGATTCTGGGTAAGTCGGGTAAGGTTCCTGGTCCCATCGCTCCAGAACTCATAGAACTGGCAAAGGAGAAGGGCAAGGAATTCACCGATACCGATCCTCACACCCTCTATCCCAATGCCCTCGACGACTTCCGCAAGGAGATGGACGAGAACGGTTGGGACTACGGAAAGGACGACGAAGAGCTCTTCGAGTTGGCAATGCACCCAGAGCAGTACCGCAACTTCAAGAGCGGACAGGCAAAGAAGAACTTCCTTGCCGACCTGCAGAAGGCTAAGGATGCCAAGCTCGGCACATCACTCTCACCCGAGGAGCTGGCAGCATTCAAGCACGCAAAGGCCGACGCTGTCGTTGCTCCCGTCAACGGACAGGTATTCTACGAGTTCCAGGGCGGCAGCGAGGCTGTTCCCTGTCTCGAACCCTTCATCGGTCAGAAGTACAAGGACGGCGATGTATTCTGCTACGTTCAGGCTCCTTGGGGCGAGTTCGTACCCGTTCCAGCAGCCATCGGCGGTCGTCTCGTCGAGGTAGCTGCCAAGCGCGCCTCCTTCGTCCACCGCGGCGACACCCTCGCCTGGATTCAACGTGACGAGAAATAAAATATCTTCCGTGCGCATGGCCAACATCAGCGATGATCGAAGAATCACTCCCGCTATACGCCGCAGTATTGCGAAAGCCCGTGAGGAATCGGCACGTGGTGAGACTATTGTGTGCAAGACCCCTGAGGAAATGCAGAAGTATTTCGACAGCTTATGATTTACAGCATTGAATACTCCAAGGCTGCAGATAAGACGCTGAAGAAGTAAATACTAACATATAGTATAAAAAAGCTCCCGATGTCAAACGACACTGGGAGCTTTTTTCATTCTTTCATTTTCCTAATTGCGATAAATACTAGTTCCTTGTTGCAATAAGGTCTAGACCTTACGGGCATAAGACCTAAGACCTAGGTCTTGTTGCCATAAGACCTGCGTCTTATCGATATAAGGCGGTAGGGAGCTTTCAAGACACTACAACACTACAACGCTACAACGCTACAACATTTATGTTTTGCAATACAACAGAGACTACACATTACAACCTATATTATATATTATAATATATATATTATAATATATAATATATATATATAATACTTATAAATTGTAATTATACCTACCCCCCTAGTTAGTTATTAAAATCCAAATGTTGTAGCGTTGTAGCGTTGTAGCGTGCAAGCGCTAGTCCTTATCAGCTTTAGTACTAATACCTATCGCCACAAGTTGGTGAACTTGTAGACACAACCTCGCCTAATCGGCCTGCCGCTTGCGTAATAGAATGGAGCAAGAATTGTTGTCGAGACTCAGCAAAAATTATGCAAGCATATCTTTGCATTTGCTGCTCCAAAATTTGGCATTTCGTTCACTTATTCTTGCTCCGCCTAGACTACGCAAGCGCAGAGCGATTACGTACCTTTGACCTTTTTTGCAAAGGTCTAAGATAGGCTGTATCTCGGAAAAAAATCAAATTTAAATTTGTTTTTTCACTCGATTTGCACTATCTTTGCAATGCTGTTCGGGAAACCGAGCAGCCTTGCTTTGTATATATACAGTTAACTAAATAAAACACACAAAGTTATGAAAAAGTTTTTACTAAAAACAATTCTCCTGCTATTCGCCCTAGTAGTGGGAAGTGGAACGATGTGGGCAGATACGGTAACGTGGACTATCAATGGTGTTAATACGGAAGCTTCCGGAGGAAAAGATGTAAATACAACTTTAAGAACGAGTGCGATTAGTCCAAATACAGAAACTGGTGTGTGGACAGCTGTTGCCTCATCTTCCTATGCTGGAAGCAGCTCTGGAGCTCAATTAGGTTCCGGTAGTTATACCTTTGCTGGTACTGTAACTCTGTCAGGATCAGCAATTCCGTCATCTGCGACGATTACGGGAATTAGTATTAATCTTTCATCTTCTGGAACTGCATACAAAATTGATGCAAAAGTCGGTGGTAGCACTTTTGGTTCACAAGTTTCTGTTAATCAAAAAGATGCTAAAACATATAGTTTTACAGGAACTGGTACTGGAAATAACATTCAACTCACGTTTTCAAATGGAGGAAAAAAGAATGTTATCATAAAATCGATTTCGGTCACATATGTCGCAGGTGTCTCTTCTGGTGCGGAAACCACCACAACGATTGATGCATCTGGCATTACAAACACCAATAAGTTTGTGAGCACATCAGCCGGTTCTCTGAGTGCAACAGTAAAAGATAATAGTGATGATGAAATTGATGGCGCCACAGTAACTTGGAGCGGCGACAACGACGCAGTTGCAACCATCAATGCCTCAACTGGTGCTGTTACCCTCGTAGGTGCTGGTACTGTGACCTTCACAGCTACTTATGAAGGCGTTGCAGACACTTATCAGGCGAGTTATGACACATACGAAATGACAGTTTCCAATGTGAATCCCAACCTCTTAACGATTTGGAGCGAGAACTTCTCAGGCTATGTGGCTGACGCTGTCCCAAGTGGTGGCACATATTCTTATGTTTGTGTTAATGGTGGAAGCAATACAAAGATTTGGGCAGAAAACAATGCAGGCGGCACTTCGCCAGAATTGCTTGTGGGTAAGAGCACAGGATCTTTTACGGCAACAATACCACTTGATAAATACTATGGAGACCTGACATTGAGTTATAAAACGAATGCTAAGTCAATGACGATTTCGACCACCACAACGGGCTTAAGCACTAGCGGAACAGCTACTTTCAGTTCATTAGGTACACATGAGGTGACATTCACTGGAATAACAGCTACCACTACATCTATAACCATTGTATTCACGCCTGGTAGCGATAATGTACGTCTAGACGACATAGTGTTGAAAGGTTGCATGGCTGCTCCACAATTCTCTGTCCCCGCTGGTAGCGTTAGTGATGGCACGAATGTAAGCCTCTCTGCGACTGCAGGAGCAACCATATATTATACGACCGATGGAAGTACTCCATCATCGAGCAGCACAGAATATTCAAGTGCAATAACAATTAACTCAGACGTTACCATTAAGGCAATAGCCATCAAGGATGGTAAAGTAAGTAGTGTAGGTACTGCGGACTATACGATAGAGTCAGACCCCTTCATTTCTCTTAGCACCACTTCTGTTGCTACTACGAAAGCAGAAACCGAAGGAACAATTACGGTGACCTACAACAATCTAACAAATTACGATGCTGCCATTTATTGGTATGAGGCTGATGGGAAAACCTCTGCTACATATGATTGGTTAGATGCGGAAATCAACGCTTCTACCAAGAATGTTGATTACACTATAGGAGAGAACGATACCTATTCTTCACGTACGGCATATCTGAAGGTTTATGCATTGGGTGACGAGGGAGAATTATATTCTGATCTTATCACAATCACTCAAGATGGTAAACCCATTGACTTCACAACCCTGCCATTTGTTTGGCCTGGTGGTACTAAGTCTGAATTGACAGCGGTGGCTGGTGTTACGGCCTCCGGACTTGGTGATGATTATGCAGTTGGTAACGCTCCATACCGCATAAAGATGGACGGCGTGGGTGATTATATTCAAGTTAAAACTAATGCAAAACCTGGAAAGGTATATGTTAACGTTAAGATGTTAGGTGGTAGTAGCACATCAAAGATTAAAGTGCAGGAGTCTACTGACGGTACTTTATTCACGGATGTTGAAGAACTAACTATTAGCGGAAGCGCGAATGATGTTCTTAATCTTGTTACTACAAATGACATTAACGCTGCGTCTCGTTATATAAAAATTATAAAATCAGTTCATGGAAGCAACATTGGTGTTGGAGCCATCACAATTACTGGTTGCGAGTCCGTAACCATTGGATCTGCCGGCTACACCACCTACGTTGCAAAGCATGATATATCATTCCCAGCTTCAGTTACCGCATACATTGCTACGGAAACAGGCGAAAATACTGTAACACTGAGTTCCAAGGCATCTGTACCATATGGAACAGCCGTCGTTATTAAGGGTGAAGAAGGCACTTATGCATTACCTACTATAAAAACGACTCCCGAAAGCGTAACAGGCAATCTGCTCGAAGCGTCCGACGGTACTGTAACTGGTAATGGTTCCACAATCTACGCTTTGGGTAGAATTGGTGGAGTTGGTGACGTTGGCTTCTATAAGGTTGCATCTGGTGTTAAGGTTCCTGCAGGTAAGGCCTATCTTGAAATTGATGCCCCTGGTGTTCGCGAATTCCTTGAGTTTGCATTTGGTGATGAAACAGGAATAAATTCAATTGAAAATGGAAAATTGACAATTGATAATTATTACGACCTAAGCGGTCGCCGCGTAGTGAAGCCTACAAATGGTCTGTACATTGTGAATGGAAAGAAGGTATTCATTAAGAAGTAAGAAAGGAGGAATAAGCAATGAAAAAGAATATATATATAGCACCTAAAACTACTGTCAACGAAATTGAACTTCAGAACGGTATATTGATAACAAGCAATGTTAAACTAGATGGAGAAAGCACTCTAACAAAATCAGATTACATCCTTAGCCACGAGGATAACGGATGGGACATCTGGAGTGATGATTAAGAGGTCTGATGGCTGATGGCTGAAGGCTGATGGCTGAGGTCTGAAGGCTGAGGGCTGATGGCTGAGGGCTGAGGGCTGAAGGCTGATGGCTGATGGCTGAAGGCTGAGGGCTGAAGGATGATAAGAAGAAACTGCTGCTCGTAGGAGTGGCAGTTTCTTTTTTATTTGAAGTGAAGGTAGGGGGTGAGGCGACGGATGGAGGCTCTCGCTATGGGGGTGAGGAAAGTTTGCAACTGAGTTGCAGGGAGGAATGCGTAACTTTGCAGCGTAATTCGTAATTCGTAATTATATAAGCTATGGTACAGAATTTATTGCTTGATATTTGGGGGCTCGTGACGGAGATGGCTCCTTATCTGCTGCTCGGTTTCCTGCTTGCAGGACTGATGCACGAGTTTATACCTCGCACAGTTTATGCAAACTATCTGAGTAAACCGAACTTCAAGAGCACGCTGCTGGCTGCGCTGTTTGGTGTTCCCCTACCCTTGTGCTCCTGCGGTGTGTTGCCCACAGCAATGGGACTGAGACGTGAAGGAGGCAGCAAGGGTGCTACGATTTCCTTCCTGATTGCTACTCCGCAGACGGGGGTTGACAGCATCATTGCCACTTACTCGCTCATGGGACTGCCCTTTGCTCTCATACGTCCTGTAGTGGCTTTCCTGACTGCCATCTTCGGCGGTACATTAGTTAATATAGCCGAGAGCGAGGACGAGATTATCGTGGCTCGCAAAGCCGATGCCACCCCCGACTCTAAGCACTACACTCTACACTCTAAACTAAGCAACGCGCTTAACTACGGTTTCGTGGAGATGATGGCAGACATTGGCAAATGGCTGATTATCGGTCTCATCGTTGCTGGAATGATAACGACGCTGGTGCCCGACCAGTGGTTCGAGGTGTTCAAAGACAACTCGCTGCTGAGCATTCTGCTGGTGTTGGCTATTAGCATACCGATGTACATTTGTGCCACAGGTAGCATACCTATTGCCGTAGCCTTGATGATTAAAGGTCTGACGCCAGGTGCTGCACTGGTGCTGCTGATGGCAGGTCCTGCCTGCAACGTTGCAAGTCTGCTTGTAATCCGCAAGGTCATGGGACTGCGCACGCTGCTGCTCTATCTCACAGCCATCATCGGCGGAGCCGTTGCTGCAGGTCTGGGTATCGACTATCTGCTACCTCGCGCCTGGTTCACCGAAGGTCTTGCCACTCAGGCTTCGTGCTGTGCCGACGAGCACATGGAATGGTTCTCGATAGCTTGCGCCGTAGTACTCATACTGCTGCTCATCAATGCCTTTTTCCACCACGATGAGTGCCACTGCGACTGCGAAGAGCATTGCGAGAAGAAGAGCCACAGCGAGAGTGAGCACCACTGCTGCTGTTGCGAATCGAAATAAATATAGCGGTTTTCTGCGAGGAGTATCATATTTTTCACTATCTTTGCCATGAAGATTAGATGAAAAACATGAAAAATGGACTTGATTGATAAGGAAAAACGCGAACGCATTATCGATCTTATACACAAAGAGGTGGTGCCAGCCATCGGATGTACCGAGCCCATGTGCGTGGCTCTGTGTACGGCTAAGGCAAAGGAACTGCTGGGCTGTCGTCCGGAAAAGATAGAGGCTCACCTGAGTGCCAACATACTGAAGAACGCAATGGGCGTGGGCATTCCCGGCACAGGCATGATAGGTCTGCCCATTGCAATAGCCCTTGGAGCCATCATCGGCAAGAGCAAATACCAACTGGAGGTTCTCAAGGACCTTACGCCCCAGGCACTGGAGGAAGGAAAGAAGTTCGTAAGCGAAGGCCGCATCTGCATAAAACAGAAGGAAGGTATTTGTGATAAGCTGTATGTAGAGATTATCGTCAGCGCAGGAGAGAAGAAGGCGAAGGCAGTAATTGCAGGCAGTCACACGCACTTCGTAGAACCAGAAACGAATGGTGAAAACATTCCTGAGGCACAGGATGACGACGAACTGCCTCTGACAATGAAACTGGTGTACGACTTCGCCACTACTGCCCCACTCGACGAGATTCGCTTCATAATGGAAGCACGCGAATACAACATGAACGCTGCTCGCGAGGCGCTGAAGGGCAACTATGGGCACAATCTCGGCAAAACCATCGACAGGCCTCTCGCAAAGGGTATTTTCGGCAACAGCATATATTCCCACATAATATCGCGCACAGCCTCTGCCTGCGACGCCAGAATGGGAGGAGCGATGATTCCCGTGATGTCGAACTCGGGCAGCGGCAATCAGGGCATCTGTGCCACGAATCCAGTGTGCGTGTATGCTAAGGAGAACGAGAACACGGAGGAGGAACTGATACGTGCCCTCACTCTCTCGCACCTTACTGCCATCTACATCAAGCAGTCGCTGGGCACTCTGTCGGCTCTGTGCGGATGCGTGGTGGCTTCGATAGGAAGCAGTTGCGGAATAACATATCTGATGGGAGGCGACTATCAGCGCATTTGCTACTCGGTGAAGAACATGATTGCAAACCTCACTGGTATGATTTGCGACGGAGCAAAGCCTGCCTGCTCGCTGAAGATTACCAGCGGTGTGAGCACTGCCCTGCTCTCAGCCCTGCTGGCAATGGAAGGGAAATGCGTAAGTTCTGCCGAAGGCATTGTAGATGAGAGTGTGGACAAGAGCATTCACAACCTCACCAGCATTGGTGCTGACGCAATGTGTAAGACCGACGACATGGTGCTGAGCATCATGACTACAAAACCATAATATATAATATATGAATAGAATATATAAGGCCAATATACTCTTTACGAAGGAGAAAAGCCGTTTCGAGATACTTGAGAACGGATATATTGCCGTTGACGACAATGGATGTGTTATAGGTGTGGCAAAAGACCTGGCTTCCATTGATGGAGAGGGGGCAGAGATTATAGATTTCGGCGACCGATTGCTGATTCCTGCTATGAACGACCTTCATGTGCACGCTCCACAGTATCGCAATCAGGGAATAGCTATGGATTTGGAACTGCTGCCTTGGCTCGAGAACTACACTTTCCCAGAGGAGATGAAATATGCCGACACAGCGTATGCCGAGCGTATGTATCGCAGATTTGTTCGCGACCTGTGGCGATTCGGAACCATGAGGTCCTGCGTGTTTGCCACCATCCACACCGAAAGCACACGCCTGCTGATGAACATATTCGAGGAGGCTGGAATGGGGGCTTTAGTGGGTAAGGTAGGCATGAACCGCAACTGTCCTGAAGGTCTGTCGGAATCGGTAGAATCCTACATCGAGGGCATGGAGGCCCTGATGAAGGAAAAAGGAAAATCATTGGTAGGGACGATTATAACGCCACGATTTGTGCCGACGTGTACGCCTGAGATGCTTCGCGCCTGCGGTGAACTGGCTGCCAAATACCACTTGCCCGTACAGTCACACCTGTCGGAAAACAAGGACGAGATAGCATGGGTGGCAGAACTGGAGCCGGAAAGTACTTGCTACGGCGATGCCTACAACCGCTACGGGCTATTCGGACAGACACCAACCATTATGGCTCACTGCGTATGGAGCGAAGGGAATGAAGTGGAACTGATGAAGCGCAACAACGTGATGGTGGCTCACTGCCCCACCTCGAACTTCAACGTTGCATCCGGAATGGCTCCCATACGACGATACCTCAACGAAGGACTACGTGTGGGACTGGGCAGCGACATCAGCGGAGGTCACGACCTCAGCATTTTCCGTATGATGGTGTATGCCATACAGGTGAGCAAGATGCACTATCAACAGGATCACAACCTGCCGTTCCTCACTCTGTCCGAGGCATTCTGGATGGCTACGAAATCGGCTGGAAGTTTCTTCGGACGTGTAGGAAGTTTCGAGCCTGGCTATGAGTTCGATGCTCTGGTAATCGATGATCGCGACCTCAATCACGACAACTATACTCTTCTGGAACGCATAGAGCGATACATCTATCTTGGCGACGACCGCCAGATTGTCCACCGCTTCTGTCGTGGTAAGGAGGTTGTGCTCTGCTGCGGGCAGGCATTCAAATAAAAAGACCTTAGCTGTCATTCGAAACGAGTTTCAATGCCAACTAAGGACTTTTTCTTTGAGCCTCTTGTCGGATTCGAACCAACGACCCCGAGATTACAAATCACGTGCTCTGGCCAACTGAGCTAAAGAGGCGGGTGGGAAAGCTGACCGCATCGCGCCGCTACAACCAAGTACCCTTGCTGCGGTCAAGCCCTGGGGGATTCCGAGGGAGCATGCCGTACGGGACTTTCCCATTTAGCGGCTGCAAAATTAGTGCAAATTGAGTGAAAAACCAAATTTTTATTTGAGTTTTTCCGAAATGCAGCCTAAATTCGAGATTCGGAGAGACTCAAAGGTACTAAGAATTGATATAATAACAAAAAGAAGAGTGCAGGTCGCAAAACGACTTGCACTCTTTTGTGTGTCTAAAAAAGACGGAGTTTATTTCTTTGCCTTAGCCTTATCCTTGTCGTATTTCTCCCAAAGCTTCTTCTCGGCACAGAGCTTCTTCTGCTGCTCGGTGAAAGCCTTTGCCTTAGCTTCCTGCTCAGCCTCAGCCTCTGGTGAAGCATAAGAGTGAGTGTAACCAGGAACTACATCCCAGTAGCCGCGTGTGAAGTCGGGGAAGCTGACTGCTGCGCAGTTGTGATCCATTGACAGGGCTCCAAGCTCAGCAAGACAGCACCATTCGGCGAGGTCATATACGTCCATATCAAGAGGCAGACCGTTCTGCAAGCAGTAAACAAGACGTGCATCCATGAAGAAGTCCATACCTCCGTGACCACCTACCTCGGCAGCGAGCTTACCGTACTTCTTGATGATGGGGTGCTCGTATTTCTCCTCAAGAGCCTGACGCTCGGCATCGGGCAGGAAAGAGTGAGAGGAGAGGTTGTCAACCTTGGGCTGCTGACCTGCTGCCTTCAACTGGCTGGCATCGAGAGCATAGCCGCTAATGGGATATTTGTTGGCAAAGCCTTTGGTACCTGTGAGCTGATAGAGACGGTTGTAGGGCTGAGGATTCATTACATTATGCTGAATCTCAACGACCTTACCATTATAGGTGCGCATGAGTGTGGTGGTGTGGTCACCATTACGGAACTCGCTGCACTTGCGGCCTGTGGACTGTTCTACGAGGTCCTTACCGTGAGCGCTCTTGGTGTCCATGGCAACGAGTGTGGTGAAGCGGTCGCCACGATGAATATCGAGCACCTGAGCAACGGGACCAAGTCCATGAGTAGCATATACGTCGCCGCGATTCTCCTTGTTGTACTTCAGACGCCAATGGAGGTTCTGTGGGTCGCTGCCATCGGGATTGCGCCAGTAGTATTTCCAGAAATCGTCGAGATTGTGGATGTAGGCACCCTGAGCACGCAGCACTTCGCCGAAGACACCGTGCTGAGCCATATTGAGGGCACGCAGTTCGAACCAGTCGTAGCAGCAGTTCTCAAGAATCATACAATGCTTGCGGGTCTTCTCGGAAAGGTTGATGAGCTCCCAGCACTGTTCGAGATTCATAGCAGAAGGAACCTCGATGGCTGTGTGCTTGCCATTCTCGAGAGCACACTTGGCAACAGGGAAATGGTGGTCCCAATCGGTAGCAACGTAAACAAGGTCAATGTCGGAACGCTTGCAGAGTTCCTCATAACCCTTCTCGCCGCTGTAGATGAGTGCAGGGGGCAGACCTGCCTCGCGCAGATATTTCTGGCAGGCTTCGGCACGACCAGCCTCATAATCGCACAGAGCAACAATCTGAGTGCCAGGAATGTGAGTGAAACGAGCTACGGCACCAGGACCGCGCATACCAAGACCTACGAATGCTACACGAACAACATCCATCTTGGGTACGGTTAGTCCCAACACGTTCTGCTGACCGGCAGGACGGGCAGGGCTTTCAACCACGATGGTACCTTCTTCCCAATGCCACTTGGTGCTGGACGAAAGACTCTGTGCCATAGCGCCTACTGATGACAGGCATACGGCAAATAAAGCAACCACAAAGTTTCTCTTGAAATTCATAATAATTCTCTATGTTTTTAAGGTTAATAATATTTATTCCGTGCAAATATAAGAAATAAATATGAAATACAAATTACGAATTAGGAAAATTTTGCGTATCTTTGTGCCGTTTTAAAAAAACCTAACGAGCAAAAGAATGTTGCTATACATAGCCCGTCACGGACAAACGGAGGAGAATGTGCGCCGCGTGCTTCAAGGACAAATGCCTGGACATCTGACTGCCGAGGGCATTGCTCAGGCAGAGGAACTGCGCGAAAAACTGCGCGACATTCCTTTCAGCCGCATCATCACGAGCGACCTGAAACGGGCGGTGGACACAGCTCGCATTATTGCTGAGCCGCATGGTGTGGAGATAGAGCTGGAACCGCTGCTGCGCGAGCGCGACTTCGGAATTCACACTGGAGGTCCGTACATAAAAATCAGTCACGCCCTCGACCCGTCGGCTGAAACAATGGAACAGTTGGCACAACGTGCTGCTGATTTCCTCAACGGTCTGACGAAGAGCGAGGCAGGAACTGTGCTGGCTGTTAGTCATGGGTTGTTCCTGAGAGTACTGCAGGCGGTGTATCACGGAGTTGACGTGCGCTCGATAGAAAAAATGGAGAATGCCGAATATCGCATACTGGAACTATCCCCCACTATGCATTTCAACGCTGTGCTGCAGTCCGAAACCGGAGGATCTGCTAATTGAAAATTGATAATTGATAATTGAAAATTATAATGGCAATTTGGTTTGAATGCAAAATCCGTTACGACAAGACAATGGAGGACGGAAAGATTAAGAAAGTGACCGAGACTTATATGGTGGACGCACTAAGCTTTACGGAAGCTGAACGCAGATTCCTGGAAGAAGTGGAACCATTTATGAGCGGAGAATATGAGGTAGCAGGAATCAAGAAGCCTCGCTTAGCAGAACTTATGCAGTCGAATGATGCCAACGACGACCGTTGGTACAGAGCCAAGGTGGTTTTCATCACATTGGACGAAATGACTGCCGTAGAGAAGCGCACCTCACAAAACATACTCGTACAGGCTCGTGATCTGAAGACCGCTATGGCTAATCTAGAGAATGGAATGAAGGGAACTATGGGCGACTGGGAAGTAACCAGCATTGCTGAAACTCCCATACTCGATGTTTTCCATTACGAAAAGAATTAAGAGAGAATAGTTAAGAATGATTGCGGAAGCTATTCGCGATATCAATAAGAGTCTGCCCACAGGAGTGCGTCTGGTGGCAGTATCGAAGTTCCACCCAGAAGAGGTGCTGATGGAGGCATACGAAGCTGGGCAGCGCGTGTTCGGAGAAAGTCACGTGCAGGAACTGCAACGCAAGCACGAGGCTCTGCCCAAAGACATCGAATGGCACTTCATCGGTCATCTGCAGACGAACAAAGTGAAATACATTGCTCCCTACGTCAGCATGATTCACGCTGTGGACACACCAAAGCTTTTGCAAGAAATAAGTCGGCAGGGCGAGAAATGCGGACGCAGGATTCCCTGCCTCCTGCAACTGCACGTTGCCGAGGAAGAAACGAAATTTGGCTTCACACCAGAGGAGGCAGAGCAGTTTCTGGCAAGTGGACTGTGGAAGGATATGAAAGGTGCAGAGCTGCGAGGAATAATGTGTATGGCAACGAACACCGACGATGAACAGCAGATAGCTCGTGAATTTGAAACGGCTCGTCAGTTCTTTATTCATGCACGCGAAACTTTCTTTGCTGATCAGCCTTCGTTCTGCGAATGCTCATGGGGAATGTCGGACGACTACCCTATTGCCTTAAAGCATGGAGCAACGCTGGTGCGTATCGGCAGTAAGATCTTCGGACAAAGACAATACTGAATTGTAAATCGTCAAATTGTAAAATTAATATATGTTTGAAAACCTAAGCGAAAGACTGGAGAGGTCTTTTAAGATACTGAAAGGTGAAGGCCGCATAACCGAGATTAATGTGGCAGAAACGCTGAAAGATGTACGTCGTGCTCTTCTGGATGCTGACGTAAACTATAAAGTTGCTAAGCAATTTACCGACACCGTAAAGGAAAAAGCCCTTGGACAAAATGTGCTGACTGCCGTGCGTCCCAGCCAGTTGATGGTGAAGATTGTGCACGACGAACTGGCACTGTTGATGGGTGGCGAGACTGCCGAACTGAATCTGCCCGGACGTACCGGCGACCCAAGCATCATACTGATGGCTGGTCTGAACGGTTCGGGTAAGACAACTTTCAGCGGCAAACTGGCAAAGATGCTGAAGGAAAAGAATTTCAAGAAGCCTCTGCTGGCTGCCTGCGACACCTTCCGTCCGGCTGCTATGGAGCAGTTGCGTGTGCTTGGTGAACAGATAGACGTGCCTGTTTACATCGAACTTGGTGCCACTGACCCTGTACAGGTTGCACTGCACGCCATCAACGAAGCTCGACAGAAAGCCAACGACGTAGTAATCGTCGATACTGCCGGTCGACTGGCTATCGATGAGGAACTGATGCAGCAAATCACAGATATCAAGAACGCTATCAATCCGCACGAGATTCTGTTCGTGGTGGATGCTATGACCGGTCAGGATGCTGTGAACACTGCAAAGGAATTCAACGACCGTCTCGATTACACCGGTGTTGTTCTGACGAAACTGGATGGTGACACCCGTGGTGGTGCTGCACTGAGCATACGTTCGGTTGTCAACAAGCCCATAAAATTCGTGGGTACAGGCGAGAAGATGGAAGCCATCAGCCCCTTCCACCCTGCCCGTATGGCAGACCGTATTCTGGGCATGGGCGACATCGTATCTCTCGTGGAGAAAGCTCAGGAGCAGTACGATGAGAAGGAAGCACGCCGACTGGAGGCACGTATCCGCAAGAACCAGTTCGACTTCGACGACTTCTACGCACAGATTCAGCAGATTAAGAAGATGGGAAACCTGAAAGACTTGGCAAGCATGATTCCCGGTGTTGGCAAGGCGCTGAAGGATATTGACATAGATGACAATGCTTTCAAGAACATCGAAGCCATCATCCTGAGTATGACTCCCAAAGAGCGTCAAAATCCATCGTTGCTGAATACCAGTCGTCGTACGCGAATAGCAAAAGGTAGCGGTACGAACATTCAGGAGGTGAACCGACTCATCAAGCAGTTCGACCAGACACGTAAGATGATGAAAATGGTTACGAGCAAAAATCTGCCCAGTATGATGAAGGGGCTGCCCCCAATGCCCAAAATGCCCGGCATGAAATAACAATTGTAAAATTGTAAATCGTCAAATTGTCAAATACTATGGTTCTCATTGACGGAAAGGCAACGGCTGCCACCATTAAAGCCGAAATCAAGGAAGAAGTAGAACGCATCGTAGCTGAAGGCGGAAAACGCCCACATCTGGCTGCAGTGCTGGTTGGTCACGACGGCGGTAGCGAGACCTACGTCAAGAACAAAGTGCTGGCTTGCGAAGCATGCGGTTTTGAAAGTACCCTAATCCGCTATGAGGACGACATCACGGAAGAAGAACTTCTGTCTTGTGTGTCGAAGTTGAATAGCGATGATAGTATTGACGGCTTCATCGTCCAATTGCCTCTGCCCAAGCATATCGATGAACAGCGTGTGATTGAAGCCATTGACTATCGCAAAGACGTGGACGGTTTCCATCCCATCAACGTCGGACGTATGGCTATAGGACTACCCTGCTTCATCTCAGCTACCCCCCTGGGAATACTCACCCTGCTGAAACGATACAATGTGGAAACAAGCGGACGCAAGTGTGTTATTCTAGGTCGTTCGAACATCGTAGGCAAACCTATGGCTCAACTGATGATGCAGAAACAATATGGCGACGCAACAGTTACTGTATGCCACAGCCGCAGTCGTGGACTGAAGGAGGAATGCCAACAGGCCGACATTCTGATTGCTGCTATCGGTCGTCCGGGCTTCGTGACAGCCGATATGGTGAAGGAAGGTGCAACGGTAATTGACGTTGGTACCACACGAGTTCCTGACGCATCGCGCAAGAGCGGATTCCGCTTGAGTGGTGATGTTGCCTTCGACGAGGTGGCTCCGAAATGCTCGTTCATTACTCCTGTACCAGGAGGTGTCGGTCCGATGACTATCTGCATGCTTATGCTGAACACCCTGTCGGCAGGAAAACACGAGTTTTATCAATAAAAAACACGTTCAAAGGTAAAATTTTTAATTATTAATTTTTAATTATTAATTTTTTATCGTACCTTTGCACTCGCAAAACAGGGAACATCCCTTAGATGGTGCCTATAGTTCAGTTGGTTAGAGCGTCAGATTGTGGTTCTGAATGTCGTCGGTTCGAGTCCGACTAGGCACCCAAAGAAAAGAAGGAAGTTATAAAGTGGCTTCCTTTTTTTGTATATATACATTATATTCGTATATTTGCCCCAATATTACCTCAATGAATAAGAAAGAACTTTACAATCAGGTGATGGATTACTTCCAGGAGGCAATGCCGAATGCTGAAACCGAACTGCACTACGGTTCTGTGTTCCAGTTGCTGGTGGCTGTGATGCTAAGCGCTCAATGTACTGACAAGCGCGTAAATATGATTACGCCCCGACTTTTTGAAGCATTTCCAACAGCTGAAGCAATGGCTAAGGCAACGGAGGAAGAGGTTTTAGATTACATTCGTTCCATCTCGTATCCCAACAGCAAAGCCAAACATTTAGTCGAAACTGCAAAGATATTACAATCTGAGTATCAGGGCGAAGTGCCAAATTCGTTAGAGCAATTGATAAAGTTACCAGGAGTAGGACGAAAGACTGCAAACGTGGTGCAGAGTGTGGCATTCGGACAAGCTGCAATGGCTGTGGACACACATGTATTCAGAGTTGCTCGACGAATAGGATTGGCTTCGCAGAAATGTAAGACTCCGCTGGCGGTAGAAAAAGAACTGATGAAATGGACACCCACAGAATTGGTGCCACGAGCCCACCACTGGCTCATTCTTCACGGTCGATATGTATGCCAGGCACGCAGCCCCAAATGCGATTCGTGCGGTCTTCTTGGCATCTGCAAAAGAAAAATTGACAATTGATATTTGGCAATTGACATTTTATTCGTATCTTTGTCGTGCGATACACTATTCATTAATTTAATAACAAAACAACTATGACCATTAAAGATTACAAATTCGCCGGTAAGAAGGCTATCGTGCGTGTTGACTTCAATGTACCCTTGGACGGAAATGGCAACATCACTGACGACACCCGCATACGCGGTGCCCTGCCCACTCTGAAGCACATCCTGAATGAAGGTGGTGCAGTCATCATCATGTCACACATGGGTAAGCCCAAGGGCAAGGTTGACATGAAGAAGTCTCTCGGCCAGATTAAGGATGCCGTTGCAAAGGCTCTGGGTGTTCCCGTAGCTTTCGCTCCCGACTGCGCTAAGGCTCAGGAGCAGGCTGCTGCCCTGAAAATGGGTGAGGCTCTGCTGCTGGAGAACCTGCGCTTCTATCCCGAAGAGGAAGGCAAGCCCGTAGGTCTGGAAAAGGGTACTCCTGAGTACGACGAGGCTAAGAAGGCTTTGAAGGCTACTCAGAAGGAGTTTGCCAAGACTCTGGCAAGCTATGCTGACTGCTACGTTATGGACGCATTCGGTACAGCTCACCGCAAGCATGCTTCTACAGCTGTCATCGCTGACTACTTCGACGCAGACAACAAGATGCTCGGTTTCCTCATGGAGAAGGAAGTACAGGCCGTTGACAACGTACTTAGCGACATCAAGCGTCCCTTCGTTGCCATTATGGGTGGTTCGAAGGTCAGCACCAAGATTGGTATCATCGAGAACCTGCTGGGTAAGGTTGACAAGCTCATCCTCTGCGGTGGTATGACCTACACATTCGTAAAGGCTCACGGTGGCGAAATTGGTAACTCTATCGTTGAGCTCGACAAGCTGGACGTTGCTCTGGGTGTTGAAGAAATGGCTAAGAAGAACGGTGTAGAACTCGTGCTCGCTGAAGACAGCGTATGCTGCACAGACTACGATTTCTCTACATTCAGCGTTAAGCCCGGTGCTCAAATCAAGACTTTCCCCTCCAACGCTATTGAAGAAGGTTGGGAAGGTCTGGATGTAGGTCCCAAGAGCCAGGCTAAGTTCGCTAAAGCTATCGAAGGTGCCAAGACCATCCTGTGGAACGGTCCTGCCGGCTGCTTCGAATGCGACGAATTCACCGCTGGTAGCCGCGCTATCGGTGACGCCGTTGCCAAGGCTACTGCCGAAGGTGCATTCTCACTCATTGGTGGTGGTGACTCAGTAGCTTGCGTTCACAAGTTCGGTCTTGAGGACAAGGTTAGCTACATCTCTACTGGTGGTGGTGCTCTGCTTGAGGCTATCGAAGGCAAGGTACTTCCCGGTATTGCAGCCATCAAGGGTTAATACCTTTATATAACAAGTAAAAAGTAGAAAGTAAAAAGCCAAGACTATGAAACTTCGAGCATATTTACTTTCTACTTTTTGCTTTTTCCTATCTTTTATCTCGTGCCAAAAAGAGCAGGCGACCGAATCTCCAGAAGATGTGCGCAAGCGTGACTCGTTAGCTCTCCATGTGGCAGTAATGCCAGTAATGGATTGCCTGCCCATATACTATGCACAACGCATGGGTCTGTTTGCGAATGAAGGTTTGGACATTCGGATTGACGAATATCTTTCGCAGATGGACTGCGATACGGCACTTACAAATCAACGCTCTGCAGTTGCATATACAGATATAGCACGAATATTACTGATGCCTGATACTGTACGTGCTTTGACAAGTCTTCCAGGAAGACTAACATTGGTGACAGCCAAAACAAAACGCATCAGGAAACTGAAACATCTGCAGGAGCGAATGGTGGCTCTCGACAGGCACAGTACGAGTGACTATTGGAGCGACCAGATAATGAAGGAAGCAGGATTGGAACAGGCCGATATTTACAGGGCACAAATCAACGATGTACGTCTGCGCAAGACTATGCTTACGGAACAGCTTGTGGATGCAGCACTTCTTCCAGAACCATACGCAACAGAGGCGATGATGGCAGGAAACAAGAAACTGGCATGCAAACTTGATGAAGATTCAATCCCATTCTTCAATTGCTTCGCAGCCCTAAGCAAAACGTTGAAAGACAGCTTAAGAAACAAACAAATAAAGACATTCCTCAACGTGTACGACAAAGTCGTGGAAAGACTTAACAACAATGAAGGAAATACTGACAGCATTCACCGCATACTGCTTGAGGAGTATGCATTGAGCAAGAATTCAATCGACACACTACATATCCCCCACTTCCTTAAATCACATCAGCCTGACGAAGGGAACGTGAACGAGGCTGCCAGATGGTTGCTGTCACGCGAACGAGCTCCACGTAGTTGGAAACTGGAATCATTAAGAAAATGGTAGATAAAGCCACATTCGAGCAACTGACCCATACCATTGAACACGAACTACTGGATGGACATATGTCACCAGCATTTGACACAATGCTGAGATTGCTCGATATGCTGACGGAACTCCCCCGACGCAATACAATAAAACAGAAAGTAGAAAACCTCAGTCTTCAATACACTCTCATGATGAAGCAGTTAGAGGAATATGGTTCTGACCCATATCGCGCTTCATACCTTAACAACATGAGACGGGAGGTATTCGAACAATTATTGCTATTGCGCTACGATTATCACGTAAACATCATACATGACGTTTTCAGCGAAACGGCACAACGCCTAATAAGCTGCAATATCACGCTGTCGGGATTCATTAAAGAAAATACCAGCGAGATTAAACAAATCGGCGCAGACAAGATGGATATCTTGTTCGACCTCATTTGGACATCACCATATTTAACCGCTCAAGAGAGTTCGGAATTGCAGATATTAATGACAAACCATCTCGACGAACACCAGCAGGCTTATTGCATTAGTGCCCTGACATTGTCGATGATGCACCATTTCGATATTCGCAAACTGACATTTGTTTCCGATTTCATAACATCAACCTGCCGTGAAGTGAAGGCCAAAGCACTAATAGCATTGTGTTTTGCCACACAGATTCATGCACAGGCAATGAAATTGTATTCAGACGAGATACATGACATAAAATTGCGCATGAATGAGGGAAACTACTCCGACGACCTTACACAAATACAACATTTTATCTGTCTCTATCAAGAAAGCGAGAGAGTGCGCAAACGCTTTGAAAACGAGATATTTCCTACATTAATACGAGTCACACAACAGCGTCATAAACTAGGATTCGATGACATGGAGATAGATTTAACCGATTCTGAAACTGCCAAAATCCTCGACCGTAAGACAAAGCGTGTACTTAAGGACGGACTGAAGGAAATGGCTCGTATGTTTCAGGAGGGAATGGACATCAATCTGAGCACCTTCACCTCATTGAAGAATTTCCCATTCTTCCACAATGTAGGTCATTGGCTATTACCTTTCGATGCATCGAAGCCAGATTTTAAGGGCATGGACCTTCTTGTAAAGATGCCTATATGCGACAGCGACAAATTCTCGTTATACTGTCTGTATAGCCATATGTCTCCAGAACAGCAAGCGCACATCAAGGAAGCAATGTCAAACAACAACGGGTATTTCGAGGACATAAAGGAGAATAGGAATGAATTCCAAAATGCCCTGCAATGTCTCTATAGACTGATACGTCGTTCACCTTGGACCTCAATGTGGCCTGATGTATTCACATCCAACACTTTGCTTATAGATAATGTACTGACGCAAGAACTGCTGACTCACGAATGTCATTTCCTTTACGAAACGGGAATGCTGCTCCTTCGCAATAAGCACTATGAAACAGCCGAGCGACACCTTTCAATGTTGGCATCAGCACAAGGTGTTGACTGCGACCTGTTGCTAAAGCTGGGATTATGTGCACAGGAACAAGGAAAAATTCAACGTGCCATCCGCTACTATCAACAAGCCGATATGCTCGTTCCACAAAACAAGAATGTCATTTATCGACTTCAATACTGCTACGCACGCATAGGACAGTACGAGAATCAGTTGAACCAATTACTGATGCTTGAATCCATGACTCCCGACGACCCGCACATCCTGACAGAAGTCGGACTATGTTACATTCAACTGAAGAACTGGGACGAAGCAGAGAAAAGATTCTACAAACTGGAGTTTAAAGGGCAACGCATTACGCCATCGCTGCGCGCTCTTGCTTGGTGTGCAATCAATAAGCATGATTATGAACTGGCATTGAAACACTACCAACGCATATTTGATGAAACTCCGGAAGAGGTTACGTGGGAAGACTGCATTAACATGGGACATGCAGCATGGCTGATGAATGATATGCCCCTAACTATGACCAGATATGCAGAATATGCCCATAGATACCTGTCTGCAAATCCCGAAGCAAAAGATGCCTTGGAGCCTTTTGACAATGACAGCAAATGGCTGTTGGATTTTGGAAAGACCGAATATGACCTTTCGATAATGCACGACCTTATTTCCAGTCGTTTATAAAAACAATCAAAGAAGACCTTTTATCGGCTGAAACACCCGACCGATGAAACGGTGACGAAGTGGTACCTCCTTGCGGAAATATTTGCGTTCCATCATATGACAATCCTTAGTATCATCGTCAAATATCTTGTTAAGACGAGACGTTGTCAATGAATCGAATACCACAACATTCACTTCATAATCGTAACGCATACTACGTCCGTCCATATTAGCAGTACCAACCATTGATATAGCTCCATCAACAGTTATCACCTTCGTATGATGAAATCCTGCATCATAATAAAATATCTCCGCCCCATGATCAGCAAAATTCTTCATCTGCACAGCTATCACATCCGGAACTACACGATTATCACTTGATGAAGACACCATAACCTTGACATTCACACCACGTCGCAAAGCACGTTTCATGGCAAGACGCACGCTATGAGTGTTTGTAGGATAAGGATTCACGATACGGACCTCTTCCTTAGCAGCATCAAGCAGCGATACATACGCTCTGCGTATCTGTCTGTTGGATGTCTTTGGTTCTCTGTTGACCATAATCATATTGAGTCCGTCCTTCGTTTCAGAAGGAACACGATAACGCAAATCAAACAGGTTCTCTCCTGAAGTCTTCTCCCATATACGAACGAATATCTTTTGGAACTCATCAACAATTGGACCTTCGAATCGGGCCTGCATATCACGCCACGGTCCTGTACGTTCCGTTCCATGAATATAATAATCGGCAACATTCATACCTCCAGTCCATGCATATTTCCCATCAACCACCACAATCTTTCTATGATCGCGATGAAGGAGATTAGGAAGCCAAGGGAAACGAATCGGGTCAAATACAGCCAATTTAATCCCAAGAGCTCGAATACTATCCATCCGCTCGTCAGTCATCGGACAAGGAGCCTTCCAATTTCCGTATGCATCTATGAGCAGACGCACTTCCACTCCCTGCTGAACCTTTTCGTGAAGCAGATTTATCAATTCCGAACCAATGGAATCCAGACGGAATATAAAATATTCGAGATGAACATAATACTCGGCATCACGTATAGCAGAAAACATGTCGGCATATTTCTCTCTGGCAGAAGGTAGCAAGGAAATCTTACATTTCTCAAATTCAGGATTACCATGAGACAAAAGTGCCTGACGCACTTCATCGCATGTAGTCTGACCACACGTAAAAGAAGAAATGAAGAGAAGAAATATTAGCGACAGGAAACGCATTACAACATACAACTGAAGTTGTCCACGATACCCACCAAACGATGCTGTTTATCAACCACCAACACTGCATGAATCTTATTCTGCTGCATCAGACGCTGAATTTCGCTAATTTTTGTATCCGGGTCAACACATTTAGGAGTACGAGTCATCACTGCAGAGACTGGCATATTGAAGAAACCTTCCTGAAGATTCTGCATAGCACGACGCACGTCTCCGTCAGTAATAATTCCTAAAATCTGCTCGTTTTCTATAATCACACAAAGTCCCAGACGACCTGCGCTCACATGGGTAACAGTTTCTGGCAAAGTGGTATCCGGAGATATGATAGGAAGGTCTTCACTACGCATTACATCACGGGCACGAGTAAGCAGGCGTTTGCCCAACGAACCGCCAGGATGGAAACGTGCAAAATCGCGTTCTTTGAACTGACGGCGTTCTATCAAGGCACAAGCCAAAGCATCGCCCATTGCCAAAGTTGCTGTGGTACTGCTGGTTGGAGCCAAGTTCAAAGGACAAGCCTCGTGACGTATATCAACATTGATATGGCATGAAGAATTCTTTGCCAACAAACTTTCCGGATTACTGCTTATACCTATAAGAGGAATATGCTCTTCTATCAGGAATGGAACAAAACGAAGCAATTCATCTGTCATTCCACTATGACTGATGGCTACAACCACATCGTCTGGAGTCATAACGCCTAAGTCTCCGTGATAGAGATCGAGAGGAGAAACATAAAACGCTGGAGTACCCGTACTACTTAGCGTAGCGGCAATCTTGGCACCGATATGACCACTTTTACCAACTCCAGTAAGGATTACCTTTCCCTTACAATGAAATATCAAGTCCACAGCCTTGTCGAACTGTTCGTCAAGCTGAGGTATTAGACTTAAAATGGCTTGTGCCTCATCACGAAGACACTGAGCTGCTATTTCTCGGTTTGTCACTTGATTAACTCCTTAATTACGTTTTCAAATTCGTTCAGATAAAGCATGTTGGGACCATCGCTCAAGGCTTCTTCCGGATTTGGATGAATCTCAAAGAAATATCCGTTTGCTCCAAAGGCTTTTGCAGCCATAGCCATAGCCGGAACGAACTCTCTGTTACCACTGGTCTTTCCACCTCCTGCACCAGGACGCTGAACACTATGCGTACAATCCATAATCACACGTGGTGTCCACTGCTTCATGTCTGGAATGTTACGGAAATCTACAACCAGATTGTTATAACCATAAATATTGCCACGTTCTGTCAGCCAAACATCGGAAGCACCACTTTCACGACACTTCTCAACGGGATATTTCATATCCTGCCCCGACAGGAACTGGGCCTTCTTTATATTTACAGGTTTACCGGTCTTTGCTGCAGCAACCAAGAGGTCGGTTTGACGACATAGGAAGGCAGGAATCTGAATAGCATCCATCACACGTCCTACAGGTTCTGCCTGACAACTCTCATGAATATCCGTTATCAAAGGAAGATGATATTTCTCCCGAATATCAGCCATCATCTGCAATCCGCGTTCCATACCCGGTCCGCGAAAACTGTTAAGACTGGTACGATTAGCTTTATCGAAAGATGCCTTGAAATAAATATCCAAATCATATAGGTCACGAAGTCTAACCAACTCGTGAGCGACCTCTTCCAGACAATCCATTGACTCGATAACGCATGGCCCAGCAATAAAGATTGGTTTCATTTGAATTATATTTTTTGCAAAAATAAGAAATAATTCTCAATTAATCCGTATCTTTGTCTTACGAAAACATAATTATATAAAAATATGATTCAGATTAATTCATTCGAGGAGTTCCAGCAATGGGTTGGAAAAGACCTTGGAAAGAGCGAGAACATTCATGTTACACAAGAGCGTATCAACCAGTTTGCAGATGCCACGCTCGACCATCAGTGGATACACGTTGACGAGGAACGTTGCAAGCGTGAGAGTCCTTTCGGACAGACAATAGCTCATGGTTACCTCACTATGTCACTGCTTCCCGTAATGTGGAATCAGATTGTAGTAGTTGGTAATCTTGAACGCCAGATAAACTACGGAATGGACAAACTGAAATACATTCAGCCAGTACTGTCTGGGCAACACGTATTTATGACAGCACACCTGGAAGAAGTGCTGAATCTTCGCGGTGCCATAAAGACCACCGTCAAGATTACAATATGGATAGACGAAACAGGCAAGAAGGCTCTTGAGTGCCTGGCTATGTTCGTCTATTACTTCAAATCGTAATATCCTTCAGTATTTCAGCAATGCGCTTGCCGGTACGTTCTGTCACAGGAACCAAAGGCAAGCGTAATTTATTTTCCGCTTTGCCTAAGACATTCAGTGCAGACTTCACACCAGAAGGATTGCCGTCGATGAACATAAGGCTATAGAACTCGAAGAGTTCGTCATTTATTATCTTTGCCTCTGCCATACGGCCTTCCTGCATCAGGTGCACCATGCGTCCGAACTCTCGGGGTATGGCATTACCCACAACACTGATGATGCCTACTCCACCTGCCATCATCACCTGAAGCGTCAGACTATCGTCTCCAGACAACACGTCGAATCCCTCCGGACGTTTTTCCAGAATTTCGCGTATCTGATCAATCTTTCCACTTGCCTCCTTGATTGCAACGATATTCTTGAAATCATGAGCAAGACGCAGAGTCGTGTCAGCAGTTAAATTAACACCAGTACGTCCGGGCACATTGTAAAGGACTACTGGCAATGGACTCACTTCGGCAATAGCACGGAAATGCTGATATAGACCTTCCTGTGATGGTTTGTTGTACATAGGGCATACAGAAAGAATACCATCAATACCAGTCCAGTCCGTATTCTTTATTTCCTCTACAACAGTAGCGGTGCAATTACCGCCACATCCCATCAGAATAGGCATACGTCCTTTGACGTGCTTAACAATCTTTTCCTTTATCGTTTGTTTCTCCTCGCGTGTGAGACATGGTGTCTCGGCAGTAGTGCCAAGGATACACAGAAAGTCGACTCCACTCTCTATATGGTAGTCGACAAGCGATAGTAACGCATCGTAGTCAACACTACTATCGTTTTTGAAAGGCGTTACTAACGCAATACCTAAACCTTTAAATATGCTGTTCATATCACAAAATTATTCTATTCAATCATTTTCAGGAACTCGTCCTCGTTTACAATACGAATGCCGAGTTTCTGTGCCTTTTCCAACTTCGCAGGTCCCATATTCTCGCCTGCCAGAACGAAACTGGTCTTGGCAGAGATGCTACCCACATTCTTTCCACCATGTTTTTCTATCAGCGCCTTATATTCATCACGACTATGATGAGCAAAGACTCCGCTGATGACTATGCTCTGTCCTTGCAATTTATCAGTATGTTCCGACAACTCATCTTCCGACAGTTCCATCTGCAATCCATAGCTACGTAATCGTTCTACGAACCATTGGTTTTGTGCATTCTGAAACCACGATATAATGCTCTGTGCAATAACTGCACCTATGCCGTTAACCTGCAGCAATTCGTCTATAGAAGCCTTTGCCAAAGCATCTATCGACTTGAAGTTGCGAGCCAAGGTCTTTGCTGCCGTCTCACCCACGAAACGTATTCCGAGAGCATAAAGCACACGTTCGAACGGAACTTTTGTACTCTCCTGAATGCCAAGCAAAATCTTGCTGGCGCTCTTATCCTTCTGTCCTCTGGCTCCGCTAATCTGGTCGCGACGAATCTCGTAGAGGTCAGCCGGGTCACGGATTATACCACGACGGAAATATTCAGCTATAGTTTCAGGTCCAAGCGAATCGATATTCATCGCCTTACGACTGATGAAATGCTCAATGCGTCCTTTCAACTGTGGAGGACATGATGTTTCGTTCGGACAATATGTTGCTGCCTCGCCTTCATACCTAACCAGCGGCGTTCCACATTCGGGGCAGGTAGTAATGAACTCAACCCTCGGTCCCAGATTCTCGTCACGGGCATCAAGGTCAACATCCACTATCTTTGGTATAATCTCACCACCCTTCTCCACAAACACATGGTCGCCGATGTGAAGGTCGAGATTACGTATGAAATCCTCGTTATTCAATGTGGCACGCCGAACTACTGTTCCTGACAGTTGTACTGGATCCATATTGGCTACTGGTGTGATTGCGCCTGTTCGTCCAACTTGGAATGTTACTTCGCGCAGCACAGTCGATTGTTTTTCTGCAAGAAACTTGTAGGCAATAGCCCAGCGGGGACTTTTGGCAGTAAGTCCAAGACTGCGCTGCTGTGCCAAAGAGTTCACTTTCAGCACAATACCATCGGTGGCAACAGGCAGATTCTTTCGTTCAACGTCCCAATAGTCGATGTAGTCGAATATCTCCTGAAGCGAACTTACGAGCTTCATCTGAGGTCCGATCTTGAATCCCCACTCCGATGCACGCTGCAGGTTCTCATAATGGCTCTCACCTGGAATACCTTCGCCCAGCAAATAATAAAGATAGGCATCGAGATGCCGCTGTGCCACCACTGCCGAGTTCTTGCTTTTCAAAGTTCCACTGGCAGCATTGCGAGGATTGGCGAACAGGGGTTCCTCTGCTGCTTCACGTTCACGGTTAAGGGCTTCGAAACTCTCCCAAGGCATCAGCACCTCTCCTCTTATTTCAAATTCATCAGGATAATCCAACCCCTGTGGCAGTACCAATGGAATGGAGCGAATGGTCTTTATATTTTCCGTAACATCATCGCCCTGCTGTCCATCGCCTCGTGTTACAGCTCGCACCAGTCGTCCATGTTCATAATGAAGTGAAATGCTTAATCCGTCGAACTTCATCTCGCAGCACACTTGGAAAGGCTGACCCTGCAAACCATCGTTCACACGCTCATACCACTCCGTCACCTCTTCCTTATTATATGTATTGGCAAGAGACAGCATCGGGCGCTTGTGAGCCACCTGCTTAAACTCGTGGTTGATGTCGCTTCCCACGCGTTGGGTAGGACTGTTAGGGTCGAAAAGCTCAGGATGACGCAATTCCAAATCCTGCAGTTCACGCATAAGATGGTCGAACTCAATATCGCTGATTTCAGGCTTATTCATCACATAATATTGGTAATTATGCCGATGAAGCTCCGTCCTCAACTGTTCTATCCTAGCTTTCTCGTCCATCATTGCTGTTGCAGTTTGTTCATATTTTCTTGTGCCACGCGTATATATTCCCTTACATAAGCGTTATTCAGGAATGAAGAGGGAGCACCAATCACTATTTCCTCAATCTGTGGAGTCAGTACTGGGTAGGCATATTCACTGGTCATAATCATGAACACGCCAGGACCAAGTACATTAGAATAGTTATTCTTAATGAAAGAGGTTACCAGTTGGTCGCTCATCATTGACAGATGCTGGGCTTCAGCACTCAATCGTGCCAGTACCTCGTCGTGCTCCATTCCGTCCATAATCAGTCGCCCCTCCTTTCGAGGCAGTTCTGCCAACTGATTGTCAAGTTGTGTCTTACGATGGATAAACGAATAGAGACTGTCGTTCAGCGGACTGCCTGCAGCCATTTGAGTAACTTCGTCTATCTTCATCACGATATCGCTTCCGTCAATAACAACAGGCATCAGGCTTTGATTCCCCATAAACAGGTTTGCCATAACCGTTGAATCAGACTTTCCACGGAATTCAAACTTCCCATGCGTAACATAGCACGAGTCCATATTGCGCAAAGCCCTGTTCTCGTAAACCTTCAGATACAGCATCTTGCCTTCCATCCCGTGCACCGTTGTGGTGCCGTCAACCATATATTGGTTGGAACATGAAATGAAAGCCGATGTCATCAGAATTATTGCCAAGCCCTTCAATGCTTGGGGTATGCGTATTGCTGTATATAGTTGTAATAAAGCTCCTACGAGCAGACACGGAATCCAGGCATTGCGAACCACGATATTGAATTGCATCTGTTGAGCCACCATTGCGCCAGCCGACAATAACAAAGCAGCACAGCCAAGCAGTTGCTGTCTGCGAAGTCGGATAACAACAAAGTCATTGCCATCGTAGCGTGCTTCCACCTGCATGGCAACAAACATCAATGTACCAGCAACGAAAAGCACTATAGGCCACCATCCGCCCACTATCCATGTTGCAGCGCCCACTATCATCAAAGCGGCACCTATACGGAAAATCAGGTTCTGTATCTTAGAGAGAGATTTCATTCCCCTGCCTCTGTCTCGGTATTTGTCTCAGTCTTAACGTTGGATGTAGCTTCACCCATAAAGACATAAACATCCTCGTTGGGATATTTCATAAGATATTGTTCACGGGCAACGCGCACCACTTCTTCCTGACTGCTTTCCAGTTCCTCCAGAGCCTTGGTGTCACGTTCGTAACGGTTCTGATACGACTGCATTTCGGCACGCAGAGCATCTATCTCCTTCAGGCGTTGATGACGGTCCCAAAAGCTATCCTCGTCGACAAATCCTACTACTATAGCAAAGAACGCCAAAACAACAAAATACTTGTATCGGCGTAAGAATTCCCATACAGTTTGAATACTACTCATAACGATATTGAAGATTTGCGGCAAAGATACGAATAATTTTGAATTTTGAATTAGTAATTTTGAATTAATTTGTATCTTTGCAACGATTATTAACAATAGTAAATGGAACAATACATAGTTTCTGCTCGCAAATACCGTCCTGCAACGTTCGATATGGTTGTAGGTCAGCGTGCTCTCACCACCACATTGCTCAATGCCATCCGCACTGGAAAGCTGGCTCATGCATATCTTTTCTGCGGTCCTCGTGGGGTTGGAAAAACCACCTGTGCACGTATATTTGCAAAGACCATCAACTGCGAACATCTCGGTCCTCAAGGCGAACCTTGCGGCGAGTGCGAATCGTGCCGTGCCTTCGATGAAGGTCGTTCGATGAATATACATGAATTGGATGCCGCCTCGAACAATTCTGTTGACGACATTCGTGAACTGATTGACCAAGTGCGCATACCGCCACAGGTGGGGCGATACAAGGTATTCATTATCGACGAGGTCCACATGCTCTCGCAACAGGCCTTCAACGCATTCCTGAAGACTCTTGAAGAACCGCCACACTACGTGATCTTCATTTTGGCAACAACGGAGAAGCACAAGATTCTTCCAACCATACTGAGCCGCTGTCAGGTCTATGACTTTCAGCGCATAACCGTCCAGAACACCATCGACCACCTTAAATACGTGGCAGAGAAGGAGGGTTATCAGGTAGAGGAAGAGGCTTTGGCAATGATTGCCCAGAAAGCCGACGGCGGTATGCGTGACGCACTGAGCATATTCGACCAGATGGTTAGCTTCACTGGTGGCAACGTGACCTACGAGAGCACGTTGCAGAACCTCAACATCTTGGATTCGGAATACTATTTCCGTGCTGTCGATAATATGCTAAAGCAGGACATTGAGTCGTCGCTGCTGCTCTACAACGAGGTAATGGAGCGAGGATTCGACGGAGGCAACTTCATAGCAGGACTGGCTTCCCACATGCGAAACCTCCTGGTAGCCCGTGATGCGAAGACACTGCCCCTGCTCGAAACCAGCGAGACACTGCGCCAGCGCTATCACGAACAGGCTATGCGCTGCAAACCTCAGTTTCTGTTCCGTGCTATAAAGCTCTGCAACGACTGTGACCTTGGATATCGTCAAAGCCGCAACAAGCGTCTGCAGGTAGAGCTCTGCCTGATACAGGCAACGCAGGCAACCGAAGAAGACAGCCCTGGTGCGGGGCGTCGCCCTGCAAAGATACTCAAACCCATTTTCAAAGTGCAGGCCGCGCCTCAGGCAAAGCCAGCACAGCGTGCCGCAACAAAAAAGGAAGAAAAACCCAAGGTTGCGACTCTGCATACGTTGAACATCACTACCAGCATCAAACTGAAGAATGGAAATGATGTCCGAACGTCGTCAAACAAGGAGAATCGTGAAGAGACAGCAAAAGTCGTAACAGGCATCAATGCCAACATCGGAAATACGGCAAGCGAAACAGCAGAACTGACTGTTGAAGGTCTGATGCAGGCTTGGCAGCAGTATGCCAATCAACTGCCCGAAGCAGAAATTGCCACAGCGCAGCGCATGCGTTCCATCATTCCACAGTTCACCGGTGCCAACACATTTACAATAGTTGCCGGCAATCCACTTGTGGAGAAGGATATGAAGAAACTCACTCCCAAGATTGAGGCCTTCATTGCAAAGCAATGCAAGACGGAAAAGGTAACTATGACCATAAAGATAGCAGACGTTGACAAGGTGGTAAAACAGTTCAGCAAGCCCGACCAATTCCGTCAAGCTCTGAAGGAAAGTCCCGGCTTTGCCCGTCTTCACGAGCTTTTTGCCCTTGAATTAGCATAACACACCAAAGACATATATGAGTAGAAAGAGAAAAGAACTGCCCATACTGGAACAGGTAACCATAACCGACGTGGCAGCCGAGGGAAAGGCACTGGCCAGAGTGGACGACTTGGTGGTCTTCGTGCCCTTTGTTGTTCCTGGCGATATTGTTGACCTGAAGCTGACAAAGAAGAAGCACCATTATGCCGAGGCTGAAGCCATACATTTCCACAAGCGCAGCGAACTGCGTGCCGAACCGTTCTGTCCTCACTTTGGAATATGCGGTGGTTGCAAATGGCAATGCCTGCCCTACGAGGAGCAACTGCGATGGAAACAGCGTCAGGTAATGGATGCCTTGCAGCGCATTGGCAAGGTGGAACTGCCCGAATGCCAACACATACTCGGAAGTCAGAAGACGCGTGAATATCGCAACAAACTGGACTTTGGCTGCAGCAACAAACAATGGCTGACAGCAGAACAATTGCGCGAGGGCGTTCCCTTTGAACCTGGTATCGGTTTCCATATCAGCGGAGCCTTCGACAAAGTGCTGCCGATAAGCAACTGCGCCCTGATGGACAACCTCAACAACGAAATCCGAAACTGGCTCTACGAATATGCCATCAACAAGAATCTCACTTTCTACGACCTCAGAGCCCAACAGGGATTCCTTCGAGGCATAGTCATGAGGAACTCGCTCTCCGGCGAATGGATGATAACCGTGCAGTTCGGACCGAAGTCTCATGTAGAAGCCAGCAAGGAAGCGGCAGAAGAGGAAGTTCGTTCGGAAAGTCTTTTCGACAAGGCCGAAGCCATGCAACTGCTTGAGGCCATGCACGTTCAGTTCCCTCAAATCACCAGCCTGATGTATGTCTATAATCCCAAATGCAACGACACATTTGGCGATTTGAATGTAGTCCCCTATTTCGGCACGCCCTACATCTACGAACTGATGGAGGACCTGCGCTTCAAAGTTGGTCCGAAGAGTTTCTATCAGACAAACACCGAGCAGGCATACATATTATATAAGGTAGCACGCGACTTTGCTTTCGAGAACACAGCAGACACAGAGAAACCTCTTGTCTATGACCTGTACACCGGAACAGGCACGATTGCCAACTTCGTAGCCCGCAAGGCAAGCAAGGTCATCGGCATCGAGTACGTGCCCGAAGCCATCGAGGATGCAAAGATAAACTCTCAGCTCAACGACATCAACAACACGAGTTTCTTCGCAGGCGATATGAAGGACATTCTCACCGACGAATTCATAGCAGAACACGGACGGCCCGATGTCATCATCACCGACCCACCTCGTGCCGGAATGCATGGCGATGTGGTAGATACCATCCTGCGTGCAGCTCCACAGCGCATCGTCTATGTCAGTTGTAACCCTGCCACACAGGCTCGCGACCTCCAGTTGCTCGATGTGGCATATCGCGTTGCGAAGATTCAGCCTGTCGATATGTTCCCACACACTCAGCATGTGGAAAATGTCGTTCTATTGGAAAAAAGATAATATAAGGTAAAAGATAAAATGAATAATCAAACTACAAAGACAGCTCCAATCCATTTGGAGAGAAATAACGCTACAGCCATTCTCCTGCTGCACTGCCCCGACCAACCGGGCATCATCTCGGAAGTAACAAAATTCATCACCGACAACCTGGGCAACATCGTCTATCTCGACCAATATGTTGACAAGCAGGATGGTCGTTTCTTTATGCGCATAGAATGGGAACTGGAACGTTTCCTCATCCCAAGCGAGAAAATACTTGAATACTTCAATACGCTCTATGCCCAGCGCTACGAGATGAACTGTCGTATCTACTTCAGCCAGAAACGTCCGCGCATGGCTATCTTCGTCAGCAAGATGAGTCACTGCCTCTACGACCTTCTGGCACGATGGAAGGCGGGAGAATGGGAAATCGACATCCCCTGCATCATCAGCAATCACGAGGATTTGCGCTATGTTGCCGAACAGTTTGGCATTCCCTACTACGTGTGGAGCATCAACAAGGACCATTCTAACAAAGAAGAGGTGGAGAAAGCCGAGATGGAACTGCTGAAGAAGGAGGGTGTGACATTTATCGTGCTGGCTCGCTACATGCAGATTATATCCGACGAGATGATTGCCGCATATCCCAACCACATCATCAACATCCACCACTCGTTCTTGCCTGCCTTCGTGGGTGCTAAGCCCTATCATCAGGCTTGGGAGCGTGGTGTGAAGATTATCGGTGCTACCAGTCACTACGTTACTGCCGAGCTCGATGCTGGTCCAATCATCGAACAGGATGTGACTCGCATCACGCACAAGGACACTCCCGAAAGTCTGGCTCTCAAGGGTAAGGACCTCGAGAAGATTGTCCTCTCGCGTGCCGTTTCCAAGCACATCGACCGCAAGATTCTGACCTACAAGAACAAGACGATAATCTTCAGTTGACTATTAACCTATTAAGCTACTAACCCCATGAACCGCGAAGTATGGATTGACTGGATGCGAGTGACGGCCTGCCTGATGGTGATGACCGTCCACTCGACAGAACCTTTTTATTTGGGAGGCGAGGGTTCGCTCATACTCACGCAGACCGATGCTCGCTGGGCATCACTGTTCGATACTTTTGTGCGTGCCTGCGTTCCCCTCTTCGTGGTAGCCAGCAGTTACCTCCAGTTCCCTCTCCACTACTCCACTGGTCAGTTCCTGAAACGTCGCGTCATTCGTGTGGTAGTGCCGTTCGTAGTGTGGACTCTGGTCTATGCCCTCTATTGGGGCGAACCGGCAGACAACCTGCGCAGCCTGCTTCTCAACTTCAACTATGCTGCAGGCCATCTGTGGTTCGTTTATATGCTTTTGGGGCTCTATCTCCTCATGCCCATGCTCTCACCTTGGGCGGAGCGAGTGGGCAAGCGCGAACTCCAGTTCTATCTCCTGCTGTGTTTCCTCACCACTCTGCTACCCTTACTGCGTGCTGGGTTTGGCGACACGCCGCCCGTCATCTACGGTCCCACCGGCATTCCCAATCCTGCCCGATATCCACTGTGGGGCGAAGCTTCGTGGAACGCCTACGGCCTCTTCTATTACTTTAGCGGTTTTCTCGGCTACATGCTTCTGGGGCTCTATCTGCGTCGTTTCATGGGCGAACTCTCATGGCGACGCACACTCACCATCGGACTTCCGGCTTGGCTCGTAGGCTTTGCTATCTGCTATTTCGGTTTCCTATGGGCTGTAGAAGCCGATGCCAAGGGGCTCTTCCCCGTCGAAGGGCCGACAGGACTTGCCGCCGTATGGGAAACCACATGGATAAACGACACCGTCTCCGTTGCCCTCATGACAATCGGCTGGGTGCTCCTTTTCCGTAAATTCAAGGCTTCAGGCCGTTTCTTCCAGCGCATACTGCTCCCCATATCCAAGGCCAGCTACGGCATGTACCTATGTCACATGATTGTCCTTGTAGCTTTCAGCGGCTGGCTGCGCACCTCACTTGGCACAGGTCTCGACGGACTGCTTGGCATCTGGACTACCCCCGTCCAAATCCTCGCCACAGCCCTCCTCACCTTCCTCGCCACTGCCCTCTTCTCCGTCGCCGTCCAGCGCATCCCTCACCTCGGCAAATACCTCATCGGCTAACATTAAGTATATTGCAGATTTCTTCTGCCATATCATTTAGCGCCACACAATCCGCACGGCTGATGTGTCGCTTGTCTGCATCATACGCCCAAGGACTTAATATCAGAACACGCCCTGCGGCACAGGCATCAAAAAGAGCGTCTCTTGGTTTGTAATAATCACGGAAACCATTGTCGGTGAGACAAATAAATGGCAATTGTTCACGCAGCAACACCTGCATCACCTCTTTCTCGTGAGGCGAGATGAATGGCGATACCATAACTGTTCCCCTGCGAGCCGCCAGTACACAGGAATTCTTGTAGTTTCGTAATGGCTCTGCATCTCCATTTTCTGCGTCCTTCACCATCACACTTCTCACATGCACTGGTGCAAATCCCTCCGCCATCAACAACGTAGTATTCCCAACGCCATCATAGCTACGCCCTCCAATCATAATCTCCCTTTGCACATGAAAATAGCCGGGTTTCAGACGCTTGGTAGCCAACCGTTGTGGATTCATATCTATGTAGCGGATAGTGTTTGGCAGTTGCGTATTTCGTCCCATAGGGCGGATAAAAGGCATCTCTGTGAATATCGGCTGCAGTTTGTAATAGGCATCATCACCTAGCTTCTCACGCAATCCTGCTGAAAAGGCCTCTAAGCAAGCCGTCTCTTCCTGCAAGCTCCTCCATCCCGCCCCTTCTTGGTGGTTTCCGCTTTCTTCTTGGTAGTTTTTCCGAATGTCATTCGGAGAAATCAAAGAAGCCCGTCCCAGCTTCTTCACAGCCTGCCAAAATCCCCTCACCAAGCCCCTAATCCCAGTAGGCATCATGCGTCTAACATACAAAACCGCATGCAGATGGTCAGGCATAAGGCAAAAATGCAACACCTGCACCTCTGGGTGATAATGCTGAATACTCAGCAGACAATCCACTACCGCATTCCCTAACGCCGTTCGCCTCACACTGGCCTTTTGAGGATTGCTTTCAGGCACTTCAAGCCTGCCCAACAGAGGTCTGCGATCAGGTATTGTCAATGTAATGTGATACAGCCCGACACCCTTCCACGTCGTACCCGGCTCCTGCCATTTCCATTTTTCACGCTCCACCATCTGCTGTCATTTTACATCTATTATAACGCAAAAGGAACTATATTATTGCACCACACCACATGTATTACCCTTTTCCCTCTTGTCCTACCCTCCTTGTCTGTTCCTTCATAGCTGTTTCTTTTTGGCAGTTCATACGAATGTAATTCTTCCTGGCCGTTCATCCATAGTTGTCTCTTCTTGGCTGTTTCTCCGAATACATTCGGAACACCCCCCAAAAGCATATTTCCCAGATTACCATCCCTCTGTCACAAGGTCTAGACCTTATCGCCATAAGACCTAGGTCTTGTAAGAATAACCTTTGCGACCTTTACAAATTGTCAGAAAAACACGCATCGCGCGTAAAACCTCACAACCTCCCCCAAGCCCGATGAATAAAGGGCTCGCCAGTGGGAGGTTTGTTCGCGAAAGTCACCCAAACCTCACCTAAACCTCCCATTTTACCTTAAAATCTCTTTTACCAAGTCTTTTTGCTGGAGCATCTCCCAAGAGGGGAGGTTTATGGACTTTCGGGTGAGGTTTGAAAGCAAACCTCACCGCCTCCAGCACCGATAAATAAAGGGAAGGGGGAGGTTGTGAGGTTTTTTCGTGATTACAACTATTTTCAGGCAAAACAGATTATTATTATCTGTGCCCATAAGTTAATATTATCTGTGCCCATAGGTTAATATTATCTGTGCCCATAGGTTAATATAACCTAAGGCCGAAGGTTAATATAACCTACAGCCAAAGGTTCTAGAACCTTTCACTTCGGCTTGCCCTCACTTCGGGATGGCTGGGAAAAATTTCCCTGTTGTTGATTTTTAGCTGAATCCAAATTTGGACTCAGCTATTTCACTTAATCAACACCTTGAACTTTGTTCTAGATGCTTCACGCTGAATTCTATTCGACCTCGAACACGACTCGGCATCGCTTAAGCAAGCTTAGCGCTGCTCTCGCTGTTTACTCGGTTCGGCATAGCCAATGCAAGCATCGCTCTGCACTCATTTAATCAGCACCTTTTTCGTCGAGCTAAACCTTCATCGTTCCAACTGGACTTTTGGGGCTTGCGCTTGTGCGATGCAAGGATGGCAGGGTTCTGCTCCTCATCAGTCAAAGGAATGGGATTCTTGCGATTTGCCTCCAACCATTTATCTATCTCATCAAGGTAGATGACCCATCCCTTGCCTGGCTTGGAGCCGGGGATTTCC
>CACZJU010000017.1 GCA_902781515.1 uncultured Bacteroidales bacterium | reverse complement strand
TAAGTAAGCATACACACCCATGCAAATAGAAACTGTATACTGTATACTGTATACCAAAAAAAGCCCTCGTGCCGATGTGGCGCGGGGGCTTTTGCTTTGCGATAAGTATTTGGATTATCGTCTAATCTTTTACTTCTTGTAGAAAAGAGCGGACAGATTGGCTACAATGCCGTAGGCTTCATTGCCGTTGGCAACGAATGGCATCTTTTCCCAGATATACCAGTTGTTGAGATTCTTCCATGTGCCCTCAAGGGTTTCTGGGTCTAAGTCACCTTCGCCAAAGCCGTCGCCAGAGCCTTCCTCACGTGTGGTGTAGCCATGCTCGGTGTTAAGCGTAATATATCCATTGGCATAGGTGAAGGTACCTGTGTAGCGTTGTCCCCAAGGAGTGATAATCATGTCGAACGTGTTGCCGCTGATGGTCAAACGTGTTCTGACGTAGGTTTGGTCGCCATGCATGTACCAATCCCATGTTCCCTGAATGTCGTTGGCGGTAGCAGTAATGTTCTTGCCCTCCTTGAACATGACGTAAGAGAACTCGTAGTCGGTGCCCTGCTCGTTCTGCACCTCACTCTTCAGCACAAGCACTGCCTTGTCGCAGATGAGACCAATCTTGACCGTGATGTCACCCTCTACTTCTTCCTGTTGTTGGGTCTGCGGATTGTATTGCCGATACTTTGTTCTGTAGGTAATCTTGTCACCATTGACCGTGTAGGGACCGTCGAATTCCTGAGTACCCCAGTTGGTAATAGTCAGTTTGTCGTTGGTGAAAACCCATGTGGAATGACCGTCTTGTCCGGCTATGTTCCATGTACCAACAAGGTCAGAGGTGGAAATGTTGTCAGAAGAGTTTGGAATGGTAACCTCGTCATCGTCGTCACCACATGATGCGAGCGTCATGCTTCCCGCAATGCATACTGCGAAGCCTAACAAGAGGCTCAATGTTTTTAATGTCTTTTTCATTTTTTTGTTGTTATAAAAGATTGTTTTAAGTTATTGTCGCCTACAAATTTAGTTATTATAAACTAATTACCAAACATTTACGCCAACTTTTTTACTTCACGAGGACACGACGGCCGTTGATGATGTAGATACCCTTCGGGAGCACAGAGGACGCAGAGGAGCCAGAGGGCACAGAGATGCGGCGACCAGCGAGGTCGTACACCTCATTTCTCATTTTCTCATTTTCTGAATTTCTGATTTCCTCTATGCCGTCGGGGAAGGTGTTGTTGTTGGTCTTGCCATAGACGTTGGTCTGATAGAGCTTGACGCGATAGGGCCACTGTTCGGCTGTGCTTTCAGCATCCCAACTTGGCCAGTCGCGTGTCCAGTATGTGGTGGGGGCTCCGCTGACCACGAGCCACAGGTATTTGCAGTTGGCAGGGCACTGGAAGGAGAGCACGCCCGAGGGTTCGGCGTATGTGGCACGTCCGATGTCGCTATAGACGCGGGTGCTGTCCTTGAGCATTGCCACGAATCCGTAGCGCCAGCCTGCTTTTTCGGTGTTCAGGGCAGTGTAGCCTTCCTTGCCAGCTTCGCCCACGAACTCCACGAAGACAGTCTTGTTGGAGGCGGCATTGAGTCGGATGGCGTTGTTGCCCCAGTTCTCGATGCAGTTGTCAGCCTTAGGGCTCCAGAATCCGTCGTCCTCCTGATTGAGGGCTGTCTGGTCGCGGAAAAGGATGCGCCAACCTGCGTACTGACGGATGGGGTCGAGGTCGAAGGTGGTCATGCGTGCTCCGTATTCCCACATCTCGTCGCCGAGCTGACTGATTTTCTCGGCCGTGGTGCCAGTCATGTATTTCTTCATATACACCTGGAAGGGGTCGTCGTATCTCTTAGAACTGTTCCAGAGAGCACCTATCGCACCCATGCCGTGACGGTGGCAGATGTAGTCCTGAATAAAGTAGTTGTTGTAGCGCAGGTGTACGCTGAAGGGGTGGCGATGGAGGCCGTTGATGGTAGCTCCGAACCAGTCGTTACCCTGTCCGCTGTCCCACACGAACTGCATCGTGGGATAGAACTTGTAGGCCTGCCACTGGGCGCACATCTCCCAGAAGACGTTCAGCGAGGACTGTCCCCAGTTATAATTGAAGCCATCGGTGTCGCTGTTGTCGCAATGGGTCTGATACTGGAAGCAGTGACCTATCTCATGGGCTACGGTCTGACCGCTGCGCGAGGTGTGGGCACCATTGGAGAGTGTGAGCAGACCTATCTGGTCGTCGATGCCGCTGCCGCTGGCTTCCCAATCGGTGGTGTGGCGCAGGCGGATAATCATCTTGTAGGTGTCGGTCTTCGACTTGCCTTGGTTGATGGTGATGAACTGCAGGCTGTCGGCATAGAACTCAAAGATGCGGTCGGCATTCTCAAGGATTCCGGGCACGGCAGAGGGCACATTGGTGCCGTAACCTGCCTCCCAATAGAGAACCCAGTGCTTCGACTGCATTGAGCGAGCGTTGCACCACTGGTTGGTGGCGACCTTCATATCATCCGAGGTGCCGCAGGCATTGGTGCTGTAGTATATCTTCTTGTCAACGGGAGTAATCTTGTTGTTGAGGGTGCTCACGGCCGTTTTCAGCTTGGTGTC
This sequence comes from uncultured Bacteroidales bacterium, assembly GCA_902781515.1. Lineage (GTDB taxonomy): Bacteria > Bacteroidota > Bacteroidia > Bacteroidales > Bacteroidaceae > Physcousia. Next base: position 38,787 of record CACZJU010000017.1, on the reverse strand, counting down.
GCTCAGCGTGTAGTCGTTCATCTTGCCCTGTGCCGTTTCTATGGCAGTACGCAGAGTTGCAACCTTTGTGGCCTTGCTTTCCAAGTTTTCCCACCAGCTCACGACCTTCAGGGCATAGTCGATGCGGGCTTGCAGGGCATCGTAGAGAGCACGCGAGGCTTTACCGGCAGCGATGGCGGTCTTCAGTCCATCGTAGGCTGCCGAAAGCGTTTCGATGTCTGTGCCCTCGATAGCTGTGTTTGCCGTCTCTATGGCTGCCGTAAGTTTGTTGGCGGCTGTCTGCTGCACGCCCTTGTCGAGCAGAGCCTGTGCCTCTGTCAGAAGATTCTGGATTTCGCCGATATAGCTCGAGGCATCTATGGCTCCCATGTATTTCAGCTTGAAGTTATCGACACACAGATAGTTGCCTGTTGCCTGTTCTGCCACGAGACCTATCTCCACATTTTCGGTAGCTGCGAGCACGGAGAATGAGAGCGTGTACTGCTTCATAGTCGTAACGACCTGTCGCGCGGTTCCAGCAACGATATAGGCTCCGGTCTGTGCCGAGCCGCTGTTGGTGGTGCTGCCACTACCCGACTGCTGTATGTGCAGCGCTCCTGCCGTCAGTTGGTAGTTACCCTGCGGCAGGTTCTTGAGGGTCTGCACCACGCTGGCCTCGCCAATCTGCTGACCGATGTTGACCCACTTTTCCAGATAGTAGGTACCGGCCTTGCGCGTGAACACCGAGTTGCTCTGTGTTTGCATGTTGTTAACAGTCCATCCTGACGTTCCGTCGGTTTCGAACGAAGGGTTCTGGATGAGACTTGTCTTGTCTTCCTGTGCCCATATTCCTAAGGACACTGTCATCAACAATAAGGTAAAGATTCGTTTCATATGTTTATGGTTTACAGTTTACGGTTTACGGTTTATGGTTTACAGTCCGCACTTGGGACACGAGGAACGGTCGTGAAGCGGAGCACCGCAGTGGGCACAACGGTAACGCGGACGGTGGCGGCGCCAATATTGCCATACCGCAATGGCAGCATACGCCATCCACAGGAAATAGCCCAAGAGATATTGCGTGGTAATGGAAAAGAATATGTATATGACAGCCAGAAAGGCCAAGAGCGAGAGGGTGTAGAGCACGGCCTCGGTGGCTGTGAGCGAACGGCGGATGTCGTCGAGCGAAGCAATGGTGAGAATCACTATCACCCATGCCAAGGCAAGGAACAGACAGAGCAGCGTAGGCTGTCCGAAGGGGTTGAGCGTGGGATTGAAATAGAACTCTGCCCACACCTGCGGTACGAAGATTTGTATCGATGTGTAGAGCACCGTTGCTGCGGCAAAACATAGGCACAGGAGCATGGGATAGGGCGAGGCGATGTCGTCGATGTGGACGATGTGGAAACGCCGTTTCAGTCCGCGACGCACCAGCCAGGCTACGAGTGCCACCATGAACAGGGCTACGGCGGCTATGACGTGACTGTCGCTAAACAGGTGTATGCCTTGCGAAATGGGATCGTCGGGCACCACGGCTTCCATCAGTGCCGATTCGTGCACCCAGCCCTGCGTCAACTGGTCGCGAGCCACCTTCACCCACACGCTGTCTATCGAGTCCTCTGGAATCACCTCTATCTGTGCCACCACAAGGTGGTCGTTCTTGTACACCACAAACGAGTCGGCTTCGTCAGGCACTATCTGCAGGTGCATAGGACGGTCCTCCTGCAGCACCAGACTGTCGCCAGAGAGAACAAAGTTGTAGTCCACGTCCCACATGCGCTCCGTCCCCTCAATCTCCCCCACTGGCGATGGCTTGCAACTGACAATGAGAAGCAAGAAAGGTAATAGTGAATAGTGAAAAGTGAAAAATTTCTTCATCTTAAACTCTTAAACTATTAAACTATTAAACCGAGTAAACCCTCATTTGACAATTCTTACAATCGAAGTGCAGACGGAACCTTCTTCCATCAGCCAGCCGTAGGAATAAAGTGCCACTATTCAATTTTCCATCTTCCATCTTCAATTTGTTGCACATTCCAAGCTCGTATCGGATGCAGTAGCGGCAGGTCATCAGCAAATGTTCCTCGCCCTTGGGATGTTCCACCTCCATTGCCCAATCAACCTTCGTGGCTCCGTGGTCGAGGTAGAACTGTCGCGCCACCTTGTTCGCCACATTGCCGAGGTATTGAATGTGACTAATGGCAAAAGGCAAAGGACTAAAGTTGGCTACAGGTGCAGGACCTTCGCTCTCTTCCTTTTGTGGTTTAGCGTCCATCATCCGTTCAACAGTCTTTCTGCGCCAGTCGGCAAGGACGCTGCCCGGGATGAACCAGTTGTCCGTCATCTCCACCTCTACTTCCACGGACTCGTAGGGAGTGTCGCCAAGACGCGAGAGCTGGCGTTCTATCTGCTCCCGTTGGGACGAACGTGCCACCTCGTGGGTGTAGGGGAAATGTTGCTCCACCTCTACCCCATCCTCACGAATCAGGCGTAGCACAAAACCGTCCTCGACATCGCGCAAGTGCCACCTTACACTCACCTTCCGAGTGGCTGTAGGCTTTGCCAGTTGCTGCTCGAACTGATGGTCGTAGTTCCTGTAGAGTGAGAGGTGAGTAATCGCGAAGCGCTTGCGTAGCGAAGAGGAGCAAGAAGTGAGAGGTAGGATATTACCATTGCTGAGATATATCTTTTTGCCCTCGACACGATTCACGCGGAATCCTTCCAACTGCCCTTCCTCGTTGATGTAGCACAGCCCGTCCCCATTGTGTAATTCAGTGTCCTCGCCAACAGGCTCACCCATACTTTTGGGTGTATATATGTTCGCCATATCACGAGTTCTACCATTCAAAAAGTAATTAGTAGCCAGACGGTTAAAAGATTTTGCTAAATTAGGACTAAAGGTTACGGTCTCCTTACCCAACGAACTGCGGCAGTACTCTTTCCGACGACTGAAAATCTCATCGAGACGCTGCCTGTAGTATGCCACCACGTTCTTCACGTAAGCCACATCTTTCAGTCGTCCCTCAATCTTCAGGCTCGAAGCTCCGGCATCAAGAAGAGCCTCCAATTCGTTGCTACGATTCATGTCGCGCAACGAGAGCAGATGCTTCTGTCGCATCAGCACTTTCTCCTCTGCCCCATCACCTCTAACCTCTATCAAATCGAACGGCATACGACAGAACTGGGCACACTCGCCTCTGTTGGCAGAACGCTTGAACAGGTGTTGCGAGGCGTAGCACTGACCGTTGTACGACACACAGATGGCACCATGCACAAACACTTCCAGCCTGACATCGGGCACCCGCTCGTGTATATCGCGAATCTCGTCGAGGGTAAGTTCACGTGCCAGCACCACCTGACGGAAGCCCAAGTCCCTAAGCCACGCCACCTTCTCCGCAGTTCTGTTGTCCATCTGAGTGCTCGCGTGCAGCCTCAATTTTGCCTTTTTAATTTTTAATTTTGAATTGAGCAATGCCATATCCTGAACGATGATGGCATCAACGCCAACATCTGCAAGCTGCTCGACAAGTCGTTGAACATCTGATAGTTCGCTATCGAAGATGATGGTATTCAGAGTGACATAGACCTTAACTCCATAGGGGTGGGCAAAGTCCACAAGCTGACGAATGTCGTCAACAGAATTGCCAGCTGCAGCACGCGCTCCGAAGCGACTTGCTCCGATGTACACGGCATCTGCTCCATGCTTAATAGCTTCAATGCCCGTCGCCAAGTCCTTAGCCGGCGCCAGCAACTCTATTTCTCTCATTTCCCCACAAAGATACTAACATATTTTCAAATTTCAACTTTCAATTTTCAATTTTCAGATATTTTTTGTATCTTCGCAGCATTATGGCAAAAGACAAGGTAATGTATGTCTGCGAGGAATGTGGACAGGAAACAACGAAATGGATGGGTAAATGCCCCAACTGTGGTCGTTGGAACACGATGAAGGAATTTAAGGTGGCTGGAAGCCAGTCTAAAATTCAAAATTCAAAATTCAAAATGACGTTGGGCGAGGGACAAGAGAACCGTCCGATTGCAGTGGGCGATATTGAGGCGGATGCCGAGGTGCGTATTGATATGGGCGACCAGGAGCTTAACCGCGTCCTTGGCGGCGGACTGGTGAAGGGCAGCCTTGTCTTGCTTGGTGGTGAACCAGGTGTCGGCAAGAGTACCCTCGTACTGCAAACCGTGTTGCGCCTACAGGACAACATCAAAGTGCTGTACATCAGCGGAGAAGAAAGCGCCCGCCAAATCAAGCTTCGTGCCGACCGCCTACAAGAATCTTCTCACCTCTCACCTCTCACCTCCAACCTCTTAATCCTCTGTGAAACCTCGCTCGAAGCCATATACGAACACATTGAAGCCGAACAGCCCGACCTTGTTGTCATAGACTCCATACAAACAATATCCACAGAGACTGTGGAATCATCGGCTGGCAGTCTCAGCCAGATTCGCGAGTGTGCCGCCTCGCTCCTCAGGTATGTCAAATCAAAGAAATCCTTCCCCTCGGGGGAGGACGGGAGAGGGGTCGTACCATGTGTCATACTCATCGGCCACATCACCAAGGAGGGCACGCTGGCAGGTCCCAAAGTGCTGGAACACATCGTCGATTGTGTTCTGCAGTTCGAGGGCGACCAACACTATATGTACCGCATTCTGCGAGCACAGAAGAACCGCTTCGGAAGTACCTCGGAACTTGGTATTTACGAGATGTTACAAGGTGGATTGCGACAGGTCAGCAATCCCAGCGAACTGCTGCTGACGGAAGGTCGCGAGGGGCTGAGTGGCATTGCCATCTGCGCTGCGGTAGAGGGTGTGCGTCCTCTGCTCATCGAGACTCAGGCTCTCGTCTCTACAGCCGCCTACGGAACCCCACAGCGCTCTGCTACAGGTTTCGACAATCGTCGCTTGGGTATGTTACTGGCTGTATTGGAGAAGCGCGTCGGCTTCAAACTGGCGCAGAAGGATGTATTCCTGAACATTGCGGGCGGTCTGCGCGTAACAGACCCTGCTATGGACCTCAGCGTCATTGCCGCCGTACTCTCCAGCAACGTGGACGCAGCCATCGAACCTGATACCTGTATGTGTGGAGAGGTGGGACTGAGTGGCGAGATTCGTCCCGTTGCCCGACTGGAACAGCGTATCGCCGAAGCCGAGAAACTCGGTTTCCGCCGTATGCTCGTCCCTGCCCAAGGCCTCAAGGGCATTGACCAGAAGAAACTTGCTATCGAACTCGTCCCCGTCCGTCGCGTCGCCGAGGCCGTCCGCGCCCTTTTCGGCTAAAAAATATTCTCAAGATATGATAAAGGAGTTGCAACTGAGGGTGACGCCGAGGGACGGTTACAATGAACAGTCGATACGGCGATACGTGGCTCGAGAGCAGGGTTGGGACGAGAGGACTATTACCTGCGTGAGAACACTGAAGCGAAGCATTGATGCCCGGCAGAGGGAGGTCTTTGTGAACCTGACCGTCAGGGTGTTCATAAACGAACAGCCACCCGTGGAAGAATTCGAGCCAGTGGAGTATCACGATGTGAGCGACAGACCGCAGGTGATTGTTGTGGGAGCTGGTCCGGGTGGACTGTTTGCTGCCCTGCGACTGATAGAACTGGGACTGCGCCCCATTGTGGTGGAAAGAGGTAAGAACGTGCGCGACCGCAAGAAGGACCTTGCCCGAATACGTCCTGAACAAAAGGTTGACCCAGAAAGTAACTACGCTTTCGGTGAGGGAGGTGCAGGGGCTTACTCCGATGGAAAACTATTCACCAGAAGCAAGAAACGCGGAAATGGCGAGAAGATTCTGCGCGTATTTTGTCAGCATGGTGCCAGTCCGAGCATCCTAAGCGATGCCCATCCCCACATTGGTACGGACAAACTCCCGCGCGTCATCGAGAACATGCGCGAGACCATCATCAGATGTGGAGGCGAAGTGCACTTTGAAACGCGGATGACGGCGTTGCTCATGTCAAATGTCAAATGCCAAATGTCAAATGTGGAGGGCATTGTGTGTGCCGATGGAAGGGAGTTCAGGGGGCCGGTGATACTGGCAACGGGACACTCGGCTCGCGATGTGTACCGCTGGCTATATGACAATGATGTAGAGATAGAAGCAAAGGGACTGGCAGTGGGCGTGCGATTGGAACACCCTGCACAGCTCATCGACCAGATACAATACCACAACAAACGAGGACGCGGCGACTATCTGCCGGCTGCCGAATACAGCATGGTGCAACAGGTTGACGGACGCGGCGTGTACAGTTTCTGTATGTGTCCGGGCGGCTTCGTAGTTCCTGCTGCCAGCGGACCAGAACAGATTGTGGTGAACGGTATGAGTCCTTCAGGCCGCAATGGGCGTTGGAGCAACAGCGGTATGGTGGTGGAAATACGTCCGGAAGACGTATCAGACGATGATGCGCTGAAGATGATGAGCTTTCAGGAGGAGCTGGAACGCACCTGCTGGCAACAGGGCAACATGAAGCAGACTGCCCCATCGCAACGTATGGCTGATTTCGTGAACAACCGCCTCAGCTACGACCTGCCCGATTCATCGTATGCTCCAGGTCTCATCAGCTCGCCCCTCCACTTCTGGATGCCCGAACCCATACGCCACCGTCTGCAGGAGGCTTTCAAAACATGGGGCAGACAGAAACACGGATTCCTGACCAACGAGGCTACCGTCATTGGTGTGGAAACACGCACGAGCAGTCCCGTCCGCATCCTACGCGACAACGAAACCCTGCAACACATCCGTCTGCAAGGGCTTTTCCCTTGTGGCGAGGGAGCTGGATATGCAGGCGGTATAGTGAGTGCCGGTGTGGATGGAGAGCGTTGTGCAGAAGCGGCAGCGGAATACGTAAAAAATAATTAAGTAATCGCGAAGCGCTTTCATAGCGAAGCGGAGAAAGAATTAAGAATTAAGAATTAAGAATGGAAGAGAAAAAGGAAATGGCTGTGGATTTGGCAGCATCGACCTACGGAATGGTGGGCGAAAAGAAGTATGACATTGCAATATTGCCCTGGGGGGCAACAGAGCCACACAATCAGCATCTACCCTACCTGACAGACTGCATTCTGTCGCACGATGTGGCTGTAGATGCGGCTCGACTGGCATGGGAACAGAGCAAAGTGAAGGCGATGGTGTTGCCGCCTGTGATGATGGGAGCACAGAACCCTGGGCAGCGCGACCTGCAGTTCTGCATCCACTATCGTCAACGTACTCAGGAAACAATCCTACGCGACATAGTGGAAAGCATCTATCACCAAGGGCTGCGCAAGTTGCTCATCGTGAACGGACACGGCGGCAACTCGTTCAAGGGCTTCATCCGCGACTTGGCAGTCGATTATCCCGATATGCTCATCCTTTCAAGTGAGTGGTTCACCGTATGTCCAGCCAAGGAATACTTCGACCAGCCGGGTGACCATGCCGACGAACTGGAAACCTCCGTTATGCTTCACTATCACCCAGAACTGGTGCGCATGGATTTAGCCGGAAATGGTGATTCACACCCCTTTGCCCTTCCTTCCCTCCGTCAGAAGACAGCATGGCTGCCTCGTCATTGGAACTTGGTGACTGACGATACGGGAATCGGTAATCCTCATCCAGCGACAGCCGAAAAGGGAGCACGCTTTGCAAAGGCTGTAGCAGAACGCTATGCCCAGTTGCTAACAGAACTGAAGAAAACGAATAAGCCAGAGGACTTGTATGAACGATAGCGACTGGATGCAGCGGACAAGGTTGCTGATGGGCGACGAGGGAACGGAACGTCTCGCCAAAGTCAGCGTCATATTGTTTGGCGTGGGCGGCGTTGGTTCGTGGTGCGCCGAAAGCCTCATCCGCACAGGTATCACGCATCTGACAATTGTGGACAGCGACAGCGTGGCTGTAACAAATCTCAACCGTCAGTTGATGGCTACGCGCGAAACAATAGGACGTCCAAAGGTGGAGGCTCTGACGGAGCGTCTTCTAAGCATCAATCCAGAGGCTGAAATCACAGCCATTCAGGACATCTTCACAGAAGACACTGCCGAGAAATTTCCCCTGGACACATACGACTACATCATCGACGCCATAGACTCGCTGCGCGACAAGGCCCTTCTCATCCGACTGGCAACACAAACGAATGCAAAATTGCTTTCGTCGATGGGTGCTGCGCTGAAGATAGACCCTACACGCATCCGTGTGGCAGAGTTCTGGAAGGTTACGGGCGACCCATTGGCTCGTGCCCTGCGCAACACATTCAAGCGCACTAAGCAGTTCCCTGCCCATAAGTTCTTGTGTGTCTATTCTGACGAGCTTTTAGAAAACAAAGAAAAAATGGAACTGGAAGAAAACCAGTTCCATAAGGTCCATGCCAACGGCTCGCTATCGCACATCACCGCGACATTCGGAATGATGCTGGCAGGCTTAGTGATAAAAGATATTTACAATCCTCAATCTTAGATTGGTGCCGATTCGCCTTCGATGTAGTTCTCCATGTAGAGGTTTTCTCCGTCGAAGACTGCATAGGTGAACTGACGAATCCAGTCGCCGAGAATGAGCATACGGCACTGGTGAGTGAGCATAAGGTCGAGCTCGATGTGACGATGCCCAAAGAGGAAATAGTTGACATCGGGATGCGACTGCAGGTAATTCTTGGCATATAGGACCAACGGTTCCATATTCTCGCCCATATACTCCGGTTCGCCCTTCTCCATGTGCTTAATCTGGCTGTGCTTTGCCCAATTAAGGCCTAATGCCACACCAATGTCGGGATGAATCCAACGGAACATACGCTGTAGCGGACGACAATGGAAGATGGAGCGGATGATGCGGAAACCAGTATCTGTACGTCCCAGCCCGTCGCCGTGTCCCAGATAGAATGTCTTGTCGGCAATGGAGATTGTAATGGGTTCGTAGTGTATGGTAACACCACATTCATTTCGCAGATAGTCCCACGCCCATATATCGTGATTACCAGTGAAGAAGTGCACCTCCACCCCATTATCCGTAAGTTCGCTCACCTTTCCCAGGAAACGGGTAAAGCCCTTGGGCACCACTGTTCGGTATTCATACCAGAAATCGAACATATCTCCCAACAGATAAACTGCCTCGGCCTTATCCTTTATCTCATCGAGGAAACGGACCAGTCGGCGTTCCTGCTGACGGGTGTGCTTAAGTGCACGACTACCCAAATGGGCATCAGAAAGAAAATATACGTTCTTCATAGCATTCCCAGTTCCAGTTTTGCTTCTTCGCTCATCATGTCCTTATCCCAAGCGGGTTCGAAGACAAGATTAACATCCACACGTTTCAGTCCATCGATGGTTTCCAACTTCTGTCTCACATCTTCCATGATGAAGTCGGCAGCAGGACAGTTGGGAGCAGTCAGTGTCATATCGACACTTAGCTCGTCGCCAGCCTCGTTCAACTCTATGCGATAGATGAGACCTAAATCGTACACGTTGACAGGTATCTCTGGGTCATAAACCGTTCGCAACAGTTCCACCACCCTCTCTTGTATCTCCAATTCACTCATATCTCTAAACTCTCAACTCTCAACTCTAAACTCTCAACTCTAAACTTTATTATATCCTCCCTTGCTCTCTATAGCTGTAATAGCCGATTTCTGACACTATAATATGGTCGATGAATTGTATATTCATCACGCGACAAGCGTCATCTACACGTTTTGTCAAGTTGTCATCATCATGACTGGGCCGCAGGTTGCCACTCGGATGATTGTGACAGAGCACGATAGCCGTAGCACGATTCATTACTGCATGACGCATTACCTCGCGCACATCTACTGCTGTTCCCGTTATGCCGCCCTTGCTCACTATTGCCTCGCCTATTATCGTATGATTCTGACGAAGCATAAGCACGTGACATTCCTCCAGTTGCAGGTCACGCATCGATGAAAAGTATTCGTAGGCATCACTGCTCTTGTCAATCTTTCTTTTCTCAACGACCTCTTCTCTCCTCCGCCGACTACCAAGTTCACACGCAGCCAACAGGGTTATGGCCTTAGCCTCGCCTATACCTTTATAGCGACTCATCAGGTCATTCATGGTCATTCGACCCAAAGTGTTCAGGCTCCCCTGACAATCCCTCAGCACACGTTGCATCAGTCCCACTGCCGTTTCCTCGCTGTTGCCACTACCTATGAGTATCGCCAGCAATTCAGCATCGCTCAAGGCTGCAGGGCCTTGAACCATCATCTTCTCGCGTGGCCGTTCGTCCAGAGGTAAATCTTTGATATTAACTTTCATTTATAGAAGGTTTTGCGGAAAGCTTGCAGTTCCTCGTTGCGACCGCAGATGCAGCGCAGCCACCATGCACGCAGGAAGCCTGTGCCGTAGCCGAAGAGTTGGATGAAGGAGGCAGGAATGCTGAGCACGCCCACCCACAGGCTTCGGTTCCTTATAGACGAGTCGGTGAAAATGATGAGCTTATACAACATAATTGGCAATAGGGCGAGAATCATCAGTGCCCCACCTAAGTATGCAACCACGAGCCCCATATTGCAGCCTGTCCCGCCATAGAAACCAACATATAGTCCGAGGAGCAGGAACACCAATCCTGTCAGGAAAATGGCAGCGAGGGTGAAGATGCCGATGGTGAAAACGGCAGGCAACAGGTGCACAAGCTTCAGGCTTTCGGGATACTTCTTATATAGATTTATACGCGCGATACCGCTGTTGTGGACCTGACGGAAGAACTTGCGGAAGTCCGTCCTACGCTTGTGCCACACCCAAGCCTCTGGAAACAGACGACAACGGGCACCGCTCTTGAAGATGCGGATGCTGAAATCGATGTCCTCACCAAAGCGCATGTTCGAGAAGCCGTTGAGCTCCTGATAGAGCGACTTCTTGATGCCCATATTAAAGGAACGCGGATAGAACTTGTCGAGTTTCTTCTTTCCACCGCGAATGCCGCCAGTGGTGAAGAAGGAGGTCATAGAGTAGTTGATGGCTTTCTGCACAGGAGTGAAACTCTCGTGAGCACGGTCAGGGCCGCCAAAGGCTTCACAAGGATTCTCGCTAAGTTCCTTTTCCACTTCTGCCAAATACCCCTCTGGCAACACCACATCGCTGTCGAGCACTATCAGATATTCACCTCTACTGCGCTCTGCGCCGTAGTTACGACTTTGTCCAGGACCTGAATTCGGCTTCTCGAAATACTGCACATCCAAACGGTTGGCATACTTCTTCACCACGTCTTCGCAACGCACCTCGGAGCCATCCTCCACGATAACGACCTCAAAGTCCTTGCAGGTCTGTCTTGTCAGGCTCTCCAGCAGTTCGTCCACCTCGTCTGGGCGATTGAAAACGGGTATTATAATGGAGTATTTCATATCGTATTAACATGTTTTCTCAACAAAGTTAATGAAAAGCCCGTAATGCAACAAATATTTGCAGACAATTCACCACGAACCTCACTCGATAAGTTAATATAACCTATAGCCAAAGGTTAATATTACCTATAGCCGAAGGTTAATATTACCTATAGCCAAAGGTTAATATTACTTACCGCCATAGATTAATATTACCTATTTTTTAAACTTATTTTAGATTAAGGAATAAGGGATACTATTTTACCTCTGAAACATTAGTAATCTTATGGCTCAAACATTAGTAATCTTAAGACCGATACATTAGTAATCTTAAGGACGATGCATTAGTAATCTTATGACCGAAGCATTAGTAATGCTAAAAAAGAAAGGTTGTATCGCTTAGGACACAACCTTTAATAAATAAGAGGGAAGGAACTCGCTCCTTATGCCTTTACACGACCGAGGTAAGAACCATCGCGAGTGTCAACCTCCACGATTTCACCTTCGTTGATGAACAGGGGAACACGGATTTCAGCACCTGTCTCAACCTTTGCAGGCTTCAGGGTGTTTGTAGCGGTGTCACCCTTCAAACCGGGCTCTGTCCAAGTGATTTGCAGATGAACCTTTGCAGGAAGTTCGGCATAGAGGACTGTCTCGGTGCTGGCATCAGCAACAACCTCCACATTCTGACCTTCCTTCATGAACTTCACACCGGTAATCTGATCCTCAGGGATGTTGATTTGCTCGAAAGTCTCATTGTTCATGAAAACATAGTCGGCACCCTCCTGATAAAGATACTGATAGGGACGACGCTCTACGCGTACGTCTTCCAGCTTTTCACCGATATTGAAGCGACGCTCCAACACGTTACCGCTGACTACGTCCTTCAATGTCACGTTCATGATGGTGTTACCCTTTCCTGGCTTGCGATGCAGGAAGTCGATGCAGAAATACAGCTTGCCATCCATGCGAATGCAAGTACCCTTCTTAATGTCTTGTGAGTTAATCATAAGAGTTGTTTTATTTTGAATAAATACCTATTTATCTCGTTTTCGGCTGCAAAAGTACAAAAAAATTTGCATGTCTCAAAAAAAGTCTGTAATTTTGCACGCCGAAATAACAAAAAACGATATAAAAAGATGAAAAGAACATTCCAACCCCACAATCGCCGTCGCAACAACAAGCACGGTTTCCGTCAGAGAATGGCTACCGCAAATGGTCGCCGAGTACTTGCTGCACGTCGTGCTAAGGGTCGCAAGAAGTTGACCGTAGCTGACGAACATCACGGCAAATAATCTGACGAGATTAAGAATTTAAGAGGGTGTGTCAATGATTTTGACACACCTTTCTTTTATTATATAAAATAAATTTGTAACTTTACACGCAAATTACGCGTAGTATGACAGGAAAAGAATTCAAACAGAAAATGCTCAGCCCTATCCTATGGGGCAACCTCTTGCTGATGGGACTGGCATGTGTGGCTATAGCCATAGGCATTTGGTTATGGCTCGACAAATATACACATCACGGCGAAGAGATAATGGTGCCCAACGTGGAAGGACGCCTGATTGGAGATGCTGAATACACACTGGAAATGCTTGATTTGAAAGCTGTGGTCATAGACTCAACCTACGACCACAAAAAACCTACAGGAGAAATCGTGATTCAACTTCCAAAAGCCGGCAGTAAGGTTAAGTCTGGACGAGAAATATACCTTACCATAAATTCCAAGAACTCTCCAATGGTGGCGATGCCCGACATTGCCGACAACTGCTCGATGCGTGAGGCACAGGACCGCCTGCGCCAGTTGGGTTTCCGCATAGGACCTGTTGAACAGGTGGACGGCGACAAGGATTGGGTGTACGGCGTCAAGTGCCAAGGTCGCACAGTAATATCCGGTCAGCGCGTACCCACCGATGCCGTTATCACGCTCATCGTGGGCAAGGGCATCACTGAAGAAGAAGAGTTCGACTACGACGATGAAGAAACTTCGGACGACGCAGACACTGATACAGAATCCGAAACATTCAACTATGATTGAAGAGGAAGAACTGTTAGACGAAGAACTGGAACAAGCGGAAGAGGAAATCGAGACCCTCTATGAGCATCGCCGTGTTGTAGCCGACAAGGGGCAGAACCCGATGCGCGTTGACAAGTTCCTGATGGATCATCTTGGCGACACCAGTCGCAACCGTATTCAGAAAGCTGCCGATGCAGGTTTCATACAGGTCAACGGTCAGTCCGTAAAGAGCAACTACAAGGTCAAGGCCAACGATGTAGTGACCTTGATGCTCGACCGTCCCAAGCGCGATTGGGAGATTATTCCAGAAGATATTCCTCTCGATGTTGTTTACGAAGACGACGACCTGCTCGTTGTGAACAAACCCGCTGGACTGGTGGTTCACCCAGGTTGTGGAAACTTCAGCGGCACGTTGGTGAATGCTCTGGCTTGGCATCTGCGTGACGACAAGCGTTTCGACCCCAACGACCCTACCGTAGGACTTGTTCATCGTATCGATAAGGATACCAGCGGACTGCTGGTAATTGCCAAAACGCCAGAGGCAAAGACCAGTCTCTGCAACCAATTCTTCGTCCACTCAACACGCCGTCTCTACAACGCTCTCGTATGGGGACCATTCGCAGAAGACGAAGGCACCATCAGAGGCAACATCGGTCGCAACCCCAAGGACCGCCTGCAGATGACTATCCTGCCTGACGATAATCCAACGGGCAAACCGGCTGTCACACACTATCGCGTATTGGAACGCCTGGGGCACGTTACTCTCGTGGAATGCCGACTCGAAACGGGTCGCACTCATCAGATTCGCGTCCACATGAAGAGCATCGGTCACACACTCTTCAACGACGAACGCTATGGGGGGCAGGAAATCCTGCGAGGCGACCGCACCAGCTCGTACAAAGCGTTCATCCACAACTGCTTCGAACTTTGCCCCCGTCAGGCTCTTCATGCCCGCACCCTTGGCTTCCGTCACCCCCGTACTGGCGAAGAAATGGATTTTACAAGTGAATTACCAAACGATATAACTCAACTATTAGATAAATGGAGAAAAAGACAATAGCAATCATCTGCGGAGGCGACTCTGCAGAGCACGATGTCAGCATGCGCAGCGCAGCAGGCATCGAGTCGTTCCTCGACAAGGAGCGCTATAATATATATAAGGTAGAAATACACGCACGTCATTGGGAAGCAATTCTTGCTGACGGTTCGCGTAGTGTTGTTGACAGGAATGACTTCTCGTTCAAGGACGGCGACAAGACCATACATCCCGACTATGCCTATATCACCATTCATGGTGCTCCAGGCGAGAACGGCATCCTGCAAGGCTACTTCGACCTCATCGGTATGCCCTACTCCACCTGTAACGTATTGGTAGAGGCAATGACCTACGACAAGTTCGTGCTGAACAACTATATGCGTGGACTTGGCGTATCGGTGGCAGACAGCCTTACTGTTAAGATTGGGCACGACAAGGAAGTGACGGACGAGGACATCATCTCGCGCATCGGTCTGCCTTGCTTCGTGAAGCCTGCTCGTGGAGGTAGTTCGTTTGGTACCACAAAGGTGAAGACCGCCGAGCAACTGCGCCCAGCCATAGAGGTAGCTCTCAAGGAGGGCGAGGACGTGATGGTGGAAGCCTTCATGCAGGGAACGGAAATCACATGCGGCTGTTACAAGACAAAGACAGGCGGTCACGTATTCCCCATCACGGAGGTTGTTTCCAAGAACGAATTCTTCGACTATGCTGCCAAGTACAACAACGAGAGCGACGAGATTACTCCTGCCCGCATCTCCGACCGTCTGACAGAACGCGTGCAGCAACTGACCTCTATGATATACGACATTCTGGGCTGTCACGGCATCATCCGCATCGACTACATCATCACCGAGGGCGATAAAATTAACCTCCTTGAAATAAACACCACACCTGGAATGACGGCTACCAGCTTCATCCCCCAACAGGTGCGTGCTGCCGGGCTCGACATCAAGGATGTGCTGACGGAGATTATTGAAGATTGAGGATTGAGAATTGAAAATTGAAATTCAGTGTTATGAAAGAATTTGATGCTATAAGGCCGTACAACGACGACGAAGTGCGTGAGGCCATAAACAGTTTGTTGCAGGACAGACAGTTCTCCCACATACTGAAGAGTGTAGTACCGTTCCTACCATTGGGAATGAGTCGTGGTATGTTGAAACTAACGACTCTGGGCATCAAATCGACACTGGGTTTCCAACTGCGGTTCATGAAGCCCGTCGTTAAGCACGTACTGAGTAAATGCTCCACTGCTCACACCTTCACCCACAAAGGCATAGCGCCTGGCGAGGAACGATTCCTTTTCCTGTCCAATCATCGCGACATCGTTCTGGACAGTGCCATACTCGACATCATGCTCAACGATGAAAAGTTCCCCACAACGTGCGAAATAGCCATTGGCGACAATCTGCTCATCTATCCTTGGATTAAGACATTGGTAAGGTTGAACAAAGCATTCATAGTCCGTCGCAACATATCACGTCGCGAACTCTACGAAAGCAGTCAACTGATGAGCCGCTACATACACTATGCCATCACGCAGAAGCACGAAAACGTGTGGATGGCTCAACGCGAGGGACGTGCTAAGGATTCGAGCGACCAAACTCAGGTGTCACTGCTGAAAATGCTCGCAATGGCCTCCGACACATCTCACTCCTCACCTCTCACATCTCACTTCAAAGAACTCAACATCGTTCCACTCGCCATCAGTTATGAATACGACCCATGTGACTATCTGAAGGCCAAGGAGTTTCAGCAAAAGCGCGACGACCCATCGTGGAAGAAGTCGAAGCAGGACGACCTCATAAACATGAAGACGGGCATCTTCGGACAAAAGGGACATATCCACTACCAGACAGGCCGACCTGTGAAGGAATGGATAGACGAATTGGCTGAATTGCCAGAGAATGAATTCTACACAGAACTGGCGAATCGTATCGACCGCGAGATTCATGCCAACTACCGACTCTTCCCTGGCAACTATGTGGCTGCCGACCTGCTCAGCGGAACTCCCACACATGTCGGTCACTACACCCACAAAGAGAAACTGGTATTCGAGCAATATATTAAAGAGCGTATCGCACTCATCGACCTGCCCAACCGCGACGATGCTTTCCTCCGCGAGCGCCTACTCACAATGTATGCCAACCCCGTCCTCAACTATGAAGCCACATTATAAAGGAGTTATAAAGGAGTTAAAAGGGAGTTATACTCGCTTTGCTCGTGAAGTTAAAAGGACAACACTAATAACCTTTGAATGTTTATTCAATAGAAATATGTACCGTCCCTTTAACTCCCCTTTAACTCCCCTTCTTTTCCTTTTAACTCCCCTTTTCTGTTCGTGTGGTGATGACAAGGATGATGCTCCCTACCCCAGTATTGTGACGGAAATGGTGGACTGTCCGACTGACGCTGCAGGACAACTGACGAAGATAGTGCTGGACGACAATACACAACTATCACTCACCAACCCACTATCTGACCTGAAGCCAAGCGTAACCTACCGTGCCCTGGCTGGATACACACTGACAGACGGAAAAGCAACCCTCTACCAACTGAAAGCGGCGGCCCTGCTCCACGACTCGACAGCCGTAGCACAGACCGACCCATTAAAAGTGGTCAGCGTCTGGCGCACCAAGCGATACTTCAATTTCCACCTCCAACCAAAGACGCAGGGTGGTCAGCAAACATGGGGCTTCATCACTGACAGCATAGTGGGAAAACGCGCCTACCTGCGCCTCCATCATCGTCAAGGCGACGACCCAACAGCCTATACCACAGACGTATATGCTTCGCTCTATCTCCAAGACATAGCAGCCGACAGCATAACCATTCGCATCAACACCTTCTCCGGCTTACGCGAATGGAACCTTTAAAGAGTTAAAAGGTGTTAAATAGTTTTTTATTCGGTTCTTTGTACATATCTTTGCCTGCAAACATATAAGAATTATTAACCTTTAATACAGAAAGTTATGAAAAAGAGTATCAAATGGCTTAGTGCAATAGCACTGCTGATTATGGGTGCATTCATGTTCGTTTCCTGTGGCGACGACGAGGATGACGGTCCAAGTTCCAAGAAGACTCAGGTAAGTGATTTGGCTTCAGCCATCATCGGAAGTTGGTATGTGATTCCTGAAAACACTGATGAGAGGATTGAAATCGACGTAATCTCCTTCTATGAGAATGGTAATGGTGCCTTTGCCGAATCCAAGGCAAAAGCCAACAACAACTGGCAAATACAGTCTTTCGCCAGCCACATGACATACACCCTTAATGGCAATCATCTGAAGATGGATATTCAAGGTGAGATTCGCGAAGGCGATGTATATCTCTATACCGATGGCACAGGTGAGGTTCGTTACGTTGATGATGGAAAGACCGAGACCATGCCACTCTATCGTATGGCTCAAAGTCAGAACATCCAAACCGTTATAGAAGACCTGATTGCTAAAAAGAACAACAGCAATCCCAATGACTCTATTCCCAGCAATCCCAATGACTCTACTTCTGGCAACGAAGGTGGTCTTATTCAGGGCGGCGACGTCAAGGCAACGGAAGTAGTTGGCACATGGTTTATTGCTCAGTGCAGCGACCAAAATCTCGATGCAGACTCTATCACATTCACCAAGGAAGGCACAGGACGCATGGGCAATCTCACATTCACCTATAGCAACGAATGGCAAGACAACCGCATCAGATGCTACATCAGATTCAGCAACGGTGTTTATACTGAGTGCAAACTTATCGTAGTACAGAACGGCAACGTACTGAACGGCGAATGTCAGGACAATGGTGGAGACTGGGAAATGCTCGTACTGCAGAAACCAGGCTACTCTATTCCTTCCGATGGCATTCTTGGTCGTTGGGAGATAACCGGTCCAAGAGAACTGAATAATATGGATGAAGGTCCGAAGGTAGGCATGGTGCTGGTATTCGGTCAGAACGGCGAACTCTATGTTGAGGGCGACTCACATGTTGGAAGCTATCGTTGGACTTCCTCTTCAAAGCAACTGTACATCAGCATGATAGATGAAACTGGCACACTTCAGTACGATGGCAATTTGGCTTCTGGCACCCAAGCCGTATGGTCTTTGGGACAGGAAATGAGCGTCAACCTGAGGAAACTTTAAGCATCACTCACAACGCATAATACAAGAGCGCGACCCACAACGGGCCGCGCTTTTTCTTGGTCACGTGAAAATTTATTCGTAATTTCGCAGGTGAAATGGAGAATATAGCAGTACTGATATCGGGAGGAGTGGACTCCGCAGTGGTGGTTCACCAGTTGTGCGAGCAAGGCTACAAGCCCGACCTCCACTATATTAAAATAGGTATGGAGGGCGAGGATTCATCGTGCTCCGCCGAGGAGGACATCGAACTGTCGCAGGCAACGGCACGCAAGTATGGCTTGCGGCTGGAAGTCACAGACCTGCAGAAGGAATACTGGGAGCGTGTGGTGGGCTATGCCATAGAACGCGTACGGCAGGGACTCACGCCCAACCCCGATGTCATGTGCAACCGATTCATAAAGTTCGGAGCCTTCGAGGAACTTGTCGGCAAGAACTACGACCTCGTAGCCACTGGTCACTACGCCACCCGTGTGGAACACGACGGACTGGTGTGGCTCGGCACAGCCAAAGACCCAGTGAAGGACCAGACCGACTTCCTCGCACAGCTCACCTACGAACAGCTCAGCCACACCATATTCCCCATCGGACATCTGCTGAAGGAGCAAGTGCGCGACATTGCCATCCGTGCCGGTCTGCCCTCCGCTCGCCGCAAGGATAGTCAGGGCATCTGCTTCCTTGGCAAGATCGACTACAACGACTTCCTCCGCAAGTTCATGGGTGAGAAGGAAGGGCGCGTAATAGACATTGAGACAGGCAAGGTCGTAGGCAAGCATCGTGGCTTCTGGTTCCACACCATCGGACAGCGCAAGGGACTCGGTCTCAGCGGCGGTCCATGGTTCGTAGTGAAAAAGAACGTGAAGAAGAACATCATCTTCGTGGCACACGGATGGGACACCCAACTGCAGTATGGTCACGACTTCCGTCTGGCCGACATGCACTTCATCACCCAAAATCCGTGGGAGGTAGGAGGTAGGAGGTATGAGGAAGGCCCTCAATCTTGGGACATCAGCTTCAAGATTCGTCACGTCGACCATTTCATGCAGGGCACCATCACTCTCGACGACGAGGGCTACCACATCCACTCCGACGAACCAATACAAGGCATCGCCCCTGGACAGTTCGGCTGCATCTACGACGCCGACCACCGCATCTGCTACGGCAGCGGCGAAATCGCCATCTACCGTTCGAAATAACTATCCATAAGCACGGAGCCTTACTATCCTTTCGGCACTGGGAGACGCTTGGCGCGACGCAGGGCCTCGGTGATTATCCATTGCAACTGCCCGTTGGTGCTGCGAAACTCATCGGCAGCCCATGCTTCGATTGCCGACATCGTAGCAGCATCGACGCGCAGCATAAAAGGTTTTGTGGTGTTCTTCTTATCGGCCATCAGTCGTTGTATTCGCGTTTCAGGTACAAGGTTCCGTTCATAACAGCAACCAGTTCCCATCCTTCATAACCAAGTTGGTTCAACTTACGTTCAGTCTTCCAAAGAATCGACACTGTCTTGTATTCAAAACGTTTCATACCTTAAGAATTTAATGATTGAGGGTTCCTGTGTTTACAACGGGCTGGGCAGAATCGTCGCCGCAGAGCACAACGAGTAGGTTGCTCACCATGGCTGCGCGCTTGTCGTCGTCCAAGTCCACAACATCTTCGTTCTTGAGTTTGTCGAGCGCCATCTTCACCATAGACACAGCACCTTCCACAATTTTCTCACGAGCTGTGATGATGGCAGAAGCCTGCTGGCGACGCAGCATCACGGCAGCAATCTCTGGAGCATAAGCCAGATAGTTGATGCGAGCCTCAACGACCTCTATGCCAGCCAGTGCCAGACGGTCGTCGAGCTTGTGCTCCAGCAGGTCGTTGATTTCGTCGGAACCAGAACGCAGAGTCAACTGTCCGGCACCTCCGTCCTCATCGTCGTAGGCATACTGTCCGGCAACCTGACGTAGAGCAGCATCGCTCTGTACGCGAACGAACTTCTCAAGGGCGTTCATAATGCTCTTCACATCCGTACCCACTGCACCAGGAGCCGTTGTTGCCATAGTCTGCGTGTCAACCTCGAACAGTGCCTTGTATGTATCCTTTAGTTTCCATACCAACACCAGACCTATCATCACGGGGTTACCAACCTTATCGTTTACCTTAATGGGCTCGGCATCGAGGTTGCGAGCACGCAACGACAGTTTCTTCGTACCGTAGAAGGGGTTAATCCAGTAGTAACCTGCCTGTGCGAAGGTACCGGAATACTTACCAAACCAAGTGACGACACGAGCCTCATTGGGTTCCAGCATTATGAAACCGCACCACAGCGCGATGGCTACAATTAGACCCACAAATCCGGTAATCATGAATGTAGCAGAAACACATCCTGTATTTTGGAGTGCAAGACCGTAAATAAACAATGCCGGAGAGCCCAGCGTGAGCAAAAGATTAACAAACAACATCAGGAATCCATTACATACAGTTCCAGAAAACTTCTTCTCTTTCGTTTCCATAGTTACAATTATTTTCGGTTAAACATATTGATATCATTTTGATATTGCAAATGTATCAACTATCATCGAGATATAATACATAATTTCATTATATTAACATTATTTTAACACTTCGCGGCGTTTGTCGTGTGCCAAAGTATTCGTATCTCTGACCTTCGGTCTAAGATACTATCGTTCGGAAAACTGCAAATTAATTTGACTTCGTCGAATTGTTGTCGCGACTCAACAATGATTATGCAAGCATATCATTGTATTCGCTGCTCCAAAATTTGCGTTTTCGCTCACTTAATCGTATCTTTGAAGCCAAATTAAACAGATATAACTATGAAAAGACTTGGAATTCTACTGCTTCTAATCTCTCAATTCACTCTTTCCTATTGTGGAATTATACTTGAGGATACGTTGTGGATTGACAACGGTAAGCGACATATCTATGGCTTGATTAGTCGTCCGAAATATACTGGCGAGAAGCAGCCTGTGGCAATCATTGCCCACGGATTCAACGGCACGCACCACGGCGGAAAGGCATACTTCCAAGCTCTCAACAGCTTGGGCTATCAGGCCTACACCTTCGATTTTCCATGTGGTTCGGTAAATAGTCGCAGCGACTCGAATACCATGAATATGTCTATTCGCGATGAGGAAAGCGACCTTGTGGCAATAATCAGATACTTCAAGAAACAAAAGGATGTGGATGCCAACCGCATCGTGGTTATTGGTGAGAGTCAGGGCGGGCTGGTATCTGCCCTCACTGCTGCCGAACATCCCAAGGAGATAGAGAAACTGATACTCATCTACCCTGCCCTATGCATACCCGACAACTGGAACGAGCGCTACCCCATGCTTGAGAACGTGCCCGATACCACACGTCTGTGGGGTGTACCTCTGGGACGCCGTTTCTTCCGCGAGATACGTGAACTTCCAGCCGTAAAGTACATCGCCAAATACAAACGGCCTGTACTCATCATACATGGCGACAAAGACCCCGTGGTGCCCTTCCAGTATTCCGTAGATGCCCAGAAGATGTACAAGGACGCTCGCCTTCACATCATACCCGGCGCAGGTCACGGCTTCCGTCCCAACGAGTTCGAGGAAGCCATCCAGCAAATCAAGCCTTTCCTCAAGTAACTATTTGAGTGACTGGAGGAATTCTATCTCCACAATGCGGAGCTCGTTCTTTGTCTCTGCACCATTCACAGCCTTGAAAAGGTCGAGCTCGCCAGCAGCAGGTTCTGTCACCTCTGTAATACCACCAAAGGCATCTTCGTCCTTGCCTGCACCACGCAAGCGGATGGTGATTTCATCAGTCGCTACACTATGCATGGGCTTGAGGTGAACATAACCGAGACTGCGCTCCGTCTCGCCGCTCCAAATGAGCTGGTCGCCAGCATATATATCAAGCGGATAGCTACGCAAACGCCATCCAGTTAACTTCAGGCATATATCATCCACGATAGACCTCTCAGCCAACTTGTAGGTAATCCAAGCCGTTGAAAGTCTGCCGTCGTTTTTCCACTCGGAAAGTTCGTTATCATCGAAGCTATGGGAGGCGTGCTCGCTGTCGTAACCTGCTTTTGCAGAAAGGATCTCTATGCCACGAGCCTGTTCCGTGAAAGAGGGCGTGAGCGGTGTTTCACCACGACTAAATGGTAAATGGTAAATGGCAAATGGCAAATGGTAATTATCTTTTGCTTCTCCCTTTTCACTTTTCAGTATTAACTTTTCACTTTTCATGCCTTTGGCAGTGGCCTTGAGGCAAATCTTGCCAGCTTTAGTCGTGGTGCGGACAAGCACACGGTTGATGCCACACTCCACTGGTAAAGACATGGCACCAACATAGTTGTCAGAAACATTCTTCGTGGCTGCAGCGTCAAGCAAACCTTCGCGATTGCCTGTATCTGGTCGTTGCAATTGCTGATTGTTGCGTGTAGCGATGCCACCAATCCATTCTCCTTCGCCAGAGAGTTCAAAGTTAATCATACGGTCATCCAAAGGACATCGGCGACCTTTTTTGTCAACCACCTCAACTTGTACGAGCACCATATCTGCCCCATCGGCCTTCGTGCCCTGTGGATTAGTAATGGCTGTGAGCTTCAATTGATATGGCTCGCCTACAGTCTCCAATTTATAGCGACTGCCATCGGAACCGACTGCCTCCAGCGTTCCAGGTTCGAATTTCACATTCTCGAAGGTAAACAGATAACGACAGCTCTGCCTGCCATAGCCAAGCGAGCGACCATTCAGGAACAGCTCTACGCTGTCTGCCGTAGATACCACATACACTGGCTTCTTTAATTGCGATTTGTCAATTGTCAATTTTGAATTGTCATAGTTCCAATGCCCAATGATGTATGTCCTCGCCTCCTCCGGCTCTACCCAACCATCCCACATCACCTGATGGGCGAAGAATGCATCCTTGGGGATTCGCATAGCATCCACCACTCCACTCGTTCGATAGTTCGATTCGCCACGATGATGAGTATTGGTATCGCTGAACACAATCTTCACGCCACCCGAGGAAACACGAGTGCCTGTGCCCGGACGCTCCAACCAATAGTCGTACCAACGGCGCACCATCTCTATGGCGAACTCGTCCATATTGTGGTTGTACTCCGTAGCAGGCTTACCTCGATAGAGAGGACCTTCGCCTTCCTTATGGTAGGGATAGCTCCACGCATCCCAATATTTGCGTAGCCCCTCGTCGCGACAATACTCCATCGCCCACATCGGGTGTTTATGTGATTTGTTGATATAGAGCATCTCGCCGCCATATTCAGCTTCGTTGATGTCCAACATCTCGCGACTGCCGATGGCACGGCCTCCATGTGGGTCAATCTCGTCGCGGATGGCTTTCATTTCCAGCATGTGTTCGCGACTGATACTTTCGTTGCCACTCTCGTAGAACAGAATGGAGGGATTGTTGCGATTGTAGATGATGGCATCGCGCATCAAGGCCTTGCGCTGCTCCCAACGTGCTCCCTCCACATCCTTCTCCGAGTCGCCTGCTGGCATAGCCTGTGGCAAACCCACGCGGTCGCACGACTCAATGTCCTGTTTCCAAGGAGTAACGTGCATCCAACGAACCATATTACCACCTGATTCCACCATCAGTCCATTCGAATAGTCGCTGAGCCAAGCGGGAACACTAAGCCCCACACCAGGCCACTCGTTCGATGTGCGCTGAGCATAGCCGTGAACCATCATCACACGATCGTTGAGCCATATCTTGCCCTCGCCAAAACTCGTCTTGCGGAAGCCCGTGCGTGTGATGACATCGTCGATTTTCGAACCATCGTCAGCCTTCAACAGCGTCTTCACCGTGTAGAGATAGCCGTAGCCCCACGACCAGAAATGAAGTCCACTGACCTCCTTAGAAACAGACACGATGCGCGTCTCGCCAGGCTGTAAGGTAACACGCTCACCATCAAGATGGGCAACTTCCTTGCCGTCAATGTCGAGCACCTTAGCAAAGAATGTGAACGAACGTTCCTTCGTGTCCTCGTTCTTTACCTCGCTCTCGGCATGAATCACGGCTTTGTGACCAGCTATATCGAAGTCTGTGGCATAGACATAAGTGCCCGTTGTGCCGAGGTTCGAGTAAAGTGGTAGTGTCTGATAGAGTTTGTCAGTGATATGCAACCACACGTTCTTGGGCAGACCGCCATAGTTGGCGTTGAAGTTCTTATCGTTCCACTGATAGCGGCTATTAAGCACGCGGTCGCGATAGGTCCAACTGTTGTCGCAACGTACCGCCAGCACGTTTTTTCCTTCTTTTATATAAGGTGTCAGGTCGAAGCCGAAAGCCATGACTCCATTATCCGAGAATCCCACCTTATGTCCATTGAGATAAACATCGGCTCCCTGTCGTGCGCCCTCAAATTCAATGAAATATTTCTTGTCTTTAAACTCTAAACTCTCAACTCTCAACTCTTTCCGGTACCAACAAACAGTATCCGTCAGGTCAACGATATCCTTGCGGAAAGCCTCAACACCATTGAAAGCATAAGGCAGAGTCACTTGTTTCCACCCTGAATCGTCGAAATCAGGCTGTGCAGCTTCTGCAAAATCGCCCACCTTCAGTCGCCAGTCGGCATTGAAGGATATTTTCTGTCGCTCTATGGCGTACGCCGTCTGCCCGCCTATGACAAACAATACGAAAACGAAGAAAAGGCTCCTTCTCATACCTTATTTATTATATACCTTTTTACCGTTCTTGATGTAAACTCCCTTTTTTAGAGGTGAGGGGTGAGAGGTGAGAGGTGAGAGGACACGACGACCTGACAGGTCATACACGTCCTTTCTCATTTTCTCATTTTCTGAATTTCTCACCCCATTAATAGCTGTGATTGCCGATACGCGCAGTTTTCCGTCAGTGAGCAGGCTTGATGTGTCGAACTCATACCCCACGCCACCATCGTCAACCTTAACAACAAATGTACCTGTATGTGTGCCGCTGACATTATAGACCGTGATTTCATCACCAACGTTCAACTGACGACTAGTGGGAACAACAACGAGAATGGTGTCACCATTGTGCTTGAGGTTGCCCTTCACCGTGAGACGAGTATTGCTTGATGCCTTGAGCTGACAGATTGTGGTGGCTCCTTTGTTAAGTGTTAGGTTCTGCACAGCGGCAGTTCCAGTGATGTTTGCCTTCGAGGCAACAGTAATGTTACCTGTAGTGATGGCAGTGGAAGAGCTGTTGGTTAGTTCCAGAGTTCCGGCACTTACTGTTATGGGCGATGTACTGCCCACTGTCTTCAATGTCAGCTTACCCGTTCCCACCTTGGATACAGAAGTTCCCTTGAAAAGACCAGAGAAAGTCATGTCTGTATTCAGGTAACCTATCTGATAGGTGGTCTGTCCTTCGAGCACACCATCAGTAGCAGTACCGGCTATGGCACCTATCTTCAGCGTTGCCGACTGCTGCGTGCCACTGGCACTGGCGTAGTGAGCTATATTTGTAGCGGCATCAACTTTCAGTGTGGCCTTCGACATATCTGTTACGTTACTCATCAGTCGCCACTGGCTGCCAGATGCTGTCAGTGTGCCTTCATAGTTTGCAAAGTTCAATCCGATGTCACAACGCACGTATTTCGATACTATGGTAAGGTTGCCCTTACCCTTCACGCTACCATTAATCTTACCACGCGAAGAGCCCACAATCTTGTTGGTGGTTCCCTCCTGAACAGTCACGACGTGGTTGAATGTGGGAACAGTACTTGTGCTGTTGACATCAATCTGGTGTACCTCGCCTCCTGCCAACAACATGGGCGAACCACTCTTTCCGAATGTAGAGTTCCAAGCGCCTTGTGCCACAATGCCCTTCTTCACTATCAGTCCTGCAAAACTGTTAGCTCCACCATAAGTAAAATTAAGCTGACCAGCGCCATCCTTCACCAAATAACCCGTTCCGCTGACTGCGCCCTTCAAAGAGAGGGCACTATTAGACTGGGAAACACGGATGGTGGCAGTATCAGCGACTGTTATCTGGCGGTCGGTTCCCATATTGTCTTTCGAGAGCACAAGTGTGCCGCCATTAAGTTGCAGATTGCCTTTATCGGCTGTGGCTGCACCAAGTGCACTCTTCTGACCACCATCGTAGAAGTTGGGAACAGTAAGTGTGCCTCCGTTGACTATAGTCTTACCAGTATAGTCGCTGTATTTCATATTCAGCGTAACGGCAGCGTCCTTGTTCACTGTCAAATCGCCTGTACCACTAATGCCTCCATCGCCAGAGAATGTGTATGTACCGCTATCAAAGATTACGCCATTGGTGACCATCATTTCGTTGACCGTCACCGTCTTCTTCGCTGCTTGATCATTGAAGACAACTACGTCGCCAGCTACAAACGAAGTCTGTTCGGTAGTCTGGAAGTTCTGGGCCTTGTAGTCCCACACCTTGCTCTCGCTACCTGTCCATACTACATCCTGCTGTGGAGCACGAGTGTCGTGAATGATGAGCAACAATTTGTTATCACGAACCTCAAAGTCGTAGTTGATGCCTTCCAAACCGCGTGTCTGGAGTTTCGACACTGTGCAGGTCAGCGCGCCAGTACATTCAGCAATGACGTATTCGCCCTCAAATCCTTTCGTCGTATTATTTACTGTTATGTAGTTGGTTCCCTTAAAGGTTAGGTCGCCCTCCACCTTCAAACATCCAGAGTAGTAATAACTGTGAGGAGGAATGCTTGTAGCAATTTCGGTTGCAACACCAACCTCGATATATACATTACCTGGTACCACTATACTCTTCTTTGAAGTGACAACGCCGAAGCCATCAGAACCCAGCCTCAGGCGGCAACCCTCGTAATTCAAAGCTCCTTCGAAAGTGATGGTATCCTTCAGAGTGGCATTGCCACTTAGTGTGCCTCTTGCTCTCAATTCCACAGGACCAGCTATCTCACCATTAACGCAGAGTGTTCCTTCACTAATGAGGTTCAAGCCTGTGTGTCCAAGATCGCAGTTGAATGTTGCTGTACCCTGCATTGATTTTATGAGCTGGCCGTCGCCAGTTGTACCAGTACCGCTGAAGGTGTAATTATGTCCGCGTGGATTCATCATATAAATGACGGTTGGAGCCTCACCATTCACGTTGAACGTAGCTCCAGTATCCCCTTGAAGGTCGAACATTACACTCTTTCCGCTTGCCATCTGGTTACGAACATCTGCCTCGAAGACAGGTGGAAGAGGAGGCATTGGCATTCCTCCACCAAGATAGAACCCTGTATTGGGATGCTGGTAGTAGCCGCGTGTGGTGCAGTCGCCGCGATAGTGCGGGTCTTGCTGCAGGCAGTAGATGCTGTAGTTGGTGGACATGGCTGTGGTGTAGCCAACAAGACCAGTACAACCATTATCGTCCTGCTTTGCCAAGAGAACTTCCTCGCGCCAGTCGCCGATGATGTCACCCATGAAGGCTGGACGTGTGCCTGTGGCTGCATGTGTCGCCCAACTTGCCTCCTGTGAGAACTCTGCCAGACGGTCGCCAAGCACCTTCGACACCATCAGATTGGTGCCCCAACCGTCGCCGCCAGGTGAATTAAGCCATTCACGCTGCAAGTCACCGTCCCACCAACAGCCTTCGAACATCGAGCCGCTACGGGTCTGTCCTGTTTTCTCTCCTTTGCAGTCATAAACAAACTCATCGGCATAGCTTAGAATCTCATATCCCTTATGCGATGCGTCCATATCGAGACAGGTACCACGACCTACGTCATAGACACTGGGCAAGTACCACTCCTTGATGCGTTCAGCAGTACAGGCATCGTAGAGCAACTGGCCCAAGAGCGCACTCTGTTGAATGGCATAGACTTCAAGACCTGGTCGGTCTGGGTCAATGTCGCTGAGCACGAAACGGTCACCATGACCAATGCCAGGACTGGCGAACCATCCTGTAAGAGGATTCACTGAATAGCCTCCTTGAATCATCTCGTCCCTGCCGTCACCATCTACGTCGGCTACGCGTAGCATGTGGAACTCTGCAGGCCAAGGACGCTTGTCGTTGCGGCTCCATGTATGGGAGTGATGCCAATTTGATGCTAAAGAACCGTTCCAGTCGTAGTCCCAAGTGAAGACATAGTTGTGGTGGGTCTTGTTGTTATCGCGGTCCAGACACTCCATCACCAACGAGGGATGAATACCATCGAGATAACAGATACAGAAGTGTCCGTCCATTGCTGCATAGCCGTCGCTCATATAGTCTGCACGATTTGTACGGGTATAACTATCCGAGCCGTCAGTAACCTCGTTGTATTTCAGTTCGCTGGCAGCAATCTCTTCACCTGTCAGACCATCAATCACAGAAATATAGAAGGGACGGTTGCGAACGGTCTGTGTGCGATAATCTACAATACCATCGCCATCCACATCGGCTTTGTCGCTTCCCATAGCATACTTGCCCCAGGTCTCGTTCTGTTTGTCCCAGAAACGGGTGCCGTCAGAACTGCGTACCATAACCTCGCAGCGTCCGTCGCAGTTTATATCCCACGCCACCACCATATCGTTCTGACCTGCACAGATGTTCACATTCGGTCCCATATCCACTGTCCACAGCAATTCGCCCGTAAAACGGTAGGCCTGTATCTTGTGCGTCGTGGTGGCCGTGTTTTCAGTGTCTTCTTCACCAGATGCAGCACCTGCGTATAAACGGTCAACAACTACTGCATCGTACTCGCCATCGCCATCAGTATCCATAGGCCAGCAGAATTTCGTACGATAGTCATTACGAGGTATAACCGTATTATCAAAATCGATGTTCAGCCATACATTAGGCCAAGGCTGTGTCTTATAAAGGAATGGAGCACTCTTCTCACCCTCTACTCCCTCTGGACTAATAGCCGTAACAGCATACTCTGTATTGTTGTTCAGACTTGAAGGTGCATAATTAGTCTTCTTCAATGGTGTGGAGTTCATCTTTGTGTATTCGCCGCTTCCTGCAGCTCGCTTATACACATTATATGTAGTACCCTCCGGCTCCTGTGCCAGTTTGCGCCAAGAAATGAGATTGCCTGTTCCGCCCGACGAGGTGACACTGCGAATAGTGCTGCCTGAACGATTCACTGCCACTACGCCACGATCCAACGGCTGCAGCAACCGTTGTGCGCTCATTGTCATGGTCAGAAGCATCACACTCGCTGCCACAAGGAGTCTTACATTTTTCATAGTACTATATTAATTTATTATTATTCTGTGTTTTTGCCGACGATGACCTTGATACGTACGAGACGACGGTTATCCATCTCAAGAACCTCAAAGGTAAGGTTGCGGAAAGTAAGACGCTCGTGGAGTCGAGGGAACTCGCCCTTCAACTCAAGCAGCAAACCGGCCAAAGAGTCTGCCTCGCCCTCTACATCCTCGAAGAAGTCGTCGTCGAGTTTCAGTGTACGCACGAAATCTGTGAGCGGGCACTTGGCTTCGAATACATAAGTGTTCTGATTGAGGCGCTGATAAGGACGCTCTACGTCATCGTATTCATCGTCTATCTCTCCCACTATCTCCTCCAGAATATCCTCCATCGTGACTATACCGCTTGTGCCTCCGAACTCGTCTACAACGATGGCGATGTGAACCTTGTTTTGCTGGAAGTCGCGCAACAGGTCGTCAATCATCTTTGTTTCCGGCACAAAATATGGCGGACGTATGAGCGACTGCCAACGGAAGGTTGCAGGCTTGGTAAGATGCGGCAACAAGTCTTTGATGTAGAGTACACCTTTGATATTGTCCTCCGTCTCGCTGAAAACAGGAATACGCGAATAGTTGTTCTCGACAATGCATTTCAGAACCTCTGGGAAAGGGGTGCGCATTTCAAGGTCCACCATATCCACACGCGGAGTCATCACCTCACGCACAGTTTCGCCTCCGAAACGTATGATGCCTTGCAACATACTGCTCTCCTCGGCAATCTCCTTTTGGTCGGTCAGTTCGAGAGCTTGTTCCAATTCATCGACTGTCAAGGACTCTGCCTCGTGTGCCATGATGCGCTCTGTTATCACCTTAGAACGTACAAGTAATGAGGAAACAGGCCAGCACAACTTATTGAGCACCAAATATACAGGAGCAGCCATACGACAGAATGAAAGACGGTGTTGAGCCGAATAAATCTTGGGCATAACCTCGCCGAAGAGCAACAACAGGAAGGTGAGGACAACCGTCATCAAAAGGAACTCTATCCATGGTGCTCCGAAATGGAAGATTTGCATCAGGGCATAGTTGAGCAACATGATTATAGCCACATTCACCAAGTTGTTCGAAATAAGGATTGTAGCCAGGAGGCGTTCACTATCGTTGCGCAACTGGATTATCTTTTCATCACTACTATGACGCTCTTCCTCAACATCACTCATATCCGAAGGGGTAAGAGAGAAGAATGCCACTTCACTGGCAGATACAAATGCAGAACAGAACAACAGCACTACTGCCAAAGATATGGCAACAATGCTGGACAGATCGGGTACTGAGACCACGATTTGCTGAAAAACCGATAAGTCCATCAGAAGGGAGCCTGTGTAGTGTCAGCGGCAGGAGCGGAAGGCTGTTCGGGCGCATTCTGTCGTGGTGTCGACAAATTCTCCACGCGGTCAACCCACACCTCAGTAACATAGCGCGTGATACCATTACGGTCATCGTAACTGCGGGTATGCAACTGTCCCTCAATAAACAATTTGTCGCCTTTGTGAACAAACTTCTCAATGTACTCTGCAGGTCTGCGCCATGCAACTACATTGTGCCATTCCGTACGTTCTGGCACCTGTGTACCGTTTTGCAGGGTACGTGCTCTTTCACTTGTTGCCAGACGGAAGTTTGCCAAGGGAACACCTTGCTCTATGTATTTAACCTCGGGCTCATTGCCCACGTTACCAATCAGCATTACTTTATTCAGTGACATCTTGATAAGAATTAAGAGTTAAGAATTAACAGCTTATAATTTTTAGATACTTCGCAAAATTACGAAATAAATATGAATTATGCATAATGCTAATGCATTATTTTGTATCTTTGCAGACAAATAAAACATACTGATATGCAAGCAATGATTTTTGCTGCAGGACTGGGAACACGCCTGCAGCCACTTACAAACGACCGCCCGAAGGCTATGGTGGAAGTTGCCGGACGCCCTTTGCTGGAACACATAATCCTCAAGTTGAAGAATCAGGGGTTCGAACACATTGTTGTCAACGTCCATCATTTCGGACAACAGATTATAGATTTTCTCAGACAGAACAACAACTTCGGACTCGATATCAAGGTGAGCGACGAACGCCAACTCCTACTGAATACAGGCGGCGGCATCAAGGCTGCACTGCCTCTCTTCTCCCCCACGGAACCCATTCTCATACACAATGTCGATATTGCCTGCGACATAGACCTCGCTGGCATCTATCACAAAGCAGAACAAATGGGAACAGATGGCGATGCACTTATGGTGACGAACCAACGCAAGACAAGCCGTTTTCTACTCTTCAACAAAGAAGGTCTGCTGCGAGGATGGCTCAACGAAAAGCCAGAAAGCGATGTATGGAAGGCTATGGGTAATGAGAATGTCGGAGAACTCGAACGCCTGCCCTTCACTGGCATCCACGTTCTTATGCCCAGCATATTCCAGGCGTTGGCTGACTACGAGGGAGAAGTGTTCTCTATCATCGACTTTTACCTGTCGGCTTGCATCAGTCATCGCATAATGCACACCACCCTGCCACAAGACTGCCGGTGGGTAGACTGTGGCAAGGTGGAAGCTTTACCCCGCGCTGCAGAGATTTTAGGCTAAAGACTAACAGGTACCTTCACGCAAATCTTGCGAACGGGCTGCGGTTTACCATCGACAGCCATGCAAGGTTTGTGAGCATCGGAAGGGAAGAACAGTTGGTAACTACTGGGACTGACAACAAGGCAACGGGCATTGTCGGCATCTGCAAAGAGCACGAAATCGCCTTCTTCGTTGAACTCGCCCTGTTGCTCGCGACCATTCTCCTTTGGAGCAACAAACACATTCTCTTCACCATGTCCCAACAGTTGCACATCGATGTAGCGACGATGCAGTTCATAAACGTTCTGCAACTTGGTTTCGTACTCAGCAACGTTGGCATAAGCCCCCTCACCAATCTCGTTACGCCCCAAAGGCAGAGCCTCGAAGTCGGTCTGCTTCAGCCATTCGGCAACAGCCTGCCATACCTTGGGACTGCACTCTATCTGTGAATCGAGTTGCTGTAAATTGTTGTCTTTTGCCAAAGGCAACGTGCGCCATAGCGCCTTAATTTCTTTTGCTTCCATAGTATTTAGTATTTAGGTTTCCAGAATCGTGATGTAATGTCCTCCAACTTGCCGTCTAAGACACGATAAAGGCGTTGGTTTGTGGTCTGCACATTCAATGGGCCTTGTTCGTCGATATACGGACCGACCTTGATGTAGTCGAAATTTTCCAGCTCAATGTTTTCGTCTATATCATCGCGACCGCTGTACCAAGCCACCCTCACATCGCTGTTTTGCTTGACATAGTGTGCCAAGTGGTTAATGTAGGAAGGGTCTTGGTCACCACCCATCAGACAAACACAAGTAATTCCGAAATGCTCCTCCAACATCGTGGAGAGCACTTCGGAATTCAGTTCTTCGCCCGTATCAGCCCAAAGGTACTTGCTATGGCATCCGCTGCAGTGTATGGGACAGCCGCTGATGCTGATAGCCAACGTTATCTCGTCGGGAATCTCAGCAAATACCTCTTTGGCATCTACGTATTTCATCCCAAGTTACAACTGTAGGTGCGCTTGGCAGCCTCAATCTGACGGTCGCGACCGAAGGCTGGGATGGGACGCAGGTAACCGATGATGCGGGTGTACTGGGTAATCTTTGTAGAACCGCAGCAGGGACATACATCGATGGGCTTCTTGATGATGTGACCGCAATCCTCACACTTCGAGTTGGGGATGTTGTATGTGAAGTACGATGTACCATTCTTTATGGCGAAGTCCATCAGTTTCAGATACTGCTCCTTAGAGAGGTGATCCTGAAGATTGCAGTGCAGGGCTGAACCGCCATCGGTGTACTGATATGTCTGACGGCCGTGCAGGATAAACTTGTCCAGAACACGAGTCTCGTCGTGGGCATCGTAGAAATATGAGTTGTAGAGGTTCTCGTCCTCTGGAACCCAATATCCGTCTTCCTTGTCCCAACGGTAGTTCTTGCCGCCAAGACCTTCGGCTGGTACCACTTCGGAGTTAAACAGGAAGGGCTTCTTCTTGTCACCAATTGAGTGACGCTTGTTCTCTTCCTTGATGGTGCCCAGAATGAGTTGCAGGAACTTGATGTATTCTGGATTGTTGCCAACCTCAAGACCCAAGAAGCGTGCTGCCTCGTTCAAGCCGTTGATACCGATGGTGCTATACAGCTTCGATATGTAGATGTAACCACCGTTGGATGCAGCGAACATACCGCGGTCCTCCATTTCATAGAGCATAGTCTTATAGGCAATGTGGTACTTATAGACACGCTCCAAGATGTTTGTCAGATAGAGGCGCAGGAAGGCATAGAAATCGTGGTCGCCCTCGGTTCCGGCAACTGTGCGCTTGGCATCCTGCACGATACGGTTGATGTTCAGGGTGATTACGTTGCACGAACCTGTCATCACACCTGTCAGACCACTGGTGGGATTGAAGGTATTTTCCGTCAGCTCGTTCTTCAGACGGCAGCAAGAAGCCAATGAGTCAGCACTGTCACTGATGTAAGTGAAGAAGGAATGTCCTTCGGAATACATCTCGGCTGTGAAGTCCTTGTAGTCCTGGTCGATGATGTCGCCAGTTTCTGGGTCGTACACCATTGCCATTGTCTCTACAGGGAATGTGAGCACCTGCTTCAGACGCAGCTTATTGAACCACTTCATGAACATGCGCTGCAGTGTGTCAACGGCCTTCCACTCGGGCTTTGTGCCATCGGGATAGCAGAAGTCGGCAAACAGGCTCTCGAAGTAAGTATGGTCGTAGTAAGACACGTTGGTGAAAGGCGACTGATATGAGCGGTTACCGGCAGGCTGGTTGATGCCCCACACGAACTGCTTGAATGCCTTGATGATGTGGTCGCGGATTGTGCGCTGTTGCAGACAGCAACTTGAAGTGGCTACCAAGTCCATGTGATCGTACCAATCGGGACCGAACTCGGCAATAATATAATAGTTGAGCACCACGAAGTATTCGCCAAAAGCGACGGCTCCTTTACATTGAGACGACAGGAGGAAAGTCAGGTTTGTAATCTGACCGGAGAACGACTGGAGGTCGTTTGGAGGACCAGGGGTGACACCATCGATGTTACCAACGCCCTCGGTCATCAGGGGGTAGAGGCTGACAGCCATACAATACTGCTTCAGTACGGGAGTTGAAGCCTCATCGTGCGTGTATATAATATGATGATTAAGGTCAGCTTCGTACTGCTTGGCAACTTCTGGATACATCTGGTTCAGCTTGTCCTTCATGCGCTGACGCTGGATGACGCGGTTGGTGGTCTTATAGACCTCACCTTCCAAGTTAGCCACGTTCTTCATGGTAACATTGGCATTGGCGTCTGTCTCAGAAGCGGTTGCTGCGTTGTCTGCCGACTGACTGTATTCGTTCATGTAGTCGATGCGCTCCTTGATGAAACGTGCCTCGGCATGAGCCTGACGATACAGAATGTATGACTTTGCCTCTGCATAATAGCCATTCTGCATCAAAGCAGTTTCCACACGGTTCTGAATCTCCTCAACCGTGAACCCGTCGCGCACCGAGATACTCTCACTCAAGTCGGTGGCTACACTCTTTATTTTCTCTTCGTCCAAAGTCGAAACCGACTGGAACGCGCCGATGATAGCGCTCTTAATTTTGGCTCTGTTAAATTCCTCCTGCGAGCCGTCTCTTTTGATTACAATCATGATATTATTTATGCTATAAATTCTTTTTACCGCGAAATCGATGCAAAGTTAAAACACTTATTCGAATTTTCCAAAACAAAACACAAAAATAATTTAAGAAAATCAAAAGTTTTCCAAAACGAAAAGCCAAGCACTTGATTATTAGCGTTTTAATACTTTGCCACTATAGCAAAAGTTTTCCAAAAAGTTATTTTATGCTGAAACTATGTTTGTTTAAAAGGAAAACTTTCACGCTTAAAAAAAGTTTCGCGCAACTTGCAAATTATCAGTATTTTTTAGTATATTTGCGGGCACAAATACATTAATATTTTAGACACAGTTCTGACATAATCCTAACGAATATGAAAACAGCAATCAGCACATCAAAGGCCCCTGCTGCCATTGGTCCCTACAGTCAGGCCATACAAGTAG
This sequence comes from uncultured Bacteroidales bacterium, assembly GCA_902781515.1. Taxonomy (GTDB): domain Bacteria; phylum Bacteroidota; class Bacteroidia; order Bacteroidales; family Bacteroidaceae; genus Physcousia. The sequence goes on along the minus strand of CACZJU010000017.1, from coordinate 3,006 downwards.
GAAATCTGGTTTACACATCCGGTCAGCTTCCCATCGACCCAGCTACCGGTTCATTCCCAGAAGGAGGCATCAAGGAGCAGACTCGCCAATCGCTGAAAAACGTACAGGCCATACTTGAATCAGCAGGCCTGTCTATGGCTAATGTGGTGAAGACCACCATATTCCTTGCCGACATGGGCGACTTCGCCGACATGAACGCCGTCTATTCCGAATTCTTCACCGAACCCTACCCTGCCCGTTCCGCCGTAGCCGTAAAGACCCTGCCCAAGTCCGCCCAAATCGAAATCGAAGTTATCGCCTCCCTCTAATCAGAAAGGCTTTTCCCATACGCAGTTATATCAAAAGGGCATTATTTGTCAATAAGGGGCTGGAAGGTGGAGCGCCATTGGAGGATGGGGAGGGAGCCTTCGAAGGAGATGGGGAGCCAAATGTAGCGGGAATCGCTTAGGCGGCGGGGGTGCCAGATGTCTGCCATGAAGATATGACGACCGTCATCGAGTTTCAAGATGAATGTTGACTGTCCGCCGAATGTCTTTTCTGCCAACGGACCGCGACAGGGGTTGGGATGCTGCGTCCAAGGCCCCCAGATGCTGGATGCAGAGAACAAACGGGCCTCGTTGGGCTCCCAACCAGTACAACCAGAAGTTATCATCCAATAAGTCCCATTGTGCTTGAAGAGTGCAGGAGCCTCGTTGTGACCTGCAGGTGCCACACGAGTGTAGCGACCGGTATGATGCAGATAGTCGTCGGTCAGCTCTGCGATATGCAGCGTCAGATTCTCCTCGGATGAGAAAATGTGGTACGCCTTGCCATCGTCGTCAACAAAGAGCGTCATATCCCGTGACATCTGTCCGCTGTCGAAGTCACGCTTAACGAGGAGCCCTTCATCCACAGACTTCCGCCAGACCGGAGTCCACCATTTCTTGTAGTTGGCTTCGTTCAACGTATCCACTACGGCCAGTTCCCGTTCGCCGAATTCCAAAGGCCACTTGCCAGCATCTGCCCGCTGCGAATAGAGAAACTCATACGGACCTTCCGGACGGTCGGCAACGGCGACTCCATATCGGGCAGCGTCGTAACCGCGACCTTTCAGCTCCAGATGAAACCACATGCAGAACTTCCCCGTTTCCTTATTATATATAACCTTTGGACGCTCGATGATACATCCGCGCTCAATGTCGTGACCCTTCTCATCAACAACACTCAGAGCCACACCGCAGTTCCGCCAGTTTATGAGGTCTTTTGAAGCATAACACCTCACACCTACCAACGTCACAAACGAATGGTCAGTCCTGTGCTCTCCGAACCAATAGTACGTATCGCCATATTTCAAAACTCCGCCGCCGTGGGCATTAATATGCTTTCCACCATCGTCGAGCCACTGTTCGCCATTGCAAACACTATCCTGCTCCTGCGCAGCCACTGCCGCCCCAACGACCATAGTCACGAGCAACAAGAAAACAAACAGCCTTCTATTCATAATTTGCGTTATATTCCAACAAAAATATGACGCCCCAAATGCCAAATAGTTTAAAAGACGCAACGCCCCCCACCCTATGCGCATCGCGATAGTATCCCTTGGCACGGAGGATTAGTAATGCTTCGGGGGAAGCGATAGTAATGCTCCATGCTTAACATTACTATTCCTCTCGTCATAAGACCTAGACCTTATCGCAACAAGACCTAGGTCTTATCGCAACAAGGCGGTGAACCTTTGATAATAGGTTCGCCAACTTAAGCGCAAAGGTTAACTTAACCTTCGACCTTAGGTTATATTAACCTTTTATGAGGGACTACAATCCTGAGGATCACGCTTTTTTCAAAATTTGCAAGACCTCATACAAATGCCAGTTGAACCCCGATAAATAAAGGGAAAGGTGCCTATGAGGTGGTATTCCAACACCTCATAGACACCTCATAGACACCTCATACAGATCTCATGCAGCCAGCGGCACAGCCCTATAGTAGGCTACATGACAACGGTCAATGTGCTCGTATTCAAGTTCCTTCATCGCCTGTCCCAGATGCACCTTTGCGCTGTGGTTAATTTTAAGACTTGGGTATTTGCTTTGCATCAACTGCAGCATCTGCTGAGTGTTCAGCGGCTTCACCACTTCCCCTTTCTGTGGCTTACGGAAGCAGGCTGCCACCATCTCGCCTATGTCCTTCTTCTCCGTGAACTCGATGTTGAGTTGCTGAATGCGAGCCACCTCGTCGTTGTTGAACCAGTAGGGAGCCTTCTCCTCACGCACCTCGTGCAGAACCTGCGCGTAAAGCTGCTCGTAATCGATGTCCCCTACATTATTAATATACTGTCCCTGCGGAATATGGAGACAGATGTAGCGACGACTGCCAGTTGCGTCGGTCAGGGGATGTGGATTGTTGGTGGTTGCCACGAAGGAGGCGAAGCGCAGACGGTCTTCCTGAGCCTTTCCGAAGATGGGACGACCGTTCACCTTGCTCTTCGAAAGTGTCTGCTTCAAGGCTGCGTGCTGACTGGGACGGATAGCATCCAGTTCGTCGAGGTTGACAAGCAGGTTGTTCGTCAGAGCCATCTCCTTGTCGAACTTGTTCGAGAGATTCAGATGGTCGAGATAATACTGACGCAGGTGCTTAGGCAGAAGTCGGCGAAGGAAGGTTGTCTTTCCACAACCCTGCGATCCGATGAGTGTAGGCACACACTCGTTGCCATGAAGGGTGTCCATCTGCAGCCAATGAGCTACAGTCGAACGGAGCCAGATACTGAGGAACGACAGTTGTTCGCTGCTGATGCCCGGCAGGCGTCCGAAGAGATCAGCCACGTGGTTGTGCCCGTCCCAAGCGGGCAGTCCCTCGAGGAACTCCCTGATGGGATTGTGCGTAGGAATCTCCTCCGAGTTGACGTACTCCACGATGTCCGACTTCGGGTTGTCGTCAACTTCCTCTCGCTTAGCACGGAGGATGATGCTGTTCAGCGCCTCCTGTGTCAGCGGACGGAAACCGGAAGCCGTTTCCCCTTCGGCCGGT
>CACZJU010000016.1 GCA_902781515.1 uncultured Bacteroidales bacterium | reverse complement strand
TTGCTCCATTATATTCTTGCTCCGACAAGCTACGCAAGCGAACAAGTTCGAGCGACGCAAGCGGCAAGCCGATTACTTGCTCCATTATATTACGCAAGCCAGCAAGCTGGAGCGATATTTATCTGTTATGCCTGAAAATAAAAGAATATGTAAAAACAGGTACCCAGGTACCCCAACCGCTTTTGAGCCACGATGAATAAAGGCCTCGTTGCGAGGTACCTGTTTGCCTAACAGGTCACTAACAGGTACCTTATCAGGTAACTTGGTGTGTGAGGTTTGAGGTACCTGTCAGGTACCTGTTGCAGATACAGGTACCTCCATTCCAAGCCCGATGAATACTGGGCTCAACGCCTGTTAAGGTAGTAAGTTACCTGTTTCTTCGCAATGCGTGTTTTTCATGGTTAAGAACAATCCTCACAAGACCTAGACCTTATCGCAACAAGACGCAGGTCTTACGCCAATAAGGTATAGACCTTAGCGGCGGAGGAATAGTAAGGATTGGAGTGGGGGAAGATTAGAGGCCTTCGTAAGCGTTGATGTCGCGACGCCATTTGTCGGGGAAAGGAATTGCAATTGAGTGCCGACCACATCCTCTTTAAGTTCTAACACCTCCCACTCCATATAATCACAATATAAAAGGACAGGCCCACTTCCCAGCGGGTCTGTCTTTGTATTTGTTTTCGTATCAAACATGTTTTTGCCTTTATCTTGTTTTTATTCTCACATATTTGTATATCTGACTTTCGGTCGAAAATACTGGCGTTCGACATAAAAAATAAACGAGATTTATTTTGTTCTGTTTTCACTTAATCGTATCTTTGCAACGTGAAATAACAATAAAGAGGTATGAGTAAAAAGTATCCAAAGGTGCAGGATGAAAACACAGTGGTGGCAGAGCCTGCTGTTTCATACGCTGCACAAGATGTTTATCGTGTACCAGCTAAGGACACGTCTACGAGGGAGCGCGTGATGGCGAGCACGGTTTCCGTTGACGAGTATTTCGACGAGTTGATATCTCAGGTACACGCGGATTATGCAAATCTATGAGGTTGTTATGGTCGCACGACCTCCAGAACCTTGCGTAAGATTCATCCGGAGGCTCGTCGTATGATTTCGCACAACCGAAAATGGATATATGTTTATCATACGGACTATCCTTTTGTCATAGTGGATAGGATTCTGCCTGCAAAAATGAATAAAGGATAATCTATGACGATATATTCTGCAACCTTCGGCTTGTTAGAGTTTGTGTTAGAGTTTGTGTTATAGTTCATGTTAGGATTTGACTTTTGGGCAGCATGTCCTCAGTCCTTTATTCATCGGCATTGGAGATAAACGATGTTAGTATGTTAGGGTTTATATGAAGACAAGTTTTTTCAGGGTTAAGAACAATTCATACAAGACCTAGACCTTAGCGCAACAAGACGCAGGTCTTACGCCAATAAGGTATAGACCTTAGCGGCGGAGGGATAGTAAGGCTTCGGGGGAGAGGAGGAGAGGTGTGGTGGAATACCCTTAAACTTTGTGGCTATTTTTTTGCGCGTTAAATATAAATATGTATATTTGTCGGCATAAACATCTGAAATGCATGGAATTATGAAAACAAGACTCAGAGCCTTCATTATTCTTCTTGTGCTGCTGGCTTTTTGTGGCAGTGAGACTTATGCCCAAAGTTTCTACGAGTGGTGTGGCTCGAAATTGATAGAGTATTATATCAAAAAGGAGAAGAATGGAAAGAAGATGAAGGAAACGGATGAGGTGGTAGTTACCAATAGTAGTGTACGTAGTTCGAGCAATAATATTTCATCGGACTCGTATTCTGGCTTTATCAGGATACCGGAAACAATAAAGCATAAAGGAAAGACTTACAGAGTCACAAGGATAGGAAGGGATGCTTTCAAAAACTGTGTGAACCTAAAAGAGGTCGTCATCCCTAATTCCGTGACAGAGATCGGGAGTTCTGCGTTTTCGGGTTGTACGGGCCTTACGAAAATCACTATTCCAAATTCCGTGACTGTCATTGAAAATTATACATTTTATGAGTGTACTGGCCTGACTAACATCACTATCCCCAATTCCGTGACTTCGATTGGCAATAGTGCGTTCTACGGCTGCTCCAGCCTAACTTCTATGTATATACCCAGCGCTGTAACGAAGATAGGAACACATCCATTTTTCGGCTGTAGGGGACTGACAAGAATCGTGGTGGAGAGCGGCAACAGAGTCTATGACAGCAGGGAGAACTGCAACGCTATCATCGAAACGGCTACAAACACCATAATTGCTGGATGTCAAACTACGATAGTGCCCACTTCAGTCACAGCAATAGGAAAGTATGCGTTCATAGGAATGAATCTAAAGAGTATCAAAATACCCAAGTCTGTCACTCACATAGGCAATGCGGCTTTCAAGGGGTGCAAGAACTTGAGTGAGGTGAATATGGAAGCACCTGTTGCTAATATTGAAAAAGATGCCTTTGAAGGATCTCCTTGGTGGGATGCAAACAACGACAACACAGAAAACATTGTTTATGTAGGGACTGTGGCACATAAAGCAGTGTCAGAGGACATCACATCATGTCGCATCAAAGAGGGTACAACTGCTATCGACGAAGCCTGTTTCAAAGGCTGTAGCAGATTGACGGGTGTCGTCATCCCCAATACCGTTACTAGTATCGGAAAAAATGCCTTCAGCAGTTGCAGTAGCCTCGAAAGAATATCGATTCCTTCCAGTGTGACATCCATTGGGAACAATGCTTTTGAATACTGCAAAAGGCTGAAAGAAATTACCATTCCCGGAGGTGTGAAATTATTAGATGGTTATGTGTTCCGAGGTTGTACGGGTCTGACGAGTGTCACGCTTTCCAATGGTCTGACGACTATAGGAGATCGTGCTTTCAATGAGTGCAATGCCTTGGCAGCCATAACTTTACCCAATGGACTAAAAACTATTGAGAGTAATGCCTTTAGTAACTGCAAGAACTTGCAACGCGTGGATATACCTGAGACTGTGGAAAAAATTGTGGATGGTTCTTTCTATATGTGTTATAATCTGACAGCAGTTGACGTGAATGAAAATAACAAATGGTATAAATCGATTGACGGAGTGCTGTTTACGAAGAATGCCGACACACTGTTGGTATATCCGCCTGCCAAAGCCAGCATATACTATAATATACCTTCAAGTGTTACCCATATCAATAGTTTTGCGTTCCATGGTTCCAAGGCATTGAAGCAGGTTGTCATCCCCAATTCTGTATCCTCTTTGGGCAATTTTATTTTTGGGGACTGCGATAACTTAATAGAATTGGTAATACCAGACAATCCTGTTAAGCTTAATAATTTATCTCTCAGTGATTTGTATTATCTTCAAAACATAAGCACCAACAGAGGTACGAATCCTTCGTACATCTATGCCTACCTGCCTGAAAAATGTCCTGCGCAACAGAATAATCCCAATAGACCTGCCAGCGCAAGCACAAACACTGGCACGACGAGGCAAAACTACCAACCAGTTGTTATTATCAATGCTCCAACATACAATACCCATTCCAACAGAAATTCTTCTCAGAGAACACCTGTAACACAAACAGCGAGAACGACTCCCAGACAAACGACAACAACCTCCAGGGGGGAGACAACAACAAGTTCCGCTTCACAGACCACCGCACGAAGCAGTTCCCGCAGCAGCACAACAACCTCATCTCGCTCGAACAATAACCCACAAAAATCAGCCACCCCTCAAAAATGCAATCGCTGCAATGGTACGGGACGAGTTGAATGCTCTTCCTGTAAGGGAGTCGGATTCTTTTCCGGCATAGCAGCAACGTCGGCAGGAAAGAAAACAACTAGAACAAACTGTAATCGCTGTGCAGGAAGTGGAAAATTGTCGTGCAATGCCTGCAGAGGCACTGGTCGAGTTCAATAATTAGAGGCCTTCGTAAGCGATGATGTCGCGACGCCATTCGTCGGGGAATGGAATGGTTTGTTGCTGTTGCAAATCGTAGAGCACCATCACGGACATGCATTTACTCTTTATTTCATTTGTATCGATGTCTATGACGTCTTGTTCGAGATGGAAACTCTTGTTGCCGATTTTGACAACGCGTGTTCTGCCTGCGATGTGGCTGTCGCCCCTAATCTGAGCAAGAAATTCTGCCTCGATTTTCACCACCACGATTGCAATTTTCTCCCAATTTACTCCTTTGCACACGCTGGCAAAATAGTCGGTCTTCGTAGTGTCGTAGAATTGAAAGTATATCGTGTTGTTTACATGCCCGAATTTGTCAACGTCGTTGAAACGTATCTGAAGGGGCATAACATGGTGAAATACGTTGTCTTTTTCGTCTGTCATTTCGTTAAATCATTGTAATTTGGCTGCAAAGGTACGAATAAATTTGCATTTCCGCATAGTATTTATTAACTTTAACCTACGGTTTTAGATACTCACGTTCGGAAATACTCAAATAAATTTGGTATTTCGCTCACTTAATCGTATCTTTGCACGATTTTATGCGTATAAACAATAAAAAAGTATATAAAATGGCAGAAAACAAAACAACGGCCCAGAATATGGAGGCCGCTCTCGAACAGACTTTTGTCGAGAAAAACATTAAGAAGATTGGCATTGCTGTAGTAGCTCTGTTGGTAATCGTGTTGGCATGTATCGGTTTCAACTACTATACCGACAGCCGTAACCAGAAGGCTGCTGAAGCTCTGTTCCCCTGCGAACAGTTGTTTCAGAACGGCGACTACGAGAAGGCACTGAATGGTGACGGTCAGCAGGTGATTGGACTTATTGAGGTTGCCAAGCAGTATAGCTCTACCAAGTCTGGTAATCTGGCTAAGCTGTATGCTGGTTTGGCTTATGCTCAGACCGGTAAGATGGAAGAGGCTGAAAAGATGCTCAGCGACTTCTCTGGTCGTGGTGACGAGATGGTAAGTCCTGCTGCTCTTGGTGCTCTGGGTAATGTTCAGGCAGAACTGGGTCAGTTGGATAAGGCTGTGGAGACTTTGAAGAAGGCTGCCAAGAAGGCCGACAACTCAGTATTGTCTCCCATCTATCTGGTGCAGGCTGGTGAGATTCTGGAAAGTCAGGGTAAGGCAGACGAGGCTTTGAAACTCTACGAGCAGGTTCGCAACAACTATCGCGGCAGCCAGCAGGGCCAGGAGATTGACAAGTATATCGAACGTATTAAGGCCGCAAAGTAAATGGCTACGGCTTTACACAATCTTTCTGATTATGATGCAGAGCGCGTACCTTCAGCCGAGGGTATGCGCTTTGGCATTGTTGTGAGTGAGTGGAACAACGAAATCACTGGTGCTTTGGCACAGGGTGCTTTCGATACATTGATAAAGAATGGTGCTCGCGAGCAGGACATTGAGATGCTTACAGTTCCAGGAAGTTTTGAATTGGTGTATGGTGCAGCACGTATGGTTCAGACAGAGCGTTTCGATGCTGTTATAGCCATCGGTTGTGTTATTCGTGGCGATACTCCTCACTTCGACTATATCTGTCAGGGCGCTACTCAAGGTCTGGCAGAACTGAATCGTGAAGCACGCGTGCCCGTCATCTATGGTTTGCTCACTTGTAACGATATGGAGCAAGCTGAGATGCGCTCGGGTGGAATGCTCGGAAATAAGGGCGATGAATGTGCTGTCACAGCCATTAAGATGGTGGACTTTAGCCGTAGGCTAATTAAGAATTAAGAATTAAGAATTGGGGATTAGGTGGTGATTAGGCGGATTGCTGCATCAACTTCTCCCAAATCCATAAGACATTCTGCATCTAACATACGTGCATGCTCGTCGTTTGGAAAATATTCCAAAAAACGAGCATAGCATTCGTGTGCATCGGCGATATATCCGCTATCGTGGAGCAGATTGCCTTTGAGCATAAGCATTTCGGCGTTGTCGGGCTCAATGGCTAATGCATAATCAAGAGCATCTACTGCCTCGTCGTAATGTTGAAGACTACCGTTTGCCTCGGCCAGTTGCATCCAAGCACGCGTGTCGTAGGGGTGCATTTCGATGTATTGTTCGGCAAGTTCTATTGCTAAGGCATATTCCCCTCTGAGGTTACGGACTTCGGCCTCAAGCACAATGGTGTCCTCATAATTAGGATGATTCCTTCGCAGGATGAATACCCATTCGAGTGCCTCTTTGCCCAATCCATAGTCATTGAGCAGAGAGATGCTGTCGTAGAGGAAATCTGCTGCCTCCGTACGGTCGGATATTTCTTTGTATTTATACAGCAGAAGGGGGAGGGCCTTTTCCTTTCTTTCGAAATTCAGGAAGAGCTCTGCCTTGAGGAATGTCACCTCACGGTCATCTTGGTCAGTGATGCTTTTGCAAATCTTCCAAGCCTCCTCTTCATTTCCTTCAAACATCTGCTGACGGGAGAGAAAAATCTGTGGGTCTATGCTGTCGGGATAGAACGAGGTAGCGTATTGGATGCAACGGTTTGCATCGTCCATACGCTGTTCCATAGCGTAGTACTCAGCAATGTCGACCAGTGTCTCAGAATCCAATTCTACAGATTCTCCACTGCCAATCATTCGTTCGTACGCCTCAAGCGAACTACGGAACTCGTTGCTTTGGAAATAGCTATAATCTTCGTTCATCCTCTAAACTCTAAACTCTAAACTCTAAACTCTAAACTCTTAATTTTTTTTCCAAGTATCCTTCAGTCCTACAGTCTTGTTGAATACAAGATGCGAGGCTGTGCTGGTTGTATCTACATTAAAGTAACCGATGCGCTGGAACTGCAGATAGGAGAGTGGTGCCATCTTTGCAGCATAAGGCTCTACATAGCAGTTGTTGAGAACCGTCAGACTGTCTGGGTTAATCATCTGCTTCATTGCAGTAACAGCATCGCATTGCTGTGCATCGCGGATAGCAGCCATCTCGTCGCGAGGGTTCTCCACTTTCCACAGACGGTCGTAGAGACGTACTTCGGCAGGTACTGCATCGTGGCAACTTACCCAGTGAAGAGTCTTACCCTTAATCTTACGATCAGCACCAGGCAATCCGCTACGTGTTTCAGGATCGTAGGTGCAGTAGATGCAAGTTACCTTGCCATTCTGGTCAACATCGCATGGATGCTCCTCAGAGCATTGTATGATGTAGGCATTCTTCAGGCGAACTTCCTTGCCGGGAGCCAGACGCATGAATTTCTTTTCGGCCTCCTGCTGGAAGTCGTCGCGCTCAATCCACAACTCACGACTGAATTCAATAGTGTGTGTTCCCTCAGCCTCGCATTCAGGATTGTTCACGGCAGTCAGTTGTTCAGTTTTTCCTTCAGGATAGTTCGTTATGATGACCTTCACTGGGTCGAGCACAGCGCTTACGCGTGTGGCACGAGTGTTAAGGTCCTCGCGAACGGCACTTTCCAGAAGAGCCATTTCGTTGAGTGCATCGTAAGTGGTGTAACCAATCTTATCGATGAACTTCTGTATGGATTCAGGACTGTAGCCACGACGACGGAATCCGCAGATAGTCGGCATACGGGGGTCGTCCCATCCTGAGACCATACCTTCGTTGACGAGAGCCAGCAGGTTGCGCTTCGACATCAGTGTGTATGAGAGGTTCAGCTTGTTGAACTCTGTCTGACGCGGACGATTGTCCTCGATATTGTCTGTCTCACCGCGCCATTCCTTCATCCATGTTACGAATAGGTCGTAGAGGGGACGATGCTCCACAAACTCAAGTGTGCAGAGAGAGTGGGTGACTCCTTCAAGATAGTCGCTCTGTCCGTGTGTGAAATCGTACATGGGGTAGGCGTTCCACTTGTTGCCTGTGCGGATATGAGGAATGTTGAGCACACGATAAATTAGCGGGTCGCGGAACAGCATATTGGGGTGAGCCATATCAATCTTGGCACGTAGTACCAGAGTTCCGGGCTCACATTCTCCACTATTCATGTATTCGAACAGACGAAGGTTCTCCTCAATGGGACGGTCGCGATATGGACTGTTAGTACCTGGGCTCGTGGTTGTTCCCTTCTGCTGGGCAATCACTTCAGCACTTTGCTCATCAACATATGCACGGCCTTGCTTTATCAACCATACTGCAAAGTCCCATAACTGCTGGAAGTAGTCACTGGCGTAATAAACATTAGCCCATTCGTAGCCCAGCCACTTAATGTCCTGCTCTATGCTCTCGATATACTCAGTGTCTTCTTTTTGAGGATTTGTATCATCAAAACGCAGGTTGCAAATGCCGCCATATCGCTTTGCTACACCAAAGTCCATAGCAATAGCTTTGGCGTGTCCAATATGCAGATAGCCATTTGGTTCAGGCGGAAAACGGGTCTGAACTTTTCCTCCGTTCTTACCTGCAGCCAAGTCGGCTTCAATCTTCTGCTCAATGAAATTCAGTGAACGCTTTTCAGCGTTTTCCGTCTGTTCTGTTAATGCCATATTTTTATATACTATATATGTTATATTATTATGTGTGCAAAGATAGTGCAATTTGTGAAGAATGCCAAATTATCTCCCTGTTTTCGCTATGTATAGTGTTAAATGTGACAAGGAAATTAAGAATATGTTTTTTAACATGTAATTTTATTTGGAGGGGTTGTTAAAAAGGACTAATTTTGCAGCAGTTATTCTAAAACAATCTTTTTACCTTAAAAACTAATACCTATTGAAAAGGCTGAGTCGTGAGATTCGGGCCTTTTTATTTTTTTGTACGTACAAGTCGCAAAGGTAGCCAAGTTTGTAGAAATTGAACAATCTGACTGAAGGATGTACGCTAAGCAGATTACGTGTAATCTGAGTCTTGAACTTGCGAAAGATGTATGCTATAAGTCCTGCAATGTGCCAGTTCTCCAATCGGTGGTGAATCTCCAGAATGTAAGACTTGTCTCCAATCTGATTTCTTATATCATACAAAGTTTGCATTGCTTCCTCTGTCTTGTGAAGAAATGCTTCGTTTGGTTCCAAACCTAAATGAACAAGAGGATTATCGATATGTCTGATTCTAATACCTGCGCTTTCCAATTCTTGTCCTAATAGCGTATCCTCGTATCCATAGCGGGAGATACTTTCGTCAAAAGGGTGGGATTGAGCCACATTTCGCGGTATCATGATGTTTGCTGTGGCTATGTTCTGGTGTGGACGCTTGTTCCTTTGTTCGGCTGTGAACTTGTGTTCGCACGATTTTTCGTAACGCCATCTGAGTGAAACGAGTGGTGAGGGCAGGTTGGAATCGGTGTAATATCCTCCGCAAATAACATCTTTTGTCGGCATGCAGGACAGGTAACGTTCAATGAATTTTTCCCTCTCGACTTGCATATCGCTGTCGATAAACAGGAGGTACTCTCCTTTGGAAATATCTCTAAGTCGATTGCGGATGCGCGAACGTCCGAGATTTGCATCAGATTCCCAATAGACCACCTGCGGCAGTTCGGATAGCTTGCGGTTTTCCTTCAAGACGTACTTGTCGGGACTACAATCGTCGGCTACGATGATTTCGCAGTCGCTGGGCAACTGGTGGAGAAGAGTCTGCACCAGTGAAACACATTCCTGATTGTAGGTGGGAATCAGTATTGACAACTTCATGATGCAAAGTTATAAAATAATTATCAATTATCAATTGTCAATTATCAATTGTTTTGTATCTTTGCGGTTGTTATGCAACCATTAGCAGAAAGACTACGTCCAACGTCGCTCGACGAATACATCGGCCAGAAGCATCTGGTTGGTGAAGGAGCTGTGCTACGTAGGATGATAGAGTCGGGCAAGGTGTCGAGCTTCATTCTCTGGGGGCCTCCGGGTGTGGGCAAGACTACTTTGGCAAGTATTATCGCACATCAGTTGCAGACACCTTTCTACACGCTTTCGGCTGTTACCAGCGGTGTAAAGGATGTTCGCGATATTGTGGAGAAGGCAAAGCAAAACCGTTTCTTCAATAATTCCAGTCCGATTCTCTTTATTGATGAAATCCATCGCTTCTCCAAGTCGCAACAGGACAGTTTGCTCGGTGCTGTGGAACAAGGTGTTATTACTTTGATTGGAGCCACTACAGAGAATCCTTCCTTCGAAGTCATTCGTCCTTTGCTCAGCCGTTGTCAGGTGTATGTGTTGAAGAGTCTTGAGAAGGACGATTTGCTTGAGCTTGCCAACCGTGCACTAACGAAGGATATAGTGTTGCGAGAACTTCAGTTCGAAATGAAGGAAACAGACGCTTTGCTCCGGTTCAGCGGTGGTGATGCCCGTAAGTTGCTCAATATTCTGGATTTGCTTTCAGAGTCCGCTTCAAAGGACAAGGTTCTGGTAGTTACTGATGAACTTGTAACAGACCGTCTGCAACAAAATCCGCTTGCATACGACAAGGATGGAGAAATGCACTATGATATCATTTCGGCATTCATTAAGTCGATTCGCGGTAGTGACCCCGATGGAGCCCTCTATTGGTTGGCAAGGATGATTGAGGGTGGGGAAGACCCTGCTTTTATTGCACGCCGTTTGGTAATCAGTGCCTCAGAAGATATCGGATTGGCAAATCCAAATGCTTTGCTGCTGGCGAATGCTGCTTTCGACACTGTGATGAAGATTGGCTGGCCCGAGGGACGCATTCCTCTGGCGGAAGCAACAGTTTATCTGGCTACAAGTCCGAAGAGCAACTCTGCATACATGGGCATCAATGATGCGTTGGAAGAAGTGAGAAAGAGTGGCAATCAGCCTGTTCCGCTTCATCTGCGCAATGCACCTACCTCATTGATGAAGGATTTGGGATACAGCAAGGGCTATAAATATGCCCACGACTATGAAGGGAACTTCGTGAATCAGCAGTTCCTGCCCGATGCTCTCAAGGACGTTCGTTTCTGGCATCCACAGAATAATGCTTCGGAGGCAAAACTTTCCGAACGTATGCAGATGCTTTGGGGAGAGCGTTTCAAGAAATAGTTATAGAGTAACTTATCGTTTTCTTTTCGCCGGGCTGTGCTGTGTTTATCCAATGGCGCTTCGAGAATTCGTCATTGAAACCATAATCGTCGCAACAGCCCCACCAAGGTTCGATGCAGACAAACGGACAGCAGCCTTTCTTAGGAGCCCATAGCGCGAGGACAGGAGCATCGAAAGTCACCTTGACAATGCGTTTCTTTTCCTTATTATATAATTCGCATGTGTGCGCGAGCCCGCGTGTGTCGAGAATTGTGTCGCAGTCGAAGGTGTGATTGCCAAGTTCCAGCATACCATTTTTTAATGGAACTTGAAAGGCTCCTTCCTTCCATCGCAGTCCTCCAGGCTTAAGTCCGTCGCTCAGCAAGTAACCGGAAACATCAAGTTTCAGGAAACCATGCACGTCATCCGTTTCTTTGAAGTCAGGAAGATTGAATGCAGGATGTGCTCCGACGTGGAATGGAAGCAGTTTGTCCTTTCCGCTCACTATGAATGAGACGCCAAGAGTATTGCCGTAAAGAGCGTAGCGTACAGCAAAACTGAAAGCGTATGGATAGTGCTGACGTGTGGACTCGTTGTCCGTTACCTCAAGCGTTATGGAATCGGCATTCTTCTCACGAAGAGCGAATTGCATAGTCCTTATTAACCCGTGCTTGGTCATTGGATATTCCTTTCCGAAGAAGTGTGCTGTCTGGTTCGCGCTGTTCCCGATTGCCGGGAACAATATCGGGGATTGCCCGTGCCAGTATTCAGCATTACCTTGCCACAACATTTGCATACCGTCGGACTTTCGGACGATACTTGTCAATTCGCCTCCAAGTTCGTTGATCGTGACGCTTAAGTGTTGATTCTCGATGACGTGTTTCATAGTCGGTTGCTTATAATAGAAAATGGCCAAAATTCTATGAATTCCGGCCATAATCTTGAAAAAGAGATTCTTTACTTCTTCACCTGTGCCATGAATTCCTTGCAAGGCTTAAAAGCAGGAATGTTGTGAGCAGGGATAACCAGTGTCGTATTCTTGGAAATGTTGCGAGCGGTCTTTTCTGCACGCTGTTTAAGAATAAAGCTTCCAAATCCACGCAGAAAAACAGGCTCACCATTGGATAGAGTGTCCTTAATAGAAGCCATAAGTCCCTCTACACATGCCATTACTGTAGGCTGATCAACACCAGTCCTAATTGAAATCTCTTTAGCTAACTCTTGCTTTGTCATTGTTTTATAGTATTAGGGATATTTTTATTAATTTTAGGCAAAAATAGTCATTTTTTCTATTACTGTCAAGTTTTTGTACAAAAAAAGTACTTAGTAGTGGATAATAAACAAGAATACTACCTTTATAAACAATTTATAGGCTCTTACACTCTTCCAACCATGCATCTGCACAGGCATCGCTGGGCATACGCCAATCGCCTCGTGGACTAAGTGCTATGCTACCCACTTTTGGTCCATCGGGCATACATGAGCGCTTAAACTGCTGTGTGAAGAATCTACGGTAGAAGGTAGTTAGCCATTTCTTTATAGTCTCTTCGTCATATTTGTCCTTGAACGCCTTGCAAGCTAGTGCGTATATCTTTCGTGGATGGTAGCCGCTTCTGAGCATATGGTAAAGGAAGAAGTCGTGAAGTTCGTACGGACCTACGAGGTCTTCCGTTTTCTGCTTAATGTTTCCGTTTTCGTCGGCAGGTATGAGTTCGGGAGAAATAGGTGTGTTGACAATGTCGAGCAATGTGTCGCGTGTGGCTTTGTCATCAATGCTCATTGCAACCCATTCCACAAGATACTTTACCAGAGTTTTGGGTATAGAGGCATTCACACCATACATGCTCATGTGGTCGCCGTTGTATGTAGCCCATCCAAGAGCCAGTTCCGACAGGTCACCAGTACCGACTACCAGTCCGTTCATCTGGTTCGCAGCGTCCATCAGAATCTGTGTACGTTCGCGTGCCTGACTGTTTTCGTATGTCGTGTCGTGTATATCTGGGTTGTGACCGATGTCGCTGAAATGTTGTAGGCAAGCCTCCTTGATGCTGATTTCGCGAATGGTGATTCCCAGTTGTTGCATCAGTCGGATGGCATTGGTGTATGTACGGTCGGTAGTTCCAAAGCCCGGCATTGTTATACCTACGATACCTCTGCGACTCTTGCCAAGAAGGTCGAACGTGCGTACGCAAACCAAGAGGGCAAGTGTAGAGTCAAGTCCTCCTGATATTCCTACCACGAGCGTCTCACAATTGGTGTGTACAACACGCTTAGCCAAACCCTTGCATTGAATGTCGAATATCTCGTTGCATCGTTTTTCACGCTGCTCGTCGTTCTGTGGAATGAATGGATAAGGCGCAACTGTGCGGGTCAGCTCCATTTCTTCATTATTTATTAGGCCGGCAGTTTCCACATGATGAATCTCAGTTTTGGGCAACAAAGCTGCACAACTGTGGAATGTGGTATTGCGGAAACGTTCTGCTCTCAGGTATTCAACATCGATGTCCGTAACCTCCAGCATCTCGTCAATGCCTTCCTGCTGTTTGGTAACCAGCGATTTGCCGTTCTCGTAAATAAATACTTTGCCGTTGAACACGAGGTCGGTACTGCTTTCGCCGAACCCACTGCTGACATATACGTATCCGGCAAACAGGCGGGCACTCTGATTTGCCACCATTTGTCGTATGTAATCGTACTTGCCTGTGCTGCTGGAAGATGCACTCAGGTTGAAGATGATGTCGGCTCCCTGTAGGGCTAAGGTAGAGGAGGGTGGAATTGGTGCCCACAAATCCTCGCAAATCTCAATTCCGAATGTGCACGAGGGGGTGTGGAACAATTGATTTGCCGACACCTGAACCTGCTGACCGCATATCAGAACCGATGATTCACCGATAGCGTTTGCTCCCACGAACCATCTCTTTTCGTTGAATTCAGCATAGTTGGGAAGCAGTATCTTAGGAACCAGTCCCAGAATCTTTCCCTTCTGGATAACAGCGGCGCAGTTGGCAATACCGTTGCGCATGTGTACCGGCATTCCTACGATGCTGATGATATTCATGGAACGTGTGAAGTTGAGAAGTCCTATCAACGACATCTCTGCCTCGTCCATTAGCATTTGCTGGAAGAACAAGTCGCCACATGTGTATGCTGTAATCGAAAGCTCAGGGAAAACGATTATTTCTACTCCTTGATTGTTGGCCTGAATAATTTGTGATTCTATCTGTTCGGTGTTGAATTTGCAATTACCGACTTTTACTGCAGGCACGGCCGCTGCCACCTTTACGAAGTTGTAATTCATGGTTAATGAACATATCTTATGAGCGACAGACGGGACTCGAACCCGCGACCCTCGGCTTGGGAAGCCAATGCTCTACCAACTGAGCTACTATCGCAAATGCAACTACAAAGTTAACACAAAAATGCTTTTCCTGCAAACTTTTCTGCACTTTTCACTTCCCTTGATATTTTTTCACTTTTTATTTTTCTAATTTCAATTTATTTTGTACCTTTGTTCCCAAACTGATTTTTTCATTAACTTAATCATTTAACACTATGAGAAAGAAATTCATTTGTGCCGTTTGTGGATATATCCACGAAGGAACCGAAGCCCCCGAAAAGTGCCCAATCTGTAAGGCTCCTGCTTCAAAGTTTTCAGAACTGAAGGACGATGGTGAGACCACTTATGCAACTGTTCACCGTATTGGTGATGGCAAGCCCGAAGGCGTTAGCAAGGAGATGATCAATGACCTTCGCAATCACTTCAACGGCGAGTGTGGCGAGGTTGGTATGTATCTGGCAATGGCTCGTCAGGCCGACCGCGAGGGTTATCCCGAAATTGCAGAGGCTTTCAAGCGCTATGCTTTCGAGGAGGCTGACCATGCTTCTCGTTTCGCTGAGTTGCTGGGCGAGTGCGTATGGGACACCAAGACAAACCTGGAGAAGCGCGCTGCTGCCGAAGCTGGTGCTTGCGAGGATAAGTTCCGTATTGCTAAGAACGCTAAGGCTGCAGGTTTCGATGCCATTCACGACACCGTTCACGAAATGGCTAAGGACGAAGCACGTCATGGTGCCGGCTTTGCTGGTCTTCTGAAGCGCTACTTCAAGTAACTGTTACATATATACATATATAAATAAGGGGATGTCCGCAATTATTCGGGCATCTCCTTTTGTATTTACACCGATTTTTCGTACCTTTGCCCAGCAAATTAAGAAAATATGCCGAAGATTTCCACGCGCGGACACGAGATGCCCGAATCGCCAATCCGTAAACTTGCTCCATTGGCCTATGCTGCCAAACAACGTGGAGTACACGTATATCACCTGAACATTGGTCAGCCCGACCTTCCAACACCTCAGTCGGCTCTTGATGCCATTCGCAACATTGACCGTAAGATTCTGGAGTACAGTCCTTCGCAGGGCTATCTGAGTTATCGCGAGAAACTGGTCGATTATTACAAGAAGTACAACATCGATGTAACTCCCGACGACATCATCATCACCTCCGGAGGTTCAGAGGCTGTGCTGTTCTCGTTTCTGGCGTGTCTGAATCCCGGTGACGAAATCATCGTTCCAGAACCTGCTTACGCCAACTATATGGCATTTGCCATTTCTGCCGGAGCTGTCATTCGCACCATTGCCACAACCATCGAGGAAGGTTTCTCACTGCCGAAGGTAGAGAAGTTCGAGGAACTCATAAATGAACGTACGCGTGCAATCCTGATTTGCAACCCCAACAACCCCACGGGCTACCTCTATACACGTCGTGAGATGAATCAGATTCGCGACCTCGTGAAGAAGTACGACCTCTATCTTTTCAGCGACGAGGTCTATCGCGAATTCATCTACACAGGCAGTCCTTATATCTCTGCTTGTCACTTAGAGGGAATAGAGAACAACGTGGTGCTTATCGACTCAGTATCAAAACGTTATTCTGAGTGCGGAATACGCATTGGAGCTCTCATAACCAAGAATAAGGAAGTGCGTAAGGCCGTGATGAAATTCTGTCAGGCACGCCTCAGTCCACCACTTATCGGACAGATAGCAGCAGAGGCTTCTTTGGACGAACCCGAAGAATACGGACGTGAGGTTTATGATGAATATGTAGAGCGCCGTAAGTGCCTGATTGACGGACTCAATCGCATTCCCGGAGTCTATAGTCCCATTCCTATGGGAGCCTTTTATACTGTGGCAAAGCTTCCCGTCGATGATGCCGAGAAGTTCTGTGCATGGTGCTTGAGCGATTTCCAGTACGAGGGCGAGACCGTTATGATGGCTCCTGCTGCAGGTTTCTACACGACTCCCGGAGCCGGTCGCGATCAGGTTCGTCTGGCCTATGTGCTAAAGAAGAAAGACCTCAATCGCGCACTTTTCGTCCTCCATAAAGCCCTCGAAGCATACCCCGGCACTAAGCGATGAATGTTGCTTGGTATATGGCACGTCGCCTATATGGCGAGAAAGGTTCGGTTCGCCGTGCCTCCCGTTCTGCCATTGCCATAGCCACAGCCGGTGTCGCCTTGGGCATAGCCGTTATGGTGATTGCCGTATCCGTAGTTCTTGGTTTCAAGCGCGAGGTACAGGACAAGGTCACAGGCATCGGTTCACATGTTCAGATTCTCAACTACCAGTCACTTTACACGGCTGAATACCAGCCCCTTGCTGTCGGTCCTAACATCATGCGTGCCATTCGCCGTATGCCAGAAGTTGACCACGCCCAGCGTTTCTGTCAGAAGATGGGAATGCTGAAGACGGAGGACGGCTTTCAGGGTGTAGCCTTTCGTGGCATCGATGAAGATTACGACCTCGCCTTCCTGCGCAGTTGCCTGACGGACGGAGAGATTGACACTCCCTTCTCCAAAAGCAAGCAAAGCGGTAGGTTGATGCTGTCGAAGACTATTGCCGACCAACTCCATCTTAGCGTTGGCGACAAGGTCTATGCCTATTTCTTCGATGAACGTCTGCGTGCACGTCGTTTCACCGTTTCTGCCATCTATGCCACACACATCAGCGAGTACGATTCGCGTCTCGTATTTTGTGATTATCGCACCGTTCACCAACTGCTTGGCTATGAGGATAATCAGTCGAGTGGGGCAGAGGTGGTAGTTCATTCTATGGACGAACTGCCTGCTGTCTCATCCCGCATTTCCGAACTGCTGGCAGGTCGTCAAGACCCTTATGGAGCATATTTCACTGCTCCCACCATTCGTGAAACCTTCCCTCACATCTTCGCTTGGCTCGACCTTCTCGACCTTAATGTCGTTGTCATACTGCTGCTGATGGTTGCTGTAGCAGGTTTCACCACCATCAGCGGTCTGCTCATCATCATCCTCGAGCGCACCCAGTTCATCGGCATCATGAAAGCCCTCGGAGCCACCAATTCATCTCTTCGCCACCTTTTCCTATATTGGGCTGTCTTCATCGTAGGTCGTGGAATGCTAATCGGTAATGTGCTTGGACTTGTGCTGTGCTGGCTGCAAAACCAGTTCCATCTCGTACGTCTCGATGCTGCCACATACTATGTCAACTTTGTCCCCGTACTTGTGGAATGGCCTTGGGTTGTTGTGGTGAACATTGCCACATTCATCATCGCCGTCTTTGCTCTGCTACTACCCAGTTTGGTGGTTTCCAACATCCATCCGGCACGCTCCATTCGCTTCGAGTAAGGCTTCCCAACATTTATTTCAAAAAAAGTAAGCTAAAGATTTGGCTGGTTCGGAGAAATATCGTACCTTTGCAACGCATTTGAGAAAACGCCCCCCAAGAAGCATGCATCAGCGGATGCGAAAAGGAAGTTTGGGTGAGTGGCTGAAACCACCAGTTTGCTAAACTGACGTGCGGGTTACCGTACCGGGGGTTCGAATCCCCCAGCTTCCGCAAGGGTTTTGAAACTCAGATGCAAATCTGGCGCTTTCGTCTAGCGGCTAGGACACATGCCTCTCACGCATGGAACACGGGTTCGATTCCCGTAGGCGCTACAACCCAAGAACGTAACTTCAAATGAAGTTACGTTTTTTTGTTTATAGGAAGCAGCGCTTGAACTCGCTTTCGAAGTTGGGGGTGAGGATGTCGTGGCCCATAGCATCACGGATTTCCTGCAGGGACCAGAAGCGTCCACCATCAAGTTCTGAGGCAGATGGCTGAATAGGTCCGTCATAAATGCAACGGTGCACATAAACCAGTTCGCGCTCACGTTTGCTCTTGAATACATATTTATCCACAAACTCAGCCGTGAAGTCCATGATGCCAAGTTCCTCTCTCACCTCACGCCGGAGAGCATCGTCAGGACTCTCGCCAAAGTCGATGTGCCCACCAACTGCCGTGTCCCACTTGCCAGGCTGTATGTCCTTCCATTCAGGACGCTTCTGCAGATAGATGTCACCAGCAGAATTGAAGACATGCAGATGTACTACAGGATGAAGAAGGAATGAGCCGCTATGACATTCTCCACGTGTGGCAGAGCCTATCACGCGTCCCTCCTCGTCCACTATCGGAAATACCTCTTGCTGATTGTCCATTTATTTGTTTGAGTTATTCTTCCACGTCGCAATGGAGGAAGCCCATTTCCTTGGCTTTCTCTTCGTTCATAAGGAAGTAAATGGCTTCGCCCTCGTTGCAGAGTTCACCCTTGGAGTTTGTTATCTCTGCACTGATGTAGGCCAGATTCCGAACTTGTTTTGAGACTTTGGCACGAATGGTCAGTTCAGGTTCTGTGGTGGGAATTGCCTTGCGGAACTTCACATTCAGTTGCACGGTATAGCCGCTTGTCTGTAGTTTTCGAGTGACTACCCAACCGCACACTTCATCTATCAGTGTGCTCAGGATGC
The DNA here is from genome assembly GCA_902781515.1 of uncultured Bacteroidales bacterium. GTDB lineage: Bacteria > Bacteroidota > Bacteroidia > Bacteroidales > Bacteroidaceae > Physcousia. Next base: position 66,333 of record CACZJU010000016.1, on the reverse strand, counting down.
CGCCATGCATGGTATCTATCCAGCCCTGATAGTTGTGCTCAGGATGCCAGGTGCTCACGATATAGTCGCCATCTTCGTAAAACTCCATGTGAAGTCCTACAGGATTGTCAGGACAGCAGCCGAAACAATTATATCCCTCACGGTCGAGCCAAGGGTTTATAATCTTTTTCCCCTTTGGGTGAATATCATTTTTCTGGTCAATCATATTTCTATGTAAACTCAATGATGGCACTCACCTCACTCCCTATAGACAGGGAGACGATGATGCCGTCTGTTATTTTGTAAATAGTAGGAGTTAGGTATTCGCCAAGCTTGACTGCTACACGATATTCTACGCGAAGACCGTTTACAACGAAATCCTCCGGCAACAGTTCCATCGCCATACGGATATAGTTGGCATTGTTCAGATGCTTGTTGTAGTCGATGTCGGCACGAAGCACCTTGATAGGCTCCAGCACTTCACCTTCCGTATTGGGCAGGATAATTCGGCGGTCTTTGTAATTCATCTCCAGCTGTGAATCCAGCTTCATTGATTGTATGGTCGCATCGTCCACACGTTTCAGTTTTCCGGCCACCTTGTCAACGAACGCTCCCATACTCCACGTCTTATAGCAAGGATTTCCCTGTGCGTCATAGATGAACGTGTTGCGGAATCCGAACATTGGCTTCATGTCATAGACGGAAGTTGTCACCGTCAACTCCTCTTTGTAGTCCGGCACACGTATAATCTCAACCTGACGTGTGGCCAAGAGCTGAGCCATATTCTGCTGCAAGAAGTAGTCCTTGACTTCCGGCTCGCTGTCAATCCACATCTCCGAGCAATCCTGCATCATCTGGAGAGCGGAATAAAGTTTCAGCTTTCCCTCGCTGTCGCAGGTGCTTGTCGTTACCTTATATTTTAAGCTGTACATATTTTTTCGTGTCAATGGTCAGCATACTATTGAGATAATTCTTCTTCCAGGAACTCTGCTGCATCGGCCACGCAATCCGGGCATTCACGGAGTACTTTCCCTGTTCCCACTCCCTTTAACAACTTGCATTGTGTGGCTCCGTTCCTCTCCTGAAACTTGGTCATAATCTGGCGCATCTGTTTCATGGACTTTGTCTTGGCTTTAAGCCGAGCCTGCTCACGCTCGGCATAGTCGATGCAAGCATCACTCTGCTCTCGCTTACTCGCAGCCTTGTCCTTATTAACCTTTCCCAAGACGAGGCCAGCACCAACAAGACCACCACAAGTGCCTTCCATGTTGCCCATACCGGCACCAAAGGCGTTTGCAATGTTCATGGCCAGTTCTTCATCAATACCAGCTACGTCTGCGTATGTGTGAAGAATAGCCTGGGCGCAGTTGTGACTTCCGCACCTCTTCTTCTCAGCTGCTATGAATTTCCTTGTTTCCATACGCTTAGATAAAACTACAGATTAACCCCAGTATTGCCATACCGCCTTGTTTCAGGATGATACTGGGCTTGCTGGTCAGGCTACCGTAGAGTGCCACCAATACGACATAGCCAAGTAGCAGATGCGTCCATAGTAAATCCTGCTGCCAGACAGCAACCAGCAGTAAAACGGCTATCAGACCGTTATACACGCCTTGATTCTTCAGTAGTGTTGCTATGGTTTTGCTTTTCAGTTGGTCAATACTAATGCCAAACACCCTTGACGTGCTTTTAGAACTCGTAGCAATGGTTTCAAGGAACATGATATATAGATGTTCCAAGGCTACCAATATTGCCAGAACAGTTGTGAGTGTGCTCATACCTTATGCCTTCTTTGACTTCGTGAGGCACTGCCACCATTCTTTCAGCTGCTGCCAGCCGCCTGTACTCCAAAGAGCAAGGAAAATAAGGACTGGCTGGATGAACAGACGGATAAGACGCAGATTGTCGGTGTTGAGACCAAAGGCATCAATGTGATTGACGTACTGGTTGATGTTACCAGGGAAGATGGCGACATAGAAGAGGGCTAGTAATACACCTACCACTGCCTTTTTCTTCCATAACAACAGCATGCCAAGGCCAAGAGCGATCTCCACTACGCCCGATGCCAGCACCACGAAATCGGTGAAGCCTTCACTGAACTGTAGCCATGTGGGCACCTGTGCAACAAACTCCTGACGATTGAAGGTCAGATGACTGAAACCTGCATAGGTCATAAACAGGCCCAACAATAGGCGGAAAAATGTCTTTAAATAACTCATATTCCATCAGATTAAAATTATTGATACTTCCAGAAGTCATACTTCTTGCGAATCTCTTCCTGCTTCTCAGGAGGCAGCGACTTGAAATAGCCTCGCCAGCTTGGGCAGAAATTTATCTGCCAACGCCAGAAGCGTCCAACGAGAGACTTCGGATTCTTGTCATACGCAGCACGTAGCTTGCAGTTTTCACATGGGTACTTCATAATATATATTTTTTATTCGTAGTATTCACTCTTTACCATAGTTACATTTTTTCCATGTGGTAGCCCATGCGATGGAGTTGGACGGACATACCCATTAGGTAAAGTTGGTGGAGGCATGAGAGGTAGCCATCGAAGGCTGCTTTGGTGCCGGGTTCGAAACCTTGGCGGCGCAGGTTGTTATTCGTGCGCGAAGCACATTCTCCGACAAGCTTCTCCAACGCGTCAAAGTCGTTGTCTTTCAACATTAGTATTTCCTCGCGCACATACTCATCAAGAGCATCATAACCCCGTTTGTCGCGGATGTAGGCATACAAGTCCTCATTCTTCCCATAGACTTCCCACTCATCATCCCAGTAGGCAGCCACAGCCATACCGATATACATCATCCAGCCAAGGGACGATGTGGGATAATCGCGGAACTCCCGTATGCCGTCAGGCAGATACGCCTTTGCTATCTGTTCCCATTTTTCCTCCACATCGGGGCAGTCTGGCAGGTGCTCGTCCACCTCCTTCATGGAAAGCAGATACTGGTGTAGGTCCTGCTGTATGTTCTTTTCAAATGGTGTCCACATATTTCATATTCCTCCTAAATCTTGCAGGTTAATGTCATTGCTATCAATACATTTTTGACTGGATTCATACCCTATGTCTTATTAGATTTGGATTATTGATACTTCCAGAAGTTTCATCGTTACATTTCACTCCATCTTCAGTCGTTCCAGAGCACGGCAGAGCTGGTCGGGGCACGATGTGGGCTTGTTGCCACAGCGAATGCCGTTGAGACGAGCGATGACATCATCAATCTTCTGACCAACGACCAGTTTGCTTATACCCTGAAGGTTACCGTTGCAACCTCCGACAAAGAACACCTGCTGAATGACGCCGTTGTCGTCCGCCGTCACATCAATGACTTTTGAACACGTTCCTTGTGTCTGATACTGTATGTGCTTCATATACTTAAATTTTCGCTACAAAGATATAAAATTATGTTGAAATATAGATAATTATTCTATACCTTTGCGATTGAAATGATGACGACGAAACAGACACCAACGTCTATCGTACATTTGACACCGTAGAAATGACCATGATGATGGGAGAAGGAGTCTTTTCCATAGAAGACTGGAACACCACTAATCTTCTGCCAAAACATTACTAATGCGAGCCCCCAAACATTACTAATGCGCCCCCTCAAACATTACTAATGCATGAGGCGAAAGATTAGTAATGTAACGAAGGTTTTTTTACGAAGTTTCTAGATTTTGGATTCGATGTAGAGCTGCTTAATATATTGTATATCAGGGAAAAACATGCTCGATTTTTTCTTTTCAATGTATTTCCCCTAAAAAAAAGTTTTATAGAATAAAGATATAGAGAGTTTAGGACATTTACCCATAAAAAACTAAAACGGAATCACGAAAACAGCCGTCTGGACGGCTCTGGAGACCTGTCAGGCGGCTGATGAAAAAGTAAAAGAAAACTAAAAACCATTGTTGGGATTGCGTGATGGGGAGGGGGAGGATTTATATCACTACGGCGGTGCCGCTGGTGGCTACCATGAGCATCGAGCCGTTGGAACCGATGGTCTCGTAGTCGATATCGATGCCGACGATGGCGTTGGCTCCGAGAGCCTGGGCGCGTTCCATCATTTCCTTCATGGAAATGTCCTTACCCTCTTGTAAAACCTTTTCGTAACTGCCGGAGCGACCGCCTACGAAGTCGCGGATACTTGCAAAAATATCCTTCACAAAGTTTGCTCCGATAATCGTCTCGCCTGTCACAACTCCCTTGTACTCGCGGATGGTGTGACCTTCAATTGATGGGGTTGTTGATAGAATCATAATTCTTTTCCTTTATATTTCCAATTTATATCTGATTATAGCTTTTGAATTACTCCGTGAGCTTTCTATAGCGGGCACGCCTGGGTTCTTCGATGCCAAGACGGCGGCACTTGTTGGCTTCGTATTCGGAGTAGGAACCTTCGAAAAAGAACACCTGTCCGTTGCCCTCGTAGGCAAGGATGTGGGTGCAGATGCGGTCGAGGAACCAGCGGTCGTGACTGATGATTACGGCACAGCCGGCGAACGACTCCAGACCTTCCTCAAGGGCACGCAGGGTGTTCACATCGATGTCGTTGGTGGGCTCGTCGAGCAAGAGCACGTTGTCTTCCTGTTTCAGCGCCATTGCTAAATGCAAACGGTTGCGTTCACCACCTGAGAGCACGCCGCATTTCTTTTCCTGGTCGGCTCCAGAGAAGTTGAAGCGAGAAAGATAGGCACGGACATTGATGTCGCGACCTCCCATACGGATGAGTTCGTTGCCCTGACTGATTACCTGATAGACACTCTGGTCGGCCTTGATGTCGTGGTGACTTTGATCAACGTAGGCGAGCTTCACCGTTTCGCCCACTTCGAATGTGCCGCTATCGGGTTTCTCCAATCCCATAATCATACGGAAGAGGGTAGTCTTGCCGGCTCCGTTGGGACCGATGACGCCTACTATGCCGTTGGGGGGAAGCATGAAGTCGAGATTCTTGATAAGCACCTTGTCGCCGTACGCCTTCGATACTCCGTGGGCTTCGATGACCTTGTTGCCAAGACGGGGACCGTTGGGGATGAAGATTTCCAGCTTCTCCTCGCGCTCCTTCTGTTCCTCGTTCAGCATCTTGTCGTAGGAGTTCAGACGGGCCTTTCCCTTTGCCTGACGGGCTTTGGGAGCCATTCGTACCCATTCCAGCTCGCGCTCCAGAGTCTTGCGACGCTTGGATGCCACCTTCTCCTCCTGCTCCATGCGCTTGGTCTTCTGTTCCAACCACGAAGAGTAGTTGCCCTTCCAAGGAATGCCCTCACCACGGTCGAGTTCAAGAATCCATCCTGCCACATCGTCGAGGAAGTAGCGGTCGTGAGTGACGCAGATGACAGTTCCTTCATATTGTTGCAGATGCTGTTCGAGCCAGTCGATAGACTCCGCATCAAGGTGGTTGGTGGGCTCGTCGAGCAACAGAACATCGGGCTTTTGAAGAAGCAGACGACACAGGGCAACACGACGGCGTTCACCACCTGAGAGGTGTTCGCAAAGCTGGTCGGCAGGAGGGCAGCGCAGAGCATCCATAGCACGCTCCAGTCGGCTGTCGAGGTTCCAAGCATCGGTGGCATCTATGATGTCCTGAAGCTCGCCCTGACGTGCGAAGAGCTGGTTCATCTTGTCCTCGTCTTCATAGTATTCGGGCAAACCAAACTTTTGGTTAATCTCCTCATACTCAGCGAGTGTATCTACTATTTGCTGAACTCCTTCTTTAATGACATCGATGACGGTTTTCTTGTCGTCGAGCTGTGGTTCCTGTGGCAGATAACCCACAGAATAGCCTGGGGCAAATACCACCTGTCCCTGATACTGCTGGTCGAGTCCAGCGATGATTTTCATCAACGTTGACTTACCTGCACCATTGAGACCGATGATGCCTATCTTGGCTCCATAGAAGAAGGAGAGATAGATATTCTTGAGTACTTGTTTCTGGTTTTGTTGGATGGTCTTGCTAACGCCTACCATCGAGAAGATAATCTTTTTGTCGTCCATTTTGAAGGGGAGTTAAAAGGGAGTTATAGGGGAGTTAAATTGTCAATTATCAATTATCAATTGTCAATTTCACCTCGACGCCAGCGCCGGAGGAGAGGAGACCGGGGATGGGTGGAGCGAGTTTGGTGATGCGGACACGGGCGCTACGTGCAGCGGTGAACTCTGTCAACATACGCTTGGCGATTCGTGTGGCTACGTGTTCCACCAGTTTGCTTGGTATCTGCATTTCCTTGCGTACCACCTCTGCCATATCGGCATAGCTTATGGTGTCGTTCAGGCAGTCTGTCTCGCCAGCACGCTCCACATCGGCATCGAGCTCCACAGTAACGAGGAAATCGTTGCCTACCGTTGTCTCCTGTTCGAGCACACCATGACGGGCGTGCACCAGCATATCATTCAGGAATATCTTCATCGACGTCGCTTTGTCCGGGTATGTACTTCTTCAGAGCTCGTGCCACACCTGCCTTCCAAGTGTTGATGGCATCGCCTTCCAACGACATAGAGCTGACAAGCTTTACAACATTCTCGATGGGCATACGGTAGCGAAGCATTCCGCTTATGAGCTTGGCGTAGTTCCAGTATTCCTGATTGAATTTCTCGTTGAGTCCCTCCACAGTTATCTTGTAGCCGCGCTTGTTCTCGAACTGAAAGTCGTAGCGCTTGGCTCCGCTGGGAGTTACCACCTTTATGATGCGTCCTCGATTGACGCTCTTGGGCAGCAGTATGCCTTCGTCGTCATCCATCAGACCGGTGAAAATCTCGTAGGGATGTTCGTCGAGCAGACCTACAAAGGCTACCCATTTCTCCTTGCTGTTCTGAAAGCGAACGACGTCGCACTCAAGCACTTCAGGACGTTTCTCCATCACCACAGGGGCCTGACATTCGCTGTTCTGTTGTTCCATATTTACCATATATATATTATATGTATAGTTTTTAAGCCACAAAATTAAAAATAATTTCTTAATTTTGCAAAAAGTAAACCATTTAAGCCTGATAACGAATATGATGCAATCGATATTGAAGCGTGCAACCGTGCGCAAATACAAGCAAGAGGATGTTGCTCCGGAATTGTTGAACGAACTGCTTTCTGCTGCTATGCGAACACAGACGATGGGCAATCTGCAGCTCTACAGCGTGGTGGTGACACGTGACGAGAAGATGAAGCAACGCCTTGCTCCTGCACATTTCGGACAGCCTATGGTGACTGGTGCTCCTGTGGTGCTGACCATCTGTGCCGACTTCCGCAGAACCACGCGCTGGTGTGAGGAACGTAAGGCAGACCCAGGCTACGACAATCTGCTGAGTTTCATAAACGCCGCTTCCGATGCTCTGTTGTTTACACAGACTTTCTGCAATTTAGCTGAGGACGCAGGGCTGGGTATCTGCTATCTTGGTACCACAGTATATCAACCGCAGCAATTAGTGGAAATACTGGAACTGCCCAAACTGGTGATGCCTGTGGCAACGCTGACTGTTGGCTGGCCCGACGAGACACCTGCCCTTAGCGACCGTTTGCCGATAGAGGCGATAGTGCACAACGAAACCTATCGCGACTATTCTGCCGACGATATTGACAGATTCTATTCTCCAAAAGAACAGTTGCTAGAGAATAAGCACTTCGTGGAGATAAATAATAAGGAAACCCTTGCTCAGGTGTTTACAGACTTGCGCTACACACGTCGCGACAACGAGGCTCTGTCACAAGTGCTTCTCGATACTCTGCGCCGTCAGGGATTCCTTTCCTAATACACTTACATCATAACACGACCGCCGTGGGCCTGTGAGAGACGTTTCTCTACGTCTTTCAGGTCGCGGTATTGTGTCATCACATGCATATAACGCTCTTTGTCGCGCATCAGTTCTGGATCTTGCATCTCGCGCATTATCTGTTTCACTTGTGCGCCGACAAGTTCCAGTTTGTAGTCGGTGATGACGTGCTGAACAAGTGCATAAAGTTCTGCTGCTTCTTGCTCCGCGTTTCGCTTGTATATCGTGGATTCCTTCTGGGTGTAGAGGTTGCTGAGCTGTTCGCTGTCGGTGGCTAACTCGAATGCCAGCGCATTTATCTTTGCATCGGGGTAGTTGAGCAACACCTGTTCTGTGGGCCGTCCGTTGTTCTCCTCAAGTGCTATGTCAATCATGCGTTGGTGGATTGGCAGCACCAGTTTCAGTTCGTCTTGTTCGAAGGATGCCTGTATGAACTGCGCAATATTGACGGGATGGTTCTTGCCATTCTCGTCGGGCATCTCACCAATAATCTGTTGACCGTGACGGACAACAAGACGCACTATCTCGCGCTCCTTCTTTTCGAGCCGTTGCTGGTCGCGACTGCGAATGCCCTGTACAAGTGGGGTATAGGGGGATTTCTCCGCCTCTAAAGAGTCGGAGGGTTCAAGAGATTCAAGAGGTTTAAGAGTTTCAATGGGCTGAATGGGCTCAAGGGAATCGAGGGGCTGATCGGGAGCGGGGTGGTGCTGACGTTGTTTGAGGACTTCCTCACGATTTTTCTCAACCTGTTTGGCGACAGCGGTGGCTATCAGTCTCTCCTGCATCTGCATAGAAAGGGCTGTCTCCTGCACATAGACACTACGCGTTATTTCATTAGGAATGCATGCGATACTCTGAACGATATTGTTCACAAGCTGGCTCTTCTTTATCGGGTCGCCCTGTGCCTCTTCCATTAGAAGGTCGGTCTTGAACTTGATGAAGTCAACTTGATGTTCTTCCAGATACTTCTGATATTCCTCGGCATTGTGCTTACGAGCAAAGGAGTCGGGGTCGTCGCCATCGGGAAGTAGTAGGAGGCGTACGTTCATGCCCTGTGCCAACAGCATATCAATACCTCGCTGCGAAGCCTTGATGCCTGCTGCATCGCCGTCGTAGATGACTGTAATGTTGTCGGTGAGACGATGGATAAGACGTATCTGGTCGTCGGTGAGTGCTGTGCCGGATGAAGCCACTACATTCTCTATACCGCTTTGATGCATTGCCATCACATCGGTGTAGCCCTCAACAAGGAAACAGAGGTCCTGCTTGCGTATTGCCTGCTTGGCTTGGAACAGTCCGTAGAGCTCTTTCTTCTTCGAGTAGATGATACTTTCGGGCGAGTTCTGGTACTTGATATTGACTCCCTTCGTAGCAGCAGCGAGCACACGTCCGCCAAAGCCCACAACCTTACCACTCATGGTGAAGATGGGGAAGATGACACGTCCCCAGAATCGATCGCGAAGGGCTCCCTTGTCGTTCTTCAGCGAGAGTCCAGTTCCCATTCCAGTTTCAGGGTCGTTGATAAGATATTTCTCCTTGTAACCTGCTTTCAGGGCAGCGTCGCTCATAACGCCCATTCGCACTCGTCGCATAGCGGTGTTTCCCTCTGGTACTTCCACTTCCACGTTCTTGTCAGGACAGAATCCCAGTTGGAACTTCTTGATGATATCATCGCGGAAACCACGCTGACGGAAGTAAGCCAGTCCGATGGCACGTCCGTCTTCGGTTTCGTTCATCTGGTCCTGGAACCATTTGTTTGCCCATTCGTTGACAATGAACATCGACTCACGGTCGTCCTGTCGCTGAATGTCTTCCTGTGTCATCTCCTTCTCTTCGATGGTGATGCCGTATTTCTTTGCCAGATAGCGAAGTGCTTCGGGATAAGTTATCTGCTCGTGCTCCATGATGAAGCCCACAGGGTTGCCTCCCTTGCCACAGGCGAAACACTTGCAGTAGTTCTTAGCCGGACTCACCATGAACGAAGGGGTGCGGTCGTCGTGGAAGGGGCACAGACCCTTTAGGTTTGCTCCTGCACGTTTCAGCGTAACAAAGTCGGATACAACATCGACGATGTTCGCCGCATCCATTATCTTATCTATAGTTGCCCTGTCTATCATGTGCGGTTATGCGGTTATACGGTTATGAGGGATTAAGGCTTTGCGGTTATTTTTCCGTTGTGGATGTAGAGACCACGGGGAAGCGGCTTGTTGTCAGCGACGCGCACGCCGCCCATTGTGTACGTGCCGCTTGTGACGAAAGGGCTGTTCTTGACGGAAGAGATGTTATCCTCTCCACCTCCTTTACCAAGATAGGTGAGACGGAAGTTTGTGAAGATGGTCCAATCCTCGTTGATTTTGCTTGACTTCTCAACACCTATTTCCACATCCTTACCTTCCTCTACGCTGAACTCTACGCTGTTGTCGCTATAAAGACCGGTGCTGAAGTATTGCCAAGCCTGTTCCATAGTGTTGGGAATGTAACCGAGATTGGTACTTTCTCCAAGATTTCCCATTTTGCCAGCCTCAGTCATAATGCTTAACATTGGTTGCGAGCATTTGTCAGAACCGTTGGGCTGAGCATAGAGTTTGGCATTGAGTGCTTCAGTTCCTGCGCTATGAGCCGAGGCTGCGGTAGTGCTGTTGCCTGCACGATAGTATCCTTGACACGAGAGACGATAGTTGCCTGCAGGAAGTCCTTTTATCGTCTGCTTCAGCGAGAAACTGCTGTTGTTGTAGAATTCCTGTTCGGTATAGTTTGTGGCTTCGTTCTGGTCGGCTTTCTTCATAGTCCAACCAGCACGAGTGTTGCCCTCGAAGCGTGGATTCACGATGTAACTGGTCATATCTGTTCCAACAGTCAGTTCAGGATTATAAGGAGCAGAGGCCTCCAATGTCAGTTTATTATCAGCAAGTACAGCCTTCACAGTTTCACCAGCCTTCAGCGTAACCTCCTTACTGAATTTGTGGTAGTTGCCAGGCATAGCATAAACTGTAATATTGGTAGCTTCCGTAACTGTGATGTAGGCAGTATTTTCGTCTTCAAGAATAGCCTTCACCTTCGAGCCTGCTACGAACAGCTTCATCTGCGTTGCAAAGCTATTGTTCTCCTGAAGGTTCAAAGAAATCTTCGCCTTATTGTCCTCGATGGTTGTTTCTGTCTTGAAGATGGGTGCTGCGAAGTCCATGATAGAAATACCGTTGATGGTGGCATTTGATGTACCGCGGAAGTTGGATATCAGGATGTAATAGGCACCGCTGGGGTCTGGAGCTATCACTCCGTTCCATCCATCAGGAACTATGTTCTTTAGACTTTGTATATTCTCGGCAGTAGCCTTTGTATCCTCGGCGTTGATATAGCTGTAATATACCAGATGACGTGCATCAACCACATCGCCAGCCTTCACCGTGCGACTCTCATTTGAGTACATGGGATAGAGCTTCGAGGTGTAGATGCTGTTGTTGGCACCACGGTCGGCAAATGATATACGCTTGCCATTGTTTCCTATAACGGCGATTTCGTTGTCGATGTTCACCCAATTCGAGTTAAAGGTAAACTGCGAGCTGCCGTCCTTTTGCTTCCACGTAATATTGTCGCCATCACCATAGTAGAGTGTACGCTGAAGCTTTGTGAGTTCATCGGTGGAGATTGCCAGCAGACCGCCTTTCTCAGCCGTGATGGTACAACCGGTGTTGGCTTTCACATGGTCGAGATAGATGAATGCGTTGCCAGGAGTGGAGTAGAGGGCAAAGCGATTGTTAAGGGCAGCGTCGTTGACAGACAACTCACCGTTCATCACCCAAGCATCGCCGTCGAGCTGATAAATGCCCGAAACAACAGGTGTGGCGTTCGTACCCTTACCGCTTACCTCGTACCATCCTGTGATATTACCTGAATTGTTGGCACGATAGGGAACCACAATCTTGTTCTTGTCGGCCTTGTCAGGTGCGAAATAACCTGTGTAGCTTTTCAGCCCAGTGCTCCACGAGAAGCAGGTGAAGCGGAACGAGGTGTAGCCGCGAACGATGTTCTGGCAAGGGAATATCTTTGCCTCAGAGTAATTGTAGCGGAACTCGTCCCATGAGGTTGGTTGGAGGTCGGCTGTGGACATCATCTTGTGCATGAGATAGGTCATCATCACACGATGTGCCTCAACACCCATACGACGGGCCTGTACATCGGGACGCAACAGCCACGAACCGTCTGTGGTGGTAGCCTGACGGGCTTTTATCTGTTTGTAGGCGAGATTCTCTAACAGCAGGGCATTCGGGTCGCGCTGGAAGCAAGCCTGAGTGCTGTATGATGTTATCTGGTCGTAGAGGAAAAGGCTCCAGTCGTTACCGTTTGGCATTGCCAGTTCACCATCGGCAAGAGCTAACCAATTGAGCACATTGTCCATCACTTCCTGATTGCCGTGCATCAAAGCATTTGACTTCCATTTCTCATCAGGTCCTTGGAACATCTTTAGAGCCAGAGCAGCCTCGCCGAGTTCCTGCATAACTACATTCTGATATGAGGTGTGGAAGAGGTTGTGATTCTGCAGAGTCCAGTCGCTATAGAGGTTGTTGCCCTTGTATAAGTCGCTCCACATAGTATTGTTGTACGATGGGTCAACTATACCAGAATTATTGGCATCGCTGCCGTGTGAATAACTGTTGGCTGCAAACAGACGCATGCGTTCGAACCACTGTGGAGCCAGAGCGTCGTTGGGGAACAAACCAAGTGCTGCTGCCAGAACGTCGGCTTCCCATCCGTTCTCCTCAGCCTTTGTGTCACCTGCATAACCTGTGGGGATAGTGCGATTCAACTCGTAGTTGCATTCAGCCTTCAGCAGGTTGTAGATGTATCCTTTCTGTTTGTCTGAAAGTTTGTCCCACTGGAAATATGCAGAGTAGGCAACACTCATCGCCCAAAGCGATGATTCCCACACATGGTCGCTTCCACTGGTACTGCCCCAATAGTCGCCACCTGAGCACACCTTCAACTTATTGGCTTTATGGGTACTGTAGGCAAATACGAGCGACTTCATAGCAATGTCTTCGATGCGTTCCCATGTAACTCCTGTCGGCAGTTCAATGCCTGCAGGCTTAGCATACTTCACGAGGAAAGCACATATCATAGAAAGGTCGGCATTGGTGCGCACACCTGCTTCGTTGCTTGCCATAGTACTCTCACCCTTGAAGCATCCGCAGTCCTCGTTCTCGCTATTGGGAGCAACACATGCCTGATAGTCGTTGCTGAGATATGTACCGAACTTTGCAAGCATCCTCAGCAGGTCGTTCATCATTTCCTCTTCGCCTACGAAAGTATTGTCTATAACTCCTTCTGTGGGCGATTTCACATCTTTCTCAGTTAGGTCTGGTTGTACAGTTTCGTTTGTAATATCATAAAGACGCACGTTGTCTAAAAGGAAACTTGCGCCAGGGCTATGCACCCATGTAAACTCGAAACCGAGAGTAACGTCTTGCTCTTGCGTCAGGGTGAACTCAACGCTAACGGTATTCCAATTTGAGGGGATGCTGCCTTGGTTCATCGCAATAACGGTGTTCTCAGCTGCTGCCACAAGCTTACCGCTGCTCGATGTTCCTGCATGGGCACTCTTGCTATCAACAGTAAAACGATACTTTGCTGCGGGAAGAGTGACGGTTTGCTTTACGGATGCCGAAGAGTTGCTCCACGCATTACGGATGTAGTACATCTGTGTGCCATCGCTTGCCTGTCCCGGTGTTCCCATGTTGTTATCGGTGGCAGTTGCTGCGGCTGTCATGATGTCACTAACTCCGTATGAACCAGTAACTGTCCAGCCCGTGAGATTATTGCCCACGACGTATGCTCCGCGTGTATTGTCGGCGCTCAGTTGACTGACGTTGTTAGCTTCGAACGAAGCGTTCTTGATGTACTGACTCGTAACATCAGTCTGTGCTAAACAAATTGAAAATTGAAAATTGAAAATTGAAAGAATGGCAAATATTGCCAAAACGCTGCGTCTCATAGTATTTATTTCTTATTTCGTAATTCGTATTTCAAATTTCGTAATTCTCTTCGTCATCGAGGTCAAAGTCGAAGTCGCCGAAGAATACAGGCACATCGTCGCGGAAATCATCCAACGCACGACGTTCCTTCTTTGTCGGACGACCTGTTCCTCTGGCACGGTCAACGAAACCACTTATCTTACTCATTTCAAGCAATTCGTACTGTTCGGGACGTGTGACGTTTTCCAAGACTTCGGGAATCAGTTTTGCCCCTACGCGGTGTTCTATTGCCTGAAGTATGCGGAACGAGTATGTGATGGGAGGTTTCTTGACATCAATAGTATCGCCAACCTTTACCATGCGCGATGGTTTCAATTGGGTGCCGTCCATAGAAACTTGTCCTTTCTTGCAAGCTGCAGCAGCAATGGTGCGTGTCTTGAAGATGCGAGCTGCCCACAGCCATTTGTCCACACGTGCCTCGTTGTTCATTGTGCCACTTTCTTACAGATGTTTACAATAGTCATTACTGCCTTCTCCATACTCTGTATTGGCACGAACTCGTGACGCCCATGGAAGTTCAAACCTCCTGCAAAGATGTTGGGGCAGGGCAGTCCCATGAACGACAGTTGTGCACCATCGGTTCCACCACGAATGGGAATTACGTTGCAATAACCGCAAGCCTCGCGGATTGCCTCTCGTGCAATGTCTGTGATGTGAGGCTTGTCCTCCAACATTTCCTGCATGTTATGGTATTGGTCGCGCATACTGACACTTACCGTTCCTTCGCCATATTCTTCGTTCAGTTCGCGTGCCACCTCGTTAATTTGTTCTTTTCTTTGTTCAAAGGTTGTGCTGTTGTGGTCGCGTATGATATAAGAGAGTGTGGCTTCTTCCACGCTTCCTGTCATTTGCGTCAGGTGCCAGAAACCTTCATAGCCCTCCGTTGTTTCCGGACGTTCGTTCTTCAATGCTTCCACAATCTCGTGTGCCACTATCGATGCATTCACCATTTTACCTTTGGCGTATCCTGGGTGTACGCTACGTCCTTTGACTGTGATTTTCGCAGCAGCGGCATTAAAGTTCTCATATTCCAGTTCGCCCACCTCGCTGCCATCCATTGTGTATGCCCATTGACAACCAAAGAGTTCTACATTGAAGCGCTGTGCTCCCATGCCAATCTCCTCATCAGGATTAAAGGCAACGCGTATCTTTCCGTGTTCCACTTCCGGATGTCTCATCAGGTAAGTCATAGCGGTAATAATCTCTGCTATGCCAGCTTTGTCATCAGCTCCCAGCAATGTGTTGCCATCTGTGACTATAAGGTCCTCACCTACATGTGCGAGCAATTCAGGAAACATATCCACACGTGTAACAACATCAGGATTCAGCACAATGTCTGTGCCATCATAGTTCGGTATGATACGTGGTTTCACATTCTTGCCAGAACAGTCAGGACTGGTGTCGATGTGTGCAATGAATCCGATAGTCGGGATGTCGCGCGAGGTGTTAGCTGGAAGTGTGGCATAAACATATCCGTATTCATCCATCACGACGTCTTCCAAACCAATTCCCTGCAGTTCCTTCGCCAGATGCTTTGAAAGGTCCATCTGACGTTCAGTGCTGGGACAGTGGTCTGCTCCGTCCTCGCTTGATTGTGTATCTATTTTTACATATTTCAGGAATCGTTCTACCAATTCCTTACATGTCTGTTTGTCCATTTATCTGTTATTAATATTTTCTTAATATACGGTCCATCACCCAGTTGACAGTGGTAGCCGATACACTATTGCATTGGCATTCTCCCATACCTTGCAAATGGCGTACTACACTCTCTATGAGTGGCATCTGTACGTGCTTGGGATTCTCTACAGTTATTTCCTGACGTCCTTCTTCGGTGAGTACCACAATGGGCTCATAAGTGAAGACAGAGAACTGTATGCTTCCCAGTTCACCACCTATGGAAATGCGGTCAACACGTGCTGATTGGTTTGCCACGAAGCACCATGAACCAGAGCCTGGCATCCCATCGTTGAACTGGAATACAGCGCTTACCGTATCCTCCGTATTGTACAATCCGCCTCGGTTGGCACAATATCCGTGAACTCTCAGTATTGGACCAAACATCTCCTGCAGAAGGTCTATCTGGTGTGGAGCAAGGTCGTAGAAATAACCACCTCCTGCAATATCTCGCTGTACACGCCAAGGCAGATTCTCGCGATTGTAGTCGAGGTCGCGCGGAGGCACAGCAAAGCGTATCTGCACAGTCATTACCTTTCCTATGACGCCATCTTCGACCAGCGACTTAACTTTTTGGAAGTAGGGAAGATAGCGTCGGTAGTATGCCACGAAGCAGGGTACTCCTGTCTGTTCCGAAATTCGGTTGATGCGTTGACAGTCAGGATAACTTGCAGCCAGAGGCTTCTCCACATAGACAGGCTTGCCCGACTTCATAGCCATAATGGCATAAGTGGCATGACTGCTTGGTGGTGTGGCAATATAGACAGCGGTTACATCTGGGTCGTCCACCAGTTTCTGAGCATCAGTGTACCACTTCGGGATATTGTGCCTCTGTGCATACGACTTGGCCTTCTCGGCATTGCGGCTCATAACTGCCACAACGCTTGAGCCTTCCACCAGTGAGAATGCAGGTCCTGATTTACGTTCAGTAACCTCACCGCATCCTATAAAGCCCCATTTCACCTCTTTCATATACTTATAATATTTATCATGCGCCCGCACGCGCATATTCCTTGACAAAGATACGATTAAGCACTTGATTTACCAAATTAATTTACTGAAATCCATGCGTGAATATCCAAAACCATTTGTTAGATGTAGTATAATTTGGTGTTTCGATTACTAATTTGTATCTTCGCGGTGCTGTTTGACAAACAATGTTATGGATAAGCATTACGATCGTGGGATTTTAATGAAATTGGAGTCTCTGACTGCTGACAACGACTGGCAGAGCCTGATAATCTATATTGACAGTTTGTCGAATGCTCAGTTCCGTACTGCCGGATATATGATGGGCGAACGTATCATTCCCACTTTGTGTGAAGCTGATGTCTGGCAGTTGACAATGAAATTGACGGAACACAACAGCAAGGCTTTTCTTGTAACGATGATGAAGGCTGTGGTATTGAGAATCAAACAGGGAACTCTGTCGTTGAGGAGTGCTGGTTCGCGTGCTTTCTTTGCTATGGTTCGCAACAATGATGTTGACCGTAAGAAAGTGTTAGCAGAGTTGTTACCAGTGATTGATAATGCTGAAGATGTTGCATGGTTGCTCGGTAAACTGGGAATAGAGGAAGGACATGAACGACTGGGAGTATTGCTACGTGTGCAAACCACACCTGCCTGCTATACTTTGTTCCGTACCCTTCATTATATAGAACACGAACGCCCACTGTTGGTTCGCACCACGCGCTTCCTCATGCAAAGAAGTGATGCTATGGGTTTTAACTTGGCGAGTCTCATTAAGGCATATTACGGGCTCGACGAGGTAACGGGTACTTTCTCGCTCCACATCGAGCCCTATGAGTTTGCACGTCTTGCCAATAGCTACGAAGCCTTCAGTCGTGCCATGAGTCTCTAACTCTTAATTCTTAATTCTTAATTAATTAAGTTCCACCACCGTTATTCCAGCACCACCGAACTGCACATGTTCATCGTGAGCCGACTTCACTTGCGGTACAGAATTCAGATATTCGCGAATGACACTACGCAAGGCTCCTGTTCCAGTTCCGTGAAGAATGCGAACACGCGAAGCTCCAACTAGAACAGCATCATCGATGTATTGTGTCACAGTATTCAAAGCCTCATCAACACGCATTCCGCGAAGGTCTATTTCCTGATGGAAGTTCAACTGCGTATTGTGCATGTGGTCGAGAGTGGTCTTACTAATCATGTAAGTGCTGCCAGCCGGAGACTTCTCCTCAGTCTTCTGAACTTTTACAGGTGATGTGTCGAGCATATCGAGAGGTAAGGTTGTACGTATAAGACCGAACATAACCACTCCCTTTCGTCCCTTTATTTCCTCCAAGATTCCTTGCGTTGTCTGTCCCTTCATGTGAACTTTCATTCCTGGTGAGAAAAGAGGATGCTCAGGAGTTGAGGGTTTAGAGTCGGGAGATGGTGCATTAGTCTTTTGTGCATTGCCGGCACCATTTTTCTCTTCGTTCTTCTTGCGTTTACGTTCCTCCTGACGTTGTTTTCGTGCAAGAATCTGCTGCATCTTACGGTCGATGGCATCGCTTTCTTCCTGTTCTTCCTTTGTAAGCTTGGTGCGGAAAGCATCCAAGTCCTGACGAACCTCACGCGTACGTTCTCTCTCAGCCTGTGCCTCCTTGATTTCGCGGATGGTGTTCTCTACAACGGCATTACTCTCGTTCAGAATCTCTTCGGCCTGACGTTTTGCAGAGGCTATGATTTCCTTGCGACGATGCTGTAGGTCGGAGATTTCCTCTTCATAACGTGCCAGCGTACGTTCCATATCTTTCTCACGCTGGTGAATGGTCTGTCGCTTCCCTTCCCAATAACGCTTATCGCGAACAATATCGAGCAGATATTTATCAGCATTGATGTAGTCCTGACCAACTATTTCCGAAGCTTCTGCAATTACATCTTCGGGAATACCCGTCTTGCGTGCAATCTCTATAGCGAAACTGCTGCCTGGATGACCAATCTCCAGTTGGAACAAAGGTTGCATCTGCTGACGGTCGTAAAGCATAGAACCATTTATTACACCATCGTGGTCATCAGCAAAGTGCTTGAGGTTCTGATAGTGAGTAGTGATTACTCCATAGGCTCCGCGTTCTACGAATTTGCGAAGCATAGCCTCTGCCAATGCACCGCCGATAGTAGGCTCCGTACCTGAACCAAATTCATCGATTAGCAATAGCGTCTTGTCACTACTGCCACGCATCATCTGCTTCATGTTCATGAGGTGACTGGAGTATGTGGAAAGGTCGTCGCTGATACTTTGCTGGTCACCTATATCAATGAATATCTGGTCGAAGATTCCCACTCGTGAGTTCTCGCCAACAGGAATAGGAAGTCCGCATTGCAACATATATTGCAACAATCCTACAGTCTTCAGACACACACTCTTTCCTCCGGCATTAGGTCCGCTTATGATGAGAATGCGACTGTTGATTTTAAGCTCTATGTCGAGTGGTACTATCTTCTTCTGATGGCGATGCAGTTGCAGTTCCAACAGAGGATGACGGGCAAGTGTCCAGTCTATCAGAGGATAGTTCTCTACCTTGGGCGATATTGCTCCTATCTGATTTGCCAGACGATATTTAGCCAACGCCAATTCTATGTCGGCAAGGAACTCGTAAGCTCGTATGAACTCAGGGATGTTCACTCGTATCTCATCGGTGAAGCCTTGCAGGATGCGTATTATCTCACGCTTCTCTTCTGCTTCCAGTTCACGCAAGTTGTTGTTGGCTTCCACCACTGCCGAGGGTTCCACGAAAATGGTCTTTCCTGTTGCACTCTCCCCATGCACTATACCACGAATGCGGCGCTTCAGAGCCGGAGCCACAGGAATTACCAATCGTCCGTCGCGGATGGTGGGCATAACATGACTGTCCACAAGTCCTTCCTGTTTAGCACTTTCAAGAATAGAATTGAGAGTGCGACTAACACTTCCCTCAGTTCTTGACAGTTCACGACGTATTCGCGCCAGTTCCGTGCTGGCAGTATCTTTTACATGTCCGTATTTATCGAGAATGCTCTCAATTCGCTTAGTTACGCTGTGGAATGTGAATACACCCTCCGACATACGTTCAAGATTGGGATAGGGCGTCTCTCCGTGAATCATTTCAATCCATGAATGCAGCGTGTCGAGAGAACGTTTCAGTTCCCACATTTCCTGTTCTTCGAGATAAATTCCCTGAACCCTTATACGATGCATGGCAACACGCATGTCAAAGAAATCCTCGCCCGGCAGTTGCAGCTCAGTATCCAGTATCTGTCGTATCTCCTCAACCACAGCCAGTCGGAAGCGTATCTCCTCAGCATCCGTCATATAGCATATATCATCGACTCGCTCTGTACCAAGTCGCGATATGCAGTGTCCTTTCAGTAGCGTCCGTATTTCGTCAAATCCCAAACGCTTTTCTATATCTTTCGTCACTTATTTCAACTCCTAATTCTTAACTCTTAATTCTTAATTCTTAATTACTTAAGGTTCTTCTCCGGATACATAGTGTTCCACCATGTCGGGTCATCCTTCAGCCAACGCTCGAACCAAGCGTAGATGGTGTTTTGCCACTTCAGACGCTTCGAATAGTCGAGAATGTGATGATTCTGTCCCTTCACCGTTACGAATGCCGTCTCGCGTCCCAGTATCTTCAGAGCCGTGAAGAGCTGGATGCTTTCATTGATAGGCACATTTGTATCGTCGCCTCCATGCATGAAGAGAATGGGGGTGTGAATACGGTCGGCAAGAGTCAGGGGAGCATGGTCGGTGAACAGTTCCTTATTGTTCCAAGGATAGCTGTTAGCAGCCGATACTGCGCTATAGGAATAGCCCCAATAACCGTAGCCCCAGTAGCTTGTGGGGTCGCTGATTCCGGCATGACTCATTGCTGCTGCAAAGATGTCGGTCTGTGTCTGCAGATATTGAGTCATAAAACCGCCATACGAAGCACCAAGACATCCTATCTTCTTTTCGTTAACGAAGGGATGTTCCTTGCAGAATTGTTTTGTACCTTGGATGATATCGTCAGCAGTATAGTCGCCGTAGGCATTCACGTGACGGGCTGCGAACTCCTGACCGAAACCTGTGCAACCAGAGGGTTGGATTACATAAACCACATAACCCATTGCAGCCCAACCGTGATAAGAGTAATAGCTGTCCAAGTATCTGCCTGTTGGTGAACATCCACCGTAGTAATATACGAGCATGGGATATTTCTTCTCTGGATCAAAATGAGGTGGCAGATAATAGCGTCCGTAGATGGTGTCGCCACGTTCTGCACGGAAGTTCCAATCACCAAACTCACCCAGTTCGATATCTTTCATTCGTACAGCATTCAGGTCCTCCACCAGCGTTTCCTTATTCTTCTTCAAATCATATACATACAGGCGGTCGCTGTTGGAATGTCCCTGTCCGTAGTAAGTCAGCAGAGGCTTCTCGTCGGCAATGTCGAATCGCATGACATAACGCTCAGTCAGCTTCAGTTGCTCTGCCTTTCCTGTTTGTGGATTGATGCGGAAGATATCCTGATTGTCGTGATTCTCGCACAAGGCATAAATCATTCCGTCGGCCTTCGCCCATATCCAACGGGTGACGCTGGGATTGAAGTCTGCCGTCAGAGGTGTTATCTTCTTTGTGTCGAGGTCCATGCGGTAAAGTCCCTGATGTATCATGCTTGGTGTCATTCCCTTTGGCACACGATTGCCGATGCCTCCGAATGCTTCAGGGCTACCTTGGAACACGATGCTCTTACCATCAGGGCTCCATTGTCCTTGTCCAGCAAAACCGTCATGAGCAAACAGAGTATCGCACTCCATAGTCGTGAGGTCTATGATGACGGCTGTTGTGAATGTGAATGGGCGGCGTGTGATGTCGTTCTCATAGATGTGCAGCAACATACGCTTCTGGTCGGGTGACACAGCACCTCCAACATTGTGCTGACCCATTGTTATGGTACGAATCTGACCAGATGGGATATCCATCAATTTGATGTTCGAACGGTTTCTCCATCCTGGCTGACGGTCGTCGGGCACCAATGTCTCAAATACCTCAGCATCTTCTTTCGGACCGTCGGTAGTGCTGTATATGAGCATCTGCTTCTCGCCCGGCAGGAAGTGTCCCGACTGATTCTGCAGGTCGTTGAACAACGGTTCGCGCTTGCCAGTCAGAGCGTCCACAGTCTCGTACTGCGTGGTCATATTGCTAAGGGTGCGGGCAGCAATGTATCGGTGACCGCTGCTTGTCCATTCGCGGAAATCGCTAACGATGCTGCGATTGCCTGTCTGCAAGTCGATGAGGTATTTTGTCCAATCGCTTTTCGCATCGTTCTTCGTCACGTATTTGTCCTGAACAAGGAAACGTCCGTCAGGACTGATACCTATGCCTCCCATACGCTCTCCGTACATCAGAGTGCGCAGGGTATAGGGTTGTTTCCCTTCTGGATTAACTGTAATCTGCTGTTCGCTGTCGATGCTTACGCTCAGGGTGTCGGCCTTGCCTGCTTCCTGACGAATCTTCAGCACCACATCGTGCCGACCAGGTACGAGGTTCTGGTTGTTACCCATTGTTCCGTCGATGAATACTTGGCATTCCTTCGCTCCGCTGGTCTTTACGTTCACCTTTGCGAAGTTCTGGTTCTGGACGGTGAAGCCTGCCAGTCGGATGGCATCGTTGTCGGGTGCTGCGAGGATGGAGTCTTCCGTTTCTGTTCCCTGTCGCCAAGCAAGCGGACTTACAGAGTTCGACATCAAGTCCTTTTGCAAATCCCAGCTTTTCCCATTCACGTCCGTAGTGTCTGTCATGAAGGGACGGACCGTGGAGTAGGGCTGTGAAATTCGCATCTTCTTGACCTGAATGCTCTCAGCTAATGATGTGCCACATGTCAGTATGGCTGCTGTTAGTAAAATAAGTTGTTTCATATCTCTTGTTTTTTGTTTGTTCAGACTCTGGTTACATTCTTCACTCCGCGTATTGTCTTCAGCTTCTTTATGAGGCTTGTCAGACGGTCGGTATCTTCAAGCATCACAGTCAGATGACCTGAAAACAGTCCGTCGTTGGAGTCGATGTTGATGCTACGCATGAGCATTTTCTCTTCCTTCGAGATGATGCTCGTGATGTTGTTCACAATGCCCATATCGTCCTGTCCGACTATGTGCAGTGTGATGCTGTATTGGTTGCCGTGCTTCGAAGCCCAGCGTGCCTTTACGAAACGATATGGAGCACGGTCGCGCATGGCTCGGGCATTCGGACAGTCAACACGATGAATCTTGATGCCTCCTGTTGCGGAGATGAATCCGAACACCTCGTCGCCGTATATCGGACGGCAGCATTTGGCAAGTTGGAAATCTACGCCCTTCAGGTTCTGGTCTATCACCAACACATCGCCGCTGGAATGATGTCGCTCATCGTCAGCGTCCTGTTGCATGATGTAGTCGGCAGCGGAGCGTGTTTCCACTTCGTCTTCGCCACGTTCATGACGCTGTTGCGAAAGATACGCCTCCAGCATTTGGTTGATGTCCTGCTTCTCTTCGGCAATGGCTCTGTAGAAGTCGGTCACCACTTTGTAGCCCAAACGCTTGATGGTGTGCATGAGCGTGGGTTCGCTGTATTCCACCTTGCGATTCTTCATCTTACGCTCCAGCAGTTCCTTTGCCAGCGTTATGCGTCCTGCCTCTGCCTCCTTCAGGCTCTGGCGTATCTTGGCACGGGCACGACTGGTAGTAGCAATGTTCAGCCAATCCTGTTTTGGCGATTGGTTGTTGGAGGTGTGGATTTCCACATGGTCGCCGCTCTGCAGCTTCTGTTTCAGGGTTACATGACGGCCTCCAATCAAACCTCCTGTACAATGGTTGCCGACCTGTGTATGTACGGCATATGCGAAGTCGAGTAGGGTAGCACCCATCGGCAGTCGGAAGAGGTCACCACGAGGAGTAAACACGAACACTTCGTCCTCCACAAGACCCGTCAGCGAGTCTTTGTCGCCAGCCTCCAGCGCAGCACGGATGTTGGTCATCCATGCTTCAATGCCGCCTTCTGTGCTCTTTATTCCCTTGTATCTCCAATGGGCAGCAAGTCCGTGTTCGGCAATATCGTCCATGCGCTCGGTTCTTATCTGCACCTCCACCCATCGGTTGTCAGGTCCCAGCACGGTTATGTGCAGACTCTCGTAGCCGTTCGACTTGGGACTGCTGAGCCAGTCGCGCATTCGTTTGGGGTTCGACTGATACATATCGGTGATTATGGAGAACACCTGCCAGCAGTCGGCATGTTCGCGCTCTGGTGCCGAATCCAGAATGATACGCAGGGCAAAGAGGTCGAACACTCCGTCCACATCCACCTTCTGTTTCTGCATCTTCTGCCAGATGCTGTGAATGGACTTCGTGCGCTGCTTGATGTGATATTTCAGTGTTGTCTGTTTCAGACGCTTGTCGATGCTCTCAACGAATCGTGCAATATACTCTTCACGCTCACGCTTTTTCTGATTCAGTTCGTGTGCGATGTGGTAATAGACATCGTGCTCGGAATATTTCAGGCTGAGGTCTTCGAGTTCTGTCTTCACCATATAGAGACCCAGTTTGTGGGCAAGCGGCGCATACAGGTTTGCAGCCTCCGACACAAGAACAGGGTTGGGATTCTCTGTATCATAACGACGGATGTCTGTCAGGCAGCGGGCAATCATATATAGTATCGTGCGTATGTCGCCAGCCGTGGTGATGAACAGGGAGAGGAAGTTCTCGGTGCCGATAGATGACGGCGACACGCTTGCCAGCAGGCCGCTCAGTCGAGTGGCTCCCTCGTCAATCATCTTGGTGTCTGTGAACATCGCATCGCGCGTTTCTTCACCGCCCACCATCGTTGCTAATATATCTCGTATTTCGTCGTTCATCCTCGTATTTCGTAATTCGGATTTCGGATTTCATTTTAAGTTCCCACAAAGATACGAAATAATTTCGTAATTCGTAATTCGTAATTCGTATTTTATGTTTATCTTTGCAATACTTAACAATAAATCTAATTCTTATGTTGACAGCAACAGACCGTGCGCAGCTTGAAGCCAAGGGTATCAGCGAGGCGCAAATCAACCAGCAGTTGAAGGATTTTCAGACAGGTTTCCCATTCCTGCGTTTGGCAGGTGCAGCAGCCATTGGCAACGGCATCTTGGCTATTGACGATGCAGCTCAGAAGCAGTACGTTAAGGCTTGGGACGATTACAAGGCCGAGGGGCATCACATCACGAAGTTCGTGCCTGCCTCTGGTGCTGCCAGCCGTATGTTCAAGGATATGTTCGAGTTTCTGGATGCCGACTACGATGTGCCTACGAAACCAGCCGAGAAGCAGTATTTCGAGGGCATTCACAAGTTTGCATTCTTCCAGGCTCTAGACGATGCCTGCGAGGTATGCGAGGGAATGGGTGTTGATGCCTTGATTGACGAGGGCAACTACAAGGCTGTGGTTCGCGCTATGCTCAGCGAGGAAGGACTGAATTACGGTCAGTTGCCAAAGGGCTTGCTCCAGTTCCATGCTTATGACGAGGAGGTTCGTACTCCGCTCGAAGAACATCTCGTGGAGGCTGCTCTCTATGCCCAGTCGCGTGGTGAAGCCGACGTTCATTTCACCGTCAGCACCGAACATCGCGAGCTCTTCGAGGCTCTTGTGGAGCGCATCCTGCCTGAATACGAGAATAAATATAAGATTAAGTATCACGTATCGTTCAGCGAACAGAAACCTTCTACGGACACCGTTGCTGCCAATATGGACAATACGCCATTCCGTCAGGACGACGGCTCGCTGCTCTTCCGTCCGGGTGGTCATGGTGCTCTCATTCAGAATCTTAGCGACCTCAAGAGCGATATTGTCTTTGTGAAGAATATCGATAATGTTGTGCCTGATAGACTGAAACCCGTAACGGTGACTTGGAAACAGGTGATAGCTGGTGTGCTCGTATCGCTGCAGGCGAAGGCTTTTGCTTATCTGCGTCTCTTGGATACTGGAGCCTATTCTCACGCTCAGATTGAGGAAATGATACGTTTCGTGCGTCACGACCTCTGCACCGATATGCCGGGCTTGAAGGATTTGGAGGATGCCGAACTCGTCAGCTACCTGCGCAAGAAGCTGAACCGCCCCATGCGCGTATGTGGTGTCGTTAAGAATGTGGGCGAACCAGGTGGAGGTCCATTCCTTGCCTACAACCCCGATGGCAGCATCTCGTTGCAAATCCTCGAAAGCAGTCAGATTGACAAGAACAATCCCGAATACATGAAGATGTTCACCGAAGGCACTCACTTCAACCCCGTTGACCTTGTTTGCGGCATTCGCGACTACAAGGGCGAGAAGTTCGACCTTCCACGCTTCGTTGACCCTGCCACAGGTTTCATCTCCTACAAGAGCAAGAGCGGCAAGGAACTCAAAGCCCTCGAACTGCCCGGCCTCTGGAACGGAGCCATGAGCGACTGGTCCACCGTCTTCGTTGAAGTTCCCCTCGAAACCTTCAACCCCGTCAAGACCGTCTGCGACCTCCTCCGCCCCGAGCATCAATGATATTATTTATCATTTATTATTTAATATTTATCATTTAAAACGAAAGAGACGACCACCACTGGCCGCCTCTTTCGTTGCATTACTATCCCTCCTGCCGAAGGGTTATGCAACCTATGGGCAAAGGTTAAGTTAACTTATCGACAAAGGTTAAGTTAACCTGTGGGCATAAGTTCTAGAACCTATCACCATAAGGTCTAGACCTTATCGCCGTAAGACGGGCGTCTTATTGCCGTAAGACGGGCGGCTTGCACAAGGGTGCGAGGGCAAAACGTGGTTTTGTAGCAACGTCGCAACGTAGCATTAAGCACCTTTCGATATGCAAACCGCGGATCTTTCTATATCAGGCAGTTATGGAAATATATATAGCTTTCTGCAGATATGGAAACACCTTAATGCGACGTTGCTACGTTGCTACATTGCTACAAATTGTTAGAGGGTGACGGATTCGATGCGGAGCTTGATGGTGCCGGCTGGGACTTGAACCTCGACAGTGTCGCCAGCGTGATGCTTGAGCAGGGCCTGTCCGATGGGGGACTTGATGGAAATCTTGTTCTCGCGCATGTTTGCCTCGTGAGGACTGACAACGGTGAAGGTCATGCGGCTGTTGGTGGTGAGGTTGGTGACCTCCACACGACTGAGGAGCCCCACGCTGTCGGCATCGAGTCGCGACGTGTCTATGACACGTGCAAACTCCAGCACTCGCTGCTTGAAGCGTATGCGGCTCAGAAGTTTCCCCTGTTCGCGCTTTGCTGCATGGTATTCGAAATTCTCGCTCAGGTCCCCTTTGTCGCGTGCTTCGGCAATAGCGTCCTTCACACGTGGCAGTTCCACCTGTTCCAGATAGCGCAGTTCCTCTACGATTTTGTCGTAGCCCTCTTGTGACATGTATTCCATATATAATGTTATTGTACGCGCGCGAGAGGAATCCCGTGCGCATGTTTTTGTTCTTCAGCGATGCTTAGCGAAGTCGGTTGGAAAGTAATTGACGGAAATCTTCGAGCCTTTGAAGAAAACTTTCGTTGTCGAGCTCAGGATGAAATTTCGCAAGATAGTCCTTGAAGGCTTCAATAGCATGCATACTGCCCATAGCCTTACCAGCCTTCAATCCGCTTTGATAAGGAGTGTGGGGTAGGAGAGCCCTATTGAAATTGCCGTCACTCATCTGCGGCGGCGTTTGCGACGTCCAAATATGCTGCTCATGGTTCGTACGATGGACAATCCCAGTCGCAGTCCTTCGTAAATGGCGAAGCCGCGACTCACCATATTGCTGATGCTCTTAGCATTGGTGCCTTCCGCTTTGTCTGACGGGTTGACCAGAAGTCCGAAGCTGTCCGACATGCGACTGCGGCTTTCACGCAGTTTCTCTGTTGCGTTTTCGCTTGTCAGGGTTTCGTCGTTGACAACGAACAAGGAAGCGGTAAGGCTGTTGATGGGACGAACCACCCATGCCTCACGTTTCATCCAGAAAACTATCAGCAACAGAATGACGAAGGCCGTGACGCATGCAAAGCCAAGAGCCACGTTGCCCAATGCCTGACCGATGATGTATGCCAGGAAGAAAGAGAAGAACAGCAGCACCATGCCTCCCAGCACCAGACATACTACGGCGATAGCCAGATGCGAGAGGATGATGGAGAGCTTGTCGCGAGTCTCCAACACCAGAACCTCCTTCTGAAGACCCACATACGAGCGGGTCTCCTGAAGAAGTTCTTGCATCTGTCGTTGCGTGTCGCTAAACAGGTTGAACCGCATTATTCTTCGGGTTGCAGTTCTTCTGCAATCTCGTCAACGAGGTTGCTCATTTCCTTCGACGACAGACGGATGCCGCGCTTGCGCAGAGCCTCTGCAATCTTTTCACGCAGTTCGCTTCCCTTTTCGGGGGCTAACAACAAACCTGCAGCAGCACCGATGGCAGCACCGCCAATGAATGCCATAAGATAATTCAAAGCTTTCATAGTCTTTTGTGTTTTAGGTTAATAAATAGATAGTTGTCTGCCACAAATGTACACATTATTTATTATATACATTATATTAAAGAACAATATTTATCAACTTTTAACTATTTTTTATTTAAGAACGCTTTGCTATGTCGATAGGAAATGCTAAATTTGTAGCGGTAAAAAGTGGAATAATTTATTTACAAATATAAAACGACATTAAAAAACTATGAAGAAGCTCATTATTTTGGGTTCAGCAGTGTTCATGGTTCTCGCCATGACAAGTTGTAAAAGTAAGGAAAGTGCCTACAAAAAGGCCTATGAAAAGGCTCAGGCAACCCAGGTTGTGACCACTCCTCAGGAGTATGGCACACAGCAGAACACTCCCGTGCAGGTGACTCCCGTTACTCCTACACAGCAGACTACTCCTGCTCAGGACTACAGCGGTGTTAGCGTTCGCACAGAGAACGTTACATTGGTTAACGGTTCTGGTCTGAAGGCATTCAGCGTAGTTGTGAACTCTTTCCAACTGCAGAGCAATGCTCAGAACTTCCAGGCTACACTGGCTGCTAAGGGTTATGCTGCACAGATTGTTTCGGCAATGGTTGACGGCAAGCTTTTCTATCGTGTAATTGCTTCTACACACGACACCAAGGAACAGGCTGCTCAGAGCCGCGCTGCCCTGATTGGCACTTATCCCGGTGCTTGGCTGCTCTATCAGAAGTAAATGATACCTTGTGAGTAGGGTACTTGCAATAGACTATGGGGTCCGTCGCACAGGAATTGCTGTGACGGACCCCTTGCAGATTATTGCGAACGGGCTTACGACCGTAGATACACCCCAGTTGCTGCGCTTCCTGCAGGACTATGTGCAGCGCGAACAGGTGGAGCGTTTTGTCGTCGGACGTCCAATGCAGACGAACGGAGCCGCCAGCGAGAATCTTCGCAATGTCGAGGCATTTGTGGCACGATTGCAGAAAGCAATCCCCTCAATCCCCGTAACTTGGTGGGACGAACGCTATACCAGCGTAATGGCTCATCAGACAATGCTCGACAGCGGTATCGGTAAGATGGCACGTCGCAACAAAGCTTTAGTGGATGAGATTTCAGCCTGCATAATCCTGCAGGGCTGGATGGAGCGACGCCTTTAATTCACAATTCACAATTCACAATGCATAATTCCTAATTCGTATTTCCTATTTCGTAATTAGATATGATTCTTCCAATTTATACATACGGACAACCTGTGCTGCGAAAGGTGGCAGAGGAGATAGATGAGGACTATCCGCAGTTGAAGGAAACCATACAGAACATGTGGGACACGCTGGCTCGTAGCGAAGGCATCGGGTTGGCAGCACCACAGGTGGGTTTGAGCATCCGCCTTGTGGTAATCGACCTCGATGTGCTGAGTGAGGATATGCCCGAGTACAAGGATTTCAAGCAAGTTTACATCAATCCATATATAGAGGAATACGACGACACGGAAACTGATGTTTCGGAAGAAGGCTGTCTGTCGTTGCCCGGTATTCACGAGAAGGTGCGCCGTCCGACTCGCATCCGCCTTTCTTGGCAGGACGAGCAGTTCCAGGAGCACGACGAGTGGATTGGCGGTTACTTGGCTCGTGTGGTACAGCACGAAGTGGACCACCTTGAGGGTGAGGTCTTCACCGACCACCTGAAGGGCTTGCGCAAGCAGATGGTGAAGTCGAGTCTCAACGACATCATCAAAGGTCGCTTCTCTTGCTCCTACAAAGTAAAGTTGAAAAAATAAAAGAATGAAAGAATGAGAAAGACCTCTTTATCAATCCTGTTTATTTTCCTCTCCCTTTGGGGGAGGTTAGGAGGAGGCTTTCTCTTTGCGCAAATCAATACCGACCGAGTGATGCTGATGGGACGCAATGCCCTCTATTACGAGGACTATGTGCTGTCCATTCAGCGTTTCAATATGGTCATCAACGCCAAGCCTTTCCTTTCAGAACCATATTTTTTCCGAGGACTTGCAAAGTTCTATCTCGAGGACTACAAGGGAGCGGAAAGCGATTGCACCAGTGCCATCGAACTGAATCCATACATCGAGAACAACTTCTCGCTGCGTGCTATCTGTCGTATCAACACTAAGGCCTATGACCTTGCGGAGGCCGACTATGTGAAAGCCACGAAAATAAATCCCATGAACGAGGGAAACTGGCATAACCTTGTGCTGTGTCAGATGGAACAGAAAGCCTACGAACGAGCCGACTCCAGTCTTGACGTGATGATACGCCAATGGCCTAAGAATGCCGAGAGCTACACCATGAAGGCTCAGGTGCGCTTTGCTGTTTCCGATACGGTGAAGGCAGAAGAGTGGTTGGACAAGGCTTTGAAGGTCAATAATTTTGAAGGACCGGCTTGGAGCATGAAGGCTATGGTGACACTCAATCGTGGAAACTACAAGGAAGGAGAGGAATACCTCGACCGAGCAATATTGCAGTTACCGCGTAATGCAAGTCTTTATGTCAATCGTGCCCTTGCCCGTTTCCACCAGCAGAACCTGCGTGGAGCGATGAACGACTACGATGCTGCTCTCGAAATAGAGCCGGGCAACTATCTGGGACACTTCAACCGAGGACTGCTTCGTGCACAGGTGGGCGACGACAATCGTGCCATTGAGGACTTCAACTTCGTGCTCGAACAGGAGCCCGACAACGTCATAGCTCTCTACAATCGTGCGCTGCTGCTCGACCAGACGGGTGACTACAAGGGAGCCATTCGTGACATATCGGCTGTGATTCAGGAATATCCTGAGTTCTGGACGGGTTACCAGACACGTGCCCAGATTCGTCGTAAGATAGGCGATGTATATGGTGCCGAGCGCGATGAGTTCAAAGTGCTGAAAGCCCAGATGGAGAAACGTACGGGCACATATAAGTCGAAGTCGAAGACCAGAAAAAAGAGCGACCGCAATCCGGAGGACTATAACAAACTGGTGGAGGCTGACACAAACCAGCCCGACAAGGAGGAATATACCAGCGAATATCGCGGACGTGTGCAGAACCGTCAGACAGACCTCGTTCCGGAGCCCTTCTACGTGATGACCTATTATCACAAGGAACGTACCACCAATAGTTACATTACTTTCCACAAGGTTGTGGATGATCTGAATGTCTCAGGGCAGTTGCCGCTACGTCTGTCCATCTCCAATGAAGAGACAAATGCAAGCGAGGCGCGCATGAGACAGCATTTCGATGATATAACTGCCGTTACAGAAGTGCTGGGCGATTCTCCTGAAACCACAGGTCTCTACCTGCGTCGCGCCCTCGATTATTACCACGTTCGTGACTTCGATGCCTGCATAGTTGACCTTGACCGTGCAATAGCTCTGCAGCCGTTGGTCACCATCAGCTACTTCTTGCGTGCTCAGGCTGTTTGTGCACAACAACTTGCAATAGCTGCCACTAACCACACAACAGCGTTGCCGCTGTCGCCAACCACCGATTCCAAGATTGCATACGGCAAGGCACTTGAGGATTTGGAACATGTGCTCAGTCTTTCTCCAGATATGGTGTATGCCCATTACAATATCGGCAACATCTATGTGCAGCTTCACGAATATGATAAGGCGATAGCTGCATACACCCGTGCGCTTGAGCTTGATGCCCGTTTCCCTGATGCATACTATAATCGAGGAGTGGTGCGACTGATGGACGGACACACCGAAGAGGGTCTTTCCGACTTGTCGCAGGCTGGCGAATATGGTCTCTATGGTGCCTATAACCTCATTAAACGTTACTCGAAAGTTAAGTAAAGTGTAATTTTCAATATTCAATTTTCAATATTCAATTAAATTCACTATCTTTGCACGCGAATTTGAAATAAACTGTATAAAAGATGATAAACATTACATTTCCTGACGGTTCTGTACGCCAGTACAACGAAGGTGTAACAGGACTTGAAATTGCTGAAAGCATCTCTTCACGTCTGGCACAGGATGTCATTGCCTGTGGTGTGAACGGAGAGACCGTTGAACTCAATCGCCCCATCAATGCCGATGCTGCCATTCAGCTCTACAAGTGGGACGACAAAGAGGGTAAGCACGCTTTCTGGCACACTTCTGCTCACCTGATGGCAGAGGCTCTGCAGGAGCTCTATCCCGGCATCCAGTTCGGTATTGGTCCTGCCATTGAGAATGGTTTCTACTACGATGTTATGCCTGCTGAGGGCGTAACCATTCGAGAAAACGACTTTGCTGCCATCGAGAAGAAGATGATGGAGCTTATCCAGCGCAAGGAAGAGCTGGTTCGTCGCGACATCTCCAAGCAGGATGCTCTGAAGTTCTTCGGCGACCGCGGTCAGACTTACAAGAATGAGCTGATTGCCGACCTTGAAGACGGACACATCACCACATACACTCAGGGTAACTTCACCGACCTCTGTCGCGGTCCGCACCTCACCTCTACGGCTCCTATCAAGGCTGTGAAGGTGCTCAGCGTATCTGCTGCTTACTGGCGCGGCGATGAGAAGCGTCCGCAGATGACTCGTCTCTATGCCATTTCGTTCCCCAAGAAGAAGCTGCTCGACGAGTATCTCGTGCTGCTGGAAGAAGCCAAGAAGCGCGACCATCGCAAGATTGGTAAGGAGATGGAACTGTTCATGTTCTCAGAGCGTGTTGGTAAGGGACTGCCCATTTGGTTACCAAAGGGTACAGCACTCCGTCTGCGTCTTGAGGACTTCTTGAAGAAGATACAGAAACGTTATGGCTACCAGCAGGTTATGACACCTCATATCGGTGGCAAAAATCTTTATGTCACTTCTGGTCACTATGCCCACTACGGCAAGGATAGCTTCCAGCCCATCCACACTCCAGAGGAGGGTGAGGAATACATGCTGAAGCCTATGAACTGCCCTCACCACTGTGAGATTTTCGCCTGGAAGCCCCGCAGCTACAAGGACCTCCCCCTGCGTCTTGCAGAGTTCGGTACGGTGTATCGCTACGAGCAGAGTGGTGAACTTCATGGCTTGACTCGCGTTCGTTCGTTCACTCAGGACGATGCCCATATTTTCTGCCGTCCCGATCAGGTTAAGGGTGAGTTCATCCGCGTGATGGAAATCATCCAGATTATATTCGGTGCCCTGAACTTCGACAACTTCGAGGCACAGATAAGCCTGCGTGATCCTAACGATAAAGAAAAGTATATCGGTTCCGACGAAGTATGGGAACAGGCCGAGCGTGCCATCATCGAGGCTTGCGCTGAGAAGGGGTTGAAAACCACCACAGAGTTGGGCGAGGCTGCATTCTACGGTCCTAAGCTCGACTTCATGGTGAAGGACGCTCTGGGACGCCGCTGGCAGTTGGGAACAATTCAGGTGGATTACAATCTGCCCGAGCGCTTCCAGCTTGAATACGTCGGCGAGGACAACCAGAAGCATCGTCCTGTAATGATTCACCGTGCTCCCTTCGGTTCTATGGAACGCTTCACAGCCGTGCTCATCGAGCACACCGCCGGACATTTCCCCATCTGGCTCTCTCCTGACCAAGTTGCAGTACTTCCCATTTCTGAGAAGTTCAACGACTATGCCTATCAGGTAGCTCAGCAGTTGGAGGCACAGGACGTTCGTGCCGTAGTAGATGATCGCAACGAGAAAATCGGTCGTAAGATTCGCGACAACGAGCTGAAGCGCATCCCCTACATGCTCATCGTGGGCGAGAAGGAACAGGCCGAAGGTACTGTCAACTTCCGTCAGCAGGGTGGAGGAGAGCAGGGCGAGCTCACCGTCGACCAGTTTGCAAAGAAAATCAACGACGAAGTGCGCGCACTGACCGAAAAATACTGATTAGATTGAAGATTGAACATTGAATATTGGACATTGGAAGATGCGTAATTGCATATATTTATGCTTTTTAAATAAAATTTTCAATTTTCAATTTTCAATTTTCAATTAATTGTTGTATCTTTGCGCCCGATTATTAAACAGTTAATGAAAAAAGACGACAAAAAACAGCAGTATCGCATCAACGAACAGATACATGTTCGCGAAGTACGTATCATAGGTGATGGTATCGAATCTACGGTCATGCCTACCTTCAAAGCCATTCAGCTGGCTGAGCAGCGCGGCGTGGACCTCGTGGAGATTTCACCCAATGCCGAGCCCCCTGTATGCCGCTTGATAGACTACTCAAAGTTCATCTATCAGCAGAAGAAAAAGCAGAAGGAGATGAAGGCAAAGCAGACGGTGGTCAATGTGAAGGAAATCCGTTTCGGACCACAGACCGACGACCACGATTATAACTTCAAGCTCAAACATGCTATCGGTTTCCTGTCCGACGGAGACAAGG
Source organism: uncultured Bacteroidales bacterium (assembly GCA_902781515.1). GTDB lineage: Bacteria > Bacteroidota > Bacteroidia > Bacteroidales > Bacteroidaceae > Physcousia. The sequence goes on along the minus strand of CACZJU010000016.1, from coordinate 32,123 downwards.
TAAAGGCCTATGTCTTCTTCAAGGGCCGTAGCATCCTTTTCAAGGAACAGGGCGAAGTACTGCTGCTGCGTTTTGCTGCCGACCTCGAAGAATACGGAAAAGTAGAGTCAATGCCCGTGCTGGAAGGAAAGCGTATGATTATGTTCATCGCTCCCAAGAAAGTAGGCGGTGCTGCAAAGAAACCCGTAGAAACAGTAGCTGAAGTACAGGAGGCACCAGTGAAAAAAGCTCCTCAGCAGAAAGCTCGCAAGGAATATACAGGTCCCAAAGTCGAGGGCGAAGATTTCGATGATTAAAAAGAGCTGTGCGTAACGCCCGGTATATGCGTTGCCACACCGTATATTAATAACAAACCAAAACAAACAAAAAAATGCCAAAAGTAAAGACAAACTCCGGTGCAAAGAAGAGATTCGTACTCACCGGCAGTGGCAAGGTAAAGCGTCATCACGCCTATCACAGCCACATCCTGACAAAGAAGACCAAGAAGCAGAAGCGTAACCTGCAGCATGCCGACCTGGTAGTGACCGAGAACATGAAGCAAGTCCGCGACCTGCTGAACCTCCGTTAAACCGCGTTAGGAACAGAGTCAATTTACTAAGTTATTAACCGAATGCCCAGCCCAAAAGAACAAGTCCCGCTTGTCGCTGACATTCAAAAAAGAACAAAACTATGCCAAGATCAGTAAATCACGTAGCCAGCAGAGCTAAGAGAAAGAAGATTCTGAAGTTGACCCGCGGTTATTTCGGCGCTCGTAAGAACGTTTGGACCGTTGCCAAGAACACTTGGGAGAAGGGTCTCACCTATGCCTTCCGCGACCGTCGCAACAAGAAGCGCACATTCCGTGCACTTTGGATTCAGCGTATCAACGCTGCCGCACGTCTCGAAGGTATGAGCTACAGCCAGTTGATGGGCGCCCTGCACAAGGCAGGCATCGAGATCAACCGCAAGATTCTTGCCGACCTCGCCGTCAACTACCCCGAAGCTTTCAAGGCTATCGTTGCAAAGGTGAAGTAAGCAACCTCGAGCAGGACTCAAGGTAAAGTAACCTTACTGTAACGCAAAAAAACTCCCCATTGCCAATCGGCTTTGGGGAGTATTTTTCGTCTATTCATTATATTCTCTGCTTCAGACTTTAGGCTTTCTATCTAATTGCGCGATATTGCGCGCGTATATAACATTATTTAAAACTTAAGGTTTGGAAATGAGGGAGAAAATGAGTATCTTCGCGGTCGAAAAACGTAAAACAAAAGAAAATATAAGATTATGGCAGAAGCAATTGACATCCGCGAACTTAACGAGCGGATAGAACAGAAGAGCGCCTTTGTGACGAACCTGCAGACGGGAATGGCGCAAGTGATAGTAGGGCAGAAGCACCTGGTGGAGAGCCTGCTCATTGGTTTGCTGAGCGACGGACACGTGCTCTTGGAAGGTGTGCCGGGCTTGGCTAAGACACAGGCCATCAAGACGTTGGCAGGACTGGTTGACGGCAAATTCAGCCGCATACAGTTCACTCCCGACCTCTTGCCCGCCGACGTCATCGGTACGATGATTTACTCGCAGAAGGACGAGAAGTTCGTGGTGGAGCAAGGTCCCGTGTTTGCCAACTTCGTGCTGGCCGACGAAATCAACCGTGCCCCTGCAAAGGTGCAGTCGGCATTGTTGGAAGCCATGCAGGAACGTCAAGTGACTATCGGCAAGCAGACCTACAAGCTGCCCGAGCCCTTCCTCGTACTGGCTACGCAGAACCCCATCGAGCAGGAGGGTACATACCCATTGCCCGAAGCACAGGTAGACCGTTTCATGCTGAAGGTCATCATCGACTATCCGAAACTGGAGGAGGAGAAGAAGATTATCCGCATGAACATCACAGGCGAAGAGCCAAAGGTTACTCCAGTGCTGAAGACCGAGGACATCAAGGAGGCTCGTGCCGTAGTGCGTCAGGTATATATCGACGAGAAGATTGAGCAGTATATCACTGATATTGTGTTTGCTACACGTTATCCGGAGAAGTATGGTCTTAAGGAACTGAAGGACTACATCGAGTTCGGAGCATCGCCTCGTGCCAGCATCAACCTGGCTCTGGCTGCTCGTGCCTACGCCTTTATCAAGCGTCGCGGTTATGTGATTCCCGAGGATGTGCGTGCCATTGCCCACGATGTGCTGCGTCATCGCATCGGCTTGACCTACGAGGCCGAAGCCAACAACGTGGTGAGCGAGGAAATCATCAGCCAAATCATCAATAAGGTGGAAGTGCCTTAATTCAATTAAGAATTAAGAATTAAGAGTTAAGAATTAAGGATGGAAACATCTGAGATACTAAAGAAAGTTAGACAGATTGAGATAAAGACGAGGGGGCTGTCGAACAACATCTTTGCAGGTGAGTACCACAGTGCCTTCAAGGGACGTGGTATGGCATTTTCAGAGGTACGCGAGTACCAGTACGGCGACGACATCCGCGACATTGAATGGAACGTGACGGCACGCTTCAACAAGCCCTATGTCAAGGTGTTCGAGGAAGAGCGCGAACTCACCGTGATGTTGCTCATTGATGTCAGCGGCTCGCTGGACTTCGGTACACAATGCCAGACGAAGCGCGAAATGGTGACGGAGATTGCAGCCACGCTGGCTTTCTCTGCCATTCAGAACAACGATAAGATAGGTGTCATCTTCTTCTCGGACCGCGTGGAGAAATTCATACCGCCCAAGAAAGGACGCAAGCACATCCTTTACATCATTCGCGAACTCCTTGACTTCCACGGTGAGAGTCCAAGGACCGATGTAGGTATGGCTGCGCAGTACCTGACACAAGCTCTGAAACGCCGCAGCACGGCATTCCTCATCAGCGACTTCATGGACCAGCGTGATTTCCGTCAGCCACTGACCATTGCCAACCGCAAGCACGATGTCGTAGCCATTCAGGTATATGACCGCCGCATAGAGGAACTGCCAGATGTGGGACTGATGAAGGTGCGCGATGCTGAGACGGGCTTCGAACGCTTCATCGATACAAGCGACCGCAGAATGCGTGAGGCACAGCACCGTTGGTGGCGACAGCGTACAGACTATCTGCACGACACATTCTCGCGCAGCAACATCGACAGCGTCAGTGTCCGTACCGACCAAGACTATGTCTCTGCCCTCAAGAACCTCTTTGCAAAACGCTCGTAACATGAAACGACTGATATTTCTTCTCATTTTCTCATTTTCTCATTTTCTCATTCTCTCTGCCCAAGTCACAGTAGAGGCTAGAATCGACAGCCTGCAGATGTTGGTGGGCGAGCAGACAGGCATCACCATAGATGTCAGTTGCGACGCTAAAGCCAACGTCGAGTTTCCTATTTTCCAAAAAGGTCAGCAACTGGCACCCGGTGTGGAGCTGGTGGAGATGACAGCAGCCGACACCACGAAGATTGACGACGGCAAGCGAATGCAGGTGAGTCGCAAATACATCGTTACGGCATGGGATTCGTCGTTCTACTACATACCTCCCATGAAGGTGCGCGTGAATAATAAGGAATACGAAACCAAGAACCTCGCTCTGAAAGTATATACGCTGGATGTAGATACCCTGCACTTCGACCAATATTTCGGTCCTAAGGATGTGATGAATGCTCCCTTCTCGTGGGACGACTGGAAACCCGTAATCTGGTGCTCCATACTCGTTGTTCTGCTGGCAGTGCTCGCAGGCTACCTCTTCCACGTGCTGAAGACAGGCAAGCCCCTCATTCGCATCATACGACGCAAGCGCAAGGAACCTGCCCACAAAGTGGCTCTGGGCGAGATAGAACGCATCAAGACGGAACGCACATGGGCTCAGGAAGACTCGAAGGAATACTACACACAACTGACCGATACCCTGCGCACCTATATTCAGGAACGCTACGGATTCAGCGCGATGGAGATGACCAGTGGTGAGATTATAGAGCGCCTGACCACTGAAAACGACGAAGAGGCATTGAAGGAACTGCGCGAACTGTTCCAGACCGCCGACCTCGTGAAGTTTGCCAAGTGGACAACCCTCATCAACGAGAATGATGCCAACCTGATGACGGCACTCGAATACATCAACCAAACAAAGCAGGAAGAAGATCCCAACCAGCCACAGGAGGAGATAATTGTGACACCTGAAGCCAAGCGACAGCGTGTGAGCATCTGGACTATGCGCATAGTCATTGCCGTTGCCACAGCCACTTCCACCGTCGTTCTCGGTTGGATAATTTACAGAATAATTGACTTGTTAAGATGAAATTCGCGAATCCCATATATTTCAGTCTGCTAGCTTTGCTCGTGCCATATATAATATGGTATGTGCTTAGATGGCGACGCTCGCACCCTGTCATGCAGGTAAGCAGCACCTATGCCTTTGAGGGCGTTCGCCGCTCATGGAAAGAGTATCTCATGCACGCTCCATTCCTCTTGCGCCTGACTTGCATCTCGTTGGCAATAACGGCCCTTGCACGTCCGCAAACCACAAACAACTGGAAGCAGACCGACGTAGAGGGCATAGACATTATGCTATGTATGGACGTTTCCACATCCATGCTTGCCGAAGATCTGCGCCCAAACCGTGTGAAGGCTGCCCGTGAAGTCGCCATCGAGTTTATTTCGGGCCGTCCCAACGACAACATCGGACTGACGCTGTTTGCTGGCGAGGCTTTCACCCAATGTCCAATGACCGTTGACCACGCCGTGCTCATAAACATGCTGCAGGGAATGCAATGCGACATGACGGCAAAGGGCCTCATCGAGGACGGAACAGCCATCGGTATGGGTCTGTCATCTGCCGTAGCACGTCTGAAGGACTCGAAAGCCAAGAGTAAGGTGATAATACTGCTTACCGACGGTTCTAACAACCGAGGCGACATCAGTCCGCTGACAGCAGCCGAGATAGCCAAGAGCTTCGGCATTCGCGTCTATACCATCGGTGTTGGTACCAACGGACTGGCACGCTATCCCATGCAGGTGGCTGGTGGCATTCAGTACATTCAGGTGCCTGTGGAGATTGACGCCAAGACCCTCGAAAGCATTGCCCAGAAGACCGACGGCGAGTTCTATCGCGCTAAGGACACAAAGAGCCTGCACGAGGTGTATCGCGAGATTGACAAACTGGAGAAGACGAAGCTCAACGTCAAGAAGTTCACAAAACGCTACGAGGCATTCCTTCCCTTTGCACTTGGTGCTGTACTGTCTCTCCTGCTTGAAGTCGTCCTCCGCTTCACCATCCTCAAACGCATCCCATAAAAAATCGTCAAATTGTAAAATCGTCAAATTGTAAAATATAGAGATGTTTCGATTTGAAAATCCAATATATCTGTATGCCTTAGCAATAATCCCATTGCTGGCACTACTTTATTACTACAGCAGCTATCGCAGGAAGAAACGCCTGCGCCGATATGGCGACCCGCACCTGCTGAGGGAATTTATGATTGATGTTTCATTGTGGCGTTCACAGACTAAGGCGTGGCTTCTCCTTCTGGCTCTTACCTCGCTCATAATTGCTGCTGCACGTCCGCAGTTCGGTACGAAGATTGACACTTCGGAACGCAATGGTATTGAAGCCATCATAGCTATGGACGTTTCCAACTCCATGCTTGCCAATGATGTACGTCCGTCGCGACTGGATAAGGCAAAGATGCTCGTAAGCAATATGGTTGACGATATGAGGGACGACAAGGTTGGACTGGTGGTGTATGCAGGACAGGCCTTCGTGCAACTCCCCATCACCAACGACTACGTTTCGGCAAAGATGTTCCTCGATGGCATTGACCCGTCCATGATTGCCACACAGGGCACAGACATTGCCACAGCCATAGACCTTGCTTCGCGCTCCTTCACTCAGAAGAAGGATGTATCGCGTGCCATCTTTCTCATTACCGACGGTGAAGACAACGAGGGTGGGGCAGTGGAGGCTGCAAAGGAAGCCGCAAAGAAAGGCATAAGAGTATATATACTCGGAGTCGGTTCTCCCGATGGAGCTCATGTGCCCATACCTGGAACCACGCAGTATTTCATCGACGACCAGGGCAACCCCATTGTGTCGTGCCTCAACGAAGAGATGTGCCGACAAATAGCACGTGCCGGAAACGGTGCTTATATATATGTAGATAATAGCAGTTCGGCACAGAAGGAACTCTCGAAGTATGTAGATAAACTTGCAAAGGCAAAGCTGGAAAGTCAAATATACAGCGAGTTCGACGAACAGTATCAAGGCTTCATCATCCTTGCTCTCTTCCTGTTGCTCGTAGATATGTGTCTGCTCGAACGCAAGAACCACATATTGCAGAACTTTCATCTCTTTAGTAAGGGTTAATTGGTTTAATGGTTTAATGGTTTAAGAAGTTTAAGAGATATATGAAAAAACTAGTAATATTCATAATTCTTCATTCTTCACTCTTCACTATTAATTTATTCTCGCAGAACGTGCGTGACTATATTCGTAGGGGCAATCGTCAGTATCGCGACTCTATTTATGACAAATCACAGGTGCTCTATCAGAAAGGCTTCGAGAAGGATTCCACAGGAGTTGAGATAAACTACAACCTGGGTAATTCGTTCCTCTTTCTGGGACAGCCCAAAGAAGCAATGCGACTGTATGAGAAGGTGTCGAAGACCGAGCACGATAAAGAGAAACGCCACATGATATTCCATAATATGGGGGTTATTCTGCAAAGTCAAAAACAATTCGGACCAGCCATTGAGGCATACAAAGAGGCTCTGCGTTGTGCCCCTGCGGACAATGAGACGCGCTACAACCTTGTGCTTTGTCAGCGACAGTTGAAGAATCAGGACCAGCAAAACGGTGGTCAGGACAACCAGAACGGTGACAAGAACGAGCAGGACAAACAGAAGCAGGAACAACAGAAGCAAGACAAGCAGCAGCAACAAAAGAAGGACGAACAGCAACAACAGCAACAGCAGCAGGAAAACCAGATGAGTAAGGAGAATGCCGAACAGATGCTTAACGCTGCCATGCAGAACGAACGTCAGACTCAGGATAAGGTGAAGAAGCAGTTGCAGCAGGCTCAGCCTCGCCGCCTTCAGAAACAATGGTAATAGAACAATTGATAATTGATAATTGATAATCGACAATTGATAATCGAATGAAACGAATAATATTCTTTCTCATTTTCTCATTATCTCATTCTCTCATTGTCTTTGCGCAAGTGCGAGTGACGGTGCAGGCCCCTTCGCAAGTGGAGGAAGGACAACGTATTCGTGTTAGCTATATTGTGAACACGCAAGATATTGACGACATACAGGTGGGCGAGTTCCAAGGATTCGAACTTCTGTTTGGTCCCAGCGTGTCCTCGTCGAGCAGTTTCTCCATAGTCAACGGCAAAACATCGCACACCAGTCAGAAAACCTTCTCATACACATTGCTGGCACAAAAGGCTGGTACATACAAACTGCCTGTGGCTACTGTGAAAAGTGACGGAAAGACGTATAAGAGCAATCAGGCAAGCATACAGATTCTGCAAGGCAATGGTAGTTCAAGCGGCGGTTCTTTAGGGCAGCAGAACCAGTCGAACCAATCCGGAGCAACCAGAATGAGAACGCAGAATGCCGGTGACCGTATAACAAAGGACGATCTCTACATCACCGTCACAGCATCGAAGCGCCGTCTCTATGAGCAGGAGGCAGTTCTGATAACATATAAGCTTTACACTCTCGTAAGCATCGACCAATGTGTTGGCAAGATGCCTGATCTCGATGGTTTCCATACTCAGGAGATAGAACTTCCGCAGCAGAAGACTCTCAAATACGAACGTGTGAATGGAAAGAACTACGGCACTGTTGTTTGGAGTCAGTATGTGCTCTTCCCTCAGAAGATAGGGAAACTGGTTGTGCCTGCCATCAACTTCGAAGCTGACGTTGTGCAGCAGGAGCGTTCACTTGACCCGTTCGACGCATTCTTTGGTGGTGGTTCATCGCTGGTTCGTGTGAAGAAGACGATTGTTGCTCCAGCTGTGGAACTGCAGGTTGACCCACTCCCAACTCGTCCCTCCAACTTCTCTGGTGCAGTAGGTACTCAATTCACCATCAGCGGGTCGCTGACACCCGAACAAGTTGATGCCAACGATGCAGTATCTCTTCGTCTGGTGGTGAGCGGTGTAGGAAATATGAAACTGATGAAGACTCCAACTGTGCAATGGCCAAAGGACTTCGAGTCGTATGACCCCAAGACTACCGACAAATCTAAGGTCGGTACTAATGGAGCTTCAGGTAATGTGGTATATGACTATACTGCAGTCCCTCGTCATGGAGGCAAATACAGCATTTCACCTGTCGAGTTCTGCTATTTCGACACCAACAGTAAAAGCTACAAAACGCTGCGAACAGATTCATTCCACGTTGCTGTTGCCAAAACTGCAAGTCACAATGTGCGTAGGAATGTAAATCAGGAAGACCTTACTATACTTAATAGCGACATACGTTACATCAAGACCACGAAGGCAAATCTAAAGGCGAAGGGAATGTCGTTCTTCAGCAGCGTCAATTACTGGTTGGGCTATGCTGGTGCTATACTGTTGTTCCTTTCTGCGATTGCGATATTCTATCGTCAGGCAAAAGCTAATGCCAACGTAGCACGCCGACGTGGGAAGAAAGCTGGAAAGATGGCATCTAAGCGCCTAAAACAGGCAAAGAAACTATTGAAGCAAGGCAATTCTAAGTCTTTCTACGAAGAAGTCACACGTGCTCTTTGGGGTTATGTAGGTGATAAGCTAAACCTGCCCGTAGCAGAGCTGACGAAAGACAACGTAGGACAGCAGCTTGAGCAACGTGGAGTAAGTGCCGAAGCAATAGATCGTTTCCTGAAGGTGCTTAGCGATTGTGAATTTGCACAATATGCTCCCGGCGACCCGTCTGCAACAATGGAACGTCTCTATAGCGACGCATCGGAGGTCATAAACCAGATTGAAAATTAAAAAGTAAAAGTGCAATGAAACGCCTGTTGATATTTCTCATTTTTGCATTCTCTCATTTTCTCATTTCCAGTGCAGCAAATGCCGATTCGCTAAAAGTTATGGCAGACAACGCGTATGCCAAGGATAACTTTGAAAAGGCTGCGAAGACATATCTGCGAATTGCAAAGATGGGGGAGAGTTCTGCCGTTTGCTACAATCTCGGCAACTGCTATTATCGTCTCGATGATATTTCCCATGCAATACTTTGGTATGAAAGGGCTTCTTTGCTAAATCCTGGTGACGAGGACATTCGTTTCAACCTCGATATGGCTCGTTCCAAGACAATAGACCGTGTGATTCCCAAACATGAATTCTTCTTCGTAACGTGGTATCACACAATGGTTAATTGGATGAGCGCTGATGCTTGGGCATACAGCTCAATAATACTTTTTGTACTGTGTTTGATATTCTTGGCAATATATATTTATGCCCAGCCTATATGGTTGCGCAAGACGGGATTCACAATGGCTGTAGTTCTTCTCTTTGCAACAATTGTCGGGAACGTGTTCGCATGGTCACAGAACTATCGTTTGAAGAACAGGAATGGTGCTATAGTGATGGCTCCGTCTGCTGTTGTCAAGAGTACACCTTCTGCCTCTGGTAGCGACCTCTTTGTGCTTCACGAGGGAACGTATGTAGAGATTCGTGACAACTCGCTTAATGAATGGAGTGAAATAGTATTGTCCGACGGCAAACAGGGCTGGATTGAGAAGCAACAGATAGAAGTGATTTAATTTGATTCTGGTTTATGCTGGAGATACTGAAAGAAATAGACAACAATGCATTGGTAGCGCTGAATGGAAGCGATTCGGTGTACTGGGATTCCGTGATGTGGTTGGTGACAAAAACCACAACTTGGATTCCGCTGATGCTTGTTATACTGTACGTGATACTGAAGAACTGCAATCTGCGACGTACACTACTGGTTGTTGCCGCAATGGTGATTACGATTGCTCTTGCCGACAGACTTTCCAGCGGACTTATCAAACCTTTGGTTATGAGATGGCGTCCGACTCACGATGTCACCTTCCTTCATACCATAGATACAGTCCTCGGATACACTGGAGGTAATTATGGATTTGTAAGCAGTCATGCTGCAAATACGTTCTCTTTATTCATATTCTTATCTCTGCTTATGAGGTGCCGTATTGTTGCGATTAGTATGTTTGCTTGGGCATGTATATCATCTTATTCGCGTATCTATCTCGGTGTCCATTTCCCAGGCGATATCCTCTGCGGAGCCTTGCTCGGACTTTTAGTAGGAAGCATGGTTTATATCCTTTACGATTATATTGATAAGCGGTATTTCGAAACTGTATCAGTCTATTCTACAGCATACACTCCTACTGGCTATCCGTATAATGATATGCACCTGTTGGCATTTACATTGTTGCTGACGTATAGCTTTGTACTGATCTTGGCAATACCACTTTCATAAACCTTGGGTACTATGTTGATTGGGAAAGCGATTATTCCTGAATTACGTGAATATGTCGTAAACTTCATATTACCACAATACGACAAATTCGATAGTGCCCATCAGCGTGAACATGCTGATATGGTTATCCGTCAGAGTATAGAGCTTGCAGAAAAACTGGATGTGAATGTGAACATTGCGTATGCAACTGCTGCATTCCACGATTTAGGATTAATCAATGGAAGAGAGTTTCATCATGTTGATTCTGCAAAAATAGTACGTGAGGACAAAATGTTTCCGAAGTGGTTCAGCGATGAGGAGATTAACATGATAGCTGAAGCTGTTGAAGATCACAGGGCTTCTTCAAAGAATCCACCTCGCTCTATCTATGGACGCATTGTTGCAGAGGCTGACAGATTCATCGAATCAGAGGACATTATTCGCAGGACCATACAATATGGTATTGACCATTATCCTGAATTGTCTCGCGAGGAGCATTATCAAAGGATGAAAGAACATCTGATTGAGAAATATGGCAGAAATGGGTATCTGAGGTTATGGTTTGATGAATCGCCGAATCGTGCCCGACTGGAACAGTTGCGTGATGTCATTGATGATGAAAAACAGATGCTTGCGTATTTTAATATTTTATTCCCTAAACTTATGTCCTAACAATGGATGTATTAATGGTCCACAGATTGACTCCATTACTCTTATTGACAGTATAAGTCGCACCATTGACCCATATAGGGATTATGAGGACTTCAAGAAACTGGCAAGCATTCCTAAACTGAGATTCTTTGTTTCAAATGCCACTGAAGCAGGAATAGTTTTTGACCCTACATGTTCTTTTAATGATGAGCCAGCAGCATCATTTCCTGGCAAACTTACCCAGTTGTTGTATCATAGATTCAAGGCCTTCAATGGAGATAAATCGAAGGGATTGATTATTCTGCCATGCGAACTCATTTTCCATAACGGACGCGAGCTGTCTAATTGTATACATCAGTATATTGATGCGTGGAACGGTTCCATGAATGGCGATGCGAATGATTTCAGGGAATGGGTAGATTACGCATGTTATATCTGTTCAACATTGGTTGACAGAATAGTTCCAGGTTTCCCAAAGGTAGGAGCTGATGAAATTAATCAGCGTATTGGTGCCACAGATAATCTTATTGTTCAGGGTGAGCCGTATCATTTGTGGGTTATCGAGGTTCCTCAGAATATTTCTATAGAAAACATCTCAAGGGAACTGCCTACCGAGAAAGCGGACTTAAATGTAATTTTCACTCATGATGAAGGTCCATACCACTTGCGTAAGGTAACTCTTCTTAATGGGCCTCATACCGTTTTGGCTCCTGTGGCATATCTCGCAGGGTTGGATATCGTTCGAGATGCATGTAATCATCCAGTTGTAGGACAATTCATTCGTAACACTATGTTCAATGAACTCTTGCCGACATTGGATATGCCGTACGATGAACTTACGGCATATGCCGACAGTATATTGGAACGATTCTGCAATCCGTACGTAAATCATCAATTGACTTCTATTATGCTTAATTCGTTCTCGAAGTTTAAGACACGAGACCTCCCTGCGCTAAAGAAATATTATAATGTAAAGGGAGAACTACCCAAGGGTATTGTTCTCGGATTGGCATCTATATGCGTATGTTATCGTGGCGTATCAAGAGCCGATGGTGAATGCTTTATTCCATCGGACGATGAGAAGGTTATTCAATTACTCGATAGCTTGTGGAATGATGGAGATATAAGTCGTATTGCACAAGGCGTTTTGTCTGCAAAGGACGTCATTTGGCACGAAGAAGGTGATCTTACAAATATATCGGGATTGCAGGAAATGCTTTCCGACGATATTTCTATGATTATTTCTGATGGAATGTTATCTACCATAGAGCGTATTATCAAATGAAAGATTATATTGTAATACACCCAGACGATAATGTAGCTGTGGCTTTACGACCAAGAAATGGAGTGCCGGCAGGACATAAGTTCGCATTGAGGAAGATTGCTCAAAACGAACAGATTATTAAGTATGGGTATCCGATAGGTCATGCTGTAGAAACAATTGAAGAGGGACAACTTGTTGACCATAATAATATTGCAACTAATCTTGAAGGAATATTAGATTATAGTAATGTTTCACTTAATGATTCAATTCGTCCATCATACGATTCAGAGGTGTCGCCCATAAAGTCTTTCATGGGATATAGGCGCGATGATGGTAAAGTTGGAATACGAAACGAAGTATGGGTAATTCCGACTGTAGGATGCGTGAATGATATATGCAGACAGATTGTTGCCAAATTTAAGGAGAAGAATAATATTCCAGATGGTATAGATTCCGTAAGATTTTTCCCACATAAAAACTTGCGGTGAAAAATGTGACACCGCAAGCTTCGCAATATTTAAAAAAGGGGTTACTCTATAAGCTGTCTATTATTTCTTAGACATTTTCCAGCCAAGACGAAGACCATTATAGCTTGATAGGAGGGAGGTTAGGGTAGAGACCTTTGCTACGCTTGATACAGCTCCCAAAACTGATAATAGTTTATCAGCTTCAAACATTATATACATTTCGTTGCCAACAACTGATACATACGGCGTGATAGTGGTAAGACCCAATGCACCCTGTACTGTCATTTGACCTGTCTTCTGATTGTATGTATATGTTCCTGGTAAAGTACGCTGTCCAAGTGACATCTGGCACGAACCATTTGAGTCGAAAGCCATAGAGGTCTTACCGTTTGTGAAACCAATACGCTGAAGTTGAGTTCCTAATGTTTGCTCCAACTTTGCACTGGCGACAGTGCTTCCAAGTTGAGCCAGAATATTCTCACTCTCAAATGCAATTTTCGGACCTGAATATACCCAATTACCAACAATTGAATTTGTAGTTGTTGTATTACCAAGTAGGGTAGACATAAGTGTTCCTAAAACTCCTGTACCTGCAGATGTGAGCAGGCTTGTGGTGCTATTAGATGAACCTGCAAGTGCAGCTCCTGTAGAACCAGTGCCTGAGGCAATACCACCACCTGTGCCACAACTCGTAAACAGTAGAGTAGCACAAACAAATGAAAATAAATAATTCTTTTTCATAACAATATATTTTTTATTGGTTAATGTTAAATCGTCTAATAAACTCTGTTGGGAAAGGTGTCTCAAATTCAAGTCTTTCGCCAGTTATGGGATGATACAAGAACAGACGCCAAGCATGTAGACACATTCGATGCAACGGATTAGTTTTTGCACCATATTTCATGTCGCCAACAATAGGATGACCAATGTCTGACATATGAACACGTATTTGGTTTTTCCTTCCTGTTTCTAATCGTAGTTCTACAAGTGTTTCCGTTTCCGACCTGCCAACAACACGATAATGTGTAATTGCCAATTTGCCACCATTATCAACTGGACTTGAATAAGTTACAAATGACTTATTATCTTTGAGCCAAGACTCTAATGTTCCACCTTCTTGCTCAATAACATTCTCTACGACAGCGACATAGCGTCTGTCAAACACGCGCTGCTTCCAATCCTTTTCTAATATTTGTGCAGCTTCTATCGACTTTGCGTAAACCATTAATCCGCTGGTCTCACGATCTAATCTGTGAACAACATGAGCGTGACACTTGAAATGTCGGCGTTCAAAGTACTCATCAAGAATAGTCTTCACACAATATTGCTTGGAAGAGTTTCCTGCGGAAAGTATTCCAATTTGTTTGTCGATAATAATAATATCCTTGTCTTCATAAACAATGCGAAGCCACTGACTCTGAAGTTCAGTTTTCTTCTTATGCTTGCTTATCCTAACAGTTTGTCCAGGCTGAAGTTCGTAGTTCCATTGTGTTACCAACTTCATATCAACCTGCACACCATGTCCTTTCAAAATATCTTTCGCACGATTACGACTATATCCATTCTGTTCATTCATCAAATAATCAAGCAATAGCATTCGTTCTTTTACTACAGCCTCATTATATTTTTGTGCAGCGTATTCTTTACCTGTTATATTCTTCATTATAATATAATAAGAATCGACGTTATGTTTAATTATGTTCTATTGTTACACCCCTAATATTCTCAAGACGACTTGTAAGCGTAGTTGCTTCGCTTTGTCTGATTTGTAGAGTTAAGAGACAATTCAATTCAAATTCTTGTTTAAGAATCTTAGGATTTAAGTCCTTTACTACACGCATTACCTCGTTAAGCAATGGATATTCAAAATTAACATTAATTGTTGTATCAACTGTACGTTCTTCAATTAAGGCATTCTCCAAAGCTATAGATGTTGCTTCCTTGTATGCGTTTGCTAATCCGCTTGTGCCTAATTTCACGCCACCAAAATATCTTACGACAATTACAAGAATATCTGTGAGGTCATTCTTAATAATTTGTCCGAGAATCGGTTTCCCGGCAGTACTTGATGGCTCGCCATTATCTACGGCACGGAAAACATCATGAAGATGTCCTAACATATATGCATAGCAGACATGGCGTGCATCATAATATTTCTTTTCGTGTTGTGATACGAGCTCCTTAATTTGTTCTACGTTTTCTACATGAAAAGCAAAAGCGAGAAACTTGCTACGTTTTTCGCTGTACTCGCCTTTGCTTTCACCTTTGATTGTGAAATAACTATCTACAATGTCTGTCATTAACTAAGTTTGTGAACTACCAAACCACTACGCAATTTCGGTTCAAACCAAGTTGCCTTTGGAGGCATAATCTGACCGTTGTCTGCGATATCCATGATTTCTTGCATAGATACAGGATAAAGAGCAAGTGCCATCTTCATCTCTCCGCTATCAACACGACGTTCCAGTTCTTCATAGCCACGTAACCCTCCTACGAAATCAATGCGTTTATCACCTCTTAAGTCTGTAATATTCAACAGCTTATCAAGGATTAAATCGCTACTAACACTGACGTCAAGCCCACCAATTGGGTCTGCGTCATTAGCTAAACCATCGTGAAGTGTCAGAAGATACCAATAACCATCAACATATAGGGAGAACTGATGCTTGCGCTTTGGATGAATGCGTTCCTTACCAAAGCACTCAATATCGAAATTCTCACCCAAAGCAGCCAAGAATTCTTGTGGAGTACGTCCGTTCAAGTCCTTTACTACACGATTGTAGTCCAGGATTGTCAGCTGACTTGCAGGGAAACATACAGCCATAAAGTAGTTGTACTCTTCCCCACCCTGATGATTGGGATTCTGTGAAGCCTTCTCAGCTCCTACCAAAGCTGCGGCAGCGGAACGATGATGTCCGTCTGCTATATATAAATAAGGTATATGTGAGAATGTGTTTGTGATAGTTTCGATATCCTTCTTGTCTTTCACTAACCACAGTTGATGACGGAATCCATCGATGGGAGCAATAAAGTCGTATTCCGGCTCTGTCTTTGCATAACGAGCAACCAAAGCATCAATAACCTCATTGTCCTTATAGGCAAAGAATACAGGCTCCATGTTTGCATTTGTGGCACGAACGTGCTTCATGCGATCCTCTTCCTTGTCGCGACGTGTAAGTTCATGCTTCTTGATTACGCCGTTTTTGGTATAATCTTCCACCAAGGCAGCAACAACCAATCCGTACTGCGTCTTGCCATTCATCGTCTGGGCATAGATGTAATACATGTCCTCTGCGTCCTGCTTGAGCCAACCTTGCTGTTGGAACTTCTCGAAGTTCTTTGTTGCCTGCTCATAAACACGAGGATCGTACTCGCTAGTTCCTACAGGGAAATCGATTTCAGGTTTGATGATGTGATACAGAGATTTCTCGTTATCACCAGCCTCTACCCTCGCCTCTTCGCTTTCCAACACATCATAGGGACGGCTTTCTACTTGCTCTACGAGTTCACGTGGTGGACGTAAACCGCGGAAAGGTTTAATGGTTGCCATATTAGTTCAGTTTGAATTTAGTAATACCATTTTCGAGGAAACCTACAATCTGATTTGCAGCAGCAATACCGGCATTCACGTTTGCCTCTGCTGTCTGTGCACCCATCTTCTTGGGCGTAGCAAAATAGCGACCTGTAAACTTCTCAGCGAACTCAGCATCAGCATCGGGCTTGATATCAGTCAGGTATTTCAAGTCGGTGCGCTCCTCCATAAGCTTGATGAGACCTGCCTCGTCAATTACTTCCTTGCGAGCTGTATTTACGAGTATGCCACCCTTCTTGAGTTTACCAACCAATGCATAGTTGATACTCTGCTTGGTTTCGGGAGTTGCAGGAATATGGAGACTTACGATGTCACACTGCTCGAACAAAGCTTCTTGATTGTCAACAGCATGAACACCAGCCTGTTCGATAACATCCTTGGGACAGAAAGCATCGAAGGCATAAACATCCATACCGAAGCCCTTGGCAATGCGAGCTACGTTACGACCAACATTACCAAAAGCAAGAATACCAAGTTTCTTGCCCAGCAGTTCTGTTCCACTGGTACCGTTGAAGAAGTTACGAACACCATAGACCAGCATACCGAATACCAGTTCAGCCACACTGTTGGCGTTCTGACCTGGAGTATTCATGGCTACGACATTGTGTGCTGTGCACGCTTCGAGGTCGAGATTGTCAAAACCAGCACCAGCTCGAACCACAATCTTCAACTGCTTGGCAGCAGCAACAACTTCAGCATCAACTTTGTCAGAACGAACAATCAGAGCATCGGCGTCCTTAACAGCGTCCAGTAATTGAGCCTTTTCTGTATATTTCTCCAGAAGAGCCAGTTCATAACCAGCCTTATCCGTTACCTCACGAATACCATCTACAGCAACTTTGCTGAATGGTTTCTCTGTTGCTATAAGTACTTTCATGATTTAGTGCATTTTTTCAAATTCCTGCATGCAAGCTACGAGAGCATTCACACCTTCCATATCCATTGCGTTATAGCAACTTGCACGGAAGCCGCCTACATCACGATGACCCTTAACACCTACCATACCCTTGCTAGTAGCGAAAGCCATGAACTCATCCTGAAGAGCTTCATATTCAGGTTTCAGTACGAATGTGATGTTCATGCGTGAACGGCTGTCTTCTTCGGCAGTTCCAACGAAGAGCTTATTACGGTCGATTTCGTCATAAACCACCTTAGCACGCTCGATTGCACGACGCTCCATTTCCTTCACGCCACCGGCGTTCTTAATCCACTTTAGGTTCTGCAAAGCGCAGTAGATAGGAACAGTTGGAGGAGTATTGAACATAGAACCCTTGCTGATGTGAGTCTGGTAGTTGAGCATAGTGGGGATTGCGCGACTAACTTTGCCAACGAGATCCTCCTTGATGATGCAGAAGGTAACGCCTGCCATACTCAGGTTCTTCTGAGCACCGCCGTAAATCATACCATACTTGCTGACGTCGATGGGACGACTGAAGATATCAGAGCTCATGTCGGCAATCATAGGTACGGGGCTGTCTAGGTCCTTCAAAATCTCAGTACCATAGATGGTATTATTGCTTGTGATGTGGAAATAATCAGCATCTGTGGGGATTACGAAATCCTTGGGAATATAAGTGAAGTTCTTGTCCTTGCTGGAAGCTACCTCTACGACCTCGCCGAACAGTTTTGCCTCCTTCTCAGCCTTGGTTGCCCAAACACCGGTGTTCAGATATGCAGCCTTCTTCTCAAGGAAGTTGTAAGGCACCATGCAGAACTGCAGACTGGCACCGCCGCCAAGGAAGATAACACTATAGCCCTCGGGTATGTCCAACAGTTCCTTGAACAGAGCAACAGCCTCGTCAACAACGGGCTGAAAGTTCTTGGCACGATGACTCATTTCCATCAAAGAAAGGCCACTACCTTCGAAATCAATACATGCAGCAGCTGTGGCCTCCATTACCTCTTTGGGTAGTTTTGATGGTCCAGCGTTGAAATTGTACTTCTTCATAATTTTATGATTTAATTTATTAGAATAATTTTTCCGTACAAAGTTAATGCAAATCTATGGAAAAACAAAGCACTCCTTAAATTAATTTTCAAAATGTATCTAACTGCGACTAATTTGTTGACCATGCGTACTGAGAGTCATCTCTACGAAACGTGCCCTGTCGTTTGGTCTGTTGGATGTCAGAATCTGACGAATCTTTCCTGCAGCCTCAATATCCTTAGCCACCATATACAAGAAACCTCCACCTCCAGCACCAGGCAACTTATACCCGAGACAATAATCCTTTACAAGGTTGATGATAGACTCTACGGCTTTGGGATTAGTACCAGAATCAAGAGCCTTATTCTGTTCCCAAGTCTTGTTGACAAGGAGACCGTATCTGTTGAAGTCAGCCTGTTGGATTGCATTATACAAATCCATTGTATGCTCCTTCATCTCGTAGAGGAGTTCAAGACTTCCGGCTTCGCCAAGGAACATATTGCGTACAATATCCACAAGGATGTCTTTTGCCGTTCTGGTTATACCTGTGTAGTATAGCAGGTGACAGGCTGAGAATTCTGGAGAAGTAAAGAGAGTATCCGGCAACCATCTAACCTCTGGAATCTGTTCAAATCCTTTCGTTGTACTCAATAGCTTAATTCCATGCAGTACACCACCGTATTGGTCTTGCCATCCTCCTCCTGTTGTCAGCATCTGTTCGAGGACAAGAGTTCGGTTACAGATCTCCACCTTATCCCAACCCAATCCGCAGAAGTCGTTCAGAGCACCCAATACCGTAGCTGCAAGTATGCTACTTGTTCCCAAACCACTCCCTGCAGGTATGGCACTCAGCAATGTAATCTCTATTCCACATCCGAAGCCACGAAGATGTTCTTCCAATGAGGCATAGGCATTCGATGAATATTGTGGATGGAAGCCTGCAAGGCATAATGCGGCTTTTGGGATTGAGAACGGCGAACCGACATGTGAGAAATCAATCAGTTGTTCGTATGATGTAATGACTTCTGTAGCACCGAGGTCAATGCTTCGCAATATAATCTTCGGCTCTTTGCTGCATTTTACATACGTCTGCAATGGCGGTTGTCCGTTGAGCTCTATTGCAATGTTTATTACACGTCCTCCTTGCATCAGGCAGAAAGGAGGAGTATCTGTCCATCCTCCTGCCAAATCAATTCTGACAGGACTTCTGCCCCACACTATCTGGTCGGCACAAACATCCAATTTCGGTGACTGACGATTGTCGAGTACACGTTGGGTTATTCCTTCACGAAGAATCCGGAAGGCCTCTGCCTCATGAGCCGAACCGTCTTTGCCGTTCAGGTGCAGCAACTGACGACGGAACATCTGGTCGCTGCTCCTTTGAAGCATTGTTGCTGTGTCATCAAGAGGCTTGGGCATTTGGACATTCAGTTCATGGAATTTCTTAGCCATATCTGCCAAGTCCGTCTGATAGAAGATGCTTCTCTTGTGATTGTTAGCCAATTCGGTCAGGTTATCACGCAGTAACTCATTACGCTGAGCGTAGAGTCGGACAAGGTTTGCTTTATTTGATAATTCAGCCGCAGAGAACTTCGGCAAAGACATTAGTAATGCTTCGCCCTCAGCATTAGTATTGTTTGTCAAAAACATTAGTAATGTTCCGAGCTCATCAATACTATGACAAACTGGGAACTTCGGTAGGAACTGTTCGTCGCCGTCGAATCGGTCATTGAAATTGTATATGCGCAGAGCATAATCCGATATTCCGATTGGCACAACATCTACACACATTCCAGCAGGCAAATTAACGTTCCAGTTGTTCTTTGGAATACCCGTCAGCACATGATTATTTGAAATCTTCCAACCGCTGCTTATCCATGAGTTCTCAATCCAGACATTCTGGTTGTTCTCATTCAATTCTATTTCGCGATGAGCATTCTGAACGAATATTGACGGGTGAGGCTTTACGCCCAGATGCATAATAGAACGCTGGTCATAGACAAGATTCTGCAGCGAGACCATACTGCTAATCAGTTCTCCTGTAGTTCCGAAGTGATAGAACTCACCATCCTGCAGTGGCAGAACAGCAACCTTCAGTTTCGAAATCTCGCTATCCGGTTTCGAAGGGTTAGTTCCTAAGGCGCATCCGAAATCTCCATACAGGTCATATTCCGTCACATCACCCTCCCCCCCACTGTGCTTCATCAGCATTTCAACAGCTCTGTCGCTCAACAACCATATTCCCACATCCATCATAAAGAAATGGGTATGCATCAGTTCGCCGAGAGTCTCTACAGACGGTTTCTGCAACATAAAATCCAACTCGTTTGGAGTGTTGCGGCGCGACAGGAAAACACCATGATTCTTAGCCAGAGACGGGTCAACCCATAGGCCATAGCACACAACATCCGCATCAGGAATATGCTGCAATCTTCCGCTGCGAATCAGCACATCTCCACTTGCAATCAATGTGTGTAGCGACGATGGTGCAGCATCCATAATGCGCTCATAAAGCGGCAACTGTAACTGAAGCAGGTTCTGCGAAATGCGTTGTCCCTGAGCCCAGCGGAATATAGGAATGGGAGTCAGTATCTTACCACTTGGGGCGTATGCAGGCAATCGGCGACTTTGTCCTCCAGCATGAATCAGTATTCGCCTTTCCTTCGACAGCCAATCCTTGAAAGTCCCCTCGCCGCAGTCTTGCCAACAACGTTTCAGAAGCCAATGTGTTCCTCCACCCGACCCAAGTTTCTTGTCAACGGGGTCACTTGTGCAATAATATTCCTCTTGCGAAACTTTCTCAACCTCGTGAAACGCACCAACAAGGTTGGGAGGGAGAGAGAGCAGTTTCTTCATTCTTCGCTGTATGTCTTAATATTCTGTTCGTTTTCAAGACGGCAAATGAGTAATGTTCCGTTCTTCTCAGCAACTATGTATCCGTTCAGTCCCTCAACGATTACACGGCGTTCCTCTGTGGTGTGGACAATACAATTCTTGCTGTTGACCATCTTTATATTCTCGCCAATCAAAGCATTACCCTGTTTGTCGCGCGATGAGTTCTCAAGCAACGAGCCCCAAGTACCCAAATCGCTCCATCCGAATGATGCCGGGAAACAGTATATCTCCTCTGCATTCTCCATAATGGCGTAGTCAACGGATATACTTTCACACTGTGGAAACCATTCGTTAATCATAAACTGCTCCTTCTCTGTTCCATAGTATGGCAACAGACGCTCGAATATCGCTGAAATCTTAGGAGCATATATGCGGAATGCATTCACTATGGTGTTAACGTTCCATACAAATATACCTGCATTCCAGAAGAAGTTGTTTTGTGCTATATATTGTTTCGCAATCTCCAGATTTGGCTTTTCGCGGAACTGGTCAACACGGTATATTTCCTTGTTGCGAGTACAAGCCATACTCAAGTCGGCCTGAATGTATCCGTATCCTGTTTCAGGACGAGTGGGCTTCATTCCCAAAGTGACAATTGCATCGCTATCACTTACAAAACTGAAGGCAGACTTAATTACACGCTGAAATTCACGAACATCCAGAACGATATGATCGCTTGGAGATACAACGATGTTAGCCTTGGGGAACTTGGACTTTATTCGCCAACTGACATACGCGATACAGGGTGCCGTGTTACGACGGCAAGGTTCGCTAAGAATGTTTCCAACAGGGATTTCGGGAAGTTGCTCGCGTACCATATCGATATAGTTGGCAGAAGTCACAACCCATACATTCTCCTTTGGCACAATACCTTCGAAGCGCTCTGTGGTGAGCTGAATCAATGTCTTGCCACACCCCAGAACATCCACAAACTGCTTGGGCTTCTCCGTAGTGCTCATAGGCCAGAAACGGCTACCTATGCCGCCCGCCATAATTACCAAGTGATTGTTGTTTTCCATTCCTTATTTATTTATATGTGTGCAAATATAGGAAATATTTACGAATTACGAATCATGAATTACTTATTTTTACTATCTTTGCATCGAAGAGACGATAGAAATGGAACAAAAACTAAGAATCGGACTTATTGGATTGGGGCAACGCGGAATGGCAACATTACGTAGATATGCAGTTGTTGACAATGCTGAAATCACAGCCATAGCCGACCTTTCTGCCGATAATACCGAACGCGCCTTGGTGACCTTGAAACAGCAAGGACACGATTCTATTTCCGTCTATCAGGGTGAAAGCCGATGGAGAAATTTGTGTAAAGACGGGAATGTAGATATTGTATACATTTGCACAGACTGGGCAAGTCACGCCCGTATGGCGATATTCGCAATGAACAACGGCAAAGATGTTGCCATAGAAGTGCCTGCTGCAATGACTGTTGACGAGTGTTGGGCTTTGGTTGACACAACAGAACAGACAGGTCGCAGATGTACAATGCTCGAAAACTGCTGCTACGACACCTTCCATCTTGGCATTATGGAGATGAAACGCAAGGGCATGTTCGGAGATATATGTCATTGCGAAGGAGCATATATCCACGATCTTAGAAGTGACAACGGATGGGTGTCTTATACGGTCGCCGACCATGCTGGTAACCCCTACCCCACACATGGTCTCGGACCTGCCTGTCAACTGCTCGATATTCATCATGGCGACAGACTTGAATCTTTAGTTAGTATGAGTGCACCTAACAAAGTGAATAACACACTAATAAAGACTGCACTTGGACGGACAATTCTGATACAATTCGACGAACGAACCCCACGTCCTTACAGTCGTCTTCAAACACTCTGTGGAACTAAAGGCTATGCTCAGAAATACCCTCTCCCGACAATACAGATTGACGGTCAAACGACACTATCAGGAGCAGAGGCCGAAGCGTATGTTCACAACCAGCACAACGACGATACAAGAGCACTTGTAAAGCGAGGTAATGAACTGGGTGTTGAGAATCTGATGAACTACATCATGGACTACCGCCTCGTTCATAATCTTATTAAAGGGAAACAGCCTGATATCAGCATCTACGACGCTGCACTTTGGTCGTGCATCACTGAGTTGTCTGCCCGTTCCGTAATACTGGGAAGCAAACCAGTTGATATCCCCGACTTCACTTGCGGTCGTTGGAAATAAGTCGTATTTAACTCATTACTCACAAAAATCCTCTTATTATTAATATAGTATCAGGATTTTTTCGTATCTTTGCCCGAATTTTCTAAAAAGGTAAAAAGAATAAGATGAAAGCATTTGTATTTCCTGGACAGGGTGCCCAGTTTACGGGCATGGGTAAAGACCTGTATGAGAGCAATGAAAAAGCACATGCTCTTTTTGAGAAAGCCAATGAGATTCTCGGTTTCCGCATCACCGACATTATGTTCGAAGGTTCAGCTGACGAACTGAAGCAGACTCGCGTCACTCAGCCCGCCGTATTCCTTCACAGTGTCATCAGCGCCATCTGCCTTGGCGATGCCTTCCAGCCCGATATGGTTGGTGGTCATTCTCTTGGTGAGTTCAGCGCACTTGTTGCTGCCGGTGCTCTTGATTTCGAAGACGGTCTGAGACTCGTATTTGCCCGTGCTCAAGCTATGCAGAAGGCTTGTGAGGCAAAGCCCAGCACTATGGCTGCCATTATAGGTCTTAGCGACGATGTTGTTGAGAAGGTATGTGCGGAAGTAAGCAAGGACAAAGGTGTCGTTGTTCCTGCTAACTACAACTGTCCCGGTCAGCTTGTCATCAGCGGTGAGGTTGAGGCCGTAAACGAGGCTTGTGCTCGCCTGAAGGAAGCTGGTGCAAAGCGTGCTCTTCCTCTTCCCGTAGGTGGTGCTTTCCACTCTCCATTAATGCAACCCGCTAAGGATGAGTTGCAGGCAGCTATCGAAGCTACCTCTTTCAGCACTCCTCGTTGCCCCATATATCAGAATGTTGATGGTAAGGCTCACACCGATGCCAAAGAAATCAAGCAGAACCTTATAGCACAGCTTACAGCAAGTGTTCGTTGGACTCAGGAAGTTCAGAACATGCTTGCTGCAGGTGCAACAGAGTTTACAGAATGTGGTCCTGGCAAGGCTCTTCAGGGAATGATTGGCAAGATTGCCAATGGACAGGAAGGTGTTACTATTCAGGGCATCTAAAAGATGAATAATAAAATCATTATTTATCAGGTATTGCCTCGCCTTTTCGGCAACGACAATCGCACTCAGGAACCTAATGGTTCCATCCAGACGAATGGTTGTGGCAAGATGGGCGATTTCACCCAGCGTGCACTTGAGCAGATTCGTGCTTTGGGAGCCACACATATATGGTACACAGGAATTATCGAGCATGCCACACAAACCGACAATTCCATTTACGGCATTCCAAGTGATGCTGAAGGTATTGTAAAGGGACGTGCAGGTTCACCTTATGCAATAAAGGACTATTACGATATCGACCCAGACATCGCCACCAGCATTCCTGCTCGTATGAAAGAGTTCGAAGGACTGCTTAAACGCACTCACAAGGCCGACATGAAGGTCATCATCGACTTTGTCCCCAACCACGTGTCTCGTTCGTATCATAGCGATGTTTGTCCAAAGGATATCTTTGACTTGGGACTCAAAGACGACCAGTCAAAGGCATTCTCTCCAAAGAACAATTTCTACTACATTCCAGGCGAACAGCTCTATGTCGAGGGTGTTGACCTGAAAGGATATTACGAGTTCCCTGCAAAAGCCACAGGCAACAACCAGTTCACATCTCATCCCAATAAGAACGATTGGTACGAGACCGTAAAACTGAACTATGGAGTAGATTTCGTTGGAGGCACAGGCAACCATTTCAACCCAGTTCCCAAGACCTGGAAGCAGATGCTCCACATCCTGCTCTTCTGGGCAGAAAAGGGCATCGATGGTTTCCGTT
Source organism: uncultured Bacteroidales bacterium (assembly GCA_902781515.1). Taxonomy (GTDB): domain Bacteria; phylum Bacteroidota; class Bacteroidia; order Bacteroidales; family Bacteroidaceae; genus Physcousia. Next base: position 6,975 of record CACZJU010000016.1, on the reverse strand, counting down.
GCGATATGGCGGAGATGGTTCCTGTAGAGTTCTGGCGTTGGGCTATCACTCAAGTGAAGGCTCTCTATCCCGAAATCATTTTTATTGCAGAGGTATATAATCCCAACGAGTATCGCAACTATATCGAGCAAGGTCATTTCGACTACCTTTATGACAAGGTGGGACTTTATGACTGCCTCCGTTCAATCACTCAGGGACAGATGCAGGCCAGCGACATCACGAGCCGTTGGCAGGATGTTGACGACATTCGCGACCACATGCTCTATTTCCTCGAGAATCACGACGAGCAGCGTCTTGCAAGCGATTTCTTTGCTGGCGACGGCGATCGTGGACGTGCTCCGCTCATCGTTGCAGCCACAATGGGAAAGAATCCGTTCATGCTCTACTTCGGACAGGAATTGGGCGAGCGCGGAATGGATGCCGAAGGTTTTAGCGGTCGTGACGGCAGAACCACCATATTCGACTATTGGATGGTGGACAGCGTTCGTCGTTGGCGTAATCGCAACCGCTTCGACAATCGTCAGCTCACTCCCAGCGAGGTTTCCCTACAGCAGTTCTACAGTCGCGTGCTGAATCTTTGCAACAGCGAACCTGCTCTGCGTGAAGGCGAGATGTACGACCTCATGTATGCCAACTTGCGTAACGACAATTTCAATGCCGGCAAGCAGTTTGCATTCGTTCGTCGTCACGAGAATACAATTGTTCTTTGTGTAGCAAACTTCGACGACAGAGATGTTGAAATCGGTGTTAACATTCCCAAGCATCTGTTTGAATACTATGACTTGAATGAGACCGAAGACATTCGTGCCGAGGAACTTTTAGCGTCATTCCCCTTGCACATCTCGTTCAACAGTCAACAGCCCACTCAGTTGTTGGTTCCTGCCAATAGCGGACGTCTGTTGAAGTTTAACTTGACAAAGGCTGAAGCTAAATGATAAATATTAAATGATAAATAATAGATAATAAATAATAAATGATAGATAATAGGGCCGGATGGGATGATTACCTGTCCGGCTTTATTATTTATTAATACCAGTCGATGTTACTGCTATAGCTCGACTGCTTCTTCCATCTCAGCACGTCTGCCAAAGTGCTGGCGTTACAAGAGAAAGTGAAGTTGTAACTGCGATAAGGAGCAATAACCATCGAGCAGCCCATATTGAAACAGTGGAGGTCGCGATTCACAGAAGCCGTTGTCATTGACAGTTTCTTGTAGTTGAAGTCGTAACCGCTGGAGAAGTTGATGTTCCAACCATCACTGATGCGTATATTACCTGAGAAGTTCAGGGTGTGAGTCAACTTATATCCATAACGCATTCGACTCATGTGGAAGTGTCCGCCTGTGTTCTCACGCATCGATACACCATAGCTGACAGTAAAGCTCCAAGGGAGTTTGAACTTTACATATCCGTCTTCGTCCAGTCCGCCCTTTCCTTCGCTCTTGGCTGCATTACGCGCCTTGGCACGATCTGGGTCAACGTTCTGCATTTCCGGATCTGTTTCATCCTCCTCCTCATCATCATCTTCATCCTTTTCCTTATCTGACGAATTCTTTGTATCCTTCGACTTTCCGAACAGTTTCTTGAAAGTATCGTTATTAAAGGTATAGGAAAGGTTCTGCGACATACCTTGGAAGCGTCCGAATCTGCCACGCGACCATTCCGTATGGTCACTCACATAAACATTTCCGTTCTCGTTGATGTCGTAGGCATACGTCGCAAATACGGCATTCATGCTGAACGTGTAGCTCTTTGTCAGCTTCAATCTTACGCGCATCGAGAGGTCGCTCCACGGGCGGGTCTTTGCCGCCATATTGTAGCTGAGGCTTCCGCCAAGTTCATCGATGAGGCTTATCTTCCGGTATCCTGTAGAGTCTTTGTCCGTCCTCACCTTCATCTCTATATTGTTGGCAATGTCGAGAGTCACGCTACCCGTCTTTCCCTGCGACACAGTTCCGTAAAGCATTCCTGCAAAGGGCGAATACATAACGGTAGATACATTTCCGTTGGCATCAGTCTTTACATAACTGTCCCAGAATCCGAATCGGGATTGTCCGAAGTCGGGAGCATACGAGAAGCTGACTGTTGGTGTGAAGACGTGACGAATGGTCTGTATCTTCTTTCCTCCGAACCAAGGAAGAGGCGTCCAGAAACCATACAGTTTGGTATTTGCCGAAATACTCAGATTGTAGTTATAGACATTGTAGAAGCCATACGTCGTATCGCGACTCACGGTTTGGTTCTGAGTGTCCCACGACTGGTTCACCTTGTACGAATACATACGGTCGGTGAAGTTAAACGAAGGCGTGATATTGATGTAATTGAACAGGGCGAACGAAGCGGAAATGGGAACCGTATGTCGCATACCGTTCTTCCAGTCTTTTATGAGGTTCGACTTGAAGAGCAAGTTCTCCTTTGTGGTTATCGAGTTCGACAGTGTACCGGTATAACTCGTTGAGATTTTCTCGTACCACTTTTCCTTGCCCACAGCCTTCTTGCGTTTGAAGGGATAGAATCGTTGCAGACTGATGTTGAGTGTAGGCAGCGTTACGGCAATACTGGAGTCGCGCATGTTCTGACTCAGGTTGAATGTTCCTGAAAGTGTCAGACCGATATTGCTGAATGTCTTGCTATACGAAACAGAACTGGTACGAGTACTCTGTGTGTAGCTCTCCGGATTGTACATCGATACCAGATTGTTGCGTTCATAGTTACTGGTGGCAAAGTTTACACTTGCCGAGAACGACTGTGTGGGATTTGCCTTAGCGTCCTGACGGTGGCTCCATGTAATCTTGTATGACTTCGACAATGCGTAGTCGGGCATATTCTTCTCACCGTCTTTCGTACTCTGATAGCTCATGTAGAGATTACCGCTGAACTTGTAACGCTTGCGATATGTACTTGTTGCCGACAATCCCCAAGAGCCTTTGGTATAGATTTCTCCCAAAGCCTTCAAGTCTATATTGTCGTTGATGGCAAAGTAGTAACCGCCGTCACGCATGTAGAATCCTCGTCGTGTCTCATCACCCAGCGTCGGCATAATGAAACCGCTGGAATATTTCTTGCTGAATGGGAAGAAACCGTAAGGAATTGCAAGTGGCAACGGAACGTCCTCTACAACGAGATATGCAGGACCGAATACCACGTTCTGTCCAGGTCTCACCTTTGCTCGTGTCAGCTTCAGATAGAAGTGTGGATGCTTGGCGTTACATGTGGTGTACATACCGTCTTTCAGATACATCACACCCGACGAGTCACGTTTTGACTCCTTACTGATAAGGAATCCCTCACCCTCTTCTGTATAGACGTTCGAGATGAAAGCCTTCTGCGACTTGAAGTTGTAACTCAGGTGGTCGGGCTCATACTGGTCGTTGCCTTGTTTGAACACAGGAGGACCTTTTACATTTCCTGTAGAGTCGGCTCGTCCGTGAGCATGCACCGTACTGCTGTCAAGGCTCATGGCAATATGGTCGGCTGTGAGTTCCAGATTCTGGTAGTTCACCTTTCCGTCGCCGTACAATATTGCCCTCGAATTGCTGTAGTCAAACACGATGCTGTCCTTTGCTGTGTATTGAACGGGCTGGTCCAGCGCACTCTTGCTCTGCTTCACGGTATCGCGACGAACAGTGTCCATCTTCGAACTGTCAGGCATCACTTCCAGCACCCTGCCCGATTCCAGCATGCTCAGAATACTGTCGGCATCTATACTGTTAAGCACGCTGTCCACAGTCAATTGTTTGTGTGCCTGCTGCGAGTCAACGGCAATTGTGTCAGCTACAGGAATACTGTCCTTCTTACTCGGCAGAGTATCTGTCTGGGTGCTGTCCTGCGCCCCATATAGCCCATTAGACCCATGAAATAGGTAGGCAGAAGGTACAACAGCAAAGGCAAGCATACATAGCATGCTTGCAAGAATAATTGTTGTAAGAATCCTACCCTTCAATACCTCTGCGTTGTGATTCTTTATCTTTGCGTGCAAAGATACGATATTTTAGCGGATTAAAGGCTAAAACAAATGTGAAATATCCCTAAATAGCAAACATTTCATGCCATTGTTGGAAGCGTTCGACACCTTCGTGTCCAAACCAATCCAGACTTTTCAGTATCCTTTCGTATGTTTTCTGCTCGTCGAGATGTGTTTTCGAGAAGAATTTATCGGCATAGCAGATGGCTTGTTCCTCTAAAGTTTCGGGGGAGAAATCCTGATGTGGAAGGGGCAATTGCTGACGTTCAATCTGGTCCACAGTCAGTCCTGTTCCAGTATGTCTTTCAGCCACTCTAGCATGTTTAAGCAAGCCTTCACTTCTCAGTATCTTACCTCCTAATAATCCGTGTCTTATGTAATGCTCAGTTCCGTGACAAAAGATTGATGGGGCATCACATTGAATAATGCCTATATCGTGTAGCATCGAAGCCTCGTAGATGAAGTTTCTGTCCATCCCCAACTCGGGGTGTGCATCACAAATCGCGAGTGCCATATCTGCCACCTGCTTGCTATGTGTCAGCAGTATCTGCTCACACTCTGGATTATCCTTATAGTATTTATGAATCAGTTCTATCGGGTTCATGGAATCAACAGCTTCTTTCCGTGTTTTATGTAAATACCTCTTATCGGACGACTCACAGCACGTCCGCTAAGGTCATATATCAAACAATTATCAATCTTCAATTTTCCATTTTCAATTTCCTTTATTCCGTCTGCGGCCTGCGAAGCATCAACGGTGAAATCATACTCTCCGACAATGGTCCATGGGCTGCGAACCGTAAGGTGATAGTTCATGCCATCGCTCAGTTGCCTGAAGCGTACTGCCATACTCTGGGTTTCTCCTGCCGGAATGCTCATTACCTGCCAATGGCGTTGGTCGATAGACGAGCCTTCTTCTGCCAGAATAAAAGTTACAAGATTTGCAGCATAACCCGTTGCTGTCAAATTAGTTACATCGAGCTCCAAGTCGGCAGCAATACCGTCTTCGTATTGTGTCAGCTTATGCGTGATGCTCCCCCACTCCAGTTGAGGCGATACTCCCTCTGCAATGTCTATTTCCATTTTAAATGGCAGAGTCTCGTCGTCGGCAGAGAAACTGAATATGCGTTTTCCCGCTTCCGTGAACTGACAATATACAGGCCAGGTCCTACTCTCGCCTGGAGCAAGGTTCACAGCCGAAAGTCCCACGTAGTCCGCCTGCAAGAATATCAACGTATCAGTAGGCAGATAAGTAAGTACCTCGAAAGTGAAGTTCAGACTGTCGTTCGTGTGGTTCGTCATCGTGAAGTCGGCAATCGTGAAGCCGCTGGTATCAGGCTGTCGGCGGAAGTTTATCTCGTCAACGGTCACACCTGCAAAAGCATCCTCGTGCGAGAGCGAATCGGTGATATCTATCACCACATCATCAGGGTGCATGAACATTGCCGTGTGGTTACAGAACAGACCCTCCTGCTGTCCCACTCCCGAAGCATCGCCTAACGTCTCGTAGGGATTCATGTAATCGAGGTCGAAATACCCGTCCCAATTACCATTTTCGCCCCACAGCACGTGATAGTACCCCTCTTCGTCCACACCGTCGATATTGAAGGCATGACCTGTAAATTCCATATTATGACCGGTATAGCAGACAGGACGTCCGTTCTCCAGTTCGTGCCGCAACAGAGCATTCCATTTCGGTGTCGAATACAAGGCTCGCGACAGATACACCACCGTACGATAGCCGAAGACGTCATATAGCGGTTCGCGGGCACGTCCCAAGCTTGCCGAACTGCTGTACTGGCCCCACGACATGTGTACAGCCATTCCGCAGAACAGCGACAGGCGAGCCACAGCCTCTGCCTCTTCATCAGTATATCCCAAGCGGTAGTCGTTGCGAATATTGTTCCAGTCGATACGTGCTCCAGGCAGCACATCCTCTATGGTGTAATTGTCTGTAGTCCAGCCATGCAGAGTGTCGAGAGTAGCCTCCGGATAACGATAATACGTAAGCGCCTGTTCGAGCGAGGTAGCAACACATCCCACTACACAAGGCTCCTGACTCACCACTCCATCACTCGTATAGTGAGGACACATACGGTTAAAGGGAGCTCCCTGATGACGTATCGTTCTCATCAACGGAGCCACAGCCTTTCCCTTGCTTCTCTGGGCATATCTTGGACGAGTCTCGTAGCAACGTAGCAGTTCCTTCAGAGCCTCAGGCATCCGTTCGTCAGGCTCCGACGGGTCGAAGAGCAGCGAATGAGCCAGCACCTGCCCTCCGCGCTTCATCTGGAACCGCTGTGCCGCAGCCCCTGCCGTCAGCATCACCAGACACGCCACCAAACCAATCACCCTTTTCATTTCCTGCTACCTATTTTGTTGGCAAAGATAGTAAATAACAAGGTAAACACAAAAAGAAACCCTCAATTTCTTGCTCCATTATATTCTTGCTCCGACAATTAAGTTCGCAAGCTCAACATTATAGGTGTTTGAGTTTTTCCCATAGTGAGGTTTTTTGCGATTACAACTATTTTCAGGCATAGCATGGTTGTACCTGCCACGATTGTAGGGATAAGGATTACAACGCTGAAAATAACGCGATACTATCCCTTCCCTCGAAGCCTTACTATCCCTATGCCCGAAGGATTACTATTCCTCCCTGCCAAGCCTTACTATCGCTCCCTGCCAAGCGATACTATCGTGTGCTGGCTAAGACCTAGATGTTATGGCAACAGGACCTAGGTCTTATGGCGATAAGGTCTAGGTCTTGTTGAAATGGTGTCTTAACCCTGAAAAACACGCATTGTGAAGAAACAGGTAACTTACTACCTTAACAGGCGTTGAGGCCAGTATTCATCGGGCTTGGAATGGAGGTACCTGTGTCTGCAACAGGTACCTGACAGGTACCTCAATACCTCACACACCAAGTTACCTGATAAGGTACCTGTTAGTGACCTGTTAGGCAAACAGGTACCTCGCGACGAGGCCTTTATTCATCGTGGCTCAAAAGCG